>DYOA01000061.1 GCA_020720785.1 Leptospira biflexa
AAATTGGCGGACAGGCCAGCAATGCAATCCACCGGATTCTTCCTTCGGTAAAAGAAACCGCCAATTTTGTGCGTAAAATTGTTGCCGCCACAGAAAACCAGACAGAAAGCATAAAACAAATGAGTAAAATCATAGAACAATTGGATGATGCCACCCAAGGAAATGCTGCCTCTTCAGAAGAGCTTGCTTCTATTTCCAGTGAAATGAGCTCCCAATCTCTGGATTTGCAGAATATTGTTTCCTTTTTCCGGACAAATACTGAGGAATAATCTGTGGCAGATCCCCCCCCAAAAAAAGACATCCGGATTATTTTCATTACCAATTATGTCCATGCTTCTGATCCTTCCACCCGTCGCCGTCTGGATTATACGCTGGAGGTGGACTCTTTTCTGCAGGACCGGCGGGACGGTTCCATATTGGAAAAACTCCATCCTTTGACTCCCGGCGATTTTGGTGCCGTTTCCCGTTATTACCGTCTTCTGGGATCCATCCCACAAGATGCGGAGCAGACAGTTAATGGAACAACTTAATTACAACCTCCTCTTCCGATGGTTTGTAGGGTTAAATCCTGATGACACAGTATGGGATCATTCGGTATTCTCAAAAAACAGAGACAGTTTTTTAGAAATGGACGAAGACTTTTTTCATGGGCAACGCTTTATTTTATTATTGAACCGGCAACATTAATCCATGTTTATGGAAAACTGAACCATAAGGGTGGTGCCTTCTCCTTCGGAGGCACCCTGGGGACAAACGGCAAAAAAGGGAGCGGTCTGGGGCTGATCCTGGTCCGGGAATTTGTGGAGAAAAAATAACGGCAGCATTGACGTGCAAAGTGAACCATCCAAAGGAACAAAAGTCACCCTGCGTTTCCCCCTGGTGTCCTGAAAATATTCATTTTTCCAGGGCGATGCGTCTTAATACGGTCTGCAGAATTCCTCCGTTTCTGTAGTATTCCATTTCAACGGGAGTATCTATTCTCACCAGAACGGAAAATTCATTCTGCGTTCCGTCTTCGCGGATGGTGGTGATTTGGATTTTCTGTCCGTGACGGAGGGAATCATCCAGCGGTATCTGGAATGTCTCTCTTCCGGTAATACCCAGGGTTTCCCGGTTCTGTCCATCCGTAAACTCCAGAGGCAGGACGCCCATCCCCACTAGGTTGGAACGGTGGATTCGTTCAAAGCTTTCCGCTATCACCGCTTTAACGCCCAGAAGCATGGTTCCTTTGGCTGCCCAGTCCCGGCTGGAGCCCATACCATAATCTTTTCCTGCAATGACAAGCGTGGGGATATTGGCGTCCCTGTATTTCATGGCGGCATCATAAACACTCATCACTTTATTATGGTTCGCTCCGTCCGGCAGGAAAGTGGTGAAGCCCCCCTCTGTGCCCGGAGCAAGTTCATTTTTTATGCGGATATTGGCGAAGGTACCACGGGTCATCACCCTGTCATTCCCTCTTCTGCTTCCATAGCTGTTATAATCGGACGGATGAATTCCTTTTTCCAGAAGATAACGCCCCGCCGGAGTGTCCGGTTTAAAACTGCCCGCCGGACTGATATGATCCGTGGTGACGCTGTCTCCCAGTTTCAGAAGCACTCTGGCGTTCTTAATCCCGCCGATGGGTTTTGTCTCCGGGGAAATATCTTTAAAAAAAGGCGGATTTTGTATATAGGTGGCGTTGTCATCCCAGGAATAGAATTCACTTCTGGTCACCGGAATATCCTGCCACATCCTGCTCTGGTGGAGCACATTGCCGTAAATACTGCGGAACACTTCCGGATTTTCCGCCAGGGTTTTTATCTGATTAATTTCATTTTTTGATGGCCATATATCCCGCAAGAAAACGGACTCCCCGTCCGCACCATATCCCAGGGGTTCGGTTTCCATATTAATGGCCACAGTTCCGGCAATGGCAAACGCCACCACCAGTGGTGGGGACGCCAGAAAATTTGCTTTTACATGGGGATTGATTCTTCCTTCAAAATTTCTATTCCCGGAGAGAACGCTGGCGACCACCAGATCCGCTTCTGTGATGGTTTGGGCCACGGGGTCAGGCAACGGACCGGAATTCCCAATGCAGGTGGCACAGCCATATCCCACAATATGGAATCCCAGCTTTTCCAGGTACTCCAGCAGGCCGGAGTGGGTCAGATAATGCTCCACCACTCTGGAACCGGGAGCGAAACTGGTTTTTACATAGGGCGGGATGGTAAGTCCTTTTTCCACCGCTTTTTTTGCCAGAAGGGCGGCGGCAATCACCACCGATGGATTGCTGGTATTGGTACAACTGGTGATGCTGGCAATCACCACCGCACCGTGGGTCATGGGAGTGTGGTTATCCTCCTTATAGAGGGTGCTTCTTTGGTATTCCTCCGGGGTAAGTCCATATCCTCGTTTTTCCGTGGGGTTGACCAGTGCGGCGGAAAAAGCGTTTTTCATTTCTTTGAGATAAATTCTATCCTGGGGTCTCTTGGGTCCCGCTACACTGGGACGGATATCCCCCAGATTCAGTTCAATTTTATCACTGAATAATGGCTCCGGAGTGGAATCCTCCCGGAAGATGCCCAGTGCCTTCATATAGGCTTCCACCAGTTCAATGAGCTCATCCGAACGACCAGTGTTTTTCAGATAGCGGAGGGATTCCGCATCCATGGGGAAAAAGCCCATGGTGGCACCATATTCCGGAGCCATGTTCGCGATGGTGGCCCGGTCAGCCAGGGACATACTGCTCAATCCCTCTCCATAGAATTCCACAAATTTTCCCACCACGTTCTTTGCCCGCAAAATCTGGGTCACATAAAGGGCAATGTCTGTGGATGTGCTGCCTTCCGGGAGGGAACCGGTGATCTTAAAACCCACCACTTCCGGAGCCAGCATACTCAGAGGCTGCCCCAGCATCACCGCTTCCGCCTCAATTCCGCCCACTCCCCATCCCAGAATCCCCAAACCATTGATCATGGTGGTGTGGCTGTCTGTTCCCACCAGCGAATCCGGGTACACCAGGATTCCATCCTTTTCTTCCTTCTGGACGACCCCGGAAGCGATGAACTCCAGATTCACTTGGTGGATAATACCGCTGCCGGGAGGAAAGACCTCAAAATTCCGGAAGCTGTTTTGTCCCCATTTTATAAATTCATACCTCTCCCGGTTTCTGGAAAACTCCAGTTCCATATTTTTCTCCAGGGCGTCTTTGCTGGCAAAAAAATCAATCTGCACGGAATGGTCAATCACCAGCGACACCGGAATCTGCGGATTTATTTTTTTGGGATCTCCTCCCAGGGTTTTCATGGCATCCCGCATGGAAGCCAGGTCCACCACACAAGGAACTCCTGTGAAATCCTGTAGCACCACCCGTGCGGGCAGAAAGGGAATATCCGGAAAGGAATCCATGGATGGTTTCCACCCGGCCAGAGCCAGAACATCATCCCGGAGGATTTCTTTCCCGTTACAGTTTCTCAAGAGCGATTCCAGCAGGATTTTTATACTAAAAGGAAGGGAATCCACCGGATAACCGGATTCTCCCAGTTTATGAATATTATAAAAAGAATAATTGCGTCCATTTTTTTCGTATAATGTTTCCCTTGTAGATTCCCGTAAATTTTCCATAATGCCTCTATTTTAGGTTTTGTTTCAGATTACGTCTCCGTCCGTATTGTCAATTTTTTTTCTCCAGTTTCCCTGCCCCACCCGGCAGACCTTGCACACATCAGAGGTGGTCCAGTCTCCGCAGATGCTGCATTTTTTCAGAATTGTCTCATCAGCGTATCCGGAGAGAAAGGAATAATTCCTCAGAAAATTCAGATAATAGTCATTCAGAAAATCCGGGAATCCATCATCGGCGGCATCAAAGATTTTGTCATATTTTTTCTGGTTACCATCCCTGGAATACGGACAGGGATCCTCCACCGGTTTCACGTCTATGTATTTCACAGCCCGGAGCATCTGGGACTCCCGCACATATACCAGAGGTTTGGCTCTTTTGATGAATCCCTCTTTTGCTCCCAGAACCGGATAGGATTTTTTCAGATATGCCCAGTTCCATTTCCGATTATTGGATAAAAGGAAACGGGCTTCATCGTCCATATTGTGTCCGGTCAATAAAACATCATAGCCATTTTTCAATGCAAAATTATTGAAGATTTTTCTTTTCACCGAACCGCATACAGAACATACAGAATCCGCGTACTGCCCGGAAATACGGTCGATGGAGAAACCTGTCCATGCAGTGGATTCTTCCCTGTGCAAACGGATTCCATAACGGCGGGAGAATTCTTCCACCACGTCACGGGACAGTGCAGAAAAATTTCCAATCCCCAGATCTATGAAAAGCCCGTCCGGTGAATATCCCAGTTGTTTCAGAAAATAGGCCAGCAGGAGACTGTCCTTCCCGCCGGAAAGAGCCACAAGGATTTTATCCTCCCGCCGGAACATGGAAAAATCTTCCACCGCTTTCCGGATTTTCCCCTTGACCGCATTGAATATTTTTTTGTCCATCCCTTTTTCCGGTTTATATTAACCGCATCCAAAGACAAGCGGAAGTTTATCTTGTCCCTTATCTCTGGATTTTATCCACAAGAAGATCCAGAGTTTTTTGTCTTTCCAGTATCAGTATTTGCCGGGACATTTCCATATTAACAATATCATACCGGGCAGTCTCCACGGATTTTCTGGCAAGGATCAGATCATTCAGGCTTTTCTTTCCAATGGAATAATTATTTGTCTCCGCTGCGAGAATTTTTTCTGACAGGGAAAGCCGATCCTTTGCACGGGCAATATGCGTTTCCTGCAACCGGATGGCACTCTCCAGTTCACTGGCATAAATTTCCAAATTAAAAAGTGTTCTGCGGGTTTCCAGCCGGGCTCGTTTCAGATCAATCCCCTTGATTTCTTCATCCGCATTCTCTTTCGCATGACCAAAATTATATTGCCCGCTTACACCTGCATAAGCGTTTTCTGTTCTGTCCTGGATGTTATAATCCCGCCCGATGGCTTTGTAACCCATAAACAGGTTCACTTCCGGAAGAATACTCCGTCCGGCAATGTCCAGATTCACAGCAGCAGATTTTTCCGCATCCTTCAGAATCCGGAAGGTGCGGCTTTTCTGCAGAATGGATTCCGCCGTGTTCGGAGACGCCGCAGATATAACCATGGTGGGCTTTTCCGGGATAATACCATTTTCCTGGGCTATTCCCGTTAGCCGGCGGATTTTATTCTCAAAATGGAGAAGCTGGCTTTCCAGTTCTTCCAGACTCTCCTGGGACTGGATCACTTCCAGCTCCATGCGGTATACATCCTCCGGGCGGGCAATTCCGTATCTGCG
Organism: Leptospira biflexa; assembly: GCA_020720785.1. Taxonomy (GTDB): domain Bacteria; phylum Spirochaetota; class Leptospiria; order Turneriellales; family DYLW01; genus DYLW01. Next base: position 5,324 of record DYOA01000061.1, read on the forward strand.
TTTTCGCATCACCAGAGTGGCCAGATCCCGGTTATGCTTCAGATTATTGCGGGCGATGCCGGCATTTTCCGTGACCAGATACCATTCAATATAAATCTCTATCAAAGATGCCATGTATTCTTCATAGGCTTCCACAACCCGGTAGCGGACAATATTTTCATCAATCTCAATTTTATTCTCCTGCATCCGGGTGAGCACACCAAATGCATTCTGAACAATCGGCTGGGAAACCATGACCCCCGCACTGGAGCGATGGTATGCTCCGCTGCCTGTGGAAAACAGAGAATTGGAATACGCTGCTTCCACTTTTGTCCCGGAGGATGGGAATAATTTTGAAAGGGAAATACTTCCTTCCCATGGGGTGACCCCATCCTGGTTTTCCTCCAGTGGAAGAAAAAGATCATACTGGGCACTCACCCCCAGGACAATATCCCCGGCGGGAAGTAAAAGATCTTTCTGAAATTTAAGATACAATTCATCGCTCAATAGAACAGGAAAGGAAGGATCATGGGAAATCGCTTTATTCAAAAAAAGTGGGAGGCTCAGGATATTCGCGGAGGAATTATCCGTACCCAAATCCTGAGCCATTCCAGAATGGAGTGGGAGAATCAAAATAAAAGCAAACATACTCATAATAGTTTTTTTCATAAAATCTCATTTCCTACATTGCCCAAATATCTTCTTACCGAAATGATTGCCTTAAAAAGAGAAGGTACCAGAATCAGGGTGATGGTGGTTCCGAACATCAAACCCCATGCCAGGGCAATCATCAGTTCGGATAACATGGAATCATATCCCATAACCCCATAGGCCGTGGGTAACAGGCCAGCCACGGTGGTGATGGTGGTGAGGGTAACCGCCCGAAGTCTGGTGGAAGTTATCCGTGCAATGGTATCATTATCCATATTGTAGCCTTTGTCTTTCAGTGCTTTCCGGAGAGAGTCCACCAGGACAATGGCATCATTCACCACCACCCCCACCAGACCCAACCCTCCAATCATCCCAAAAAATCCATACTGGCTCATCCCATGCAGCAGAAAAATAAAAACCACAGAAGCCAGAGCCGGAAAAATTGTGGTGAGAATAATCAGCGGCAGGGATGTGGACTCAAACTGGAGCGCCAGTATAATATAAATCAGAAAAATGATCATCCCCATGGCCATGGGGAGATAACCGGAGGATTCCCTGGTTTCCTGGATTTCTCCATCGAATGAAAGGTTCGCCGTTTTGCTTAATTTTGTTATCCGGGGAAAGATATTTTTTTCCAGATCTTCCGCTATATCCAGCGGAGTCAGGCCGGATTCACTTTTTATGTCCGCGTATACCCGGGTGATTCTCTGGCGGTTCATTCTCTGGATTTCCTGAGGTGAAGTGACTTTTTCTACGGATACCAGATTTCTCACGGGAACCATATAACCGGAATTATTATGAACAGGAGTGTTCAATATCTGGTCCAGATTCTGCTTATAGCGGGTCTGCATGGATATCCGCACGTCCTTTTCTTCATCGCCGATGAGGAATCTGTAAAGCACCACTCCATCCAGAGCGGAGCGCAGGGTAATGCCAATTTCTGCCGCGTCCACCCCCAGACGTTTGGCAAGATCCCTTTTTATTTCCACGGTATATTCCGGACTCTTATAGGCTTCACCGCTTTTAACGGAAACCAGATGAGGATGGCCCTTTAATTGATCCATCAATGCGTTGGTGATTTTCTCCCGGAGAACATTGTCATTTTCCTGGACAAGTATTTCCACAGGAGAACCGCTACTCACCCCAAACCGGCGTTTGGAAAACTGGACATTCTGCAACCCTTCCACTATATCCATTTTCTGCCGCCATTGAGCCATTAATTTCTTAAAAGAAGTTTTTCTTTCCCCTTTATCTTTCAGTTCAATACGCATCCATATCTGGTTTTCCTGTCCAGGGATACTGAAGTGTTTCATGCCTGTATAGGTAAAAAACGCATCAATATCCTTTCCCAGATACGGGACAAATATTTCCTCCAGCTTTTCCGCCATAAGAGCCGTTTGGAGTTTCTGGGTTCCCTCCGGAGCTTCCGCATTAATCTGGACTTCTTTGACTTCTTCCCGTGGAAACAGGGAAAATTTCATAAATTTTTTTAATATGAAAAAACCAGTAAAGGAAAACACAAGAAAAAATCCAATGATCAGATAATTCCATTGCAGCATTTTCTTTAAATGAAGATAAAATTTATGTTCCACTGCCTCAAACCAGAGAGCGTTATACTCCCTTTGGGGGGAAGCGTCCGCATTTTTATGGAAAAATTTTTCTATGAGAAGAATCAATCCCAGAGAAAAAACAATTTTCACCCATCGGGGAGTTTCCTGGTTCATGTGTGCCGGCAGCACAAAAATGGATTCCACCAGACTGGCAAACAGCATCAGAGCCACTATCATGGGAATGGGCTCCACCAGTTTGGACAAACGCCCTTCAAATGTCCACAAAGGGAGAAATGCAGCAACCGTAGTGAGAACTGCTGCCGTTATGGGAAGAATCACCATGGATGTTCCCTCCACAACCGCCCGTGCACGGGGAACACCTCTGGATTCTATGCGGGTGATATTTTCCGCCACAACAATGGCATCATCCACCACCATACCCATCACAATGATGATACCCGCCAGTGTCATATTGTTAATGGTATATCCAATCAGATTGGAGATCACCAGAGTGAGACCAAAGGAAAACGGAATTCCCGTCGCCACCCAGAATCCCGCTTTAAAATTGAGAAAGATAAACAGGGATGAGACAATAAGAATAAAACCAAAAAGGCCATTCCCCTTGATTATATCAATCCGGTTTCTCACATCTTTGGATTCATCATCAAAGAAAATAATCTGTACGTTTTCTCTCTCCGGATTATCGGATGCGAAGCGGATCACTTCCTCTTTTACTTTATCCACCGCATCCAGGATTCCCGTGTCCGTATTTTTCACCACACTGAAAATGATCCCTTCATGCCCATTGATTTTATGGATATTGGTGGTTTTCTCATAGCCATCCTCCACCACCCCCAGGGAACCAAGACGCAGAACCGGCCCGTCAAAACTCCCCCGCACGGGAAGATTTTCCAGAGCCTCTTTCTGTGTGATTTCCCCATCCAGCGTGATCCGCTCTTCGTCGGAGTTTTCCAGCGTGCCCGCAGGCTGCCTCACATTGGCATCATTGATGGCAGAAAGGATGGTGCGGATGGGTATCTGGTACACAGATAAAAGTCCCGGGATCATTTTTATCTGTAACTCTTCTTTGAGATATCCGCGTTTGGATACGGAATTGATCTGCGGAAGATTCACCAGACGGTTTTCCAAAGAGTGGGCAATGGTCTGGAGCCTTTTCCTGTCCAGAGTGGTCAGATATTTTTTTTCTTTAAAATATATCCCCATGTCAATGATGGTTTTCTTGGAACTTTTGAATTCCCTTATGCCTGGAGTGTCCAGAACCTCCGCAGGGAGATTCACGGATAAAACAGCATTTCTTATTTCTGAAATGATGTTGTCCCTGTCCGGATTGTTTTCCTGCAGCTCCACCGTGATGGAGGAATTTCCCTCGGAACTGGTGCTTAATACTTCTTCAATGCCATCCACATTCTGGAGCTCTTTTTCAATGGGCCAGGTAACACTTTTCTCCACTTCCGATGGAGAAGCACCTGGGTAAGAAACAGAAATCCGGACAGTATCAAATTCCATTTCCGGAAGCTCTTCTTTCTGGGTTATCTGCCAGAAAAAAACTCCGCTGGTTAATACCACCAGATACAGAAAATTGGCAAACAGATGATGATGGGAAAAATATTTTATGATGCTTTTCATAGGTGCCTTTATTATCGGTTGGATGGTAAGACCTTTCCAGAAGGGGATTGGTTCCCAAAGGGAAATTTTTTAATACCGGTTCATGGATAATTGGGAGAAAAAGAATCTCCAATGCGCGGATACGAATTGGAGATTCAGAGTTATACGGCGATATTTACATATCAAGTATATTATCGATGATGCCCAAAAATGCTGAAGTATTTTTTTTATTTTCTTTATGTTTTTTATGCCTGTCCCTGCTTTGTACCCAGGAGCTCTCTTTGCTTTTTAAAACGTTCATTTACTCTCTTCAGGATTGTATGAATGCGTTCATTATTTTCTATGGACAATACACGATTAAAATAATCCATGCTGGAGACAAAATCCTGCATGCGGTAGTAAGCCAATCCCAATAAATTCAGCGTCCGCAGATGATGGGGATTTTTACGAAGAATTTCCCGCCCAATTTCCGCACTGATCTGGAGTTGATTCTTTTTGTAGTGTGATAATGCTTTTATGTAAAGATAACGAAATTTTTTTTCTTCTGGTAAAAGTTCAATCAAATTCAGAGTATTTTGGTACTTTCCATGAGCCAGATTTTCCACGATTCTTTTATGATGGATGAAATCTTCCAAACATCCATTTTTATGAATTTTGGATTTTTCCATCTTATATGTAACCATTAGTAATGACATATCATCCGTCAGATCTCCCTTTCGTAAAAGGTTTTCAATGATTGTTTTCAAATCCGCATGGGATTCCTGGACAATCCTTGGAAAAAGCGTCTCATCATCATTGATTAGTCTTTCCCCTTCCCCCATGTAAAGTTTGATATCATCTTTTCCATCACTTCCAAGAATCAAAATATCTCCTGGATTTAAATGGGCATCTAAAATGGAAAAATTCATCTCCCGAGGA
>DYOA01000062.1 GCA_020720785.1 Leptospira biflexa
CGGCTCTGCCCGCAGGGTTTGCTCCTCAACAGTCACCCACAGCAGAGGGGAGTTTCTCCCATGGACCGCTTCCGGAGGAAAAATCCACCTCTCCTTCACCGGATGTGCTGCCATCGACGGAGGGAGCATCGCCACAACCGGAGACGCAACCACCGATTTCCGATGAGAAAAAAGACGTCCAATCCTCCCCCCGTAAAAAACTTCGTCCTTTGCCGGATAAAAAGAAAAAAGCAATATCTCCGGATAATTTGCCACCGGTGGAACCGGAGGATGAACCCCGACCAGAACCTCTGCCCGCAAAAGAATATGATAAAATGGAGGATGAACGGGATGAGCGTTATCTCCGGGATAAAGACCGCAAACCCAAAAAAGACTACAAGGGAAATCCTTACATTTCCCACAGGGCACATGAAATCATCGATGAATTCAGTCCATATTCCCACCAGTTTCCCAATCTTCTGAATGCCGAACGTTTTGTCGCTGAAAATGAGCCGGAAACAGCCATGGACATTTACCAGCGGGTAATGAACCGGATCCCAAACCAGAAAATAAAATCCAAAATACGCGAGAACATCCAGGATTTATCCAGCTATATGGAATCCGGTCAGGCTCCCTATGGCCCTCCCCAGCGACCATTGGGAGAGGCCACCTTTACAGAATTTACCGGAAAAATTGAGAAAGGCCTGTTTGACATAAAAGAAGCCATTGTTCAGGGATTGCCTGCTCCTGTGGCTGCCCCAGGAGGAGCTCCCGCTACAATGACTCCACCTGTGGCGTCTTCATTGCCTCCCGGCCCTCTTGCTCCGGGGACAATTCCCTCCGCTACCGGACAGATGGCGGGAGCTCCACCTCTTTCCCCGGCTCCAGTGGCTCCTCAGTTTATCCCTATGCCCATGCAAATACCTGCTATGGTGGCTCCTTCTGCTCCCCCTCCGGGACCCATGCCATACTATCCTCCCTATCCCCCACCACCGTCCGGGATGCCGCAGGAAATCAAGGGGGTTCTGGAGTTAAAACCGCCGGATCCGGAAGACCAGCCTTTCCTCACCCTGACCTATGATTTTTCCCGTATCCCGCACAAGCATCCGCTGGCTAAAAATCACAGTATTCTGGAATACGCATATTATAAATATAAACCCATGCTCGTCAAGGCATCACGTTTTATACACCGCAAGCAGATCACCCGTGCCTTGAATTATTATCGGGTAATCAAAGACCAGCAGATTCCCGATGAGCTGCGGATGATGATTGATAAAAATATTTCTGACATCACGGATTATATGCAGAAATTCCTGATCTATGAGGGCGAAAATGCTGCCCGGGCATGATCTGGCATGGGGAGCTGCAGGATTTATTCTTTTTTCATCATTATTATCTTTTTTTAGAAATACATCGGAAAGGGTTTTCCAATACCGATTTGTTCGCAGAAAAAAAAAATTGGTTCGTCCGGAATATTATTACATTTTACTGGAGCCATCCCGTTGCCCCCATTGCGGGAAAAGAATAAACCCATTTTTTCTGGTTCCGGTACTGGGTTATTTTTTATCTTTGGGAAAATGCTCCCGCTGCCAAACGTCCATTTCTATTACCCATCCATTCTTTGAATTCTGGGTGGGAATACTGGGTTTTGTATTTTTTCTGCGAGGGGATTTTTCCGGCACCATTTTTTTTCTGGCCTCACTTTTTTTCCTGTCCTTTATTTTTATCTATGATTTTTCTCGGAGACTCATCCCATTCACATGTATATTTGCCTTATTTCTGATTGAGGGAGCCCGGCTTGTTTATATTTATATTATGACGGGAAATGGAGGGGATATACAGGCAGACATGCTCTGGGCATCCATCTGGACAATATTTCTGTTTGGATTAAAATTCTGGAAAAAAAATTCCCTGGGAAGTGCGGATATTTATCTGGCCTTTATTTTGAATATTTTTATTGGATTTCCATTTTCTGTGGTATTGGTCACCCTGGCGGCGTTCCTGGGAATTCTTTATTTTATTTTCCGGAATATAATCGCAGAAGAAAAAGACCATTGGACCATGAAAACCCGCCTGCCCTTTGCCCCCTTTCTTATCCTTTCATATTATGTTACTGTCACCATCGAATTATTTTTCCGGCAATAGTTCTTCCAGGGCTTTTTTATACATCCGATAGTGAGCCGGGTTCCGGGCTGCATTTTCATGGTAATAGTTTTCTTTTCTGGGCGGCTCTGGATCCCCCGTATACGGGAGCAGGTCATAGTTTTCCGCAGTCTGGGATTTCCGCTCCCGGCTTTCTTCTTTTTTATGGATGGATTCGGAATGCTGTAGTATGGAATCCAGAAAAGGCTCCGGATATGGCTGGTGTGTTTTTTCCCGTTGTTCCATTTGTTTTATGATTTCCCGGGTTTTTTGATTCACCTCCCGACCATTGGGAGAATTGGAATTCCGGTTTTGACGGGATTCCATATTTTCTCGCAACGATTGTATTTTCTCCCGTAGATATTCCATGTATTCTTTTTCCGCAGGACTGGAATTTCCCGCCTGATTATTTTTACGGCCATTGTATTGGCGGTTCAATTCTTTCATGGTCATAGCGGCATCCCGCATCATTTGGCTCATCTGGCCGCTTTCCATAGCCGCCATCCGTTTTTGGAGAGATTCATTTCTTTTTAAAAGAACGCCGCTTGCCCGGTTCAGTTTCCATCGTAATCTGTTTTTCAGGTACAGGAGAGTATAATGATGGTTATTATGGATGGCCGCCTTGGCGGCTGCGGTTTCCTCCAGTGGTTTTTTTATGGTCTCCCGTTCCAATCCGGTGAAATGCCGCAACGCAGAGGGAGATGCAAGGGCAAGCTGGATATGATAAACAATATTTTTCTCCAGAGTGGCAATCTGAATGGGAAGCCGGGGATTATTACGGGAAAAATCAATGGAATCCAGAATAATGGACTGGTTATTCAGGAGATAGGCACTATTCTGTAAAAACCGTATTTCCTCTGACAGTTTATTTTGTAAATCGTTCTCCATGCCTTTCCGGAGATTCGCTTGCCAGGCATCCAGGAAGCGGAAATTTCCGGTGGGGTTTTTCCCGTTCTCACCGTCAGAGTTCTTTTTCCATTGTTCCCATGCTTCTTCCGGAGGAAGAAATTTTTTTTCATCCAGTCCATGGTCCGTTGCATCTTTGTGCAGTGATTCTTTTATCCGGGAGACCTCCGCCCTGTGTCGGGTTGGATTGAAAGTACCATGCTTGTCCATATCACCGCGTAGTCTTTCCTTTTCCTGGTCAAGGGCGGCCATGGCTCTCCGGTATATTTTTTGTTGCATTTTTTCTTGCAGAATATTCAGTGTGTTCCGTAAGGCTTGCGTGTACTCATCCTTATCCATTTTTTTTATTTCCTGTGATGCGGATTCATAATCTTCCGGAAATTCTTCCATAAGCTTTTTAATATCCTTTTCCAGTTTCTCCAGATTTTCATCGCGAATCTCTTTTAAGGTATCGGTCACATCTCTTTTATAGTCCGCATCCTCCGGGGTCTCTCCGGATTGCTCCATTTGCTGGATGGACCGGGAGGCCATACGCTGGATTTCCTTTCTTTTTGCCAACCAGTCTGCCCATTCCGTTGCATCCAATCTGTCTTTTTTCTGGCGGCGTTTCCATAATTGATTTTTTTCCCGTTCAGATTCTTCAAATCTGGTCAGGATTTCCCTGGTTTCGCTTATTATGGAATTGTCCCGGGATTCTGTCACATTTTTATCCGGAGTGGAGGAAAATTCCTTATCCTGGGGGCTGGCCTCTTCAGGACGGTAGGAAATAAATGGTCCTTCCGCAAAACTGCTTTGTCCGGGCAGAACGGCCTTTAAATATGGATGCCGGAAAGATCTCTGGTTAAAATCAGTGGCTTCCAGAATCAACCGGGCACCTCTCCTTTCCGGAAAAATTTTGATGGGAATTTCCAGGGTTTTTATTATCCGCCGTGCCGGGGATTTTCCGTTTGGCGGGACAATCCATCCGGAATCCAGGATATCCTCTTTATCCACCAGATAATATCGTATATGGGAAATACCGTGATCATCTTTTGCGTCCAATCCCAGCTTTAAATTCCCTTCCCGGGGGATGAAAATGGATTTTTCACTAAACCTGAGTTCAATTTCCGGCGGTTGGTCATCTTTGTAGTAAAATTCAAAGGGAGTCGAGAACGCTTCATTGTCCTGTAAATTCACTTTGAAATGTACAACCCTTGGCTGAATATCCGTCAATCGGGTTCGATAGATGTAATGTGTACCGCTTCTGGTCAATGGTATTTCTTCCGGAGAAATGACATCTTCCCTGGAAAAAACCCGAAATTCCACAAGACTGCCATAATGTCCGTGGGCGATGGGGGAGTTTTCCCATGCTTTATCTCCAGAAAAGCCGGCAGGCGGAAAGATTCTGTATTCTATATTTTCAAAAATTGTCGAATCCAGAGCGTAAATTTTAAAGGAACGACTCTGGTAATAGTGCAATTTATCCCGGAATAAAAAGCTTATGGTGACAGAATTCCGGAGAAAGGGCTCTGAAAAGGTAACACCATTTAATGTTCCGCCTGTGGAATAAGGTTTAAACATGGCAACCTCTCCTAAATGATCAATATTTAATTCCGTAAAATCCTTTTGGTTTTCCCACTTGTATAAAATTTTCTCTAACCCCGGCACTCCGGGCATAAAGTGAAACAAAACTTCAGCTTGGGCTCCCTGAAGAAAGTAGTTTTTGCTTTGGATCTGCACCAATTTGTCCGCATCCCGGAGGGTATTATTATAAAAGGGATTAAATATATGTATAGTAAATATCTGCAATAATATCACAATTACAATGCCGATGGTAACAGATGTTAAATTTTTTGTATTAAGAAACAAAATTATTAATTTTTTGAATTCCGGAACACCAAACACTGGTAAGCTCTTTCTGGCATCCATTATGGAAGTGAGCGAACCATTGGAAGAAAAATAGCCACGGGCTATGGATAAGGATGTCCGGGCGGAATATGCTCCTTTTGCGGTTATTGTATCGATGCCATCCAGTGCTTTATTTCGGTTTTTTTTGATTCCAATCTGGAAAAAAAAGAGAGAAATAGCAAAGGCAATGAGCATCAAAACACCCCGCACCACGACTTCTAATTGAAAATAGTAGCAAAATGCCAAAAATAGGCCACCCAGACCAGCATAAATGGTAAATAAGCGGATTAAATCCCCAATAATACCCAGAATTCTGATAAGGTAATAAAAGGAAAGAAATCCCATAAAGTAATTAAATTTAGGATAGCCGCCGGTAAAGAAATTTTTCATTTTTTTATAAATTTTTTATGGAAAATGAAAAAAAACTTGCTATCTTATCTATGTATTCAAAATTGATTTTTAGAAAATTATACTGTGTTTAATTAGTGAACAGATTATGTCTATGTCCCTGTTAAGCACAAAGGAGAAAACAATGCCAGCAAAGAGAAATGTTGATTCCAAAAAAGCGTTTCAGCATCTGAAGAATGTTTACAATGAATACCTGAAGCAGGGTGGAGATGCCAAAAGATTTACCATACGCCAGTACAACAAAATCAATGAGGACCCCCATATGTACATTGATGTTTTTGTTAAAAAACTGGGCGGATGGAATGAATCCCTGGAAAAAGCTAAAATTCCACTTGGTTTCCGGCAATATAAGAACTACAGTGATGAAGATATCGCGAAATATGTGAAAAAAGTTTACCAGCTTTATCTGAAAGAGAAAGATGCAAGCAAGGCAAAATACAAGGGTATGAACAAAACTTTCCACATGAAAGATTTTGTTAAATACAGCAAAAAAGCCGATAACCAGTTTTCGCTGGCTGTAATTCTGAAAAGATTTGGGTCATGGAGTAACATCCTCAAACAACTGGAAATTCCCATTGGCAGAAGCCGTGGATTAACCCATGAAGAAATCACAGAGCATGTGAAAAAGATTTATGACATCTTTTCCCAGAATGAGGGTGAGGAAAAAGTGTTTTCCAAAGATATGTATGATAAATACAACTACGTGGAAAACTACTACATTTCTTCCAAATTAATAGAAAGAAGATTTGGTTCCTGGCTTCTGGGCAAAAAGAAAATGAGAATTTACTGAGAATTATCGTACTTCTATTACGCCGGTGTCAACCACCGGTGTAATAGAAGTACATTGCCTGTCCGAATCCCACAACAGCACCCAAAACAGCACCAATCATAATAAGAAGAAATTCATCCTCCTGAAAAGCAGATCTCAGGATATTCTCAAATTCTTCCGGTGGTAAATTTGCCATTTTCTCGCTCATTACATTTTCCAGATCCATGGCATCCTCCAGATAATCCTCCAGATTTTTTGCAGACTCTGGCAGAATACTGGTCATCTTGGCAATGGCATATTCTTTCAATTGATTGTATCGTTCCCCCCCAATGGTAAACGACATCACTGGCTTGGCCAGATTGGCAGTCTGGTCCACCGCCTGGGCAACGGATTTGGCTATCATCGCCATTATATCGGTGGCCGCTTTCCCATAGAGAATGGCCTCCATAATCTTTTTGGGGGTCAGAATTTTTGTGGCCACCAGATGAGCGTATTGTTTGGAAACTTCACGCTGGCGTTTGAGAAATAAACCCTGGTATGTGAAAAAACCATACCGCTGGGGACGCAGTGGCCGGAATATCATATTCAGAGCCAGATAATTGGTGAGATAACCCACAATGATGCCCTGTACGGGTAATGTCCATAATGCGGGATAAAAATACCAGAGAACCATCTGAGCCAGGCCCAGAATAAAGCCAAAATAGAATCCGGACACCTCAATGAACCGGAATTCCGGGCCACCCACCCTCTGGAACATTTCCACAGTCATGGCAACGTTTGGCCCGGTGAGACTTTTTAATACAAGTCCCTTCAGATCAAATACCTGATAGATATTGGAACGAATTTGGGAGATAATGGTCCGGATGGTATGCGGTGCCTGGGTCTGGGACTGCTTGATGATCTCACTTTTCATTGCTTCCGGCATAAGATCCCATAAGGTGGGGTTGATGTCATCGATGATATCCTTTACCACACTGGCACTGACATCTTTTAACAGCGGACGCAGTTCCTGCTCCACCCGTTTTGAATCTACTTTATCAAAGACTTCCTCTATCTTGATCAGGCGATCCGTGATTACGTTCACCGCTTTATCCGCCATTTTATGGGATTTGCGGGGTAAAATTCCCTGCCAGCCCAGATACGGAGGTATGCCCCAAAAATCAAGAGGATAAAATGTCATTTTCAAGGCAACATAATTTGTCATCCAGCCGACAAATCCATACGTCAGAGGCATCATCAGTGCCCCAATCAATTGGGAGTTTTCTTTAAGAAAAAGAAGAATGGAATCCATTCTTCATTATCCTTTTTGACTGCTTACTGGCAAGAATTTTTTAACGGTTAAATTGCTTTTTTTGCGGCTTCGTAGTTAGGCTCTTGTACAATTTCCGAAACCTGTTCTGTGTATACCACTTTCTGGTTTTCATCCAATACCACCACAGCACGGGACATCAAGCCAGCGAGCGGTCCGTCTGTGATACGCACTCCGTATGTTTCTCCAAATTCAAATTTCCGCAATTCAGAAAGGGATACCACATTGGCCAGACCTTCTGTTGTGCAAAAACGCTTGTGTGCAAAAGGAAGATCCCGGGATATACATAAGACCACAGTATTCGCAAGCTTTTCCACATCGGCATTAAAATGTCTCACGGAAGCTGCACACACATCTGTATCCAGACTGGGGAAAATATTCAGTACCACTTTCTTTCCTTTGAAATCGCTTAATTTTACATCGCTCAGATCGGTTTTTGTTAGGGTAAAATCCGGTGCGGTTGTTCCCACCGCTGGCAGATTTCCTGATGTGTGGATTTGGTTTCCTTTTAGTGTAATGGTTGCCATAACGTCTCCTTTTTGATTATGATTTATATTTCATTCATTGCAGTATAATGAAAATAGGAATGATTGCCAATTTTTTTTAATAAAAATTTTGAAAATAATCAAAGATACACTCCTCCATCCAGAAACGAGAGCCATTGGCTTTTTTCCCCACAAACCCCACATGTCCGCCCCGGGGTGAAATCATAGTCAGTGTATTTCCATGAAGGGACTCCGGAGCCGGTGCATCGGTGGGAAGCATAAAGGGATCATCCCGTGCGTGTATCAAGAGGAGAGGGGTTTTGATGGAATGCAGGTGCGAACCCGATGAGGCTTTTTCATAGTAATCCGCCGCATCCCGGTATCCATGAATGGGGGCGGTGAACGCATCGTCAAAATCCCATAAGGTATGAATGGACGCAAGGGAGGGTTTATCCGGAAGGATGCCCGCATCCATTTTCCGCTTTGTGGATTTTTTCAAGGAGCGGAGTAAATGTTTTTCATAAACCCCAAAAAAGGCTTTCCCAATGCTCCGGGATGCACTGGATAAATTATAAGGAACGGAAATACCCACGGTTGCCCGGAGGGAGTTTTGAGGCCGATGGATTAAATAGTTCAGAAGGATGCTACCGCCAATGGAATACCCCACGGCAAATGTAATGGCAGACTTATTTTTTTTATGGAATGTCTTTATTACAAATTCAAAATCCTGAATGAACGCACCGTTATAGGAAATGGGTTTTCTGTTTGCCTCCCCGGAGCATCCCCGGTAGTGAATAAAAACTCCCCGGTAATTTTTCCGCTCCATCAAATCCATCATGGCCGATGCATACTGTGACCGAATGTCCCCACCCAGGCCATGCAGTAAAAAGATTATGGGGAAATTCTGGCTTTCTTTCCGGTAAAAATTATTTGTGAGAACAAGATCCAGAAAATCTCCGTCCGGCGTCTCGCATCGTTCCGTGATTCCGGAATAAGGTTTGTGGTGGCGGAAAAATACGGGATAGATTGTCTGGATGTGCCGGTTGGCCAGCAGTTGTGCCGGCTCAAAGGATTCGCAGGGTTTTATTTTTTCCATTGTTTGCGGAACTGGTAACTTCTGTATCTCTGTTTGATCCAGAAAATATGGTGGCCGGAAAAGAAAATAAAATAATTGGCAAAGACCAGAAGCAGATAAAAACGGTACAGCCACCCGCCAGAGAAAAACTGAAACAAAAGGAAAGCGGCACTGAGCCAGCCCATCCATTTCAGCTTCACCGGCAAAATCATGAACAGCAAGATTTCATATTCAGGCATCATAACAGCCGCCGCCAGAAACAGCGTGGATTCAATTTCCGTAAAAGTATTTACGGATACGGAAAAAACAAACGCAAAAAGGATGGTCAGCAGTACAGAAAGGAACAGATAAAAAGTGAGTTTAAATGCCCCCCAGTGTGCTTCCAGAGCGGAAAAGATGAAATAGATGAACCAGAGCACAAAGATCATCCAGAATCCACTGGATAACGGGATGGCAAGGAATGTAAACAAGCGCCACCACTCCCCCTGCAGGATCATTATGGGATCCAAAGACAGCCTTTGGGCAATGTTCAGCTCCGGGCGTATCACCGTCAGAAGAAAACCAAAACTCTGAAGTACCACAATATACAGCCCCAGGTTTGGAATTTGAAACCAGGGAAATCTTCTCTCCAGTGCGTCCAGCCATTTGGGTATAAATTGTTCCACCATATTATTCTATTTTGCTCGCCTTTTCTCTTATCAAAAAGTGGTAGGCAAGATCTGCGTACCTGTCCATCTTAATCTTTTCTTTTACAGACACAGAAAACCTCCAAAAACCATATAATTTTGTCAGGTTCACCAGTTTCTGGCTATACAATCCCCAAGTGAAATTTTCCTGTACTCTCTTTAAAGCCGTCAGCCGAAAGGTGTTTCCAAAAATCCGGATCTTTTTCATTCAGCTCAATAAATTCTTCCAAACCGGAAGCAATTATTTCCGGCTTTGAGGAATCAAGCATAAAACCACTTTTTTTATGTTCAAATAT
>DYOA01000019.1:0-5900 GCA_020720785.1 Leptospira biflexa
TCCCCCAAAGAATACGGAGGAAGCCCGGTGGGGATGAACCGGAAATAGGATATATCGAACCGGTGGTATATGTGTAAACCCGGACAGGTGAAATTCCGGTCGGCAACAAAAAGATAATCCGGATTGATTTCCAGATCAGAGAAATATCCGTTGGTGGTCTCCCTGATTAACCGGAAAATCCCTGCCCGGTATTCCACCAGAAGGGATTTCCCAAAGTTGTCCGTGTATGCAGTGAAAATAAAATGGTTTTGTGCCAGCACTTCCAGGTTGGTAATATCCAATGCCCCGGAAAGGGAAAGGGCAGCCTGTGCCTGGGCTTCATTAAAAATCTCCCCAAATGTCTCCGTGGCAGGATTATAGGACAAAAGTTTCCCGTCTGGACTATTCCATTGGCCGGGACATCCAAAATACAGAATGTCTGCGTATTCATGGATGGAGGTATCCGGATTACTGCATGGAACATTTTTTATATCCTCTGGCATCATACTGGTCTTATCATAAACCACCATTTTAGCAGTCGCCGCCGGCAGCCAGGGGGAGTTGTTCCTGTTCTGGTTCTGTATCAGCAGATAAATTTTATTATCTTTCAGATATACCGCTGCCGATTCCGGGATACCATCGGCATCATTCACGGATGATAAGGAAAATATCCTCTCCGGTTTGCCATTAAATAGATTCACAAGAGCGGCGTGACTGTCACCATAAAGAGAAATAAATCCATATTGGTCATTTAGAAAGGAAATGCCATAGGGATTGGACAATCGGCCGATGGATTCCTCATAGACATTCCGGTATCCTTCTGTCATGGAAAATTTCTGGATGTTGTCATATCCATAGCGGTTCAGCACATAGGCGGAATTCTGGAATACCCACACCCGGTTATCCGGAGACACCGGTGCGATGTCCGGATACAGGGAAAAATCATCAAGGGACAATACATTCAGAAATCCGGTATTGAAGTCGCTGGTAGAAAAAACCAGAACATGAGAATACGGAGCATCCGTTCCGGAGGGAGGAGACAATTCCACACACCGGGAAAAAAGGAGAGTAATGAAAACCGCCATGGGAAAAAGTTTCTTCATCGTAATACCTTCAAAGGGAAAACTCTCCTTTCCAGCCCACCGAATAATATCGTCCGGGAACCGGATAACCCAGAATATCTTTTTTCTGGTCATTCAATAGATTATGGATGGTAAATGTGGCCGTATGATTTTTCCATGGCGTCCAGGATAAACCTGTATCCAGGATATTTTTAGATTCAATATAGTAATAGGCAGAGTTATACCTGTCCCTGAACACCGCCCCCAGATAAGAATACCGGATATCCCAGGACCATTTTCCCATGACCACGGCCAAACCGGAGGAGAAGGAATGGCGGGGAATCTGCGGAAGAAATTTTCCGTGATATGCGGATATTTTTGTTTTGTCTCTGGCGTCCGTGTACGTATATTTAACGTCCATTTTCCATCGGCTGGAGATAAATAAATCCAGAGAATTTTCCAGCCCCTGAATAATGGCTTTATCTGTGTTGATGGCACGGGAGGTATTCTGGGAATTGGGTATGAATTCAATATAATTATCTATCTCCTTATAATAATATTCTGAACGGCCGCGTGCTTCATTCAGCCATTTCCATGCCGGACAGATTTGTGCCTCCACTCCTGCATATCCCTGGATGAGGGTTTCTGATTCCAGTTGAACCCCCGGAAGGATATATGTACCGTTTCCGAATTTTTCTGCAAATGTGGGGGTTCTTCCGGAGGACTGGATTCCGGAAAATAAATTCAAATTGTCCTGCGTTTTCTCCGGAAACATCCATGGAAGAATATATCCGGGAAACAACCGGATTTCCAGATTGCCCCCGGGGAAAATATTTTCGGATTTCCCCGGATGGGCAACGGAATAATCCTGGACAATATTTTTTTCCTGATCCCGGGAATACTGTACGGAAACCCCACCCATGACCTGGAGCAAACCATCCGGCATACACGCATACTGAAGGGAGGCTCTCAGAGTATCCCTGCCGGCATGAGGAGAATCTGCCATTTTATAATCACCAAAATCATTTTCAAATAGCAATATCTCTCTTCTATAGCTGACCAATGGCTCCAGCCGGTGGGAATTCCATAAAAAGATAAAACTTTCTTTCCAGAATCCTGTGACCCCCTGCCGCTCTTCCACCATTTTTCCCACATAGACGCTGGAATTTTCATCCGTGGTGCGGGAATAATTCTGGCTCCCTCCTGCCTGGGAGACGAGCAGAGCGGAGGGAGTCAGAATATATTTGTTTTGGATGCTTACCAGAAGGCGGTTTTCCTCCTGCCGCAGGGCCAATTGGTCATCCACCGCCGAGGGTATTCCCGCTTCTTTGTAAAAACCATCCCAGAAAAATTTCCATTCCATGTTTGGATTTTTTATGGTATGGGAACCGGCATACTCCGCCTTCCAATAATCTTCATTTTCCCGTATTTTTTTATAATCATCCTCTTTATTGTAATACGGAGTTCCGTTATCATGGACATACTCATAGCGATTTTGCGATCCGGAAACATGGGCAAAATGGTAACCTTTCTCTCTGGGAATGAGAATTTCCACTCCCATGCTATGGTGACTGTCACCATTGATATTATACATTATATTGCAATTATTATCTTTTTTGGAGCATTCCATACTATTATATGGCACCAGATTGACAGCTCCGCCGGTGTTCTGATCCGGGAGATGGGCAGGATAAGCCCGGTAAATTTCCGCTGACCGGAACAAAAGGAGGGACAGGTTTTCCATGTTAAAGCTGCCGGAGTACAGGTCGTTCAGCTTGATGCCATCCATGTACACATCATTCTGGTGGGGGGAGCTTCCCCGGATCATCAGGAATGAATATCCGCCGGGGGCTCCGTAATGGACAATCCGCAGGGAATTTTCCACTGCCAGAATATCTGCGGGGGATTTTGCCAGAGGAGACGATTTGGTGAAATCCAGAATGCCGGAAGGGGACGTATATTTTTTTTTGCCCACCACGGTGATTTCCCCGGAAGAATTTTTTTCCTCCTTAGCATCTTTAACCTCTTCGGCAAAAAGGGAAAATCCACAAAGACAGATATAGAAGCAGGCGAGCTGGCAGAAAAAACGAAACATTGTCCGATGTGGGAAAACCCGTCTCTTTTTCATTCGTTTTGCGTGTGGAATATACAGATGGCATCCAGATCCATTCCGTTGCGGGGATTGCCATCCGCAGTGAGAACGGCTTTCACGCTTGCGGAGGCATTGCCATCGATGATCTTCACAAATTTTACAGTGAAAAACCCATCGGCGGCCAGAGTATTTCCATACGTATAGGTTATGGGATCTGTGCTGGATCTGTCTGTGATTTTTTTTGCGTTGTCCAGGTTCAGCCTGTCCCCTCCCGCAGAGGGCATGGACGGGTCGATGGGATTTGTCAGATAGTTGATGACCACCGGATACAGCCCAGCCATGCCGGTTTTTCCGGTGAGCTCATTATACTGGGAAGATGTTTCATTATCCGGGGAGTCCGGGCCAAAGGCAGGGGAAAAACCATACCAGTTTATGCCGTCCGGACTGACTTCCACAAAACCCGGCTCCATATAATACCCTCCGGAAGCGGTTTTGAATCCGTTTTCATAGATCACCAGATCATCTCCCGCACCATTTGCGGCAACCTTACCGGCAATGCGGAATACCACTTCCTTTTCTGTACCCAGCATAAAGACATCCAGAGAGCCGGCATTTTCCCCGCTTCCAGCGGGAGGGCCATAAGCATTCGCCACGGGAAAAGAGGGATTCTCCGTGCCGGAAAAGCTTTCCAGAGAATCCACACAGCGAAAATCCGGATATGCCGCATAGAAGGCATTCCGTGCGGCGTCTTTTTGCTCCTGCGTAATCCCACTGGGAGAGGAAGATTCCTGCGGCGGAGCCTCATCGCCCGGATTCTGGCACTGGGTGACTGTCACCAAAAGCAGGGGGAGTAAAAAAAGCGGGATTTTTCGCATTTTGTGTTATTTAATCCTTTACTGCTTCCGGATTTTACTCCAGGAAAAGCCACCGCAACCACCTGTATCCGGGGCTGTAGTAACCAGACTGGTAATGGGAGCGTTCACAGCTTCGTCTATGGTGTTCTTGCCATAGGCTATCATGCAATAATAGGCGGATCCATTTATAGGTTCAATCCAGTAAACTTTTCCATACTTGCCCGGATTGAACCCGTCTGCGTCATTCTCTCTGTAAATAAAATAATCGGACGTATTGTCAATGCTCACAATCCGTTTATCCAGATACGCGGAGGCAGTATTTGTCTGTTTCCAGTTGTCAAAACTGAAAATATGCGTAGTGATACTGGAATTCCATCCCACATTCTCTGTCCAGATTCCTTCCAGATCAAAGCGGGAATTATCTTCATTATTGTCATTCGCACAGCCGGGAAGCAAGAGCATCCCCATGGTGACAGTCACTATTACCTTTATCAGTATTTTTGTTTTTTTCATTTCCCTCTCCATGTGTTTTTTTATCCTGGAGGGGGTTCTTGTTATTGACCAAAATGATTTCTCCGGATTTCCGGAAAACCGCATTGCCCGATAACCAATCCCCAGTCCTCGAGGGATACAGCTAAAAAGGAGTATCTGGCTTGGAACGAGTTCCTCACAGTTGCGGGACAGCACCGGATTTGCACCGGACTTCCTCCTGCGTTACAGGGAGTTTTCAAGACAGGAAGTCAACCCGATTTTGAATTTATCCCCTGCAATTTTTTGGGGAATTTTACTGGGCATGACCGGCATTTTTGGAGTTTCCGGCATGTCTGGATTCTGCATTCGGTGCCATGCGGAAGCTTTTGCTGTTTGCCGGTGTGGCATTATTCATTGGCCTTCTGGTTTATACCACTGCGGATTCCGGAGTGGACCACTATGAACTGGAGACTTTTCTCCGGAATAAAGCTTCCTGTTCGGGAAGAGAGACGGTGTTGTATGGCTACATGGATCCTTTATCTGCGGAAAAAAACACCTCCCGGATAAAATTCCGTCTGTATTCGGAAGACGGCTGGCGACAATACGCGAAGACCGGAAAAGAGAATGAGGCTTCTATAATGGTGCATCTGCAGGGTTTTCTCCCGGACACGATGGGGCTGGACCAGAAAATTGCCGTTTACGGGCGGAGTGACTGTCCCTCCCGTGTATTTTCTGCCCATAAAGTCTTGGCCCGCTGCTCCTCCAAATATTCGGAAGGGGACGGAGAATAGCTTTGTTTTTTGCTGGATCCCTTTCGCTGATATTTGCCCTGGGGATTTCTGCCGGATTTCTATTCTGGATATCCATCCGGGGGAAGAATTTGGATCCATCGGCCTTTCTGCACAGAATCCAGTGGGGGATGGGAATCCAGTCCGTGGCGATGGTTTTATCTCTTATGATCATTCTTTACCAGAGTGTTTTCAGGGATTTTTCCTCCGTTTATGTGGCGGAAAATGTGAATCTATCCCTGCCCCTTTTTTACAGGATTACGGCACTCTGGGGAGCCCAGGCGGGTTCTCTGGCGGTCTGGGCCACGGTGAGCCTTCTTTTTTCCTGGTATGCGGCCAGAACAATTTTGCCCCGGTTCGCTGGAATTTCCCAACCGGCGGCCACCATTTTTTTTATTTCTTCCTTATTTTATGCGATCATTTTGGGATTTTCCGGAGAATCCAATCCCTTCCGCTTTTTTGCGGACACTTCCGGAAAGATTGTCCCCGTACCGGACGGAAGGGGTCTGAATCCCCTGCTCCACCACTGGGCTATGATCATTCATCCGCCCGTTTTATATCTGGGTTACATCTCTCTGATTGTTCCTTATGCCCTGGGCAGTGCGGCCGGGCTCTCCGGGGAATGGACAAAGGAGATGTCTCAAGAAATAAAAAA
>DYOA01000019.1:6000-28923 GCA_020720785.1 Leptospira biflexa
GAAATAAAAAAATGGATGTGGTTTTCCGTCTATTTCCTGGGCTCCGGGATTCTTCTGGGGGCACTCTGGTCCTATGATGAACTGGGCTGGGGTGGTTTCTGGTCATGGGACCCGGTGGAAAACGCGTCGCTTCTGCCATTCCTGGCCGGGGTTGCGTATCTCCATTTGGAAACCAGAGAGAGAATGGGCACGCGTTTATTCTGGCTCCACACGGCCTATATTGGATCCATTCTGGGTGTTTTTCTGACCCGTTCCGGGCTGGTCACTTCCGTCCACGCATTCGGGGGCAGCGAGCTGGGGTTTTTCTTTGTTCTGTATCTTATCTTTCTTCTGGGCGTATCCGGATATCTATTCCTCCGCCATAAAACCATCCCGGAAGCCCGGCCTGAACGGGAAAAATCCAGCCGGATTCTGTTCTTTTTGCGGGGCATTTTTCTTCTTATGTTTATCATTCTGGCATGGGGCAGTCTCTTCCCGGCGATGGGTAAACTTGCAGGGAAAGAGATGTCCTCCCTTACAGAAAGCTGGTTCAACCGGTGGATGTCCCCCCTGGGTGCGGCCGCAGCGGTATTACTCCTTGTCTATGACGCCGGAAAAATCCGGAAACACATTTTTTTTGTGATGCTATTCTGTGCATTTTTGTTTACCGGAGCGTATCGGTTTTTCCACGGAGGGTTTGGTTTCCTCCCCAATGAAATATTTCTTATGGTCATCCTTGTGAGCGTCTTCTATCTCACACTGAAAATCCCGGCGCATTTTTTTCTGGCGGGGAAAATTCCTTCCCGGTTGCTCACAGATATCATCCATCTTTCCATGGTGGTGGTTCTGGCCGGGCTGGGGGGAAAGGTGGCGTCCGTGGAAAAGTCGCATTCAGTCCGAACCGGAGACATAATCTCTTTTCAGGACAAGAATTATCTTATCCAAAAAATGAAGGAGTCCAGAAAAACAGAAAATGTGAATTCCCTTTTTGAAAGCTATACCCTGGACATGGAGGTCTATTCCGGAAACCAAAAATCGGCCTGTTTGCATCCGGAAATCCGCATCTATCCCATGTACTCTTACCGGGATAACCGGTTTGACCACAGCCAGAGGACCACAGAGCCGGATGTTCTGCGGGGCATGCTGGCCGATGATTATGTCCAGTTTAACGGGATGGACGATAACGGGGAATATGTCATCAATATAATCCGCAATGATCTGGCGATGTGGGTATGGTTTGGTTTCCTGGGGTTTGTACTTTCCGGGGCGGTTTTCCTCTTGCAGGTATGGAAAAAAAATAAGGAGTGGCCGTAGATTATTATGGTTTCCCTTATTTCCGGAATTCTTTTGTTATTCATATCCATTTTATATGGTTTTTATCTGTATTCTTGGAGAAAGAAAACCCAGTTTCCGCTGCGGGGGGTTGTGAAACAACTCTACTATCTGGAAACCTTTCATGGGGAGACGGAAAAAGAAGCGTCCAGGCTGGTTCTCCTGTCTCTTGTTTATTCCCTGCTTCCGGTGATCTGGGTGATCCAGATATCCTGGGAAACGGATTATTCCTTTATGATTGCTCTTTTCCCCATTATCTGGTATTATTATTTTCTGCGGTTTTTGATGTGGGAAAAATCAGATACGGATGAAGGAAAATAAATAGAATAGAGTTTTTATGCACCAGGAAGAATTAAAAAGAACCCCCCTCCACGCCCACCACCTTCAATCCAACGGCAATATGGTACCCTTTGCCGGATATTCCATGCCGGTTTACTATACTTCAATAAAAGAAGAATACCAGGCAACCCGCAGCAAGGCCGCCATCTTTGACATCAGCCACATGACCCCTCTGGTATTGCACTCCACGGAAAAGGGAGCCCTTCTGGAACTGGTCCGTTTTCTGATGCCACGGGAAATACCGGAGTGGACGCCGGGGAAAATTTATTATAATGCCGTATTGAATGAAAACGGCGGCATCCGGGACGATGTGACTGTATATTCCGTGGATGATCAGTTTATGCTCATCATAGCGAATTCCATCAACGGACTCAAAATTTTCCAGTACATCCGGGAATGGACAGAAAAAAAATTCCCCTCCATACAAATCCAGATGCCCCAGGATTATGTTTTTGTAGCTCTGCAGGGAGTGGCAGCACCGGATATTATGCAAAAAATCCTCCCCCGGTTTAATAAATCCTACGCCGATTTGGGATATTACCATTTTGCGATGCTGGATGAGGATTTTTCCTTTTATTCCCGCACAGGATACACCGGAGAAGACGGCTTTGAAATCCTAATAAAAAGAGACGATGGTATCCGTCTCTGGGAAATGGTATTGAAAGAAGGAGTTCCCCCCGCCGGCTTGGGGGCACGGGATCTGTTGCGGATGGAAATGTTTTATCCCCTGTATGGCCATGAGCTTTCGGAAGAATACACTCCTCTGGAAAGCGGTCTCAAATTCATCACATCAGAGAACGGGAAGTATCTGGGGAAAGAAAAAATATGGAACTCTCCCCGGCGGACTCTGGTGAAATTCCTGCTCAAAGAAAGAGGAATTCCACGGGAAAACATGTCGCTGCTCAATGAAACGAATGAACCCATTGGCCATGTCTCCAGCGGTGGTTTTTCCTTCCAATGGAACGCGGGTTTTGGGATGGGATTCATAGAGACCGGGAAAGAATATAAAGAGGTCTTTGTACAGATCCGGGATAAAATTCTTCCTGTGGAACTGCTCCGGAAAAACCCGTATCCGGGCACCGTAAAAAAGTGAGTGAAGAGAAAACCCTTGGAAATATCCAGGAAGGTCTGGATCAGTATTACTCCCGTTTTTTCCCCCAGTTTTCACTCAAGCTTCCGCGTGGAAAGATTTCCAAAATTGATGAATACCGGGATTATTATTTCCCTTATCTCAAGGATTCCGTTTATAAATCCAACCTGTGCTATCTGATCCAGCTTCTGGACTACCAGATTCTGATATATAAAACATTCCGCCCTGGTCTGTCTCTGGCCAATTCCTTTTTTTACCAGCAGGTCATCACCATGGGCATTATTTCGGAAGCGGTTTGCACCGCCCTGCTCCTGAACCCGTTTATTGTAACAGAGAATAAAGACCGCAGCCTGGGTTCCGCGTCGGCTGAATACCAGGCGGTGAGCGACTTTGTGGTGAAAAATAATTTTTCTGATAGTATCCGGCTGATGAAGTATCTGAACATAATAGACTCTGAACTGGAAGATATCTTCCAGAAGGTGAGGAAAGACCTGCGCAATCTGGTACATATCCAGAACTGGGAAGACAGAATTTACCAGACCATGGACTACCCGTTTTTTGAAAAACATCTGGCATCTTTTAAAAACTTTCTTATGGCCATTAAGGAGAAGGCCCGGCCAGATTCCCATCTCAAAGCCCTCATGGCAGTGGTCGCCCCGGACAATCCGGATAAGGAATACTACGGACAGGTTTCGGAATTTTTTCCAGAGAAGGGCTATGGCTTTGTTTCCGCCGTACATGGTCCCGGAAAGATTTTTTTCCATATTTCCTTTTTCCAACCCCCGGTTTCCCATGTCCGGAAAAAAGATAAGGTTCTGTTGCAGATAAAAAAAACAGAAAAGGGGTATGAAGCCTCCCGGATTCAGTTTCTACGGGAGAGGGATTCCCCGCATGGATAGAAAAGGCGGATTGGCATGATTGGATTAAAGAATCACCGGGAATTTCCACTGCCCTATGGCACCATTCATCTGGATTTTTGGGGAAAACCGGAGGATGGAATTCCGGCCATATCCCCACCCGCCATTGGGCAGGATTTATATATCTCCCAATCTCTGGAGCATATCCGCCGGTTTTATGATAATCCCCGCCTTCATTTTCTGAAGCAGGTGCACGGTGAGGAAGTGATTTTCCTGGATGGAAATATCCTGCCACTGTCCCCGGTATTCTGGGCAGAGGCGGACTCTGTTTTTAGCGGATCCGCAGAACATGCCGCCATCATCAGGATTGCCGATTGTATTCCCATTCTGTTTTTTCATGAAGAACAGCCGATTTTTGGTGGAATTCATGCCGGATGGAAAGGTGTCCAGGAACGTGTCTTCACGCAAACGCTCCGGAGAATAACCCATCATTTTCCGCAGGCCGGGAAAGAAAAATTTCAGTTTTATATTGGTCCGCATAACCGGGCACAAACCTATGAAGTGAGAAAGGATGTCTATGACTTTTTTGCCGATGAGTTTGTATTGCCCCATCCGGAACCGGATAAAAAATATCTGGATTTAACGTCCGCACTGGTATGGGAAATGCGGGAGAACGGCATCCCGGATGAACGTATCCATGATCTGAATATCAACAACTTCCTCCATCCGGATTACTATTCCCACAGAAGAGGGGAAAACGGCAGAAATATTGCCTGGATTGGTTTACGCCGTCATCTCTTGTAGATAAATCTTCACGTCTTCCAGATAGGCTTCTATCTGGCGAAAGCTTTCCTCCATATTATCCAGATCCTGCTTTTTTGTACGCTGGTTGAGCTGTACCAGAAAATCCCCCATCGGCTCCAATCCCAGGCTCAATGTGGAGCCCTTCATGGTATGAACGGCATAGTCCACCATATTTACATCCCCATTTTTTATGCCGTCCCTGGCTTTCTGTAGCAACTCCGGCGTATTTTCCAGATACTTCCCCAGTAATTCAATGAGTAAATCCAGATTCCCGTCAGAAAGTTCCATAAGCTCATTTTTCTTATCTTTTTTGATCAATTCCATGTTCTCTCCTTCATTTATTCTCCCTTTTTTTAAAATCGTGTAAAATCCTTATCTTCCAGATCTTCACCGCCGGTTTTATGAGACCGCACAAAACGCAGGTTTTGGGGATCCGGAACTGCCCGGGGAATGGCCCTTGTTTTTACCGGTAAAACGGGGTGAATGACTGGTTTTTCCGTTCCCGATTTGCGGGAAGGAGCCGGGGGAATTCTTTTCATGTCCACGGGAGTGGACGGTGTCATTTCTTTGCGTGGTTCCGGAATTTCCAGATTCAGATTTTTTTCTTCTTTGATGTGGAAAAACTGGAATATTTCTTGGAGAGTTTCCACCTGTGCGGCCATTTCTTCTGATGTTGCCGCCAGCTCTTCGGACGTGCTCGCGGTCTGTTCCGTCATCTGATCCAGAGCTTTCATGGCAGTATTAATATCCTTCACCCCGGATGCCAGCTCGCTGGAAACTGCAAAAATTTCGGATACAAAATCGGCGGTTTTCTGAATCCCGCTCATCATCTGCCCCACGGAACGCTGGGCATTGGCAGCCACTTTGGAACTGATGGCGGCAATATTTTCAATTTCTCTTGCGGAGCTCTGGCTCAGCTCAGCGAGTTTCCCCACCTCAGAGGCAACCACCGCAAACCCCTTGCCATGCTCCCCGGCTCGTGCCGCTTCAATGGTGGCATTCAGGGCGAGCAGGTTTGTCTGGGCGGAAATTTCATTAATAATACCAATTCTTTCAGAAATCTGTTTCATGGATTTCAGGGTTTCCCCCACGGTGTCGCTACCTTCTTTCCCTTCTTTTACCAGCATTTCCGCGAGGTCATTGGTCTCCTTCGCATTCTTTGCATTCTGCTCAATGATCATGGTCATCTGCTCCCCAATCTGGATCACAGAGGCCCCGGTGGTCTCACTGCTCACCTGGGTGCGGCTGGCCGCCTCGCTCAGTGACTGGGCAGTGGCGTTCAATTGATTGGAGGCACTGGACAGAGATTCTCCCGCCCGCATAATTTCCATAACCACATTCCGGATATGCACCACCATTTTATTCATGGATTGGAACAGAGCGGAGATTTCATCTTTACCCTGGGCATCAAAATCCATGGTAAAATCCCCATTGGTCATTTTCTCCACCCCGCCTGCCGCATCCTTTATCCTGAACAAAATTTTATTCCGGATAAAATACCAGCCCAAAAACAGCAACACAACATTTAGAATAAAAACAAAAGCAGAAACCATATTTACCAATACATTTCTTTCCTGGGAAAATCCGGATAAAACCCGGACGGCATCGTTGATACTCAATACCAGGGAGTCATTTTCCACGTTGATATGATCCAAAGCATCGCGAAATTCTTCCGGATTCTCTGCATTCCCGCGTAGCACAACATCAATATGGGCATTGAATGTCTGCCATTTTTCTTTCACGGCTTCCCATGCTTCCCGGAATTCTTTTTCATCCACCCGGGAAATCCCCAGAGCCTCATCTCCATTCAGAAATGCCTCCAGTGCCCGGACAAATTCCCCTCGGGTTTTTTCCACCATTTCCTTTCCCCCATCCGATGGGTTAGCAGCATAAAGATTGATTTCCTTGGACATTTTCTGAGTGAGCATTCTCTGTCTTCCAGCCACATCCACCAAATGGGCATCAGAAATCATTTTATTGGTGAAGAAAATCATTCCCATCAAGCTGATGGAGAATAATGTAAGAAGAATTGCGAAATATAATTTTACCCTGCCGGTGAGTGAGTCCATGGATGACGTTTTCCAGGAACGTTTCAATCTTTCAATAACTATTCCCCGCATATACGGATCAATGATAAACCTTACCCGGGGGCCACCCTGCGTTTACTGTCTTCCGCATTTTTTATATTATACTTTACAGATTATTAGTATTATAATAATTGCATCCATGCACTATCCCGCTTCTGTTTCCTCTCCGGCTTTGTCTTCCGTTTTTTATTCCGGAGTTCCCCGGATGGGGGGTTTTTTTACCGGATTCCCGTCCGGTTTTGCTGCCGCCCACCGGTGGATTTTTGAGGCTTCTCTTTCCGGGAGAGTGCTGGTGGTGGACGGAGCCATCCGTTTTTCCCTGTTTTCCCTTTCCGGCCATGCCATAGGTGCCGGCCTCAACCCGGATATGGTTCTGGACCAGGTTTATGTGCAGAGGGTTTTTAACCCTTACCATGTTCTGGAATCAGCCGGAAATCTGCTGAAAAAACCGGATTCCTTCAGCATGACATTTTTTCTTTCTCCATACAAGCAGCTTTTTGACAGGGATGTGGGCTTTGAGGAAAGCATTGCCCTTTCTGAAATTCTCACCAAATCCATTCTCCGTATCCGGCAGAAAAACATACCGGCGGTTTTTTTTGAGAAAAACATGGATCATCCGGCTTACCGTGGCTCTCTGGGAATTCTGGAAACAAAAATGCAGAATTTTTACCGGAACCCCCTTCCCCCTCCGGCGGGAAAACGCGAAAACCGGATTTTATTAAAGGAGAGATAAATGGGAAGGACCATTCCTCCGTATTCTTTTCTTCTGGAACATTTCCGGGATAGGTTAAAGGCTTTCAAGAAAAGTCTGCGAAAAGAAGATAAACAGCGTTTTGATGTTTTGATGCGTTACGCCAAATACCATGTCCAGACGGGAGTTCTCTCCGCGTTTCCCAATCCATCGGATCCGGTATTTTTATCCATTGCCCTGGAGCTTTTGAAGAAAAGCGAAGAGCTGGAAAAAAAGAATGAAAACCTGAAAAAAGAAATCCAGGAGCTGAAGCTGAGCATTGGATTCATGAAAACAGAGGAACAATGAACGGGAATCCTGAAGATATCATCTGTGGATTTCTTTTTGATGTATATCTGGTGGAAAATACCGTTTATCTGTGGGTTCTCTCGGATGACCGGAGAATTTTCCATTTTAAAGATACTTTTTATCCTGAAATATTTGTGGATGCCCCGCCAGATTACCAGAGGCGGTTTGCCCGGAGACTTTATGAGCTCAATGCCCTTGCGGAGAAACCCCACTGGACATCCAGAAAACATTTTTACCGGAATGAAGAAATTAAAGTGGCACGTTATGTCCTGAGCAAACCATCTCTTTTGAAAAAAATCTCCCGCCGATTATTCCATTTCTATTCCAGGGCGGAAGTATACCATTCTGATATGGAGCCTTCTTTTTTATATTTTCTCCAGAAAAATATTTATCCCGCCTCCCGGGTAAAAATCATTCCGGAAGCTTATAATCGGATAAAGGAAATATTCCCCGCAGAAGATCCGGCTTCTTTTGAATACCCCGTCCCGCATTTCAGGATAATGGAAATGTCCCTGCGGAAAAGCCACCGGATGTTTTATTCTCCGGAGAATTCCCTGTGCCTCAAAGTATACTATGAAAATGAGGTGGAGTTTGCACAGGAATATCCTCCCGCCCATAATCCGGCCGGACTTCTTTTATGGCTGAATTCTGCCTTGCAGAAGTATGATCCGGATATCATTCTTTCCTCCTTTGGAGACCAGATCATTTTTCCGGAGTTGTTTTTTCTATCCCAGAAATATAAAATTCCACTGCTTCTGGACAGGGAGCTTTTACCCATAAAAAGGGTGATCCACAGAAAAGGCTCCTCCTATTCTTCCTATGGGAATACCATCTACCGTGCTCCTTCTTATCCGCTCTTTGGCCGATGGCATATTGACTCTAAAAATTCTTTCCTGTATAAAGAAAGTGATCTTCTGGGAATTATTGAGCTTTCCCGGATTTCCCGCATCCCCGTCCAGAAAATGGCCCGCTCTTCCACCGGGGCCGCCCTCACCCAGATGCAGAGTGAAATTGCCCTGCGGAACAATTATCTGGTTCCCTGGCAAAAAAGCCATATTGAAGAACCCCGGAAAGCAACGGAACTTTTAAGGATAGATAAAGGCGGCCTTGTCTATGAACCTGATATTTACAGCCAGGGAAATGTTCTGGAAAATATTGCCCAGATTGACTTTGAGCAGATGTACCCCACCATTATGGTCATCCATAACATTTCCCCGGAGACCGTCTTGTGCGACTGCTGCCGGAATGATCCGGAGGCGGGAAAGGTACCGGAAAGCAAAGCCCATATTTGCCGCCGCCGCAGGGGGGTGGTTTCCCTTTCCATTGAACCTCTACTGGCACGCAGAAAATACCTGAAAGAGCAAAAAAAAATTCTTAAATCCCGGATACAGGAAGAGAAAAATCCCGTGCACAGGAAAGAATTGAAAGAACTCCGGCGAGCGGCAGAAACCCGGCAAATATCCTTGAAGTGGCTACTGGTCACCTGTTTTGGTTATCTGGGCTATCGGAATGCGAAATTCGGGCGGCTGGAATCCCATGAGGCCGTGCAGGCGTTTGGCCGGCAAAAGCTGATCACGGCAAAAGAAATCGCAGAAAAAACCAGATATTCCCTGGTACACGCCATCACAGATTGCCTGTTTTTGAAAAAAGATCCGGAAACAACACCGGGGGAATTTATCACAGAAAAAGATCTGGAACCCGTTTTCCAGGAAATCAAAGAAAAAACCGGAGTGGGAATTTCCTTGGATGGAGTGTATTCCTGGCTGGTGTTCCTCCCCTCCAAAGGAGATCCGGGCTTTCCCGTGGCCAACCGGTATTTTGGGCGGTTTACCGATGGGGAACTGAAACTCCGGGGTTTATTGTGCCGCCACAAGGATATTCCGGTTTACATAAAAAGAGCCCAGATGGGGATGCTAACCCGCATGAAAAAATGCGTTCTCATCCGGGATCTGAAAAACGACCACTTCCGGATGGAAAAACTGTACCGGCACTATGACCGCCTTCTCAAAGAAGAAAAAATTCCGTTCCGTTATCTGTATTTTCGGAGGAACATTGGCCGGGCTCTGGAGGACTACCGGGTGGATAATGCAGGTTCCGTTTCCGTGAGGCAGATTCTGAATATGAACCGCGACGATAAAAATTTCCCCAGTGTGCTCCCCGGAGAAAAGGTGGAATATCTTCTGGTCCGGGGGAATGAAAAATACGCTGCACGGGAAATTGCGGAGAAAGCCCCGGAAAAAATCCGCTGCCATATCCCGGAATACCGCAGATGGCTTCTGGAAGCATACAAAGAAATCTGGGAGCCCTTTGCTCCGGAGGGATATTTTGACCGCAACACTCAGGAATTTCTGAGCAAACAGGGAACTCTTTTTCCCGCAGGGTTCCTCCCATCGGCATCAGGAAACGTTTGACGATGGAGAGCGTAAAACAAGAAGTGATCATGGAAATTCTGGAAAAAGATCTTCAATACTTAAAGCTGCTGGCCAAAAAATATCCCAGCATTGCCTCCGCTTCCAGGGAAATTATCAATATGACCGCCATTCTCAATCTCCCCAAAGGCACGGAGCATTTTCTTTCCGATGTCCACGGAGAGCATGAGGCATTCCTGCACGTACTCAAAAACGCTTCCGGAGTTATCCGGCGGAAAATTGATGATGTTTTTCAGGACACTTTAAGCAATGAGGAAAAGAAAAATCTGGCCACCATTATTTTCTATCCCCAGCAGAAAGTCCCTCTGATCCTGAAAAATATTACGGATAAAGATGATTGGCATAAAAGAACCCTCACCCAACTGATCCAACTCACCCGGAATCTGGCCTCCAAATATTCCCGCTCCAGAGTGCGTAAAGCCCTTCCTCTGGATTTTGACTATATTATTGATGAGCTGCTCAGCGAACAGGAAGGAATCCAGAACCGGGCAGAGTATTACCAGACTATTCTGGATACCATCATTGAAACATCCCGTGCCCATGCTTTTGTGAACCAGCTTGCGGAGCTCATCCAGAGGCTGGCCATTGATCATCTGCATGTTCTGGGCGATATTTTTGACCGGGGAGGCGGACCCCATATCATTATGGATAAATTAATGCAATACCATTCTGTGGACATCCAGTGGGGTAACCATGATATTCTGTGGATGGGTGCGGCTGCCGGCTGTGAAGCTGCCATCGCCAATGTGGTGAGGATTGCCATTCGCTATACCAATACCAATGTTCTGGAGGACGGATACTCCATCAGCCTGCTCCCCCTGGCCACCCTGGCCATGGATATCTATGAGAATGATCCCGCAAGCCAGTTCCACCCCAAACTGAGTGAAAACAGAAAATATTCCAAAAATGAAATTGAGCTGATTTCCCGGATGCACAAGGCCATCTCCATCATCCAGTTTAAACTGGAGGAAAGGATAATCCGGCGGCGACCCCAGTACCACATGGAAGACCGTCTCCTCCTGGATAAAATAGATTATGAAAAGGGCACCATCCTTCTGGATGGAAAAACCTATTCCTTACTGGATACTCATTTCCCCACCATAAACCCGGAGAATCCCTATGCTCTGACAGATCAGGAACAGTATGTTATGGATAAGCTGGTGGCTTCGTTCGCAAACAGCGATAAACTCCACCGTCATGTCCGGTTTTTATTCTCCCGGGGTGGGATTTACACCATCTATAATAATAATCTTCTTTTTCACGGCTGTATTGCGATGAACGATGACGGAAGCTTCCGGGAATTTAAAGTGGGTGGAGAAAAATATTCCGGAAAGTCTTTTCTGGACAGGGTGGACCGCCTGGCCAGAGTGGGGTATTTCACCCGGAATGATCCGGAAATAAAAAGATACGGCATGGACGTCATGTGGTACCTCTGGGCAGGTTCCATGTCCCCTCTTTTTGGGAAAGAAAAAATGGCCACTTTTGAGAGATATTTTCTGACGGACAAGGAAACCCATGAGGAAATTAAAAACCCTTATTATAAATTCCGCGACCGGGAAGACATGGTGGACAGAATTTTAAAGGAATTCGGGCTGGACCCCAAAGTTTCCCATATAGTCAACGGTCATGTGCCGGTAAAAGCGGTGAAAGGGGAAAGCCCCATCAAGGCAAACGGAAAACTGATGGTCATTGACGGCGGGTTTTCCCGGGCGTATCAGAAGGAAACCGGCATTGCCGGATACACGTTAATTTACAATTCCTTTGGCTTTCTGCTGGCCGCCCACAAACCTTTTGAATCCGCTCTAAAGGCCATTGAACAGGAGGAAGATATGCGAACAGAAACCATCATTCTGGAAAAAAAAGATATCCGGCTGTATATCAAAGATTCGGATAAAGGCCGGGAATTGATGAACCAGATTGCGGACTTGAAAGTACTTCTGCGGGCATACCGGGAAGGCTGGCTGAAGGAAAACGCATAAATGGAAACCATAAAAAGCATGAGCACAGAAGAAAAGGGTTCCCTTCTTAGGGCGATGTGTCCCGTCCCCATAGATAAATATCCCATGGTTACGCTGGCCCACGGTGGCGGCGGCCGCATGATGAACGACCTGATTGAAAGCATGATGGTGGCCACTTTTGCCAATGATCTGCTGAACCAGAAACATGATGCCACCATTTTCCCATCCCCAGGCGAAAAACTGGCCATGAGCACAGACACCTTTACGGTAAATCCTCTATTTTTTCCAGGAGGCAACATTGGCTCTCTGGCTGTGCATGGAACGGTAAATGATGTGGCCATGGCCGGTGCCCGCCCGCTCTATCTCACCCTGGGCCTGGTTATTGAAGAAGGTCTGGCCATGGAGCAGCTCTGGCAGATTGTTTATTCCGTAAAGGAAGCGGCTTCCTCCTCAGGTGTGAAAATCATTACCGGAGACACAAAAGTGGTGGAGAAAGGAAAAGGAGATGGTATCTTTATCAACACCACCGGAATTGGAGTCATTGTCACCCCCCATATTATTAATCCTGCCTCTGTCCGCAAAGGGGATGTCATCATCATCAACGGCGATCTGGGACGCCATGGTATGGCCATCATGGCCAAACGGGAAAATCTGGAATTTGAATCCCAAATTGAAAGCGACTCTGCCTCCCTGATTGCCATGACCATGGGACTTCTGGAAGACGGAATGGAAATCCACATGCTGCGGGATTTGACCCGTGGCGGCCTGGCCAGTGCCCTGAATGAGACCACCGGCATCGCGGATGTGAGCCTGGAGATTGATGAGAAAAAGATTCCTGTTCAGGAAAATGTGCGGGGTGCTCTGGAAATTCTGGGTATGGACGCTTCCTATGTGGCCAATGAAGGGAAAATGATGGTAATCCTGCCGGAGAAAAATGCCGCCCGGGCTCTGGAGATCATGCGTTCCTATCCGGAGGGAAAGGACTCTGTGATCATTGGCCGGGCCATGGAGAGGGGTTCCCATGGAGTATATATGGTCAGTTCCATTGGTTCCCGGAGAATTCTGGATATGATTGCAGGAGAGCAGTTACCCAGAATTTGCTGAAGAATTATCTTTGGGTTGCGGATTCAGATTTTCTTCCATAAACAGATGGTTTTCTCTGGTTTTTCCCGGAGGATAAAGCAGGGTATGCTCGTAAATGGAAAACCCTTCAATTTTTTTTGCACTCTTTTTAAGCCGGGATGTAAACTCCGTGAGGGTTTCAAAATCCATCTCCAAGATGGCCCCAATGTGTAATAGGGAAGCGGAGATTGTCAGAAGAGGAAATTTTCTCTCTACTCCGCTTCTGTCTTCTGAAATGTAATAATTCTGCCCCACCTCTTCTTTTGTGAAAAGGCTTTTCATTTTAGCGGAAAAGCTCTCATACACGGAATTAATCATTTCTCGTATTTTGCTTTTATTACCCATCAGAAAAAAATCATCTCCTCCCAGATGCCCCACAAAAAGCTGTTCTCTGGTATATTCATTCCGTAGATTCAGCAGTTCAAAAGCAAGGAGCTGGATGGCCCTATCCCCTTTTTTCACTCCCTTGATATCATTGAATGGTTTGAAGTTATCCATATCCAGATAGGCAACACTGAACAGCTTCCCTGAATTCATTCGCAAATAGAATTCTTCTTCAATAATACGGTTCCCGGGCAATCCGGTCAGAGGATTCATGTGTATTTTCTGAAAATATGTATACAGCTTATGTTCGATTTTACTGATAAATATTTCCGGGATTATGGGTTTCTGTACATAGTCTTCAATACCGGATCGGAATGCTTTCTGCAGGGTTTCTGATGAGTCTGCACCGGATATCATAACCATTGGGAGAAGATGGGAATCTTTCTTCTTCTTGATTTCCATGATAACATCAAAACCATTATGGTAAGGGTCATTCAGATTCAGATCAATCAACGCCAAATCCGGCCTTGCATTTTCCACAGCGTTTAAAAAATCATTGTAATTATAAAAAGAATCCACATCCGCAATATCTGCCAGAAGGTATTCCATCTGGGAACAAAACGCGACGTCATCATCCAGAAGGAATATTTTTTTACGCTTCCCGTTACTCATGGTCATGTTTCATCTTCGGAATAAAACATGACCATAAAAAGCATTTTATCAGAATACAAACTGCGTGGTAAAGGCTACCGCCATATTGGAAGTTTCAAACTCATAGTCATACTGGAAGCCCAGACGGAAGAATGGGATGGGTATCCAATATAATCCAGCCAGAGCTTTCGCCCGGAAGGATGGGAGGTCTCCGGTTTCTTTGTAACTCGCAGCCACGGAGTTAACGGTTCCGGAATAGGTGGAAGTCACATCACCCATGGGGAAATATGCACTGACTCCGGCCACCACACTGAATATTAGCAGGTTAATCCCGGTTTTGGCAGAAATGTATGGCGATGTGATGGACCATTCGTTGTTCATTTTATAGGCTGCGGTTATGGGAGTACCGGCCACACTTCCATAACTTGCAGATGCCTGCTCCCAGGAAATCTCTCCGGAGGAATGATCCACCCCGGCAGCTAGAGAAAGACCGGGAATGACAAAGGTCTGCTGGAGGAAGGAATACCGTACTTCCCCTCCGTACGTTGCGTATTGGAAAGAGACACCCTTTGCGGAAATATCCAGAGGCAATCCGTATTTGACGGCCACATCCAGTTTGGAAACTCCGGGGATTCCCACCCGTGCGAAAATGGTGGGGGAATACGGCAACGGAAGGTACGCAATGTCCAGAGGCACTGCATCTGTATTTACTGAGGAATCCAGATTCGCATTGAGGTTATCCGCTGGATTCTCCAGCAAACCCAGACCTGCACTGACCCCCACGGAAAAGAAGGGAAATCCCTTGGCAGCCGCAGTGGAATCATTCATCCCCAGGGTGTTCAGAAAGGCCACTTTGTCCGCAAGGGAATCTGCGAGGTTTCCTGTCATTTTCTGCATCTCCGTCTCTGGGGTGGCAGAATAGGCTCCGGATGCCCATAGGGTCAATACAAGCCCTAACGGCATAATCTTTTTCATTAAATTTTTCATACTTTCTCCTTTATGTTATTTACAAATACAGAAAAAACTTGGCGGGATTGCCGGGAAAAAAAGAATGCAATATGTGCAAAACAATTCTGCTGGTATGGATTCTTATAATCTCCAGTTTTTTTTCCCTCCATTCCCAAACATCCCAAAAATGGGAAGGCACTCTGGACGATAAAGGCTTTGTGGAAATAGCCTGGCAGGTGAAAAAAGATAAAACCATTTTTCTGGAGGGATGGATTCTTTACCGTTCCCTCTACCGTCCTGTGCCGGTATTCTGGAACGAACAGAAACTCATCATCGATGCCGGCCCGGAATTCCATAAAGCCCCATATAAAATCCACTATGTGGAATATTAAGGAACGGTTCCTTTTTTTATCTTTACCAGTTCAATGATGAAGGACCCGGGAAGGTAGGGAACCTGTCCCTGGACTTTCACAATATACCTGTTGATGTCATCGGAAACCCAGACAAATATATCCCCTTTTTGCTTGAAAAATCCACTAGTTTCCATTTTGGGCAACACCTTCATGGTTTTAAATGTACCTGCCTGCGTGGTCACGGTATCATTGGCTATGATGTTCATCTGGAATTTTTGCAGCTTGGCATCATCATACATATCAATATAAAAACTGTGACCGGGATTTCCTTGGCGGCTGTCCACCCGCATGGAAAAAAGAGCGGACATCACATCATGCACACCAACAGGAAGATTTTCCTGGGAACCGTTTTTTACCTGCCATTGCTTTCCCGGTTTGTCACATCGGCAGAATTTACGATAGTAGGTAGCACGTCTTTTTGCGTGGTCGTAATTGGTCACCAGATAATTCTGATATTCCCCCTCATTCTGGCTTTTCATACTGCGGATGGGACGGCGGTTTTTATAGTCCCATTCTGTCTGCATGGTATCCCGTATTTTAAATATTTTATCAAGGGTTTCCGATGTCCTTGCCTGGGATTTCACCACATACACATCATGTCCTTTATAGTTCACCTGGGAGACAATCTGCACCTTTGCATAACCCCCAATGACATTCCCGGTTACGGAACTGGTGTATTTAATCACATAGAAGAGCTCTTCTCCCACTCCCAGAGAACCGCCATTGTCCGACCAAAGAAGGGGAACCAGCCCCAATCCGCTCAAAAAAACCGCCACTTTTTTTGTCCATTTCATGTTGACTCCTTGGGGGGTTTAACGGTATTTTTCGTCAAACAATTCCCGTATTTTTTTTATTCCATCCACATCTTTCCGGGAACTGATGGCCAGAATTCCCTTGTTATACACAACCAGCGAGTTTTCCACTCCCTCCAAGGCAATGGCCATTTTTTTCTTATCGGAAATAATAATATTTCCGCTGGATTTTAAAGAATAGTATTTTATGCCTGTGGGATTATAGTTTCCGTTTTCATCCGGCGGCATAATCCGGGGAATGGATTCATAGCTGCCCACATCGTCCCAGGCAAAATCTCCGGTGAGAACCCCGGCATGCTTGGTTTTTTCCATGATGGCATAGTCCACGGCTATATTCGGCATCTGCGGAAAATATTTTTTTAGCTTCTTTTTATCCCCTGCAATTTTCTCCGCCAAGCCGGCCATTTCTGCCTGGTGCTTCCGGAATTCTTCCCAGAAGGCTCCCAGCCTTGCCAGAAACATGCCGGAATTCCAGAGGAACTTGTCATCGGCCAGATATTTTCCTGCTGTTTGGGCGTCCGGTTTTTCCTTGAAACCTTGGATTTCCCATCCGGATGGAAAGCCCAGGTTCTGCCCCCGTTCAATATAGCCAAATCCGGTTTCCGGACGGGAAGGATGTACCCCAAAACACCAGATCCGGTTTTCCAAGTGGGATAATGAATCCTCCACCATTTTCACCCAGGCATCCAGGGGGGAAATAAAATGGTCAGCAGAAAGCACCAGAACGGGAACATCTTCCCCCACTTTATTTTCCCGCAACCGTGCCAGAAAATAAGCGATAATGGGAGCTGTGTTCCGGGCAACCGGCTCAATCAGAAAATTCTCATCTTTGAGATAATCCAGAGAGGCCATAATCTTGCCCATCAAATCTTTATTAGTTCCAATAATTATATTATCCAGAGGCGTAATTTTTTGGGCCCGGATAATGGTTTCCTCAATCAGGGAATGTTTGGAATACAGCGGAATCAACTGTTTGGGACGCTTGATACGGGAAAGAGGCCACAGACGGGTCCCAGACCCACCAGCCATAATCAGGACAAAAGGCATATTTTTTTTCATCTTTTCTCCTTTCCCCGTCCACCGTTAATTTTTCCGTATGGGCGGCAGGGTCAACGTCTCATCTTCGCTTTGCGGGAGATTATCCGTTTTATGGGAACCAGAAATCACCGGCGTCCCGTTTTGTCCAATAATAATTTCTGTGGCTTTGGGATTTAATTTCTGAATCTGGAAAAACTGGAGAACCATGGGATTCTGGTTAATCAGCTTCAAAAAACGCTCTGCATTCTCATAATCCGCAAGGGCAGATTCTTTCTGGGTTTCAATCCGGGCCTCATCATCAATTCTGGCAAGGAAGGCCACTCTTTTTGCCCGTACTATTTCCGGCAGGTTTGCGGTCATCTGGCGGTAGACATAATAATCCGGAAGATGAACACTATGGATGTACACCTCCTCCAGTTCAATCAGGGCTTCTCCTTTGTAATAGAAAAAATCCTGCCAGTCTTTCCGGAAATCCGGATTGGATGCGGACAAATAAACAGAGAAATTTTTTCTTAATTCCGGAATATCTTCCTCTGCCTGATATATTTCATAAAACTTTTTTTCCAGTAACCGCAAAAAACGGGATTCCACAAACTTGTTGATATTGGTGATTTTCTGGTTGTTCATGTAAAAAAGACGGAGGATATTTTTCTGGTTGATCCGGTATGCCAGACCCACCGATGCCTTGAACGTAAAGTAATCCGGCAGGTTCAAAAAACGGGTGTACTTTAAATCTGTTTTAAAATTAATTGATATAAGGTTCTCATCCCCGGAAATGAGGATGATCTGGTATTTTTCCGGAATGAATCCATCGGCCAGATAATGTGTACCCGGCCCCAGAGAGCGTATGTCTTTTCTGTCCAACTGGTTGATAACAATGGCACTGCTCCCATCCGGAACACTCAGAAAACCCAGGAACAAAAAGGATACCACCGCTCCAATACTCACGGAAGCAAGGACCAGCCGGAGAAAACGGAACGCTATTCTCATGGATCAATTATTTTTCTTCTGTCTCCGGATGGTAGAGAGTGATGCTTTCGTCCGGAGTGATGGTGGTCACGGCGTGTTTGTATACCATTACCTGCTTGTCTTTTACTTCCAGAATTATAGTGAAATGATCAAAACTGATGACTTTCCCCTTTATGGGCACCCCATTGGACAAGTATACGGTGATGGCAATTTTGTCTTTTCTCACCTGGTTCAGTAAAAAATCCTGTATGTTATTTTTATTCATAAAATCCCCCGGGCTTGATAGCTTGGGATATTTGAAAAACAAGGGAATCATGGTCAATTCTTTTTAACCTTGGCTCATTCCGGAACCAGGTGAGCTGCCGTTTGGCATAATTTCTGGTCTTCCGGGAAATGCTCGCAAGCACCCCATCCCTGTAAGATGCCTCTTTCCATTTTTTCCGGATAATTTCACCCCACTCTGCCGCAGTCTGGTTTTCATCTCGGAATATCCCTTCCGGAGTTTCAAAAAATTCCCGGTAGCCGATGGTTTTCAGCCCCGGATGGGATGGAGAATAGCCCCGGGATAATAATTCCAGAATCTCATCCACAAGACCATCCTGGATCATTTTTTCCGTCCGATGGTTTATGTTGCGGTAGAGAATATCTCTGGAGACATCCAGATACCAGGAATGGAAATTATAATCCCCAAATATCCCTCCGGAAGGCTCGTAATCAGAAAATGGTTTTTCCCCCGCAAGGGATACCAGAAGAGCCCTGCGACGGCGGTAGATATCATTTATGGAAAGCCGGAGTGCGGAGTGCGGATCTGCATCCTGCAACCGCCGATGGACTTC
Organism: Leptospira biflexa; assembly: GCA_020720785.1. Lineage (GTDB taxonomy): Bacteria > Spirochaetota > Leptospiria > Turneriellales > DYLW01 > DYLW01. The sequence continues at coordinate 25,028 of DYOA01000019.1, forward strand.
CTCTGCGGATAATGCGTCCACTTCCTGCTGCAATGGGGTGGAAATTTCCGGCTCCTCCAGAATGCCATCCCATAACGAGCGGATATAAAAAAATGTTCCGCCGGAAATCACCGGAATCTTCTTCCTGTGCAGAATTTCCGTTATTGCGGAGATGGCCATTTTCCGGAATTCACCCACAGAAAAGGATTCATCCGGATTTTTGATGGAAACCCCATGGTGGGGGATTTTTTCCACCAATTCCTCCGACACAGCAGCCGTCCCGATTTTCATATACCGGTAAATCTGCCGGGAATCCGCAGAAACCACTTCCAGCGGGAAAAGTCCGGAGAGTTTTTCAATTATGGCGGTTTTTCCGGATGCGGTGGGTCCGGTGATCACAAGAATGGCAGGTTTTTCTGTCACGTGGATTGTTTTTGGGTCTGGTCAATATAGGCAGAGACAGATAAAACCGAATGCTCCAGGTTTTCATTCACAAAAGTTTTTTCAAACCGCTCCTGGAATTCCATCTCCTTTTTTGCCAGCTCCATCCTTTTGTCAATCTGCTCCGGCATCTCCGTTTTTCTCCGGACCAGACGCTCCCGTAAAATTTCCAGAGACGGCGGAACCAGAAACAGATTATGGACTCCGGGATATTTTTCTTTCAACTGGAAACTCCCCTGGATATCGATGTCCATAATCACCATCTTTCCCATCCCCAGAATCCGGCGAATTTCTGATTTTTGGGTACCATAAAACCGGTCCAGCACCGGGGCATATTCCAGAAAATCCCCTTTTTTTATTCCTGCAAGAAAATCCTCTTTATCCACAAAATAGTATTCCACCCCGTTTTTTTCCGTTCCACGGGGGACACGGGTGGTGATGGAGATACTATAGGATAAATCCGAGCGGATTTGCATCAGACGGGATATAACCGTGTTTTTTCCCGTTCCGGACGGTGCGGATAGGATAAATATCTTATTCTGTTCTTCCCGGGTTAAGTCCATCAGCTTTCAAACCTTGTGGTCTTTGTGAGCCGGGAAAATTTCACACCTTTTATGCCGGAAATCTGGGAGGCAATATCCTGCACGGCAACCGGTCTTCCCCGGATCACAATGGTATTCAAAACATTGGCGTGGTCCATACTGACCGCTGTGGAACAGACGATGAAAGCACGGGTGCATTCCTGTAGCTCCATTATCTTCTGGGAAAGCTCCCGGTGGTGGGGATCAAAAACAATGGCCAGCACCCCGGTAACCTGGTCATCATCCCCGGACCAGACTTCTTCCACCATCTGCTCCCGGATCAGGTCACGGATAAACTCTGAGCGGGAGGCATACCCTTTCTGCTGAAGATGAACATCCAGCTTTTCCAGCAGGGATTCGCTCAATGAGACAGTAAAACGTATGATTTTATTCCGGATTTTCTGGGGTTTGAGGCTTTCAATAATTCTATTGATCTTGATTTTTTTGACATTCATAAAACTTCAGCTCCGGCGGTATTTGTAATAGGCGGCACAGGCTCCTTCCGATGACACCATGGTTGCCCCCAGCGGATTTTCCGGCACACATTCCTTCCCAAAAGCAGGACAGTCAAACGGCTTTTTATTCCCCTTCAAAATCTCACCGGCAATGCAGATTTCCGGCTCCTGGGTCCGGATGTCCTGCACAAAAAAACGGAGAGACGCATCATATTTCTGGTATTTATCCCGGAGAACCAGACCGCTCTGCGGGATATTTCCAATGCCCCTCCACTTCTGGTCGCCATTTTCAAAAACTTCATAAATGGCTTTCTGGGCACCCGGATTTCCCTCTCTGGTGACCACCCGTTCATAGGCATTCCGGACGGAGTATTCCTTCTCTTCCAGCATCCGGATGAGGAAATAGAAACCCCGCAGAATATCCACCGGTTCAAATCCAGTCACCACCATGGGGGTGGAATATTTTTCTGCTATGGTAAAATACTCATGGTACCCCATCACCGCGTTCACATGACCGGCCGCCAGAAAACCATCAATAATATTATCCCCGGAAGATAAAATGGCATCCATGGCCGGAGGTACACGCACTTGGGAAACCAGAACAGAGAAATTCTCCAGACCCATTTTGTCCGCGTGAAGAACCGCCATGGCGTTTGCCGGAACCGTGGTTTCAAATCCGATGGCAAAAAAAACCACTTGCTTATCCGGATTCTTTTTGGCTATGCCCACCGCATCCAGTGGAGAATACACAATCCGCACATCGTGACCGGAGGCTTTCACAGAAAAAAGATCATTCCGGGAACCCGGAACCCTCAGCATATCCCCAAAGGATGTAAAAATCACATTGGGCTGGGATGCAATATGAAGTGCCTTATCAATCATCTCCAGAGGTGTCACGCACACCGGACATCCGGGACCATGCACCAGGTTAATTTCCGGGGGTAAAAGCTGGTCAATCCCAAATTTCATGATGGAATGCGTCTGCCCGCCACAGACTTCCATGATATTCCATTTCTGTTTTACGATCTGGCCGATCAGTTGTGCATAATCCCGGGCGGATTTTTCATCCCGGTATTCATCCATGTACTTCATTGGCTCTGGTTTTTCTCGTCCAGTTCCGCGAGGGCCTCCCCCATTTCCATGAGATAGGCAAACACCTCATTGGCTTCCTGCTCATCAATGACGCTTAATGCGAATCCGGCATGAACAATCACATAATCATCCACTTTCGCGTCCGGCACATAGGCCATGGAGACTTCTTTCACGGATCCTCCAAAACTCACCTTTGCCATCCGCATAAATGCGTCTTCATCATCCGTCATTTCAATAACTTTTCCAGGTATTCCCAGGCACATGTTTTCTCCTTACTTTGGTATATTACGCGGTACCCTGACCGGATTTGATCTCTTCCTTTAAATCCAGCTCCAGTTGTTCAATGAACATGGAATCCCCGTCCAGGATATCCACCTCCGTTGTATGGCAGTGCTCACACTGGAGAATATAATCCGTGGTATGGGTACGTTTTCCGCATGCCTTGCAGACAAGTACAAGAGGCTGTTCATGGATAATCAATTCCAGTTCCGCACAGGCTTCAAACTGGCGTTTATAAATTTCAAAGGCCGATTGCAGCTGTTCCGTCACCACTCCGGTCATGATTCCAATCTTCACCCGTACCCATAGTACTTTCTGGGCATTGTTTTCCAGGGCGATTTTCTCCGCCTCCGTCAGGATAGCATGGGCTATGGACATTTCATGCATTTTTAATATAATCCAGCCATTTATCAAATTCATCCGGCACATTGATGGAATGCGTGAAAACCGGGATTTTGGGATTTACTTTTTTTATGTTTTCCATCGCCTTCTCCATGGAAAAATTCATAATCTGAGCGGCCTCAATTTTTGTGATCAGTACCACATCGGCCACATGAAACATAACCGGATACTTAACGGGTTTGTCATCCCCTTCCGTGGCACTGAGGAGAACCACATTGAGATCCGTTCCCAGATGAAAATTGGCCGGGCAGACCAGATTCCCCACATTTTCCACAAACAGATATTCAATTCCGGTTAAATCCATTCTGCCGATGGCTTTTTCCACCATAGATGCATCCAGATGACAGGTGGTTCCCGTAGTGATCTGGTAAGAAAGGGCTCCTTTTTCCCGGATGCGTTTGGCATCATTTTCAGTTTCCAGATCCCCTTCAATGACGGCAATTTTCTGTGGACCCATTTTTTCGATGGTCCTTTCCAGTAATGTGGTCTTTCCGGAGCCGGGAGAGCTCATCATATTAAAACTTTTTATTTTCTTTTCTTTTAACAGCTTATTGATGGCAGCCGCTTTTTCTTTATTGCTGTGCAGAACTTCCTTTTCCACTTTTACGGATAAACTGTTTTCCATAACCACCTCACTATCATTTTCTTCATCCGGAATATAACTATT
>DYOA01000019.1:29023-43624 GCA_020720785.1 Leptospira biflexa
ACTATCATTTTCTTCATCCGGAATATAACTATTCCTTACCCCGTCTCCATTTATTTTCCGGTTTTTTACCGGAAAGTAAATGGAGTAAACAATGGTTTTAACGGTGACTTGCCGGTCAAACAAATTCCGGGATTTCGCATAAAAACGGAAAGGGGCGTGCGGCATAAACGGAATCCCCACGATAGTCGTATTTCCCGTAAAAAATCCTTGCCATTACCGCACGAGTTTATTTATGATCGGATTTGTATGCTGGAAATTCTGGATTTGAATGTTAAGAAAAATATATCCCCGGAGGATATAAAAAATAAAAAGAAAAAAGCCGGTGAAGATTTGTTCATGCTTCAGAAATATCTGAAAGGTGAGAATATACCGGTCATTCTGGTTTTTGAAGGGCTGGAAGCTGCCGGAAAAGGAAGCATCATTTCTAATATCACCCGTGCCATGGATCCCCGGGGCTTCCGGGTGATTCCTGTGATGGCTCCGGATGAGAAGGAAAGCAATAAGCCTTTTTTACAGCGTTTCTGGGTGGACACCCCGGCCAGAGGATTTATCCATATTTTTGACCAGTCTTGGTACATGCATATACTGGAAGAAAGGGTGAAAAAAAAAGCCAAGAAAAAAGAATATTTAGCCTCCCGCAATGAAATAAACCAGTTTGAAAGAACTCTGGTGGATAACGGAACATCCATCATTAAGTTCTGGCTGCATATATCCCGGAAAGAACAGGAAAAACGGCTGAAAAAAATGCAGAAGTCAAAAGAAGACCGCTGGCGGGTCACATCCGATGACTGGGACAAGCATGAAAAGTATGACAAGTACATTGACGCAGCGGAAGAAATGTTCCGGGATACAAACACATCCTGGGCACCCTGGCATATTGTATCCACGGAAGATCTGGACAACGGGAAAATCACCGTCATGGAAACGGTGGTCAGCTTCATGGAAGGAGTCGTGGGAAAGACATTCCGGGAAAAGGCGTTGGAATCCTTCCAGCGGTCCATTGGAATTACGGGAGGATGAGGCAATGCTGGAAAATATTGACTTAACACAGAAAATCACAAAAGAAGAATATAATGAAAAACTCCCGCTTTTACAGGAAAAATTGCTCTTTCTCCAGCACGGATTATATGAGAAAAAGATACCAGTAATCATCCTGTATGAAGGATGGGATGCCGCCGGAAAGGGTGGAAATATAAAACGGGTAACGGAAAAGCTGAATCCGAGGGGTTATGAAGTGGTTTCCATTGCCAAACCCACATCGGAAGAAATATCCCACCACTATCTTTGGCGGTTCTGGAAACGAATCCCTGAGCGGGGGAAAATCACCATCTTTGACCGCTCTTGGTATGGCCGGGTAATGGTGGAAAGGGTGGAAGGTTTCGCGAAGGAGGAGGAGTGGAAACGGGCCTATCAGGAAATCAATGAAATGGAATCCCAGATCATCCGCTTTGGGTGTTTTCTTTTCAAGTTCTGGATCCAGATTGATAAAGAGGAGCAATTACGAAGGTTTGAAGAGAGAAAAAATGATGAACTGAAGTCATATAAACTAACGGATGAAGACTGGCGGAATCGGGAAAAATGGGATCAATATGAAAAAGCCGTGGATGACATGCTGCTAAAAACCAGCACGGTGGATGCACCTTGGAGCATCGTTCCCGGTAACGATAAATACTTTGCCCGGATTCATACCCTGAACTTACTGGTGGATGGATTAAAGAAAACAGTGGATTAACGCAAAAGGCTTTCCATAACTTTTTCATAACCTTTTAAAGTCAGATTGGATACAGGATATATTTCATCAATGCCCAGTTCATTTTTTTTAAATTCAAAATATTTCATTCTTTTGTTGTAATCTTTCTGGTTCAGTTTATCCGTTTTTGTGAGAATAAAGATAAAAGAAAAATCCCGGTTATCTATTTTTCTGGTCTCCATAAAATCCAGCAACTGAACTTCCTCATCTGTTATTTCTCTGCGTATATCCATGGTGACATAGATTTTGATGATATTGGGACGGTTCAGAAGATAATTGCCAATCATTCCGGAGAGGAAATCCCTGTAAGAATGGGCAATCTTTGCATATCCATAACCTGGTAGATCCACCAGAGAAAATCCGGGGGATTCATAATAAAAAAGTTTCTTTGTGGCACCCGGGGTAGAGGAAACATGGATGCTCTTTTTCTGGCCGGAAATGGACCGGATAAAGGAGCTTTTTCCGGAATTGGAGCGGCCCATCACGCAGACTTCAGCCGGAGAATCCGGAAGCATATCCCAGGAGGAAAATTTATCAATATATTTAATGGAAATCTGGCGGAAGGTCATATCAGGTTTTCATTTTCATGGCGGGATCCGGAAATGTTCCGTTTTTTTTCCATGCGAAATAATCGGCCAGAATTTCCGCATGATCAAAGGCCATCACCTCCGGAAGTTTGGTGGAAACAACCCGGGCGGATGCAGCGTCATCCCTTGCAGAGAGTTCCCCCTGCCCTTCTGCGATAAAAACCGCAGATACCGTATGGCTCCGGGGATCGCGGGAAGGGTGGGAATAGACATACAAAAGCTGCTTCAATTCCACATCCAAGCTGGTTTCCTCTTTCGCTTCCCGGACAGCGGCACTCTCCATGGATTCCCCTTCTTCCACAAAGCCTCCCGGAATAGCCCAGCCAAAAGGAGGGTTTTTTCTCTCAATCAGTACAATTCCGCCCTCATATTCAATGATAATGTCCACGGTGGGTACTGGATTGCGGTAAACGGCCATGACGACATTGGCAAACTCTTTTCCACCCTGTAAAGGCTAAATCCCAAACGAATATTGGTTGATTGTGCAGATGGAATCTTTGGATTGGTTTATCGTGAACTTTTTTCAGGAGAGAATATGAAAGATCCATTAACCCCCTATGGCAATAAACCCATGGTCACCCCCATTGTCCATTCCGTGAATTATGAGTATGAATCATTTGAAGTGTTGCGGCAGATTACCGATGGCGAAATAGATGGGTATACATACCACCGGGATGATAACCCCACGGTGAGGGCGGTGGAAAAACGCATTGCAGAGATGGAACACGGCGTGGACGCCATCATTTCCACCACGGGAATGGCTGCCTGCACCATGGTCTATTTTACATATCTGAAAGCGGGCGACCATATCATCCTGTTTCATGATATTTACGGAGCACATTATAAAGTCTCGCTGATTCTGGAAAGGATGGGAATCCGGATTGACTGGGTGGACGCTGCCGATGCGTCGCAACTGGAGAAATACATCCAACCCAATACCCGCATGATTTTCTGTGAGACTCCCAGCAATCCGCTGATAAAAACCATCGACATAGCGGAAATATCCAAAATGGCCAAAAAACATAATATTATTTTTGTGGTGGACAACACATTCGCCACCCCATACCACCAGCTCCCTCTGGAACTGGGAGCGGACATGGTGGTGCACAGTGCCACCAAAGGCCTGGGGGGTCACAATGACCTCATGGCAGGAGTGATCGTTGTGAAGGACAAGGAAGACTATGAAAAGCTATGGTTCACCCGGCAGGCCATTGGAACCACTCTGGATGCATATTCCGCATCCCTGCTGGAAAGAGGATTAAAAACCTTTTATCTGCGTGCCCGGAAAATGAATGAAAACGCCCAGATCATGGCGGAATTCCTGCAAAAGCATCCCAAAGTAAAAACGGTATTCTATCCCGGGCTACCCGGAGATCCTGGTCATGAAATTTCCAAAAAACAGATGAAAAACGGATTTGGAGGAATGCTGGCCTTTGAGGTGGGAGAAACCATAGAGGACGCAAAAACGATGATAAATAATCTGAATGAAATTTACCATGCTGTGAGTCTGGGGGCCACAGAATCCCTGATCTGTATTCCCTTTCTGACAACCATGCTGTATCTGCCGGCGGAAAGAAGGCTTTCCTTTGGTGTGAAAAAGAATACCATCCGCCTGTCCGCCGGTATTGAAGATGCCGATGTTCTGATAAAGGATTTGCAGAAGGCTCTGGAAGCAGTATAATCCAGCCGGTGATGACCTGGCCGATTTCTCCGCATTGGATAGACTGGACCCATAGATTTCTTGGAAGTTGGACAATCTTTTTATTTCCGCCATCACAGATTTTGATTATATTCTCTCTATGGCAGGGAAAGCTTTAACCGCCCAGGATGTGTGGGCCATGTTTGCAGAGACGGACAGGAAAATGCAGGAAACCGACCGAAGAATGCAGGAAACAGACCGGAAGATCAAAGAATTAGGCAAACAGATTGGCGGCTTGGGGGATAAATTCGGATATTTCACGGAGGGGATGGCACTGCCCTCCATGGAGAAAATATTATATAGCAAATATAAAATGGAAGTGGTGAATCCCCGTTCCCGCGTCCGCAAAAAAGGACGGGAAATGGAAATTGATGTTCTGGCCTGGGCAAATTCCGGGATCAATCTGGTTATTATTAATGAGATAAAAAGCAGGGTAAAGGAAGACTCCATCCATCAACTCCACAAAATGCTGGACGAATTTCTGTTTTTTTATCCCGAACACGCCGGAAAAAAAAGAATGGGAATCCTGACCGGAATGGACTGGGATTTTGGCATTCAGGAAAAGGCCATGGACGCCGGATTTCTGACCGCAAGTATTCACGACAATATTTTTGCAATCAATTCCCCCAAAGGTTTCCAACCCAAGTACTGGAGTTAATCCGGTGAATAGTAGAAAACTCTTTTATATTTTCGTTCTGAGCTGTCCTTTTCCAAATCCTCAAAAAAATGAGGATAGTACTTGCGGAACTCCTCCATCATTTTCTGGTACGGTATATCCGGAAAGTACCCGTAATCGTGAATATAGTCCATGAACCTTCCTCCGGATCTGTCCGATTCCTGAAAAATAGAATCTGTCTTGCCATCAAATTCCAAAGGGTGTACCCCCATCCGCTCGCACAGAGCTGCATCAAAGGCCGGTGTGGCCTTAACCCATTTCCCTTCCAGAAAAAGCTCCGTGTAACCATGAAATACCAGCTTATCCGTGCGGAGTATTTTTTCCAGGTTTTCCGTGCCGATGTGGTTTCTCACAATAGCGAAACCCAGCCGTGCCGGAATCCCCAATGCTCTGGCGGAGGCAGCCAGAAGATTGGCTTTTTCAATACAGTAGCCCCGGTTTTTTTTCAGAAGAGCACTGGCCTTCAATGCACGGGGATTCAAATCAATGTTATACGGAAAATATTTGAACCCATCCCGAACCGCGTAGTATAAACGGATCGCTTGGAGGGACTTACCCCGGATCCCCTTTGTGTTGCTTTTAGCAAACTCCTGCACATCGGGATGCTCCGAATTCACAAAGATTCCTGACCGCAGGTATTCATCCATCGACGGGTTATTGCGGTGGATTTTTTTTGGAAAAGTTCTGGATTATCCAGCGCCATAAATAAAACACAGGAATTCCGGAAAATAAAACCAGGAGGGCAAACTGCGAGGATTCCGTCCATTTCATCAGGGCCGTGGCCATCATCACAATGGACATAAGAATAAAAAAGAGCGGAAGCCAGGGATACAGCGGTACGCTGTGGGGACGTGCTTTTTCCGGAAATTTATGCCGCATATACATGAGCCCGATTACCGTGAGTACGGGGAATACGCTCAGCGAAAACCCCATATAAACCATCAGCCATTCCAGATTTACGAAAAGGACATAAAGAACGGAAATGAACGTCTGTACCATGATCGCAAAAATGGGTGTCTGGAACCGTTTACTCACAATGGCCAGTTCCTTAAAAATAACATTGTCTCTGGCCATGGCATAGTATACCCGTGGGCCAATCATCATTTGCACGGAAATGGAGGAAAGAAGAATCAGCAGAATTCCTCCTGTGAAAATGCTGGATATATTTTTTCCAAATAAATGGGTGGCAGCCACCTCCCCCACGGCTTTCTGGCCTTTGATGGCGTCATAATCGCTGCTCAGAAGAAAAATCACATTCAGGGCAATATAGAAAAACGTGGTCAGCACGGTTCCCAGAAATAACGCTTTGGGAAGATTTTTTTCCGGATCTTTTATTTCCCCGGCAATGTATGTTGCACCATTCCATCCGGAAAACGCCCACATTATGATCAGCAGAGAAAGGGACATGGTGGGTAGATCGGGCAGAGTTCCGGATGGATGGTGGTTGGTAAAAAGGCGGTCAATGCGGGAATAATCAATGAAGAATATACCGATGAAAACAAAGAGTACAACCACGCTGAATTTAATAACGGTAAGAACATTCTGGATGCGACTGCCTTCTTCAACCCCCAGAGCGTGGATAATGCCAAAGAATACAATCAGGAATATAGCAATCGCCTTGGGCAGCCAGGGTTCCTTTAATAACTCCGCCAGAAATACCCAATGATTGGAGAACGCCAGTTTGGTGAGGTATGTGGAAAACGCCAGTGCACTCGACGCAATGGAAGCGGAAAACCCCACAATGAGGGAAATCCAGCCGGTGAGAAACGCAGGCAAAAGGCCAAAGATATTCCGCAGGAAAAGGTATTCCCCTCCCACTTCCGGCATCATGGCGGAAAGCTCCGCGTATGCCATGGTTCCGGATACGGCAATTAATCCTCCCACAAACCAGAGAATCAACACCACAAAGGAATTCTGCGTCATTCCCAGAATTTCACCCGTGGTAACAAAAATACCCGTTCCAATCATGCTTGCTATCACCACAAGGGTGGCCGTTCCCAGACCCAGTTTTCTTTCTAACACCATTTGCTCCGTATGGTCAGAAAGGATTGTTTTCTCACACCGTAAAGCTTTTACAATCCATATTTAAGGGGCAAACCGGTTACGAATGATGGCATAAGAAAGGGCAAAATGGACACTCTCCCAGTCCTTCCGCATGGCTTCCATTTTTTTCCTTTCTGATGATTCCCGGATCAGATTTTTTCCCAGAAAAGGATCCTTCTTTGTATTGTATAAACCGGTTATTTTTTCCATGGATACCACCAGCAGATAATCATCCGCGACCCACCCCATCAAGTCTCCCATATCCAGAATACCGCGTCCGGATGCCGGGGAGAATAAAGAAGTCCCCACTCCAGAGTACGAAACATCCGCATCCAGAATTTCCAGAATTGTGGGCAGAATATCCGTCTGGGATGCGATCCGGCTGGATTCGCCCGGCGGGATGATTCCGGGGGCGTAAAATAAAATGGGAATCCGGAACCTGTCCATCCCATTTTTTTCCCCAAAAGTATGGTCTGACGTGAAAATGAATATTGTATTTTTGAAATACTTTTCTTTTTCCGCCAATTGGAAAAAATCCCGGAGAGAATCATCCACATACCGCATGGCATTAAAAAAATCGGAATTGGGATGGGAGGGGGGATATTTCTTTTTATAATCTGCCGGAAGGGAATACGGGGAATGCGGATTCAGGGAGAAAATAACAGAAAGAAAGGGCTTTTCGCTTTCGCAGTATTTTTGGTTCATTGCGGAAAAAGTATAATGATCAAAGGTTCCCCAGGTTCCATCGTCCATTTCTTTTCCGGCGTTCAGGCTTTCTTTGGTGATGATCTCCTCAAAGCCGGCAATTTTTGCATAGGAGGAAAAACCCATCGACCCGGAAAAGGCGGCGTAGGTAAAAAACGTTTTATATCCCATTTGGGAAAGAAGAGTTCCCAGTCCGGTTTGCCTGTTTGCCTGGTAAGAGGAGTTAATATACAACTTTCCGTACAGGGTGGGCATGGAGCTGACAACCGAAGGGAGAGCAGCCATGGATCGCTGACCGGTGGCAAAACCATTGCGGAATAGAAATCCTTTCTTTGATATGGAATGCAGAAACGGTGTCGCATCGGCGGGATGCCCGTACAGAGATAAATCCTTTGCGGAAAAACTTTCCAGAATAAAGAGAACAATATTATATTTTTTGGGATTCCCCGTGGAAGAGCGGTGCACATAAAAGGGGTATTCCGGATTGGTTCTTTCCACCCCTTTCTGCCGGTAGATTTCTGTTATTGCGATGAACGATTTCTGCGGATCTCCGGGTGGCATTTTGAGTCTGTCCTTCTGGTAGAGTGCCTTTAAAATGGTATACCCGCCGTTGAGTGATAAATTTCCCAGAAACAGATTTTCACTGTGGAACGCCATCGCCGGCATCAGGGGTTTTCTCTGGAGTCCTCCCCGTATGGCAATGATTCCCAGAAGAAACACCAGAACAATGGACACCGAATACTGAAAAATTTCTTTCCAGTTCAATGTTTTTCTTTCAAACTGGAAATTTTTGATGATTATTTTTCTGATAACCAGCAGAATGGCGATAATAAATCCAGCCCCAAGAAACAAAACCAGAAGATAATCTTTTACACCCATCCGGATAATATCCTTCCACTCCCGGATCACAATAAAAATTTCCGCCGACGTGTGTCTCCCGGCATGGGGATAGTAGATCATATCTCCAAAGATAAAACCATAAAGGAATGCCCCCGCCCAGAACATGAGATACTGGATAATTTTATAATACAGATTTCGCTTCACTGGAATCAAAAGAAGCAGAAAGAACACAAGATAGATCATGGATATGGTAGCGGCATCAAATCGCATTCCCACAATAAAAGACAGATATGCATCGCAGATAGAAACCGGATTTTCCGAAGGGTTAAACAGAACATAAAAAACAATCCGGGCCAGGGAAAGAAATAGCATATTCAGAAAAAATGTCTCCAGGATAATTTTCCATTTTTTGGTCAGATTATCATCCATGAATAACCATACATTGGACAGGCTTGCCATAATCCGATGGTGAAATATCCATATATTTTGTAAATAAAAAAGAATAATTATGAACGCAACCCGGAAGATAGCAGCTGCCGGGAAACCCATAAACCAAAATGTATTTGACGGGTTCGCGGATTATTTGCGGATAACGTATGCCGTCACAGAAAGCCTATTACATCACAACGCCCATTTATTATGTCAACGCAAAACCCCATCTGGGGCATACCTATACCACCATAGCCTGCGACAGTATGGCACGGCATAACCGCTTCCTGGGGAAGGATGTTTTTTTCCTCACCGGCACGGATGAGCATGGGGATAAAATTGTCAAAGCAGCGGCAAAAGAAGGGAAAGAACCGGATATGTACACCACCCGGATTTCCGCACTGTTCCGGGCAGCCTGGGAAGAACTTCATATTTCCCATAATCATTTTATCCGGACAACGGATGCCAACCATAAAAAAAACGTTCAGAATATTCTCCAGAAAATTTATGAAAAAGGCGATATTTACCTTTCCGAATACGAAGGCAAATACTGCACCGGCTGTGAACGGTATTTAACAGATAAGGAACTCACCGAAGATGGTCTCTGTCCGGATCACCGGATTGCCCCAGAAATCATCAAAGAGAAAAATTATTTTTTCCGGATGCAGAAATATCTGACCGGATGGCTGGATACCCTGAAGAAAAATCCGGATATTATCCGCCCGGAACGGTATTATAAGGAAGCAGTGGCCACCGCAGAAGAACTGCTTCAGATGGGAGAAGACCTCTCCATCTCCCGCCCCAAAAGCCGCCTCACCTGGGGGATTGAGCTTCCCTTTGATACGGAATATGTCACCTATGTTTGGTTTGATGCCCTGCTGAATTATGTTTCCGGGGTGGATTATCCGGATGGAGAAAATTACGCAAAATTCTGGCCGGTGGCTCATCACATGATTGCCAAAGATATTCTCAAACCCCATGGAATTTACTGGCCCACCATGCTTCTGGCAGCCGATATCCCGGTATACCGCAAGCTGGTGGTCCATGGATACTGGCTGGGATGGGGAGATATGAAAATGTCCAAATCCCTGGACAATGCTCTGGACCCGCATACCCTGCTGGAAAAAATCGGGGAGGACAACCTACGGTATTTTCTGATGAGAGAAATGGTCTTTGGGAATGATTCCCGATTTACAGAAGAAGCCTTGCAGTTACGCATCAACACGGATTTATCCAATGACTTGGGAAACCTGGCCCAGAGGACGCTATCCATGGTAAAGAAATACCAGAATGGGAGTTTGCAGACATCCGGAGAACATCATCCGGTGGAAAGTACTTTCAGAGAAATATCCCAATTGGCCGGAAAAAATTTCCTGGAGCTTATGGAAAGCTATGCGGTATCCCGTGCACTGGAAGAAATTTTTAAAATATCCCGTGCGGCAAATTCCGCCATAGAAGAGTACAAACCCTGGGAAATGGCCAAACGCAGTGAACCCAATCTGGGGGTGTTTCTTTCCAGTTTGATAAAAGGAATCATCTTTCTGATGCTTTATCTGCGTCCGTTTCTACCCAATAAAACCACCGTTTTTCTGCAAATGTTGCATGTGGATCCCCATGCCCCCTATCCATCCTCTCTGGATGATATCATCCTTCCGGATCGCATCCCGGAATCCTGGGAAATTTTATTTCCGCGTCTGGAACTGGAATAAACTTTTCCGGAAAGTCCTTGAAAACCTGTCTAATCTTTGTACAATGGGGAAAAAAGGTGGGTCATGATGTCAGAAGATGTAAAAAATTTCATGGAGAATATCCAGAAAAAAAATCCAACAGAGGTAAAATTTTACCAGGCGGTAAAGGAAGTGGTGGAATGGGTAATGCCGGTGGTAAAAGCCAATTCCGCATACCAGAAAACAAAAATTCTGGAGCGTATTGTGGAGCCGGAGCGGGTCATCCAGTTCCGTGTCCCATGGATGGATGATGCCAGAGAAGTCCAGATCAACCGGGGTTTCCGGATTGAGATGAACAGTGCTCTGGGACCATATAAAGGCGGACTGCGTTTCCATTCCAGCGTAACAGAAGATACATTAAAATTTCTGGCCTTTGAACAGATTTTCAAAAACAGTCTCACCGGCACTCCCATTGGTGCGGGGAAAGGCGGTTCCGATTTTGATCCCAAAAACAAGAGCGATAACGAAGTCATGGCGTTCACCCAGTCTTTTATGAGCGAACTGTTCCGCCATATTGGCCCCCAAACCGATGTTCCCGCCGGCGATGTGGGCGTGGGCGGAAGGGAGATCGGATTTCTTTTTGGACAGTACAAAAGGCTCGCCAATGAATTTTCCGGAGTCATCACCGGGAAGGGGTATGGATGGGGAGGATCCCTGATCCGTCCGGAAGCCACCGGTTACGGTGCGGTGTTTTTTGCCCAGGAAATGCTGGCCACCCGTGGAGACAGCATCAAGGGAAAAACAGTGACAGTCTCCGGCTCCGGGAATGTGGCCCAGTACACCGTGGAAAAAGTGAATGAGCTGGGGGGAAAAGTGGTCACCCTTTCCGATTCCGATGGAAGCATTTACGATGAGAATGGCATTGATGCAGAGAAACTGGCCTGGGTTATGGATTTAAAAAATAACCACCGGGGCCGGATCTGGGAATATGCGGAAAAGTTCAAAGGGACAAAATATCTGAAGGGGAAAAAACCCTGGGATATTCCTTGCGACGTTGCGTTCCCATCGGCCATTGAAAATGAAATTGATGAAAATGATGCAAAAACCCTTGTGGCCAATGGGTGTTTCTGTGTCTCCGAAGGTGCGAACATGCCCACCGTCCAAGGAGGAATTGAGGTTTTTCTGAATGCAAAAATTCTTTATGGACCGGGCAAAGCGGCCAATGCCGGCGGGGTTGCTGTTTCCTCACTGGAGATGACACAGAACGCGATGCACCTGTTCTGGAGCAGAGAGAAAGTGGAAGAGGAACTCCACCAGATCATGAAAAATATCCATGAAGCCTGCGTCCAGCATGGCAAAGTGGATGACTGGATCAACTACGTAAAAGGTGCTAACATTGCCGGTTTCATAAAAGTGGCCGACGCAATGCTTGCCCAAGGTATTGTCTGAACCCAAAAAGCCATCCTGTGGGGTGGCTTACTTTAAAATCCCTTTTTCCCTAACGTAAAACTCCATTCCGGTGGCCGATAGTATTGGTCGCGGAGGGAATGATCATTCAGCAGTTTATCCATATATTCGTTTCTGTATTCCTCCCGTGCCGATTTATGCTCATGCACGGCCAGAAGCCAGGAATTATAATAATACCGCAGGGCAAAAAAACCCAGGATCACACCGGAGACATTCCACTGGCTTGAGAATGAATACCAGGAGGATAAACCCAGAACATTCACCGTCAGGAAGGCTTTTATCCCGGTCGATGGATTTCCATAAAGTACAGAATAGCATCCGGGAATCACTCCGGATAGATATCTCCAGCCGGAAGGCATTCCGGGAATCCGGGGATACTCCATGGTTTTCCGGACGGATTCATATTCAGGACGGGAAAACGGGGATTTTGTCATCCGGTCTGCCCAAGGATTGTCTCCGCTCCGGTGCAGACGAACCATGGTGACAAATCGCAGATCTTCATGGTCTTCCGGCGTAAGTACATCCGAATATTCCTCCCTAATACGGATGGCGTTGGGAAGGCTCCCGGCTCCGGGAACAAAATCCATCTGCATCAATTCATAATGATAGTTCGCTTTCCGGATTTCCGCTTCCGGGTATCCATCCATCGGCCGTTTTCCATACTTCTCTGCTTCTCTCCGGGCAGAGGAGACATTACCAGCGGAGTAATGAAGATAAACCACTTTTTCCCGGAGTATTCGCTTTTCCACGGGGGACAGATTTTTTCCGGCATAGAACAGATATCGTTTATATTCCAAGACGGCGGAAGCTATCTCTTCTTTTTTTTCAAAATGCTCTGCTGCGGTATAATATTTTTCCGGGGCAACCGGCAATGAATGGGAATGGATAACCGGAAAAAAAAGCAGGAAAATAATCCATCGTGCCATTACCGGTAGGAGCTTTTCAATTCTCTCTCCATATCTCTTTTGGACTCCCGGTCTTTTATAGTGGCCCTTTTATCGTGGAGTTTTTTCCCCTTCCCCACCCCCAGGAGTACTTTTACTTTGCCATGGTGAAAATACATTTTCAACGGAACAATGACCCACCCTTTCTGTGCGGTTTTTCCTTTCAGGCGGAGAAGCTGTTTTTTATGCAGCAGCAACTTGCGGGAGCGGTCAGGTTCATGGTTGGCAAAATTCCCGAATTCATAAGGTTCAATGCGGGCATTGGTTAAAAAAAGCTCATCGCCACGGAACGTGGCATAGGCTTCTGTCAGATTACCCTTCCCCCCGCGAAGAGACTTCACTTCTGTTCCGGTTAAAACAATCCCAGCCTCCAGATCCTCCACTATTTCATAGTTGAAACGAGCTTTTTTATTTCTGGCGATATCTTTGGATTCAGCCATCAGAGTTTGGAATCATTCGCTTTTTGCTCTTTCTGGCGTTCCAGAAATTTGAGCCACTCATCCGTGAGATCTTTCACCAAACCTTCCAATTCCAGAATACGTGTTTCTTTCCTTTTAATAGTGGCATCCAGATTTCTTTCCTTTTGCTGCATTTGGAGCATTTTCTGGTTTAAATTCCTGGTTTGCGTCTCCAGATTAATTTTCATTTTTTTCAGATTTTCCACATCGGATGCCAGGGTGGATTTTTCGGCTTCCAGTTCCAACCTTTTGCTTTCTGATACATCCAGTTTCTTTTCCACTTTAATTTTGGATTGGAACACACTGGCAGAAAAAAATCCGGCCACGAGAAAAAGTACAATTGTGGCCCCGATATAAATCCTTTTTTTGATCCGTGACTGGAGCCGGGAAAACGCTGCATGCACCAGCCGGGAATTGATTTCATTGGGTATATCCAGATAAGATATTCCTGCAATGTCTGTTTTTTGGCCACCTTCCTCAATGGTCTGGAAATTTTTAACTTCACCGGTGAGGTCTTTTACCGCCGTGTTTTCCCCGGGGATCTGGATATGGAATTCAATTTTGGTACCAATCCTGGATATTTGTTTTCTAATATCCTCCGGTAACTCCATCAGCCGGATACCCAGACCATTTCCGGATACATCCTGGGTGACGGCCTGCCGGAACTCACCTTTCCCGCTTTTTTCTGATATCCGGTAGGTAATATTGGTCTGCAACGGAAGCCGGGAATGTTTCCTCAGAAATCCATTTTCAAAGTGAATGGATGGACCGTCTTTTTGCTCCTTTATTCTCTCAAACCATTGGTAAAATTCCAGCTCCAGGCGGTCAATGGTGAACGGTTTATATAAAATGGCATCCGGTTTATTTTCCAGGGCTTTCAATGTGGTTTTTTTTGTGGTATCTGCCGTTGCGAGTACCGTGAAAATATTTTCCGTACGCTTATCTTTTTTCAACAGGGATAGAATCTTAATGCCGTTTTCATCCGGGAAATGGATATCCAGAATAATCAGATCCGGCATCCAGTCCCAGGCAGTAACCAGGCCGTGCTTTGCCAGTATTTCATGTTTGATAATATAATCTTCCCCCGTTCTTTCCAGGGATCGTATTATGATATCCGCCAGTTCCGCATCGTCATCAATAATGAGGATTTTAATGGCCGGAGCGGAATCCGGACGTTTTCCCGTTTTTTTTGTTTTTCTTACGTGAGCTTCCGCCCGTGGTGCACCGTTTTCTGGAAGCCTGCTTTTCATAGGTTTGGATTATGTAAAGAGAGAGGAAGTCAAATTCTTTTTACGATTTCTGCTACGGGAACCGGCGATTGAGGATGGGCGGGAAC
>DYOA01000063.1:0-8347 GCA_020720785.1 Leptospira biflexa
TTGAATATGATATACGGATGAGGCTCAAGCCAGAGCAAAGGGATTTGAAATCTGCTTTCTATGAAACCAGTATTCCCAATATGATGATGAGAATGATACCCCTGAGTGCCGTGGCCACCGGGGAAGTCAAGGCAGGCCCCGCTAAAATCATGAGGCAGGACCGTTCCCGTATCATCCAGATTTTTGGAAATCTTGTGCCGGGGGGGGCCATTGGTTCAGCCACCGATATGGCCAAAAAAATTCTGGAAACAGAAGTGAAACCACCCAAGGGGATCCACTATGCGTTTGTGGGCCAGTCAGAAGACTTCAAGGATCTGATCCAGAATATTATTCTGGCGTTTTTCCTGTCTTTTATTTTCATCTATCTGGTTCTTTCCAGTCTGTATGAATCCTTTATTACTCCGGTGACAATTCTTCTTGCGTTACCGCCTGCATTATCGGGGGCATTTTTCGCACTGTTTGTCACGGGTGAAATGTTCAATATGTTCAGTATGATTGGAGTGATTATGCTTATGGGAATTGTAACAAAAAACTCCATCCTGCTTGTGGACTTTGCTAATGAAGGTGTTCGTTCCGGGCTGTCCAGACAGGAAGCAATCTATCGTGCGGGTATGGTGAGATTGCGTCCCATCCTGATGACAACCTTTGCCATGGTCGCGGGAACCCTTCCTCTGGCCCTGGGATTGGGAGAAGCTGCTTCTTTCCGGCAGTCCATGGGTATAGCCATCATCGGAGGTCTTCTCATTTCCACCCTGATCACCCTCATTGTGGTTCCAGCCGTTTTTGAGTATATTGACATATTCAGGGAATGGATTGAAAGCCGTTTCCGTCCTGCCGAACTTAAAGAGGCGAAATCAAGCCACTCATCACCGTCCATCCATGGAGTACAGGAAACATCCGCAGATCATTTCCCGTCCTCTGTGCCAGAGGGAAAAAAATCGGAGGGAAAATCATGACCCAGATTTTGCTGTGGATCTCTTTTACGTTGTTCATCATTGGCCTTCTGATTCTGGATCTGAAAGTTTTCCAGCGGGAGGAACATGAAATCAGTATAAAGGAAGCATTGCTGTGGACGGGTTTTTGGATTATGCTCTCGCTGGCTTTCAATGCCGGAGTGTATTTTTTTATGGGGCCGCAGAAAGCCCTGGAATTTCTCACTGGGTATCTGATTGAAAAGTCGCTGAGCGTGGATAATATCTTTGTATTCATTTTGATATTTTCCTATTTTGGGATACCGGGTAAATACCAGCATAAAATTCTTTTCTGGGGAATACTGGGTGCTCTGTTGATGCGTGCCCTTTTTATAGTGGCGGGCATCACCCTGATCCATTATATTCACTGGGTCATCTATGTTTTTGGCGGATTTCTGGTTTTTATCGGCCTCCGGATGGCCTTTGCCAAAGAGAAGGAAATCCATCCGGAAAAAAACCGCTTATTGCGGCTGGTGAAAAAATTTATGCCGGTCACAGAAGACATGAAAAGCGGAAAATTTTTCATCCGGGATGGCAAAACCCTGGTGGCCACCCCTTTGTTTGTGGTCCTGATTGTCATTGAATCCACCGATGTGGTTTTTGCTGTGGATTCCATCCCGGCAATCCTGTCCATAACACTGAATCCTTTCATTGTGTACACATCCAATGTCTTTGCTATCCTGGGTCTGCGGGCACTTTACTTTGCCCTTGCCGGGATCATGAAAATATTTCACTTTTTAAATTACGGGCTGTCCATTATCCTCATATTCGTGGGAGCAAAGATGCTCATGGCTGAAGTGTATAAAATACCCGTGGGAGCTGCTCTGGCGGTGGTGGGCGGGGTGCTGTTAATATCCATTGTGGCCTCTCTTATGTTTCCGGAAAAAGAGCAGAGCCTCTAATCCGGAAAATCCCCCCTCCACCGCTTTTATCTTTACGGTCGTGCTCCGGGCTGAATTTTAGCTTATGAGTGCGTCCATCATCGTCCGGGGGGCCAGAGAGCATAACCTGAAAAATATTTCTGTGGAAATACCACGGGACAAACTGGTGGTGATCACCGGTCTGTCCGGAAGTGGGAAAAGCTCCCTGGCTTTTGATACCATCTATGCGGAAGGACAGAGGCGGTATGTGGAAAGCCTTTCCTCCTATGCCCGTCAGTTTCTGGGGCAGATTGAAAAACCGGATGTGGATTCTATTGAGGGACTGTCCCCCGCCATCTCCATTGAACAGAAAACCACCCACCGGAATCCACGCTCCACGGTGGGGACAGTCACGGAGATTTATGACTACCTGCGTCTGGCTTTTGCACGGGTGGGAGAGCCCCATTGCCCCAACGGTCATGGTCCCATGCAGGCACTGCCCATTGACGTTATGGTGGCCAAAGTTTTTGAGATTGGCCAGTCCAGAGAAAAAGCGGAAAAATTCCGCCTGCATATTATGGCACCCATCGCACAGTCCCAAAAAGGGGAATTCAAAGATATTTTCGCACGGCTTCTGAAGGACGGTTTCACCCGTATCCGGGTCGATGGGACAATTTATGAATTGGAGGATGCCCCGGATCTGGAAAAAAATAAAAAACATAATATTGATTTAATCACAGACCGGCTTGCGTGGCAGATTGGAAAAGAAGAGGAAATCCGCTCCCGTCTGGCGGAATCCATCGAACTGGCATTGACAAAAGGGGAAAACCTGGCCCGGATTGAAACGGAATTTCTGGACGCCAATGGAAATTCCCTGGGGAAAGAAGAGGAAATATTCTCTGCGGTTTTGTCCTGTTCTGTCTGCGGTTTCAGCTTTCCGGCCATCACACATCGGCTTTTCTCCTTCAACTCCCCGGATGGTGCCTGTCCCCACTGCTCCGGCCTGGGGCATCACCTGGAATTCCACCCGGATCTGCTCATCCCGGATCCGGAGAAGTCTGTGCGGGAGGGTGTGGTCACTTCCGGTCTGGGTTGGACGGCGGATTCCACCTGGTACCAGATGATGATGAGCGAGCTTTCCAAAGCACATAAATTTTCCCTGGACAAACCCTGGAATAAACTGCCGGAAAAAATACAGAACATTATTTTAAACGGCGATGAAAACATACGGCTGAAATTTGAATTCCAGAATGAGGATTCCAATTACAGTTTCACGCGAAAATATGAGGGAATTATTCCCAATCTGCACCGCCGCTACCGTAGCACCAATTCAGACGCAATCCGTCAGCGTATGGAACAGTACATGGTGCAGATGGCCTGTAATGTCTGCCACGGGGCCAGGCTCAGGCCGGAACCGCTTTCCGTGTTCATTGCGGGGAAAAACATTGATACAATAACCCGGATGAGCATAGAAGAAGGTTTTCATTTTTTTTCCCAATTAAAGCTGGAGAAAACCCAGGCCACCATCGCGGCGGGAATATTAAAAGAAATAAAATCCAGATTGTCCTTTCTGATGGACGTGGGTGTGGGCTATCTGAATCTGAACAGGACGGCGGGGACTTTATCCGGCGGAGAGGCCCAGAGAATACGCCTGGCCACGCAGATTGGTTCCGCACTGATGGGGGTTCTTTATGTTTTGGATGAACCTTCCATTGGTTTGCACCAGAGCGATAATGAAAGGCTCATCCACACTCTCCGGAATCTGCGGGATCTGGGAAATACGGTCATTGTGGTGGAGCACGATGAAGAGACCATTGAATCCGGGGATTTCATCATTGACATGGGTCCGGGTGCGGGAGTCCACGGCGGAGAAATTGTCTTTGCCGGGGGGAAAAAAGAATTGCTGAAAGCAAAGAACTCCCTGACCGCAGATTACATCACCGGAAAAAGGGAAATCCCCATCCCGGATAAACGCAGGGAAGGAAACGGAAAAAAATTTGTCATCCGGGGCGCGGCGGAAAATAATCTGAAGAATGTTGACGCGGAATTTCCTGCAGGAAAATTCATCTGCGTGACCGGTCTTTCCGGAAGCGGGAAAAGCACGCTGGTCAATGAAATTCTGTACAAGATTTTCAAAAAGAAATTATTTGGTTCTCATATCCTACCCGGTAAACATAAATCCCATGAAGGGGCGGACATCTTTGATAAGGTCATCAATATTGATCAGAGTCCCATCGGCCGGACGCCCCGCTCCAATCCGGCCACGTATACCGGTGCGTTCACTCCCATCCGGGACTTGTTTGCCCAGTTACCTGCCAGTAAAATGAGAGGATACAAACCGGGGAGATTTTCCTTTAATGTGGCAGGGGGACGGTGTGAAGCCTGCGAAGGGGATGGGGTCAAAAAAATTGAGATGCACTTCCTGCCCGATGTATACGTCACCTGTGAGGTGTGTAAAGGCCGGCGGTATAATATGGAAACCATGGAAGTGAAATACAAAGGGAAAAATATTTACGATGTGCTGGAAATGAGCGTGGAAGAAGCCAATGATTTTTTTTCCGCCATCCCCGCCATTGCCGGAAAAATGGGGGCACTGAAAGAAGTGGGACTGTCCTATATTAAACTGGGACAGCCGGCCACCACGCTTTCCGGTGGGGAAGCCCAGAGGGTGAAACTGGCCACGGAACTGTCCCGGAGATCCACAGGAAAAACTCTGTATATTCTGGATGAACCCACCACCGGCCTGCACTTTGAGGATATCCGGCAACTGCTTCTGGTCCTGCACACTTTTGTGGAACAGGGCAACACGGTTCTGGTAATTGAGCATAATATGGATGTCATCAAAACCGCAGACTGGATTCTGGATCTGGGGCCGGAAGGGGGAGCCAAAGGTGGAGAAATCCTTTTTGCCGGCACTCCGGAAGAGCTGGTCAGGAACGAAAACTCGCTGACAGGAAAATATCTGAAGAAATGGCTAAAAATATGAGTAGTAGTTATATCCAAAGTCCGGAAAATTCCGTGTCTCCAAGCGGAAATTTTTTACTGTTTTCCGCAACAGGCTAAGAATAAACTGCGGATCACTTTTTTCTATCATTATGTACAACAAACCGGCGTGTACCAGGATGATTTTATCGTTGTAACCCAGCTCCGCATTCAAATCTTTTTTTATGGTTTTAAACTGAGCCTCCGTGATGGGAATCTCCGGATGGATTTTCATAATCATAATGGACTGGGTTCCCATATTGGATGTGGTCTGGAGATCCTTGCGGAGTTCCTTGTAAATCCTGTCCGGGGTCACATCAATATTTTCATGGATAAAGCTTTTCAGGGCGGGTGCCAGTTCGGATAGTCTGGATAATATCAGCGGCTGGTCCAGATTGGGATAGATTTTTTCCCCTTTGGGGGTAAAATAAAAAAAGATCAGATAGCTGAGCACATGCAACCGGTGCATGGGGATTATTAAGAGAGAGTGCATTTTATCCAGCGTGGTCAGGGAGAACCTCTTCGCAAAAAAGATATTAGCCTTGAGTTCATCCGTAACGCGTAAAAATGTCACCCTGTCTTTCCGGAGCTGGAACAGGGAGTCCCGTTTGGATAGATAGAGATTTTCCTTATCCGTCTGGTTCAGGTTGGCATACGTCATGGTTTTATACGCCCCCAGCAGACGGTCATATTTCATAACAGAAAAGGCACGGGAGTATATCCGTACAGAATGGGTAAAATACCTCAGAATCTGGATTAATTCTTTTTCCGTGATATTGTCAAAATAGGCCTCATTCAGATATGTCAGGTATGGAGAAACTTTGATTCCGGAATATTTATCCAGGAAAATATCAATTAGCCGGCCAATATTTTCGATGCTGAAATCCATTTTTTCTGTGGGGATATCCTGGGGAGTGAGGATGCTGCCAATCAGGTCTTTTGCTTCTTCTGTAAATGCTTTGCTTTTGATGATTTCCTGTCGTCCACGGGAATCCTGTTCCCTCTGGACCAGTTCCGCCTTTTTTCTGTTAACGTACTCCAGGAGCCGGTCATCAAACGGGTTGAAAAAAACAAACTCCCTTCCGAATTTAAAATCGCCCGAATCCGGCGGAGCAGAAAAATCATTTTTATTGGGTGAGTCCATGGAATTTTGTTATTCAATGGCAATAAATAAAATTTTCTCTTTAATTACAAGCGTTTTTCTTTCCCGGTGGAATGATTATAAAAACACTGGAGTGGTTTATAGTTCCGGTGTTTCATACGTGTAGCGGTTGCCATTGGTGCAGGGATGGGGTCTGCCGGAGATCTTTCTGCATGAGGGAAACCAGATTGGGCTGGCGGATGAATGGCCGCAACAGGGATGTAAAATTGGACGGAAATTTCTCTTCAGAGTTTCAAGGAAGCAATAAATTCAAAACGGTTTTTCCCTTTTGATTTTGCCAGATACAGCGCTTTATCCGCGTTTTCAATAATCGCAGACATGGCGCTGGAGTTTTCCGGTACCACAGAATGGATTCCGATGCTGATGCTCACAAAATCACGGCCGGTGGACGGTGCATGGCGTATTTTCAATTCGGAGACATTTTCTAATAATTTCCGGGCAATATGCTTGGCTCCGTTTAAGTCTGTGGATGGAAGGAGGCAGGCAAATTCTTCGCCCCCATACCGGGCACAGAAATCCCCCGGGCGGCACAGGGTTTTATTAATTGCATTGGCAATATTTCTGAGACAGGCATCACCGGCGGGGTGGCCGTAATAATCATTGTATTTTTTAAAATTATCAATATCAATCATAAGAAGAGATAAATATGTTTTTTCCCGAAGACTTCTGCGCCATTCTTTTCCAATAGCATCATTGAATGCCCGCCGATTTGCAATCTCAGTGAGCTCATCAATGACTGACCAGCGTGCCAGCAAATCCCTTCGCTTTTTCAACTCCAGATGACTTTTCACCCGATACAGGACCACTTTTGGATTAAAAGGCTTGGTAACATAATCAACGGCACCCAGTGCAAATCCGTGCGTCTGGTCCGCATCCTCTGTTTTGGATGTTATAAAAATGACAGGTATGTCTCTCAATTCATCCGTTTTTCTAATTTTTTCAAGAAGTGAATATCCATCAATCCCAGGCATGATTATATCCAGTAAAATGATATCCGGTGGTTTTTCAGATTTAAGAATTGCCCATGCACTTTCTCCGCTGGTGGCGATTTTGATATAATAATCCGCCTCCATGGATTTGGAAAGAATTTGAATATTTATTTCGCTGTCTTCAACAATCAGAATGGTGTCTTTCTCATTATCCATTGTAATTTCTGTTCTTTAATTGTAAATAAATACGGTTAATACTGGTATGGACCAGAAAACCGGGCAAAATCCACGGCGGGTTAAAAGCACTGCTAATTTCATAAAGATTTTCAATTTAGACTATTTCTATTTATGGATTAGCGTTGTCAAGAATTTTGGTGATATTCCTCTATGCACCTTTCCTGAATTCAAGTAATAAGTGCAATCGCAACAATATACTACACAAAGAAGGAGAAAATAATGAATAGAAATATTCTGATAGGGTTGATTGTTCTGGCTGTGACCTCCTCCGGCTGGGGGGCGGGCAAATTGGCCCATGAAATCATCAAAACCGGAGATGAAGTGATGCGAGGGAAAACATCCATTTCCCGGATGAAAATTATTGTGGAACGTCCCCGGTATAAGCGGAGCATTGTGCTGGATGCATGGGACGAATCCGGCAAAGACCGTTTTTTTCTGCGGATTGCGGAACCGGCAAAAGACCGGGGCGTCACTTTTCTGAAAGCGGGAAAAAACATGGTATGGCAGTACATCCCCAAAATCGGGAAGGAAATTAAAATTGAAGCCTCCCTCATGTTTGATTCCTGGATGGGTTCGGATTTCACTAATGACGATCTGGTGAAGCAGTCATCCGTGATCCATGATTACGTGCACACTTTCCTGCCGGAAGAAAATCCACAGCAATATAAAATCCAGCTGATACCCAAACCCGGAAGTGCGGTTGTCTGGAGTAAAATTATTATACATGTCCGGAAGGATTTATCTCTTCCTGTTCGGGAGGATTTTTATGATCACAAGGGCAGGATCAAAAAGAAAATGATTCTGGAAGACTTCCGGACAATGGACGGCAGGGTGATTCCGGTGAAGATTACCATGTTCACATTGGAAAATAATCGGCCGGTTTCCAAAACCATACTGCAATACCAAAAAATACAGTTCAACCGGGACATTCCGGAGCAGGTATTTTCCCAGAATAATCTGCGTAAATAGCGGATAAGAATATGCTGAAAAACGCCTATAGAAATGTCTGGCGAAATAAGCGCCGCACCATCATCACCCTGGTGACAGTCACCTTGGGCACCAGTTTCATATTAATGATGCGTTTTTTCTCCTATGGATCCCATGAGGAAACCATAAAGAATGCGGTGAGTCTCTCCAGCGGGTATGTCCAGATTGCGGCGAACGGCTGGCTGGAGAACAAACCGCTGGAGAGGGCACTGGATGTGG
>DYOA01000063.1:8447-9821 GCA_020720785.1 Leptospira biflexa
TTCCCTGGTGCATCTGGTGGGTTCCCAGTTTGACGGATCCATTGGAGCCATTCCGGTGCGTATTACGGGAATTTATCTGGCACACGACACAGCCCTGGATAATTCCACATTGTTCACATCTCTGGAAGGGGGGGAAGAGCTGTACGCACTTTCCGCCTCTCTGGCTCAGGAAGAAAGGGGTGGACGCGATCCTTCCCTTAGCAGATACACCTCTCTGGTTTTGGGGGTGAATAATTACCGGGATGCGGAATCTCTGGTGGAAAAGCTCAAGGAAATATTTCCCACTCCGCCTCTGGCCGATGGAGAATCCAGAGAAAATTCTTTGAATTATGATCCGGTGGTGCATAGTTACGGAGAGCTCATTCCCGGCATTATCCAGCTCATGCTTCTGGACCAGATCAGCGGGGAGATCACTCTGGCTTTTTTAATTATCATCGTGGCCTTTGGGGTTCTGAACACCGTACAGATGTCTCTCCATGAGAGGTACAAGGAATTCGGGATTATGATGGCCATTGGAACCAGGCCCGGATATATCATGCGGATGGTTCTGCTGGAGACATTTTTCATTGTGCTGCCGGGTATCCTTCTGGGAACTATCATCGGGGTGGGTTTTGGAACATACTTTCACATCCATCCCATAGTATTCACCGGCGGTGATGCGAAGATGATGACGGATATGGGTTTTTCTCCGGTAATGCCGGCCCTGGTGGATATCTCTGAGCTGGGGATTGGGATTCTGAGCATTGGGCTTCCTTCCCTTGTGTTTGCCATGCTGTCGGTTTTGCGAATTTCCCGGCTGCGGCCGGTGGAAGCGATCAGCACCATGAATTGAGGACATATATGAATAAATTATCCATATTTATCCGGATGGGAATCCGGAATATTCTGCGGCAGAAAAAACGCTCTTCCATTGTGTTTTCCGCTGCTGCGGTGGGAATGCTGGGGATACTCTTTGGTGCTGGATTTATGAACGGAATGTTTGCCATGTTCACGGATTCCGCCATCGAATCCGGAATGGGACATATCCAGATCCGCCCGGAGGGTTATTTAAAATCCCGGAAAACGGGGATGGTTCTGCAACGGGAGGTGGAAATACAATCGCATCTGGAGAAATTAAAAAAGAAAAGTCCTCACTTTCACTACGCATTCCGCATGGAAAGAGAGGGTTTGGTCCGGATGGGTTCCCACAGCGTGGGCGTGGTTATTTATGGGGTGGATCCGGAGATGGAAAAAGGCATTTCCCGTTTTGATGAGTGGCTCATCCGGGGAGAATATCTGAAATCCCAGGGAGTTGAAATGACTATTCTGATGGGGAAGGTCAATGCGGATAAAATGGAGCTGGACACCGGAGACTACGTGATCCTTTCACTGGCA
>DYOA01000020.1 GCA_020720785.1 Leptospira biflexa
ATGGATAAAGGAATATTATGATGTGGTGCGAATTCCGGGGGACCATTTCATCGCCGATGCGTTTAACCAGAACGAAGCGATCAGCATTCTTATGGATGATGCGGTTTATGCACATTTAAGGGAGGAAGCTGAACGGAATGCCGCATCCCAAAAACAGAATTCTGCCTCACGGAAGGGAGAAAATTCCGGGAAACAATCCAGAGTTATCGGGACAGAAGCAGAGCAAATGAAAATGATCAGAGATAACGAGCGAATCCTTTTGAGGAAATGCGAGGAGTATATAGCCAGTCAGAATTACGATGCCGCTCTGGGTCAGGTAAACCTGGCCATTGCCATTGAGAAAAATTTGAAAGTGGAACGGATGCTGGATGTAACGGAAATGGAAAAAAGGGTGAAAGAGCTCATCAGACAAAGAGATGAAAAAATTGCTGCCGATAAGAAAAAACAAAAAGAGGACGCAGCAAAGAAAGAAGCTAAAAAAAAGAAACTACAGGAAAAAAAAATTCTTTTTGCGGGAAATCCGGGAAATAAACCATACCCAAATCCCTATGACAACCCGCACCCGGATAAACCTTTATATGTGCGCCCCACAAAGTGGAAAGATAATCCCGTGAATATTAAAGACGCGGCGTTGTTAAAAGGCATGGTAGATATGGCAATCAGGAACCATGATGGATACAGACTTTTCCAGCTTGCCGAACACCGTTATTTAACCGGCATTGAATTCGGCAGAATATCGGATATGCTTCAGGAGGTGGTAGCCATTGCCCGGTTCAATCGCGATCCCTGGCTAATGTACCATCTGGCTGATTGGTATACTATTCGTCATCCCTATAAATACCTGCCGGAGATGCCCGGGGTCTATCTCAAAGAAGCATACGATTTTTCCATACTCAGAAATGATCCGGCATCAATGTATGAAATATACCGCTTGGAAAAGAGCACCAATCTGATGCCGGAGCTCACTCCGGAAGAAATTCTCAAAACCAGAGAGGCCATGATGGAATGACCTTGGTCCAATCGTTCCACCATCTCTCAACTGCGGTAACGCCATCCCGGCTCGCGATAGCACCACCACCGCGATAAAGACCGCACCCCATGTTTATCACGTCACCGGTGCATTTTGGGCGTATATTTCCCCGGAAATCTACTATGGTGACAGTCACTTTTGCTATGGTGACAGTCACTTATGCTGGGTTATGGGGTGGCCAGCAGCTCCAGCGTTTTTTTGGCCGATTCCATTTCCCGGATGGCCGTAATTTTATACGTCTGGAATGCTTTTTCTTTCATGGAAACAAAATCGGCCAGGTTTTTGCTTTTCGCAATCTGGTACTGTTCCGCCAGAAGCATGAGCGTATAAAGATGAGCAAAGAAGTCCACCATTTCCTTTGCGTATGCTTCCTTTACATCCTTATCCAGTTCTTTGTACACAGGCACTGTGGCGTATAATTTTTTTCGGTATTTTTCCAGGATGGACTTATACGAGTCCTCGGTGACTGTCACCATGATCTCATTCAGGTATGCATCCAGTACGGAACCCTCTCGGCACCCTTCGGTAACCCCCCCGATGGCGGCCACAACCTGGAGATTGGATGTGCCTTCATAGATAGTGGTGATCCGGGCGTCCCGGTACAGCTTGGCTATGGAGTATTCTTCTGTGTAACCGGACCCCCCAAAAATGGAAAGGGAATCATACGCAATCAGATTTGCTTTTTCTGAACAGAAATATTTGGAAACCGGGGTCATGATTCTGGCCAGTTTGTCCCATTTGGCCACTTTTTCATCTTTGCGGATGGCTTTTTCATCCACCCCATGTTCTTCCAGCAGAGCGGAGTTGCCTTCCAGCAGGTCCACAATTTCTGATGTCCGGTACGTGAGGGCACGCATTGCCTGCAATGTGGCGTCCATATCATCCAGGGAGCGGGCCACGGGCATGATTTCCTGGATTTTTTTGCCAAACTGCTCTCTTTCTGAAGCGTATTTTTTGGCTTCCTCTAGTGCGGCAGTGGCCAGACCCACAGACTGGATGGCAATACCCAGACGGGCACCGTTCATCATATCCATGGCGTATTTTACCAGGCCTTTTCCTTCTTCCCCAATCAGGTAGGCTTTGGAATTATCATACACGATTTCGCAGGTGGGGGATGTATGCAGACCGATTTTTTCCTCAATTCTATCCACCCAGATGTCATTGCTTTCCACCAGAAAGAAGCTGAGGCCTTTGGCTCCCTGTCCGGTGCTTCGTGCCAGGGTAAGAATGGCCGCTGGCCGGTCTCCCACGCCGCAACCATGGGTAATAAATCGTTTGGTTCCTTCTATGGTGAATGTTCCGTCTTCGTTTTTTCTGGCCGATGTGCGGATATGCGGAAGGTCACTTCCATAGTCCGGTTCGGTGAGGGCCATGGCTCCAATCATTTCCCCGGAGGTCATTCGGGGCAGATATTTTGCTTTCATTTCTTCATCCCCAAAGCGGTTGACCACTTCCGCCAGATTAAAACACCCGATGACAATACTGAAAGTGGTATCCGCCCTGGACAGGAGCTCCTGGATTACGGATTGGGCGGCAAAAGGAAACGCCAGACCGCCATATTTTCTATCCACGGCATAGCCAATCATTCCGGTCTGGGCAATTAAATCGACCAGTTTCATCAATTCCGGTGGAAAAGTCACTTTCCCGTTGGAATATTTCAGACCGGTTTTGTCCATGGAGATGGCGGCACCGGCCACCTCTTTTCCGGCAATTTCCGCGAATTGCTCAAAAACGCTTTGATAAAGATCCATGGCATCTTCCACGGTGGCCGGGGCCATTTCATAGGCGGGGTCATTTTTTTCCGCGTATGTTTTAGCATCTTTAAATCCCTTCTCTCTCACCGGAACAATTTCATTCCAATGGATAAAATGATCTATGTTAAACCGCAGATCCGCATTGTCTTCCAGATAGTTTCTTTGTATCATCTTTCCTCCATTTTGGGGCTTTATTAATGACCGGATTGATAACCCCGTTTTAGTGTACGGAAAATCGTGAAAACGCAGGGCAAGTGTCAATCATTAAAGATTGATGATAGGCAAATCAATTACACGGTCGCCCGCATTTATGCTTGACGTTGCCTTAAAAATACAGAAAAGGAGTAATGGATTTTTTCTGGGCATTACTGGGAATCTTCAGTTTGGTCTCTGGATTCTATGCCATTCGTTTATATATCCAGAAAGAAACCCAGAAACGCTTCCACGAATACTACCGCCAGTATCTGGAAAAAGATATGATGGATTTTTACCGGGAAATGGAAAGTTATGGGCTCCTCCTCCAGAATCGGCTGGAAAGCTTTAAAAATCTCATAAAAATGCAGCAGAAACAGCTATCCCAGTGGGAAGAAGTTTACGAATTCATAAAAAAGACAAAAAAAGGGAATGAAATATCGGATTTTATCGATAAAAACCAGAGCCAGTTGGCCAGGTTATCCGGGAAAGTGGAAATTCTGGAAAAAGAAATCCTGCAAGCCGGGCCCGGCTATTCTGCTGTGATGCCACGGGAAAAAATGAAAAGCCCGGAAGCAATACCGGAAACAATAAAAGAGAAAAAACCGTTGGCGGAAACTCCCGCCCGCCCACCGGAAAAACCCCCCGCCCGTCCCATTCCTTCGGCATCTGTGATACCCCCTCCTCCCGTCCGGGAAAAATATGCAGAAATTGAAGTGAACTACGCCGAGGAAATACTCCGGGAGGAAAGCCCACCATTGGTCCAAAAAGACCCCATTGATCGCCAGATGGATCTGGCACGGGAACTGCGGAGAGAGAGAGAAAATAAGGCGGAACCTACCCCGGAAAGCCCTTTCTGGAAATTCGCTGAAGGTCTGGGTAAATCCATTGCCCCCATGTTTGGAATCAAAAGCCCTCCGGAAGTTTCCGCACCCCCAACCACAACCGGAATGTATAATCCTCCATCGGCCGTGGATCAGGGGGCCTTTTTACGTAAGATGGAGCAGCAGAGCGGGCGGACGTTATCCCCCCCGGCTCCTCTCATAACCAGTTTGAAACCGGAAATTCCACTTACAGAAAAACCTCCGGCAGAAAAAAACCGTGACATCATAAAAATCCATCCCGATGAGCTGGAGAAATTAATTGCCCGTCTACAGACCCCTGGAGAAAACCGGGTGATGGCTATCAAGTCATTGATGAATTACCGTTTTTCCCTCCAGGATATAGCGGATTTCAGCGG
The DNA here is from genome assembly GCA_020720785.1 of Leptospira biflexa. GTDB lineage: Bacteria > Spirochaetota > Leptospiria > Turneriellales > DYLW01 > DYLW01. Next base: position 4,217 of record DYOA01000020.1, read on the forward strand.
TATCTCCATGAGCGAGCTGGAGATCATACGGAATATTTACCGGTTATAATAGCAAGTGCGGTTCTTCTACTGGCTCCACCGGTATTTGATTATTTTTACAGCCCTGCCAGAAGAGAACCCCGTGGCTCCTCTACATCCGGGAGGCCATGCATAAAGCCCTTCCGGAAACTTTTGTGGATATCTATGATGCCCGGGTAAAGAACCGCAGTAAAAAAGTATCCCTGCCTCCGGAATTTGCGTACCTCTCCCCCATATACAAAGAAGATTATTCCCCGTTTTCCCTTTTGCATACGTACCACAGATTTGGGGACTCCTTTGCAAAGATACTCCGGTATGTCCAGGATGGCCACTATGACGGATTGGTATTTCTTCGCTTTTCAGTGCCTACCACTATGATGTCGAAAATCTGATAGTGGCCATCAAGACTGTCACCACCGGCATTGTCGCAGTGGGTGGCTGGGTACTCAAGGACGATCTGGCTTTCTGGTTGGAAAACGGGAATACGGATTATTATCTCTACGGGGATGGGGAGGAGTTGTTCCACCTGCTTCTGGGGGGTATCAGCAAAGTGACTGTCACCAACATCTTTTCCCACGGTGACCGGGTGGATAAACCGGCCTGGGCTCAGTCCGATTTCCTTCTGCGACATTTTCCCCGGCGGACAGAGGAGTACCATTATATGGGGCAGAAATTGGCCATTGTGGTGGCCAGCAAAGGCTGTGTTTACCGGTGCTCTTTCTGTGTCATTGGCCGGTCATACCGATTCCGGTAGCGGTCTGTGCTACACATTGGGCGGGAATTACGGTATCTGTATGAGCAGGGAGTACGCATGGTGAATTTTGAGGATGATAATCTCCTTCAGGACAAAGAATACGCCCGGAAATTTCTGCGTCTGCTGGCTGTTTTCCATCGGAAAGGTATGTCCTTCACCGCCATGAATGGCATCACCGCCTGCCATCTGGCGGAACATCTGGAGGATGCACTGGCAGCGGGGTTCGCGGAGTTCAAAATATCCCTATCGACCATGGGGACGGCACTCTGAAAAAAATAACCGCAGCATAAACAGTGACTGCGTGGAGAAAATTGCCCATGCGTCCGTGGGGTGGGTTCCGGTTCTGGTTTACATCATTGCCGGACTGCCGGGATCCTCTCTGGAGGAACTTCTGGCCGATGTGCGGTTCCTGGCCGGATTGCCGTCCTCATTGGCTTTTCTCCGCTGTATCTTCTGCCCGGAGTTCCATCCCTGGCACGTCTGGGTTTACCGGAAAACCGGCGGATGCTGTGCCCTCTGCATTGTGGAAATTTGGCGGGGATTTGCAGCGGGAGGATGTGGCCAAGTATGGAAATATGTCCGGATGATAAATCATCTCAAAAAAAACGGCCATCCGGAGCACAATGACCCATCCCTGATGTATTTCTCCCGCTCCCTCCGGGAAAAAGTATGGTACCGGATGGACAAGCAAGGAAAATGTGACAGTCACTTTCCTGTAACGGTGGATCTGCCGGATAAGATTCTCATTACCCGGCCAAACGGGGAAAAGATGGATATGGATTTTTCTTTGGTTTAATTATCCATATCCCAGTCAAAATTGGATGGACCTTCCATGGTATACTCAAAATGGATATCCCTTGTTCCGGATTTGGGCATGGACAATTTCCACAGATGGACACCGGGGTGGTTTTTCACAATCTCATAGCCGGAAGTGGTGTTTTTCAGAAGCTGGGTTTTTACCGCTTCTGTTTCCGAAACCGGAAGCCTTTCATAGAAGTACACATCCCGGATGGACGAGGAATGGTTCACTATGTTTGTATCATAGGTGAGCCGGAATTTGACACCGGAGGTGAGAAGACCGGTATCCTCCTGGTACTTCCTGTGATTCCTGATTATTTCCACATTTCTGTCCATACCAAAGCCCAGGTTGATTTCTGCGTTTTTGGGGGTATAATCCAGGCGGGTATTTCCGGCATAGGAGCCGTTGCGGTAGAGATCCGCACTTCCACCCAGGAATGGAATTTCTGTTTGGTTCCGGAATACCCCAATGATATGTGCATAGCGGCTTTTTGCAGGAAACACCCGGTAATGGAGGCTAAATTTGCTTATACCGGTGGACTGTACTTTGAGGCGGAAAGTCTGGTCCTTGCTGCCGATGGAAACCTTATGGGGAATGGAAAAACGGTATTCATCGGATTTTTCCTCACCGGAGTCTTTTTCTGCCGTGCCACCGGTTTCTTCTGTGGTTTTATCCGCTGAATAGTAATCCGTGGTTTGCTTTTTGATTTTTCTGCCGGAGATATACAGGGAATAAAGAGAAGGACGGTCCGCACCCAGAGAAGGAAACGTGGTTGAGAGTTCCACAGAAATATTTTTCCAGTCCTCCCCGGTTTTCTGGTACAAATCTGCGTAGTATACCATTTTCAGGGATGAGGGATTATCCTCCAGATAAAACGCATAGGCTGAACTCCAGCGGGCGTCCATGGTGACATAGGCAAGGGTTATTTCCGCATTGGTTTTTTTCTCTGCAATAACACGGATTTCAATGGTCCGGATGGTCTTATCATACCCGCTCTGGATATCCGCAAGTTTCTGCCGGACAATAGCAATATCTTCTGCGTTTTCCTTGAGATTGTTTTCTATTTTTTCCAGTTCTTTCCGGTAGGATACACGTTTCTCCAGAATAAACTGGGAAGCTGTCTCCCATTCTTTAGCTTTTTTATCCCCGCTGGCCGCTTCATTTGATCTTGATACATAAAAGGACAGAAAGTCTTCCATCTGCCCCAGAATTGCCTCAGCGTATAAAAAGCGTTTTTTCTCTGACTTCTGGGTTTCTCCTCTGTATTCCAGCTCTTTAATCTGTGTTTCCAGATCACGAATTTCTTTGGTGTCAGAACGGGTGGTCTTTTCTGTCCATGTGTGGATACTCTGGATGGCAATAGCTTTATTTTCAGAAAAAGCCCGCAGTGTATCCTTTTCCATGGCCACCGGGGCATTTTTAAAAACCAGGAGATTGCGTCCCTCCTCCAGCTCCACGTTAATTTTTCTGGCCACCATTGCCCGGTCAGGATAGAATACCACGTTGCTGGCATCCGGAGAAATGGAAACCATGCGGGTACCGGCTTCCGGAATCTGGCCATAAGAACTGGCGGCGGTGAGGATCCATCCGGAAAATAAGACCAATGTGCCCATTCCCCGTAAATTTTTCCATAGGGTAGATTTCATAAAAATTCCTTTATTGGTTTTCATTATATACCCCCATAGTAAGCTTCTCTGGAGATAATTTCATAATCCTTGGAGTGTTCCACTTCCCAGGAAAATTCCCATTCCAGTTTCTGATTTTTACTGATACTCAACCGGTACTGCAGTATTCCGTTTTTATCCTTGCTGTAAAAAGAGAGGCCGGTGTTCACGTTTTTCACTTCCACTTTATCATTTTCCGCAACAGGAATTCTTTCATAAAGCCGTAGATCAATGCTCTGGCCTTTCTGATTATGGACGGAGATTTTCACCTTTTCCTGTTTTGTGTATGAACCAGAGAATATTCCAGATTCTTTCCGGTAGTGGGAAAAATCTCGTTTGATTTTCACATTGGGATCCACCCCCAGATGGAATCTGTATGTTTCTCCCTGGGAGATTGTTCCCATGCTGACAATTCCCATAAAGGTGTTATCATAAAAAATCTGTGCCGGACCGGCCAGAATGGGCAGCTTCTGGGGATTGGAGGTTTCCCCGGTCAAAAAGGCAAAGGAAGACCGGTATGGAACAGATTCATGGAAAAGAGACACATCGGACGGGATTTTTTTCAGAAAAACTTTATAGAAAACCTTTTGGCTGGGGATGGTTTCCTTCACCGGGGAGACAAACCGGTAATCAAAACCACGGGAACTTTCATGCGGCATGACCAGACGGGAAGTTAAATCCTGGCTCTGGGACATACGAAGGGAATTTTCCCGCACCTGCCGGGCATGGGCAACATCGTGTGCGAAGTGCTTCTGGTAGCTGGGAGGAAGGTTGTTGTACGTTTCAATTATCTCATCGCTTGTCTGCATGGCTTCCTGATAACGGGCTGCATCATAATAATAATTCATATTGCTGGCAGAGGAACGCAGACGGGAAACATTCTCTTCTGATTTACGGGATTTGGAGCGGGCCCTCTCATCCTGAATCTCACTCATATTTTTAGAGTACATCCGTTTGGATTCATTGGTGCGGCTGGCAATCTGGTTCTGCTGCTGGATGGAACTCTGGGGAACATGCTGGCGGACAATTTTATCCGCCTGAATATCTCTATCGTCCACTGCTTCGGCTTCCGCAGGTGTGGCTTGCAATCCTTCCTCCATATCTTCCTTCATCGTAGCAGACTTGCCATAAGCACCACTGGAAGGGCGGCGAGACTTTTTCATAGAGGACTTCTCACTTTCTCTGTCTCTGTATTTAATCATCCGGGACGTCAGTTGGGGAAAATTCACGCTCTCATAGGGGTCCGATGTGGAAAAATTCAGACGTGCGTTTGTCCAATTCTCTCCGGTTTCATTTTTCACAAAGGCATAGTACTCAATTTCTGAGTGAGCCTTGGTTCCGCTCAGGGAATTGATTTTTGCCAGATATACTGGAAACCAGCCTGCGTCCGGGATACGGTAGGAAAGGAAGATCCGGGCTTGAGATGCAGCAGGAGAGAATATTTCCAGGGCAATGGTTTTATTCTGGGTTTGGATACCGCTTTTATAGCGTTCCGCCACCGTCAGGGCAATATAGAAATTTTCCCGGGCGGTATCTATTTTTGGCAGGATGGCATTCAAATCGGCCTGGTTTTTCTGGTATGACCGATGAAAAAAGAACAGAGAGGCTTTCCAGTATTCCAGATCCAGCCGTGGAGGATTTTTTTTCTCCGTGGAATCCTGACCCTTATCCAGAAATTGCAACTGTTCCAGAAATCGGCTTTCTTCCACAAGGGAACGGAATTCCAGCGTCAGATTATTCAGTTCCGCCTCTGCACTTTTGAGGTCTGTTTCCGCTTTTTTTGCTTCCTCTGACTGGTATATTTTTTTATGGACTTCCATGATTTCCAGTTTACGCAGTTCCGGGTCCTTTGCGTCGATGGTGACAGTCACTGTGGCATCCAGTAATTTTTGTGGCAGATCGGGAATGGATATCCGGTTTTTACCGGTGTGGAGATCCACGCTTCCGCTTCTGAGGACTTCTGCCATGTTTCCATAGAGAGTAACGCTTTCCACCGGAAGTTTATCCGGAGACATTTCCTGATCTATGATGGTTTCCTGTGCCGCCAGCCGAAACATGGTAGCAGAGAAAAGCAATCCAGTGATAACAATAAAGAAGCGTGGCCTCAGAAACCGGCTCACGGGGTTGTGGTTTGATGTCATATGCTATCAACTAATAAAAAGAAATACAGTCAAACAAATTTATGTTTTTCCGGAGTCTCTTCACTGTGGCACTCAAATCCATTTTCTTCTTGACACGTTATATTATTTTTAATATAACGATAAATCAAATAATGGAGGGAATTCATGAAAAGTTTTTCAATGAGTTTTTTGCATAAGGTGAAATATTTCGCCCTGACGGGCTTTCTTTTGTTTCCCGCTTCTTTTTACCATGCCCAAGTGACTGTCCCCCCAAAGGAAGACGCAATAAAGGGAGGGAAAGAGAGCTCCCAAACAGATTCCCAAGCCCAGAAGGAAGAGGGCAGGGAGGGAATGAGCGGAGATAAGAAAATCTTTGACATTGGGGAAGTGGAAGTTATTGGGAAAAAACATAAAAAAAATCCCAATAAAACAGAGACCAGGGTTACCAGGGAAGAAATCCGGCAATTTAACGCCCATGATTTGACATCGGCTCTGGTTCTTTTACCATCCATTGCCCGTAAAACCATCGGAGCCAGAAATGAACCAAGCATTTCCCTGCGTGGTTTTGATATGAAGGGCGTGCCGGTTTTTGTGGACGGTATTCCCGTATACACTCCCTATGACGGATATCCGGATCTGAGCCGGTTTTTTGTATTTGACATTGCAGAAATTGCGGTTTCCAAGAGCTTTGCCTCTGTTCTTTACGGGCCCAATACCATTGGAGGGGCGGTAAACATCATCACGGCCAAACCGGAGCGTCCCTTTACCGCAGAAATAGAAGCCGGCTATGAAACCATGGACCAGTACCATAGCTTTGCTTCCCTTTCCGGAATGATCCAATCTTTTTATTTCAATGCCGGGGCCTCCTATGTGAACAGGAAAACGTTTCCACTTCCGGAGGATTATGAAAATAAAACAGATCCCACAGAGGATAAATACCGGAATAATGCGGCACAGAAGAACCAGAAATATACATTCCGGACAGGATATTCTCCCGATAAAAACCAGGATTATGCCTTGACCTATATGTACATGCATGACGTGAAAGGGAACCCCGTTTACGCGGGAGATAACCCATCGGCCTCTGTGTTTTACCAGCAATGGGATTACTACATAAAACAGAGCATCTATTCCAATACGTTTAATCAGTTTTCCAAAGAATATTATCTCAAAACAAGATTTTACTATGACCAGTATAAAAACCAGCTTTCCCGGTATGATGACGCTACATATTCCACAATGAATAATAACAAATCATTTAAGAGTATCTACGATGATTTTTCCTATGGAGGATCCCTGGAAAACGGATGGGAAATATCTGCATCCCACATCCTGAGATCAGCATTGCATTATAAAAGTGATAACCACAGCTCGCATAACGCCGGGGAGTACGTTGTCAGTTTTCAGGATTATATTGTCTCCGCCGGATTGGAGGATACTTATTATTTCATCCCGGAAAAGCTGTATACCATAACCGGCGTCAGCGTGGATTATACCAAAACGCTGAGAGCGGAAGAACTGGTGAGTGGAACTCCCACTTCCTTTGCGAATCTGTCAGAAAACATTGCCTACAATCCGCAAATTGGTTTATTCTACCGACTCTTTCCCCAGGATACATTGTTTCTGACCCTATCCCAAAAGAATCGTCTGCCCACTCTATACAATCGGTATTCTTATAAATCCGGGAAAGGACTCCCCAATCCGGATTTAAAACCGGAATCTGCCATTCAGTCCGAATTGGGCTGGACCAAAGAGGCATCCCGTATTAAGAGCACTCTCACGGTTTTTTATGCGGATATTGATGATCTGATAACCACCACCCTGGTCCCCAGACCAACCAATCCGGCCCAAACGCTCATGCAGAGCCAGAATATCTCCAAAGTGAGGTCCTATGGGGCAGAAGCGGAAGTGCAGGGAAAAATTATCCCGAATATACTGGATGCGGGACTTCGTTACCAGTTTGTGGAACGGGTGGCCATGGAAAAAACCCCCCAGAGCGATAATCCCATGGCCGGGATTGCAAAACATACGATGTTTGCGTTTATCAAAATAAACATCCTTCCCGTATTATTCTGGGTGACAGACACCGAATACAATGACAAAAGACTCACGGAAGATGTGAACCATAATCCGTATTATTCAAGCTCTTTTGTTATCGCAAACACAAAACTGACATGGGACATCCTTCCTTCGCTCTCATCTTCCGTGTATGTTAAAAACCTGGGAGATAAACTGTATGAGATTGATGAAGGTTACCCCATGCCCGGACGTACTTACGGCATTACCATGAATTACTCTTTTGAGTAATTCCATTCTATTTTTATTTTCCCGGATTCCGGACGTTACGTGTACCCCGTGGCATCCGGGGTCCATATTCCGCTCCCCCGTCGCTTGCCCGGTGTCCGGCCTCCCTCACCCAAATATTTTGATAACGGAAACCAAGGTACCCAAGGTCACAAAGCCCACCATAATGAGCCATTGCATAAACACAAAGCGTTTTTCTATTTGCTCAAAGCGGTTCTCCATATATTTCTGGTTTTCCTCAAACCGGCGGCCCATATCTTTTTTCAGATCAATTAAGATATCCCGCTGGTGTTTGAGTTCTTCTTCCACCCGGACAATGCGTTCATTGACCAGCAAAAATTTTTCTTCCAGCGAGCTGCCCGTGGAGAAACGCGGGCTTCTTCTGTATCATTTCATCCATCTTTTCTTCGATAAAATGAAGCAATTCCTGGTTTTTTTCTGCTTTTTTGGGAACAACTGCCGGCATGGGATAAGCGTACAGGATTTTTATGGAATAAGTGTTGCACTTCAAGCTTGATGATGGGCTCCGTAAAGACACCCAAGCTTCGATGCTTCGACTGGATCGGCACAAGCACGCAGCAAACGTATCGAGGTCCGCGGGCTCCGGCTTCGCATCCTTCGGAATAGCCGGCGAGCGTTTCTACAAAAGCAGTCCGTATCTTTGTTGCGGGAAGGGGGTCTTATGACTCTCCGCATTTCTTCTTGTAATACAAATACTCCAGGTAAATCTGGGCGGCCTTTAAATTAGTGAAAATGGGCACATTGTGGACATCGCAGACCCGCATCAGCATACTGATATCCGGATCATGCGGATGTTTTCCCAGTGGATCCCGTAAAAAGATCACTGCATGTATTTTTCCCTCTGCCACCTGAGCGGCAATCTGTGCGTCCCCCCCCTTGGGTCCGGATAGATTTTTTTCCACTCTGAGGCCTGCTTTTTCAATGTGAGAACCGGTTGTCCCGGTCGCAGTCAGATCATATTCAGAAAGCAGATGGAGGTTATCCTTTACAAATGCGACCATGTCCGGCTTTTTACCGTCATGGGAGATTATCGCGATTTTTTCCATGCCCCCGCATTGTATGTTTATAACGTGAGTCAAGGCTTATTTTTTTCAACCTGTGTAACCCAATTTCCGGAAAATACCGTACGCGAACACACCAATCTTCATAGCGGGCACCCTGGACACGAAAGTCCGGATGTTCAAGACCCCGGTGAACATGTTCGTTCCTTGAAAAAACGGCCAAAAAACGGGGACAGCCAAAGAAAATTCTTGACAAGCCGTCAATTCTTATTCTTCTGTCCGGCGGAAGTTATTATATTGTACATACATTGAGGTTTTTTTGAAGCATACATTTGAAAAAGAGAATTATGTTGTTTATCCAATGCATGGAGTTGGTATTATTTCTGATATCACCACAAAGACAGTACTTCAAAAAAGAAAAAAGTATTTTATTGTTGAGCTTTTAAATACTAAAATGACAGTAATGGTTCCTGTTGATAAAGCGGAAGAAGTTGGATTGCGTCCCATAATCGGCAAGAAAGAAGTTCCCAAGATTTTAAACTTGCTGAAAGAAGATTATGAGGAGCAGGAAGAAGACTGGAAGATCCGTTACCAGAATAATCTGGCCAAAGTAAAATCCGGATCCATTACAGAAGTGGCTGAAGTCTGTCGGAATCTGTATAAAAGGGCAAAGGATAAAGAGTTGTCCATTATGGAAAGAAAACTGTATGAGTCTGCTTACAGTTTAATCATCAATGAGATTGCTCTTGCCCGCAATATGAATACAGAAGAAGCAGGGAATATGGTATCAGAAATCCTCTCCGTTTGAAAAAAACATAATAAATCTCTCTTTCAGGTGATAAAGTTTATTTATGGGAGAGACGTATGAAACACATCTTTTTTTTAGCGGTGGCCTTAGTGGCCGCCATATTACCGGTGGTCAATGATCCATCGGTTTCCGGTTGGATAAATGGGGGGGTGACCTTTGCGGTTATTTCTGCTTTTTATGCAATCCTCAGGTTTACCTCCAGTAAAGAAATCTGGAAGGATTTTCTGACATCGTTCTGGGGAGCGGTGATTGGATTGATCGTATTCGGATTAATGTGGTCTTTTTTCCACCAGTGGGGAACATCATTAAACCAGATTTGGCTGGAATTTGCCGCTCTGGGAGTTTTTGTGGTGACTGGTGCTTTTACGGTAGCATCCTTTTTCCGGGAGTTTAAAATACTGGCTCCCCAGGTGGAAGAGCCTGCAGAAGAGGAAGCTAATGACTACAGGGAATCCCAGCCAAAAATTCTGGATACCAGCATCATCATTGACGGACGGATTATTGATATCGCATCCGCCGGCTTTGTGGAAAATCCTCTGGTTGTTCCCAATTTTGTATTGCGGGAAATCCAGTTAATATCTGATTCTCCTGACCCCATTAAGCGGAACCGGGGGAGAAGGGGACTGGATATGCTGAACCAGTTGCAGAAACGCAAGGAGCTTACTGTACAGATCAGCTATAAGGACTATACAGAAACCAGAGAAGTGGATGCAAAACTGGTGAAGCTGGCCAAAGAAATCAAAGGTAAACTGATTACCAATGACTTTAACCTGAACAAAGTGGCGGAATTACAGGGAGTGGAAGTGCTCAATATCAATAACCTCGCCAGTGCACTCAAACCGGTTGTTCTTCCTGGAGAAGAAATGGAAATTTCTGTGGTCAAAGAAGGAAAGGATGAAAACCAGGGAATTGGATATCTGGACGATGGTACCATGGTGGTGATTGAAAATGGCGGTAAGCTGTTGAATAAACGCGTAAAGGTGAGTGTCACCAGTGTGATCCAGACCAGTGCCGGAAAAATGATTTTTACAAAAATCGTAAACCAATAGGTTTGTTACCCTGTGATTGTCCTTGTTCTGCTTTTGGGAGGCTCTGGAACCCGCTTTGGCGGGGGGCTTCCCAAGCAGTTTCTGGAAATGGAGCTTTCCGGAATGGAAGATGCCAGACGCCGGATACTGGAACCTGCTTTTGGGCAATACACAAAACTGCCCCTTTTTGAAGTGACCGCCCGGGCTTTTCTGACATCCCTGGGAGTGGATGTCCTGCTGGCAACCTCGCCGGAGGCATATATCCGGAAGGATTTTTTTCTGAATTCCATGGACAGGCTCAGGAATGACTTCTCCGCCACTCGTTTTTATGCCACAGAGGGTGGTTCCACCCGCCACATAAGCTTTCTGAATTCCGCCCGGTTTTTATGCAATTCCCAACGCAGTCTGGAGCAAGCAGCGGTTCTGGTGCATGACGCCAATCGCCCTTATCTGGATGCGGAGTTTTTCACCGGAATCCGGGAAACCTGTGCAAAAATTCACCAGAACCATCCATCTGATACTGTTTATATTCCGGGAATTCCAGTGGTGAATTCTATGGTTTCTGCCCGGGATGAGAAAGTGACCGGATATCCGGAAAGGGACTCCCTGATGGATGTTCAGACTCCGCAAATAATTCCTAGCCATATCCTGTGTGGAAAACGGACTGCGTCAAAAAAAGATTACACCGATGAAGGCAGCTATTTTCTGGATCTGGGTTACAGCGTGGAGGTATTTCCGGGATCCCGGGAAAATATCAAAATCACCTTTCCGCAGGATGCCCCGGATCACTTGCGGCGGTATTCCACCTGAAACGGAAATTCACGCATATTCAGTTCTTCCGGAATTTTTTTCTCCAGATACCGCTGGACAGCCGCTGGCAGAGTCTGCCGGTTCCCAAACAGAATAAATCTGGAGCCGTCTTTTCCGTAAGTAATATAATTAATTTTGATTCCGGCATTCTGGATTAAGCTGACCTGGGTCAGTTTTTCCAGGATTTTATTCAGTTCATATGTCCGTATTTCCCTTTCCCGTGCCGCCATGGATTCCATTTTTTTCAGAACCATGCCCACACCTTTTCCCGTCATTCCGGAAATAAAAAAATACGGAAAAGGCCAGAATTGCTTATGCATAAATTTTATATCTTCTTCCAGCTCGGATTTCTGCTGGGGGGATATAAGATCGGCCTTATTCAGTACCAGGATGATGGCCTTTCCCCTGCGTTTCATCAGGGCGATGATGGATTTATTCTGGCGGTCCACCCCTTCCGTGGCATCTGCGAGGATCATGGTAATATCTGCATTCTCCGTGTTTTCCAGTGCAACGTGGACGGAATAGCGTTCAATTTTATCGCGGATTCTGTTTTTCTTCCGCATTCCGGCGGTATCCAGAAGTATGTAACTTTTCTGGCGATAATTAAAAACGGATTCCAGAACATCCCGGGTGGTCCCGGAAATTTCTGAGACAAGGGAAACTTCCTTCTGCAGCAGGCGGTTATAGAAAGTGGATTTTCCGGTATTTGGTTTGCCAATAATCGCAATGCGTGGTGGATCCGGTTCCGTGGATTCTTCCGGAATGGGTTTGATTATTTCCGCTGGATTTTCTTTGTCCGGTGCAAAGTTGGAAAAAAAACGGACAATCTCCCTTCGCAATTCCCCTATGTTTCTTTTATTCAGGGCAGATACAAATAAATATTTCTTCGCGTTGGATTGGTAATATTCATCCGGAAGATTATCTTTGGATGGGTCATCCGCAAAATTGATTACCATCCAGACAGGGCGGGATAATTTTCTGACAATGGTTAAAAGCTCCAGTTCATAGTCCTCCAGTCCCTCTGCAGAAACAACCCATAATATCAAATGGTAATCTTCCACCCGGGAAAGAGCTTTTTCCATGGAAGCAATGGTAAGCTGGTCGCTGATTTTTTTTACGTTTTCCAGGCCGGGGAAATCGGTGAGCCCCCAGGAGCCTTCTCCCCAGTTCAGCGGTCTCCGGATTAAGTCCCGGGTAACTCCGGGTTGGTCATAGGCAATGGCGATTTTCTTTCCGATGAGGGAATTAAACAGAGTGCTTTTTCCAACATTCTGCCGCCCAATGATTGCTATTTCCGGCATTAATTTTCCTGCCGGGGTTCTTCACCCATCCGAATCCAGGCATTAGGGAAAGGCAGGGAGCGGTACCATGCAATAATCCAGCCGATGGCCATGAACATAGAGTGGAATTCCATGGATTCTCTCATATAAAGGCCTCCCACGGCGAAGAAAAAGGACATCGCAAAGATAAATGAGATTGTCCTTTTTCCCATTAAGATAAAGGAAAAACTCAGTATCGCAGAAACCAGACCCAGGGCCTCCCATTTAAAATAGGAGAATAACTGCAAAAGGGGAATGGATGCAAATATCTGGTCATGGTTACCTTTTAATATTTTCAGAAGGATAATGTTTTCCCCAATGTCAGCAAAAAGAATCAGAAATACCAGAAACCCGTAAATCCACATACGCAGGGTAGTGAGAAAGCCTCCCCTGTAAAACCATAAACCCAAGGCCAGCAGAAACCCGTTATATGCGAGCATGAATCCAAAATCAATCCATGAGCCCAGGATAAATGCTTTCCGGTATTTCTGGCCAATATCTGTGTGGGGTTTCCCCAGCAAAAATTCAAATTCTGAAATGGATTCGGAGAGCTCCAGTCCCATGATGGTGGTCTGGAGTTTTCCAGGATTCTGGCTGGCTGGCTCTGTGGGCTGTACAAATGTGATGACTAAAACCAGAAGCAGCAGTGCCGCACCAAAAAAGCGGATAGCATATATTAACGTACGGCATCCGCAGGGTTTTCCCATTTCGCTTTCCATCCGGTTTTTTTGGTTTTGTCACTCTGAGTGTCAATCCTTTTCAATGGTCATAGCGGGGCTGTGCAATTTGCTTTTTTTTAATTGCACATTTATCCCCGCCTTTTCCACTGGCACTTATGATTCAGGTAACCCACCAGAATGATGCCATTAACATTGAACTGACCAGGGACAGGGCTGATATTCTCATATCCAGGGAAATTGGGGTGGCCGTTTCCAATGTCATGGAAACCGGTTCCAATAAAACCATCTATCTGGACTTCAAACGGGTGGAGTATATTGATTCATCGTTTATTGGGGTTTTGATACAGATTCACCGGGATTCTTTAAAAAAACAGAATAAGGTGATTTTCAAAAATGTGAATGATAATATACGCAGTTTATTTGAATTGACCAAGCTTTCCAGTATTTTCCATTTGGATTAGTATGGAGATTTTTACTTCAGAAAGCAGGGAAATCTGCCGATGTATCCGTAAAGCGAAAGCAAAAAGGCTAAAGGACAAGAATACGATATGAAAGTGTCACAAAGTCCGTATAAAGAGTATAAATCAAACCAGGTGAGTTCCGCAGATCCCAAAGCATTGATCATCATGCTGTATGACGGAGCTATTCGGTTTCTAACAGAAGCAAAAGGGTATCTGAACAGTTTCAAAACCTATGACAAGGCCAATGAGCGGATTCTCCGGGCACAGGACATCATTACCGAACTGATGCTTTCCCTGGATATGAAACGGGGCGGCGAGATCGCGGATAACCTCCTGAATCTGTATTCTTATATGAAAAAAAGTCTTTTGGAAGCGAACATGAATAAGCAGGAAAAACCCATCGCAGAAGTGATTAAAATTCTGAGCGAGCTGAAAGAAGCATGGGAGAATATGGACGAGAAAAAACCCGAAAGCGACGAAAAGACAGAGCCGGCCAGGGGATTTGCTGCCCAGGGTTAGACTGTTTTTTTATCCAACCGGAGGATTCCGGAAACATCATACGCCAGATGAACCATATCCTTTTTTTGTAACCCGCTACGCAATGGCTCTGGGATAGAAAGTTCCTGGTAATTTTCCGTCACTGCGGTCCATTCTTCCCCCGGCAGACTCTGGTTTTTGATTTCCACAATGGCCCGGTATACCCTGTGAGAAGTTTTTTTCCGGTACGAATCCCGCAGAAATTGATCCATGGCCATAACCCGTGCCATCCGACTCGCTAATTCATTTCCTGAAGATAATTTATATTCCCTCTTTTCTTTTAATGATTGCCGGTTTTTATTCTGATTCCGCAGTGAGCGTTCCAGTGGAGTACGCTCGCGGAGAGAAAATGGAAATGCATGGATCCGGGAAAAATCATGCCGATGGATGAAGTTCAGTGTATGTTCAAAATCGGTATGGGTTTCTCCCGGGAAGCCGGCCATGATATCTGTCCCCAGAAAAATATCCGGAAAATGATTCTGGATTTTTTCTATGTTCCGGGAGAGTGCGTCCATGTTCTGGAAGCGGTTCATTGCCCGGAGAATCCGGGGGGATCCGCTTTGGATGGGAATATGGAGAAATCCTGCGAATTTTGGATTTTCCAGTATGGGAATGATTCGCGGGTCCATGCACATCGGCTCCAGAGAGCTGATGCGGAAATAAAAATTCCCCGGAGCTCGGGATATTCTTTCCAGCAATCCATAGAAATCTGTGCCCTCCCTGCGGTAATCCCCAATATTCACCCCGGTTAAGATGATCTCGTGGAATCCGTTTTCTACCAATTTCCGGACCTCATTTTCCACGGCCTCAGGATCTCTGGAGACAGATTTCCCGCGAACCTGGGGAATTTTGCAGTATGCACATTCTTCATCACAGCCGTCCTGGATTTTCAGATATGCCCGGGAATAGCCTGCGTTGGAGGGAAGAAAAAAGGAAAAGCGGGGATCTTCGTGGCTGTCTTCCTTTATGCGTGGGCTTCCTGAATCCGGAAAATCCCCGGCTATGATTTCGCACGCACGGGACTTAATCTGGTTGGGGATAAACCTTGCACCCGGAAATTTTTTTCGCAGGGAAGAATCATAGCATCCCAGGACGTATATTTTTGCACCGGGATTTTCCGTCCCGATTTTTTTTATTTCTGATCTGACCTTGTAATCTGCACGGGCGGTTACTGTACAGGCGTGTACCAGTGCGATTTGGGACTCTGACCGGCGGGAGGTTCTCTTCCATCCCCGTTCATATAATTCGGAAATAATGGAAGACCCTTCATAGTGATTCAAGCGACAGCCAAAATGACGGAAGAAGAAACTCCCCATTTACTGACTGGAAATAGATTTCTGAATTTCCCGGGCGTCTTCCAGATTTTTTTCCACCACTTCCCGGAAGCTGGCAGGTATGGATGAATTTTTCTGTACCTTCTGGAAATAATCCACCGCCGCATTTGCATGGTTGATTTTCTTTTCTGACTTTGCCCACTCCAGATAAATTACTCCGGCGAGGTTCATGGCGATGGGATTGTTTTCCCGCAAGGATATTCCCCATAGAATGGAGATTTCCGCTTTCTCAAAATTTCCCAGTGCCAGTTGGGCACGGGCCTCCAGCATGATGGCTTCCAGTTTATCTTTGATACCCGCCTTGTTTTTCTCAAATGCTGCTTTTGCGTTTTCTGCGTGTTCCAGTGCCAGTAATGGTTTTCCCTGGTACAGATATGTCCGGGAAAGCACATTATACACCTTGGCAGGAATTTTAATATTATTTTCCTTGCCCGCTTCCAGAGCCCGATACAGTGTGTGCTGGGCGTTTTCTATTTCATTAAATTTTATATAGATCAAAGCAAGGTCAATGTATGAATTCATTCGCTGTGGCTGAACTTCAATGCACTTTTTCATGTGGATAACAGCGGGTTCAAAATTTCCCAACCTCCAGTGATTATGGGACGCCAGATACCGTATATTAAAATTATCCTGATCCGATTTGATGACATGCCGGAGGTGATCCAAGGATTCTTCGTAATTCCGGTTTTTATAGGATTCCAGGGCTTTTTTATAGTACTCTTCCACATATTCCGGAGTGGCATCTGCTTTTTCCACAAGTGCCATGGAATAATCCATAAAAAGGGAACCCAGAAAAACGACGGTAAAGATCCATTTTTTCATTATATCAGATTTCAGGTCATAAACCCGCCGTCAATCTATTTCAATTTTTCCAGGGTATCATCCAAAATGCTTTTTGTGGGATTGTCCGCTTTTTTGAAAAGTGATTTTCCGGTTGGCCGGTTAATAATATCTGCCTTGGAGAGGAATAACGCACATTGGAGAGCACCGAAATAAACAATATTTTCATCTGGGGGATGGGTCTTCTGGGGACATCCCTGGCCGGGGATTTACGAAATAAATACATCATCCGGGGCTGTGATATTTCCCCGGAGAATCTGGATTTTCTGAAAAATGATTTTTTAGTAACGCATTGCCTGGAGGAGGGGACGCTGACTTCTCTGCAGAAAAGCGACATCATTATTATTGCCACCCCGGTGGAAGCTATTTATGGAATCTTTGAAAAAATAAACGTGCTCATAAAAAATGGAAATCTTCCGGAGCATATAACCGTAACCGATCTGGCATCCACAAAATCGGATTTGATGGAATACTATAATGCCGGGGATTTTCACTTTGCTTATGCCGGCTCCCACCCCATGGCGGGAAGCGACCGCAGTGGACCGCAAAATGCAGAGAACGGCATTTTCCAGAATGCTACCATATACATAACGCCTTCCCGTAAATATCCTGATGCAGTGGAAAAGGTTGCCCAGGTATGGAAATCCATCGGCGCATGCCCGCACCTCCTGTCCCATGAAGAGCATGACCGGTATGCTGCTTACCTGAGCCATGGTCTGCATCTGGTTTCCTGTATGGTTTCCCATTTAATGGAGGAAATTCCCGGTGTATACCAGATCCGGTCCAATGCGGCGGGGGGGAGTTTCCGGGATATTACCCGGGTATCCGGTAGCAATCCGGTTTTATGGGACGGTATTATTAGCAGCAATAAAAAAGAGGTCATCCAGTATTTAAAATCCCTGCGTGGTTTAGCAGACCGATGGATAGAGGATATGGAAAGTGGGACTCTCTCCATAAAAGAAATATTTGAAGCATCCTCAATAATAAGGAAAAAGGTAATTGGTCATGAAGATTAAAGGTAATTTATTTTTCTCCGGGGATAAATCCCTTTCCCACCGTGCGGCCATTATTGCCGGTCTGGCCTGGGGAAAATCATTGATCCGGAATTATCTGCCGGGAGGGGACACGCTGAATACGCTGGGGCTTTTTGAGAAACTGGGATGCCGGGTGGAGCGGGATGGAACCACCGTCAGGATGGATTCTCCGGGAGTGGAAAACTGGAATACGGAGCCGGGAACGGCAGATCTGGGTAATTCCGGGACCATAGCCCGGTTGGCCCTGGGTTTTCTGGCCGGGAAAAAAGGTCTGACGATTACCCTCACTGGGGACCAGAGCCTTTCCAAAAGACCCATGGGAAGGATTCTCCGGCCTATGATTTCTGCCGGGGCGGAATATTCCTATAAAGGAGAAACGGACAGACTCCCGGTGGTCATCCATGGGAAAAAACTTCTGCCCATTTTCCACAAGGAAGATCTGGGCTCCGCACAGGTCAAATCGGCATTGATTTTCGCCGCCTTGGTGTCCCAGACCCCGCTCCAGATGGAAGAAGCAAAACTCAGCCGGGACCATACGGAAAACATGCTCTCCGGTGCGGGGGTGCAGATTGACATCCATAAACTTGACTCCGGACGCCTCCTGGAAATGGAGCCACCGTTCACGGTGAACCCCATTGAATATGACATCTGGGGGGATATATCCAGTGCAGCGTTTTTCATTGTTCTGGGTTTGCTCATGAAAAAGGGGGAGCTTCTCATCCGGGATGTTTTATTGAATCCTTTCCGTACCCGGTTTCTGGACGTTCTCCAGAAAATGGGTGCCCGCATGGAGATCATGGAGAAAGAACTTCGGGGCGGGGAAAAAGGCTGTGATCTTCTGGTACTGCCATCGGAGTTAAAGGGATACAAAATTTCTCCGGCAGAGATTCCATCCGTCATTGATGAGTTGCCCATTCTGACCATTGCCGGGATTTTTTGTGAGGGGGAATTCTGTTTCCGGGGTGCAAAAGAACTGCGGGTAAAAGAATCGGACAGGATTGATGCTCTGGTGAAAAACCTGCGGGCTTTGGGCATGGAAGTGGAAGAATATGATGATGGTCTGTCTTTCCAGGGGAATCCGGAGCGGATTCTGGCCGGAAGCATAGAAAGCTTTCATGATCACCGGATTGTTATGAGTTTTGAGATTGCCCGCATCATATCCAGCCAGAATTCATGTAAAGGGCCGGACTCCCTGGACGCTATATTGAATGATACAGAATTCCGTATTGCCGGCCAGGAATGGACCACCACCAGTTTTCCGGATTTCTATGATAAAATCCGCAACGTACTGGATTTTACGGAGAAAGCGTGAACCGTTCAGAAGGGATGCACGGAGTGGTGACACTGGATGGTCCCGCCGGTTCCGGAAAGTCCACCCTGGCGGCAATGATTGCGGAGAAATATCCTTTTTATCAGATTGATTCCGGAGCCCTCTACCGGGCATTTACCTATCTGGCCATGCTCCGCATGGAAAACCATCCGGAATTTTTGAATGGCCAATGGGAAAATCTGGATGAGGAGGCCGCAGACATCCTGCTATCCCATACGGTGGAAATTTCCTTTGGCGGAGAAGGCACCGACGGGAAAAAGCAGCGAGTTCATTGTGAAATTGCCGGAGAAAAACGGGAGCTTTCTTCCGAACTGCGAGGAAAAAAAATTACGGATTCCATAAAATACATTGCGGATTCCAGAAAAATACGGGAAAGGGTTAATTCCATCATCAGAAACATTGCGAATGATTTCCCGGTGGTTGCGGATGGCAGGGACATGGGTACCGTTGTTTTCCCGGATGCGGACATTCATTTTTTCATCACCGCGTCCCCGGAAGAAAGAGCCCGTCGCAGATTTATGGAAATGAAAGAAAAGGATCCCGGTGCCGATTATGATGAAATTTTAAACTCCATAATAAGCAGGGACCGGGCAGACGAACAAAGAAAATTTGGGGGTTTAAGGCAGCCTTTAGATGCCATTTTCGTTGACACCACCACTCTGAATTTAAAAGTAGCTTTCCAGAGTATTGAAAGAGTAATTCTGGAAAAGTTCAAAGCTCTACGATGACAAAGAGGTCTTTATGGCAATAAAATTTCAGATGCCCAGTGAATCCATGGAATCCCTGCTGGAGTCCAGTGTAATGCCGTCTGCGGACGTGCAGAAGGGGGAAACGATCCATGGAAAAATCGTCGCATTCCAGTCAGATGAACATTCTGAATACGTGATTGTGGCAATGGGAACCAAATCAGAAGGTAAAATCAGCCTGAGGGAATTCGATGAAAGACCATCGATTGGCGAAGAAGTGGAAGCTATGGTCAAGTTCATCGACAAGGACAGCGGACTGGCCATTCTGTCCAAACGAGCTTTGGAACAACGCCGGGGATGGGAAATGGTCAAGGAAGCATTTGATCACACTGTTCCCATCAGTGGAACCGTTAAACGGCAGATGAAAAACGGTTATGTGGTGGATGCGGAAGGTCTTCATTTATTTCTTCCCCACACATTGGTTGGCTCCCTTGCGGACTACCGGGGTAAAACCAAAAAAGCAGATATCATTGGAAAAACATTAAGCTTCAAAATCGTCGAACTCAACCAGCGTAAAAAAACCGGAGTGGT
The DNA here is from genome assembly GCA_020720785.1 of Leptospira biflexa. Taxonomy (GTDB): domain Bacteria; phylum Spirochaetota; class Leptospiria; order Turneriellales; family DYLW01; genus DYLW01. The sequence continues at coordinate 24,356 of DYOA01000020.1, forward strand.
GAGTCGGAAAGACTTTCTGGATGAACAGAACAACCAGAGATGGGGTGAGCTTGCAGAGAAAGTGAAAATCGGCGATGAGATTGAAGGTATAGTAAAAAAACACATAAGGTCCGGGGTATTTCTGGAAGTGAGCGGAGTTCAAGGATTTCTGCACAAATCCAATATAAGCTGGGACAGAAAAAACGATAATTTTAAAGAAAAGCTGCCACTGGAGGGGGCTATTCTGGTGCGGGTACTGGAAATTGACCCGGAAAACCACAAGCTGTCCTTGGGATTGAAACAACTCACAGAAGACCCATGGGATAACGTGGAAGAGCGGTTCCAGATTGGCCAGACGGTTTCCGGTAATATCAGTTTTGTGGCCCGTTACGGTGCATTCGTGGACATGGGTGACGGAATGGAAGGCTTACTGCATATTTCAGAAATGAGCTGGACACGGAAAATTAATCATGCCCATGAAATTGTAAAAGTGGGGCAGGACATTGATACAAAGATTCTGGGAATAAACAAAGAAGAAAAAAGAATCAGCCTGGGACTCAAACAGTTGTTTGCAAATCCATGGGATGAAATTAAAGAAAACCATTCCGTGGGTAAGGTGATGACAAGTACTGTCCGGGATGTAACCAATTTTGGGGTTTTTGTTTCCATTTCTGAAGACGTGGACGGATTGATACGTAAAGATGATCTCACCTGGGACGAGCCTGCTCCGGATCCAAGAAAGCTTTTTTCCCCCGGACAGGAAATTGAATTTAAAATTACAGAAATTAATCTGGAAGAGAAAAAAATCGGGTGTAGCAGAAGACATCTCCTTCCCAACCCTTATAAAGAGCTCAAGAAAAAATATCCACGGGGAGCCATTATCCAGGGAGAAGTGAGCGGAGTTGTGGAATTTGGTATTTTTGTTAAATTTGACGGAAGATATGAAGGATTGGTTCACACCAGTGCCATGGAAAAGGAGCAGAGTGCAAATCTCAAATCCACTTTCCATAAAGGTATGAATGTGAAGGTTGTGGTCAAAAGCATAGACCCGGACAATCGAAAAATCTCTCTTTCCATGCGGGATGTCAACTATGCCATGGAAAAAATGGAAATGTCTCAATATATCGGGAAAAGCGATGACCGTCCTTTAACCGACAATCCATTCAAAAATATTAAGTCTGTGGTTTTCCCCGGGTCCTGAAAAAAGTCCCGGGATTGCCTTGATCCGGAAGTCCAAAAATGGGACGTCATAGTTTTCCTTTGACCGTCCCCGTCTCTCCTTTTCTTGTTTACAGGGTGCATCGGTTTTTATCCTGATAAAACCCAGAGTTTTGTATGAAAGACAAGATTATGATAAAGACATCCTCCGGAAGTTATCCGGTGGTATGGTTTGGGGAAATGGCTCCGCTCGCGAAAAGCGTGGAAAGCATGATGCAGAATTACCATCGGTCTGTTTTTTTTCTCTCCTATTCCATTGAGAAGATCTATGGAAAAGTCCTGGATCATTTTTTCCCCGGAGTGAAAAGGCTGATTCTCCCAGACGGGGAGAAAGCAAAATCCCTGCGTATTACAGAGGAAATTGCAGTCAAGCTCACTAAGGATGGTATTCATCGCAATACTCTTTTTATAGCTTTTGGCGGGGGCGTCACCGGAGATTTCACCGGTTTTATGGCGTCCATCTACATGCGGTCTGTGGATTTCATCCAGATTCCCACCACTCTTCTGGCCATGGTGGACAGCTCCGTGGGCGGGAAAACAGGGGTGAATCTGAAGACGGGAAAAAATCTGATTGGGTCATTTTATCCCCCTCGTGCAGTCCTGATATTCCCCGGTTTTCTCCGGACGCTTCCGGACAGAGAAATAAACGGAGGCCTTGCGGAGGTGGTGAAAACCGCCGTAATCTCCCCATCCAAGGATTTTTTTTCCTATCTGGAAAAGAATATCTCCGGAATCCTGCGGCGTGATCCCGCCATTCTGTCAGAACTTTCCTATAAAAGCATCATGGTAAAAGCCAGCATAGTCCAGAAGGATGAGAAAGAACAGAATATCCGGGCATTTTTAAATCTGGGGCATACCCTGGGACACGCCATTGAATCCCTTCTGGACTATAAGGGGGTGATTCACGGCGAGGCGGTTTCTGTGGGTTTGCACTTTGCGGCGTATTATTCCAAGGAAAAAGATTATCTGGATGACCATACTTATTTGCGCATCCGGGATTTACTCATAAGCTTGAAACTTCCATATAAAATGGAAGATATACATAAAGAAAATAAATTAAAATCCAAAGATCTGGCCGTTAATATGCAGAAAGATAAAAAAGTGACCAAATCCAGAATCCGCTTTGTTTTTATCTCCGGAATTGGACGTCTGCTTCTTCCGCAGGAGGTCAATGAAAATGAACTTGTGCAGACATTGAAAAAATTCAAGAAGGCATACCAGACGGTAATTGTGCAGGAGTAATTTTTATAATGAAAATAAAAATCATCAATGGTCCAAATTTGAACATGCTGGGGAAAAGGGAATCCAATCACTATGGAACTTTTACCTTGGCTGATCTGGAAAAAGAATTATCATCCAGATATGGGAAAAAAGCGGATCTGGATTTTTTTCAGAGCAATTCAGAATCGGATTTAATTCATTATATTCACGAAAATGGTCACCAGGCCGGTGGGATTGTGATCAACGCCGGGGCATTCACCCATACCAGCATTGCCCTCCGGGACGCACTTCTGGCTGCCGGTACTCCTTATGTGGAAGTGCACATCAGCAATGTGTTCGCAAGAGAAGAATTCCGCCATGTTTCTTATCTGAGCGATAAGGCAGCGGGGGTGATCCTGGGGCTTGGGAAAATGTCCTATTTTTTTGCAGTGGAATATTTTCTGGAGTTATCCGGCCAGGATATAAGACCCCATAATGCCAAAGAGGGAAAATAATGGAATTTTTTGAAAAGAAGCCGGACGGGACTTATGATTTTACGGACTATGGCATGTACATGGCCTATTATTATGCCCTGCAAAAGCTGGTATCCCATTATCTGCAAAGCGGTTACAATTTACCCCCGGAAAAAATTTCACCCATTATAAAAAACCTGTATCCATTCATTGCAGAAAACATAAAAGAGATTGATGACTATCTGAATAAATTACCGGAAATTGCCGGCTTTATTGGCGAAAAAAACCCCCAAAAATTTGCCACTTTTATTTCTCGGAATTTCCTGTCTGTCCTTGAGAAAAGCAAAGAAAGCCTGCGGCAGAAAGAGCTACCAAAGATACAAAACCGGCTGGACAATCCGTACTATGCCATTGGGGACCAGATTCTGGAACTTTTTGGGGATTTATTCCGGAAATCCAGACCCCTGGTATACCCACCGGAAGCCGGGATGGAGGCAACAATTGTGCAAGAGGATAACCCCGTTGTTTCCGCTCCTGAGAAAAGGGAAGATCCCATGCAGACCATGCCGGGTCTGATTGTATTAAAAAAATATTCTCCTCTTTTTGCGGCTGCCCAACGGCTGGATACGGCTTCCATTCTTGCGGGAAATAAGCCAATGGAGGAGGATACAGAATCCGAGGAAGAACCCACCTCCGATGAACACATCACAACCCCCGTATCCCGGAAAATGCCCGGTGAAGTGGTGCTGGCACAATGGAGGAGCCTCTTTGCGTCCGCTTCTCCACTCCGGATGCCCGCTTCCGGGGAAACTTCATCGGCGGTGGCGGAAATTGCAACCATATCCACGGTTCCCCGCCAGTTTACCCTGCGGGAGTATGCCAGTCTTACGGGAAAAATTAACCAGTTTGTCCGCAATAAAGATAATGCCGGATACAATGCCTGGTACCAGACGGTTCCCATCAAGTACCGGGTTCTGATGAATCTGAATTCCATCCACCAGAGATCCCTGAAGGGACAGCATGTGGACTGGGATGGGGAATTATACCAGATTTCTCAAAAGACGGCATGGGAAACCGATGTGCTGGAAAAAATAAAAGAGGAAGTGATTGCATACCGGGAAATTATTGATTCCATTCAGTCCATGCTACGGGATATTTCTGCCAGATACAAAGACCCCGGATTGAGTGCCCTGCTGTACGGGCAGATGATCACTATTTTTGAAAATGACGGTGACATCAAGCAGAAATCCATGGCATTGAAAATGACTCTTTTGCAAATTGTCAATTCCCAGGAGAAAAAAGAGCTGGAGGATTCTTCCGGAAAGCTGCTTGACAGGCTCAGGGATTTGTTCCATATTGATTAATGCCATTTATTGATGTGAAAGTTGCCGGTCCTTTAACAAAAGACCAGAAAGAAAAAATATCCCTCCAATTTACCGCCACGTTACAGGAAGTCGCGGGCAAACTCCCGGAGTCTACGTACATCGTCTTTACAGAGGTGGATAGAGAAAACTGGGCAAAGGGTGGAAAGCTATTATCTGAATCCTGAAATATTTTTTATTTTTGGGGAACCTTTTATATTTCTTAGGGTCTAAACTGGAAAGTAAGGTTAGTTTTTTCATGGAACCAAAAATGTTAAGAAGTAAAAAGGAGACGTTATGAAGAAAGTAAGTTTGGTAGCTTTTTTTCTGGTCAGCTTGGTGGCAGCGGGCATTATTTATGCCCGTCCTCCCGGTGCGGGAATGCACCCCCATTTTGATTCCGCTATGGGTCTGAACCATCTGCAACAGATGGTTGGATTGAGCGATAAGCAGGTGGAAACATTGTTTGAAATAGGGACAAAGTACCGAAATCTGTGCTTTGAAAACCGTAAGAATCCGGAGAAGCTGTACTCATTGAGAGAAGCTCACCGGAACGAAATGGAAAAAGTCTTCACAAAAGAACAGAAAGCAAAACTGGATGAGATGAAAAAAGATCGTCCAAGGCAAGGAAAGGGCTGCCGATAAGGCAGCCTTTCTTTTAAAAAATGACAACAAAGTGGATTTTCATTATTTTCTTTATCCCCTTTTTTGGGTTAACATCCGGTCCGGGGGAGGATGGATTTCCGCCCGATGAAGCACATTTTCACCGGGGGAAGCATTTTTTCTTTGGTTATCATATTATCCGGGATGGGCGTCTGGAATTAAGCCAGGCCCAGATTAATTCCATTGCCGGAATAAACATTAAATACAAAAAAAACTTTGAAGAATACCATAATAAAATTCAGCCGCTGAAAAATGAATTGCGGCCACTCATAGAAAAGGAAAAGAAAACCACCACCGATTATTCCCGAATCCATGTTCTGTTGAAAAAAATATCGGCGTATGAAGTGGAAATACGGATGATGAAAATCCGGCACCGGGATGAAATTTTTTCTCAATTTACAGAAGAGCAGAAAAACCAGTGGAGGATAAACCACGTTCCCCGGGGCAAGCATGGAAAAGATCCTTTCTGAAAAGGAATTTGAATCCATTGTGAGTAACACCAGGGGGATTGTTCTTTCTGCGGTTTCCCGGACTCTGCGGTCGGAATATTATGATGCCATTGACGATGTGGCACAGAATACGTATCTGCGTTTATACAAAAGTCTGGTGGCTGGCAAGTTCAGGGGAGAGGCAAAAATGGAGACATATCTCTATGTCATCGCCCGCAATGAATCCATCCGCATGAACGCTAAACTCACAAGAGAAAAGCGGAAAGCGGAAAAACTGATATCCTTCACAAGGAAGGAAGATTTTATAATGGAAGACAAAAATGAGGACAATAAAAACGCGGTGGAAACGGCACTTTTGTCCCTTCCGGAGCCTTACCGGGATGTGATGGCCTGTGCAATGGAAAATCTCAGCACCACAGAAACCGCAGTCCGGCTGGGAATTCCACTGGGAACGGTTAAATCCCGTAGCAAGAGAGGAAGGGATATGCTTCGGAAAATACTAGAAGGAGAAAGTTATGAAAGACCATTCAAATCAGAACAGTGATTTTGATGCCGTCATGGAGACGGAAATCCAGAAACGCCTGCGGAGCGAATCCTGGCCGGGAAACATAACGCAAAATGTCATTTCTCAGTATAACCGTGAGCAAAAGAAAAAGAATACCTTTTACCGTTTCGCAATTCCAGTAACCGGTGCCGCTGCTGTTTTTCTTCTTCTTTTTAATCTGGGCATTGGTCTGGGTTTTAATTCAGATCAGAAAACCGTAGCGGTTGCGGACAATCCTTTTGAGAAGGTCATCAACCACCAGATTTTGGGGACATACCACCAGACCAATCCGGAAGGCGTAACGGAGAATTATAACGGAACATATTCCACCGTGATGCATTCGGATGTGGACCAGTGGATGGACGCCACACTATATGTATCCTATGACAGCGGATCCCGGTAATACTGTTTTAAACAATATTTTTATTTTTTAATGTATGAGAGATTATGGTGGTTACAGAATTTTCAAATTTTTCATAGCTTCCGATTTTGGCAAAGTTTATTTCAAAATTACTATTATCAATTTTATCAATTCTTACTGAATCAATGCCAATAATTTGAAATTTTTCGTATGTCAAAAGCTCTCCTTCTTTGAGTTTTAGAACATCTCGTAAAAGCCATTGTCCCAACTCCCGATTAGAATATGACATGAGGGCTTTTCCACCATCCTGGCATATTTTTGATTGCATTGTTTTTCCATTTGGAAGTTTTAAATCAAAAGACGTTTCTCTATCAGGGAAAAAACCTGGAAAATATTTATGAATGCCCGCTGGAATTGGGATATAAACCTCGTCAGGGTGTCAGTCTCTTTTAAAGAGCAAAATTTGTTTCTTTTATTATTTCATATAAATCTTTCATTCCAACTAAATTAATTGGAGTTTTACCAGTTCCTTGAGATTCATTGATTGCACTTGATGTAAAATGACTTGTAGAAATAATAACTCCAAAACTATTAAATCCTAAACTTCCTCTTAAATTTGCAACCTCTTTTCTTCCGACAGAATGCTTCCATCTTTTTACTTGAAATTGGTAGCTTAAATCAAGGCTAAATCTGTGTTTCAAAAAAGCATTAACATCAATTCCGTCATCACCGCTTTTTTTAGTCACTTCAACATTTATAAATCCCGTATGTTCAATGAGTTTTGACATTAAAACTTCAAACTCATAAGGATTTATGGTCAATAAATTCTTTTTTAATGTTTCAATGCTCTTTAAGGTTTCTTCGTCTAATTTTGGCAAGATGATTTCATCTTGTATTTTTTCAGGAAGTAAATAGTCGATAATTGTGTCTTCTGGCAATATTTCTTTTTTAAATTGATTATAGAAGGGTGAAAAAGTATCATTAAATTTACCAATTTTTAAAAGTGGAATATCTGAGAATATTTGAAATTCAAAAAGCCAAACTGCTCTTAAATTTCCTTGATTATCAAGTTGATAATCTTGATAATTTCTCAACAAAAATAAAAAACCAATAAATTTATATTGATTAACTCCTTCTTTTAGAAAGCCAAGAATTGGAACAGGCTTTTCTTTTTGTTCAATAAGTCTTTTGTTTACTCCTGAAATATCTTGATCTCCTTTTAATCTTGCTCCTGTATAAGTCAAAATATCTCCTTCAATTTTATCAACATAGGGATTTCTGATTATATTTTTTGTTTCTTCCGCAGAAGTTATTAAAACAATAAAATCAAGTTCTTTGTCTTTAATTTTTGGTCTAATTCCGCCTAAATTCGCAACCTCTAAAGCATATTTAATTTGATCATTTGAATAATGCTCGCCGACTTTTAATGTATCTGGAATAAAAAATTGTTTCATATTTTTACTTGGAATAAAAATAATTTTCTAGCAACAAATCAGTATCTAAATTCATTATAATATAACCAGAAGCACTATCTATCCATTTTCTTACTTCATCTTTGTTTTTACATTGAAAAAGAAGTTTCATTTTTTCTGATTCAGGCTCTTGATCAATTACAAAATTTCTTACATCATCATAAAAATACTCACTAAAATTTTCAGGTTTTTTGTCTGCTAATTCATTAAGCCAATTAATAATTTTTTCTTTATTCATAATGATTTTTTAATAATTTAAGACCAATGGAACATTATGACCACCCATTCCCATGTTTGCCGTTAAAGTAGGGCAGGCATTGTTTTTATTTTCTCTGACATATTTTCTTCTCCATTGATAAACTGTATCTGGTTTTTTGATTTCCTTTTCCAAAATATTGTAAAGCGGTTTATGGTTGTAATAATATTTATCATCAACCTCCTTTTCTTCAAGACAGTCGTGGATTGTTTTTGTTAATTTAACTTTTTCAGGAAAAGAAAATTTATCGTACGCTTGTTTTTCCAAAAAACCAACGATATATAATCTTTCTCTATTTTGTGGAAGATTGCCATATTCCATTGTGTTCAAAACATTAAATTTTACAAAATAACCAAGGTCTTTTTCCAGCTTTTCTAGTATAACCCGCATTGTATTCCCCTTGTCATGTGTATTTAAGTTTTTGACATTTTCGAGCAAAAAAGCTCTTGGCTTTTTCTCCTTTAGGATCCGTATGATATCAAAAAACAAATTTCCTCGATCCTTTGCATCGTTAAACCCTTGTTTATACCCTGCAATAGAAAAAGGTTGGCAGGGAAAACCGGCACATAAAACATCGAAGTCAGGAATTTCACTACATTTTATTTTTTGAATGTCCCCTAATACCATTCTATTTTCTTTATCTTGGATATTAAGGTCAAAAGTCATTTTTGCCTTTTCATCAAAATCATTAGAAAAAACACATTGGAAACCAGCGTTTTCAAAAGCTAATCTTATTCCGCCGATACCAGCGAATAAATCTATAAATACCATTATAAAAACATTCCTTAATTTCTAAAGCCCACAGTTCATCTAACAACTACTCCTCTTTTCACATAATGTCAACATAAATAATAGTGGGGAGACAAAAAAGGAAACCTATCATCGGACGGAAAAGAATTAAAGCTTGTCGTACTCAATCTAAGAAGAAAATCGGCGGGGAAAGGAATAGATAAGGAGCAGTTATGGAAATGAGCGGATCAGCAAAATACCACAAGGGAAAAATCGGGATTGTGGTATCCAAATTTAACTACCCCATCACCCGGGAGCTGGCCATGGGAGCCGCAGCCACGCTGTCTGAACACGGAGTTCCGGCGGAAAATGTGGACATCATCTGGGTTCCCGGTGCGTTTGAGATTCCTCTGGTTTTAAAAAAAATGGCCGCATCCGGAAAGTATGCCGGTCTGGTTGGTGTGGGAGCGGTCATCCGGGGAGAGACTGCCCATTTTGAATATGTGGCCGGAGAAGCGGCACGCGGCATCGCCCGGATTTCCCTGGAAGAGAAAATACCCATCGCCTTTGGGGTTCTGACCACAGAAAACGTGGAACAGGCCTGGGCCAGAGCCGGGATAAAGGGCGGAAACAAAGGAAGTGAAGCCGCTCTGGTGGTTCTGGAAATGCTGGATTTATTCAACCAGATGGAAAAATGAAACCCCACCGCGCACGGATTCTGGCCATGCAGGCAGTGTACCAGCTGGATTTCCATCCGGAAGGTACGCTGACTTTTAAAAATTTCCCCTGGATAGACTATGAACTCCCGGAGGACGAAAAAGCATTTGCGGGAAAGATCATCCACGGAGTGCAGGACAATATCAGCGTTATTGATGACTCCATTCGGCGGCATTCCAAAAACTGGGTATTTGAAAGAATTTCCCCGGTAAACAAAGCAATCCTCAGAATATCTATTTACCAACTTATGAAAATGGCCGATGATGTTCCATACAGGGTTGTGATTGATGAGGCTTTAAAAATCACCCGCAAGTATTCCGATGAAGCCTCCACGTCCTATATCAACGCACTTCTGGATGTGATTTGGAAAGAAGTAAAATGAACAGAGAAAACACAAGAATCACCGGTATCGAGGATGAACTGGTTGTGCAGCCCACCGTGGAAGGGAAGGGTTCCCGCTGGCTGAAAGCCCTGGGAATTTCCGTAATTCTCCTTTTGATAGGGGCAGGAATTGCCGCCGGGGTGTATTATTTAATGTGGAAAAAAAATCAGGCAGGGCAGAAATCCCGGCTGGATAATCTGCATACAGAATATTCTGTGGATTCCAAAATCATGCTCCCGGACAAGGTGATTCAGGATCCGGATCTGATCAAAGCCATAGATTTATACAAAAAGGATTATGTAAAATCGGCCAAATTTGCTTTCAATGAAATTCTGGAAAAAAATAAACCGGACGATGTGCGCGCAGCCTCTCTGGTGTATCTGGGAATCATAGCGGATGAAGAAGGAAATTTTAATCTGGCCCGGGATTTTTTCCAGAGAGCCATTAAAATAGAGGCGGATAATTTTTTTGCCCATTATAACTTGGCCATTGCTCTGCGTCATTCCGGCAAATTTAAGGAAGCCCTGGAAGAGCTGGAGATTGCCAAACGGATTAACCCATCTCTGGTGCATCCGGATTTGGTCAAAGGGCAGATCCAGTATGAAAGCCAGGATTATGCGAATGCGGAAGAGACTTTCCGGGACGCCGCATCCCGTGCACGCGACCCGCTGGCATATTATAATCTGGGGATGACATACAAGAAAGAAGGGAAAATAGCAGAAGCAAAGGCCGCTTTTATGGAAGCCCTGAATCTGGCTGGCTCTGGGGAGACGGCTGCCCTGGCCAGCTCCCAACTGGGAATTATCCACGCCACCCAGGGGGATTATGAAAACGCGGAGCATTATTTTGAACGCTGCGTGAACATCATGCCGGCCACCCCCCGCTATTATTACAATCTGGCACGCGTACAGTATGCCACAGGAAAATTTGAGGATGCCATCCGCAATATGAGCATGGCGGAAAAATACGGAGCAAAGGATCCCAAAATCTATGTATACCTGTCCCGCCTGTATTCGGCGATGAATGAAAAGGAAAGGGCATTTCTTGTCTTACAGAAAGGGTTGGACGCCGCTCCCCGTAGCTCCATGCTTCTGAACGCTTATGCAGACGCGGCCATTGAAATCCAGAAATGGAATGAAGCCATCGTGGCCCTGCGTCGGGGGCTGGAAGTTTCCACCGGCAGTAAAGAACGGGGGACACTGCTGTATAATCTGGGGCGGGTATACTATGAACTGAATGACCTGGAGAACGCAGAAAGCCACTTGGAGCGGGCTCTGGATCTGGATCCTGTCAATGATGAGATTATTATTCTACTGGCCAGATCCTATATGCGGTCCGGAAAAAAAGATAAAAGTGTGGCCGCTTTCAATAAAGCCATCCAGATAAATCCGGATAACGTGAACCTGCTGGTGGAAGCCGGGCGGATGTATTATGAAATTGGGTTGATCACGGAAGCAGAGAATCACTTCAAGCGGGTCCTGGAAACTCCGGGGGCACAGAAGGATCAGCAGACATTGTCACTTTTGTATCTGGCAAAAATCCATAAAAAGAGACAGCATTATGATGAGGCCGTAACCAGCCTGGAAAAAGCTCTTCTGCTGAATCCAGACAAAAACACCCTGGAAAGTATTTATCTGGAAATGGGAGATTCCATATTAAGATCCAATAAGCCATCGGCGGTGGCTGTGGGATATATTGAAAAGGCTCTGGCGGTGAACCCAACCTCCGGCAAGGCCAGGATTCTGCTGGCAGACGCCCTCATACAGAAAGGGGATATGGCCTCCATGGAAAGAGCGGAAGAAAATTTGTCTTCCATCATCCAGTCATCCACCCAGCCCGCCATCCTAACCAGTGCGTATACGTTTCGTGGGATTCTTTATTTTAAAAACGGGATGTTCATGAAAGCCTTGGACGATTTTAATTCCGCCCTGGAGAAAGATCCTTCCAATGAAACCGCATTCCATAACCGGCGGATGGTTCTGGCCAAACTGGAAAGAAACTGATGGTTTATTCCGGAGATTCTCTCCGGTTTTGTAAAGATGTTCGTAAAAATGTCTCCAGCAAAATGGCGGCGGCAATGGAATCCAGCATTTCCTTTTTCTTTTTTTTCCGGTTCACGATCTTTTTCTCCGTGAGCTCCGCCCATTTTTCGGATGCCATTTTTGTGGTATAATTTTCATCCCAAAGCAGGATTTCCATTTCCGGAAAAATTTTTCCCAGCCGTCCATGGAAATCCCTTGCGTCCCTGGTCATGCCGGAATCATTCCCGTCCGCATGGAAGGGCAGACCCACCAGAATTCTGCGGATATCCTCTTCCCGTGCGATCCCCCGGATTTTTTCTATAGCATCCGGGGTATTGGGGATCTGCGGCAGTGGACGGATAGTGATCCCCAGAGAGTCAGAAACCGCCAGCCCCATTTTTTTGGTGCCATAATCAATGGCCAGCGTCTTCATCGGTGAGTTTTTTTATCTGCTCATACATTTCCGGGAGTTTATCCATCAGAGCATGGACCCGGTGCATGTGCCGTGCCGGTTTCGCAGGAATCCCAAAATACATCTGGTTGGGGGCCAGATCATTCGCTGCCCCGGTGAGTCCCATCAGCATGGATTTTTCTCCCACGGTAACATGGTCAGAGATGGCACACATGCCCCCCACAAGAACATTATCTTCCACAACAGCGGAACCGGCCACTCCGGCATTTCCGGCAAAATAACAGTTTTTGCCTATGATGGCGTTATGACCAATGTGAACCTGGTCATCCAGTTTGGTGTTTTCCCGGATAATGGTGGATTCAATGGTGGCACGGTCCACGGTGGAGCCGGCTCCAATGTCCACATAGTCTTCCAGTACCACATTCCCAATCTGCGGGATCCGGTACCGTATGCCGTCTTGATCGTGGTATCCAAACCCATCGGCCCCGATGATACAGCCCGCATACAGAATGCAGTTTTTTCCAATCCGGCAGTGGTGGCCCACAACCACATTGGGATAGAGAATGCAACCCTCTCCAATCCTTGCGTGGCTTTCAATAACCACGCCCGGATACAGGGTCACATTATCCCCAATGACCGCGTTTGCCATGATACTCACGCCGGGATAGATGGCCGTATTTCTGCCAAACTCCACGGTGGGGTGGATCAACCCCTTTTCCTGGGGGTTGGGCGGAGGGATTTCCGGGGCAAATATCCCCAGCATGGATATAAATTTTATCCTGGTTGTTTTATCTTCTTCATAAACAGCATTGGGATACGCATCCTTCAAGCTGGCCGTGCATAAAACAGCAATGTCCGGATTGTTCATGAGATAGGGGTGTTTTTTTTCTATTTTTTTGGCACCCACAAAATAAACGGAGCCGGGCTGGATATCCTCCGCTTTTTTCAATCTTTCCGTGTCCTTTATCTGCCCTATGTGGAAATTTTCGTCGCCCTGGAAGGGGATATTCAGCTTTTCTGCCAATTCTTTGAGGGTCATACTGCCTCCGTTTTTTTATTTTGCTGTGGGAACCGATCTTTGGTTAACTTCATTGATAATATCGATTGCTTTCTGGCTCATATCCCTGGAATATTTTCCATAGACCACGGATTTGCGGGATACAATCACCGGCATTTTTTCTTCTTTTGCGATGATTTCCATGACATTTATGATTTCATCAAAAACCCCGGCCATGGTATCCGTTTCCCATGCGACCATCTCATCCTGAAATTTTTTCACCTGCTCCCGGTAGTCATCCAGGGCTTCCTGGGAGGCTTCCTTTTCTTTTATGTACTCGGAATACCCCAGAAACTGTTTTTTCTGCTCCAGGGATTCCTCCATCTGCCGGACGCGTTTCTGGACATTCTCTTTTTCTTCTATGAGCCGTTTTTTTTTGTTCAGATATTCTTTGTATGCGGTGTCTTTCAAATTGGAATTCTCAAACACATACTGCATATCAATATAACCAATAATCTCCCCGGTCTGCTCCCCAAACACAAAGGCCGATGGGAGAAGCAAAAGAAAAAAGAAAATCCTCCGCATCAGAACTGCCTTGTGAAGGAAAAGACCCCCCGGTTCATGGTTGGATCATAGTAAGCGTTAAACTTCATATCCTGGAAAAATACCGGATACACCATTCCGGAAAGCAATCCCAGGCCGGTTCCGGCCAGGGCTCCATAACCCAGATATTGCAGCACATCGTCCGTGTTTTTGCTTTCTGAATACGGAATGACGGAATATGATGTCCCCACCAGAGAGCCAATGATGAATCCCAGCCAGGAATGTCGGAACAATGGTTTGCTGTAAAAATAATACCGGTCGCTGTAAATTTCAATACCGGAAAAAATGGCGGAGACACCCATGGCTCCCAGGGCAAATCCTCCGGTGTACAGACCCTGGTATTTTTTATAATCCGCATTGGTGATCATAGAATAAGAAGAAACATATCCAAAGGCCGCTCCGGAAATCCCTGCGACCAGTAAATTGATGGTGAAATACTCGCCGGGATCTTCCTTTTCTGACGGCAGGAATTTCTGGATGAGTTCCGGGTTTTTCAAAGATGCGTCATCCTCCGCTTTTTCCTGTGAATGGATGCCAGCGGGCAGGGATAGAATAAAAATCCCCAGAAAAAGCAGTGTTACAAAGGATAAATATTTTGCGGTCTTTCTCATATTGTCATTTCTTACCGGGTGGATATGCTTTCAATTTCTTTTATAATGTCATTCATGGACTTCTGGCTGATTTCTTCCGGAACTGTCCAGAAGGAAAAGATATAACTTTTATAATTGGATTTCCGGATAAACGGATATTCCTTTTCTTCCATGAGACGTGAAATTTTGTCAAAGTCTTTCTCATTGCTGGAAATCACAAAGGATTTTTTTCCGGTGGTGTAATCAATACGTAAGAAAACCGTCACCTGATAATTCTCAAGCTGGTCCACAAAATTGCGGAATTCCGGGAGGATTTTTTCGCTTTTGGGCTTATTTTCAATGTTGGTGAATTTCCTGAGTATACGTTTGAAGTAATATGTCCGCTGGTTTTTTTCATTGACTTCGCTACCGTTGATGAATCTTCTCTCATCCATCAGCTCCCGCATCATGAATTCCCCCCGCCCCCGATCATTGTCAAAATTCAGAAGAGCAGCGTCCGCTTTTTCATTCGCCTCTTTCAGGGAATAAAATTTGTTATGTGGGATATGGTGCTTGAAGGACATTTCCATATATGCGTTTTCTTTGTTGATATTGTCAATTTTGAGCTCAATCTCCGCCACCCTGCCACTTCCGTGTTCAAACAGGTTCTGGAGTGCTTCTGTCGCCGCTAAACGGATGGTATCCGGATCCAGATGGATAATCTGTGCCAGATCAGACGCGGTCTCTTTGAAGATATGGGCGGTGCCGTGCTTTTCATCAATCCGCTTCTGGTATTCATTTTCTATGACCTTCTCCCGGTTGACTTTTCCCGTGAACGAAAGGGATTCAATGGAATCCGGCAGATACGGAGAATCCTTGATGGCATTGATATCTTTCTGTTTGCGTCGCACATCGGCCAGCAGCTCCTGAATCACGGCATCCTTCTCCGATGGTTCCATGCCCTGGAGAAGCTGCTGCGTTTTAGCGGAAACATCGCCTGATGCTTCCGGTGAGGCGGAGATGATTTCTTTCAGTAATTTTTTGGTTTCTGGTTTCATATCAGCGGGAAAATGCTCCTATTTTTATTTTCTGGAGAATATTGAACAGAATCCCCAGAATTCCAGAAAAAATATACAGAATCAGAAAAGCAACAATAATAAAATACCACTTGAGAAGTATGAAAGAGAGAATGAGGATGGCCACAAACAGGATGATCCGTAGCCGGGTCAGATGGGAGCGGATGGTGACAGTCACTTTGGAATACCGCAGATTGCTGACCATCAGAAAGGAAAGCACCAGCATGGCGGGAACTATGATCCACAAGGAAACCGGATACTGGTTTGCAAAAAAAGGAAAGAACGCAACAAAGAGCCCGGCGATGGGGGAGGGCAGACCGGTAAAAGAGTTGGGAGAATGGCCAATATTGAAACGTGCCAGACGGAAAGCCGTGGCCATGGGATATATGGCGGCCACCAGCATCCCCAAGGGGAAACTTTTGGGATAATCAAAAAGAGAAAACGGGATCACAATCTGGAACAGCGATATTTTATACAAGAGAAACGCAGGGGCCACCCCAAACGCGGTGAGATCTGCCAGGGAATCCAACTGTTCGCCCAGGCTACTCTGGACCCCCAGTGCCCGTGCCACGGCACCGTCCAACCCGTCAAAAACGGTGGCCAGGAGAATTAAAAATCCGGAGACCAGAAAAAGATTCATGGCCTGCGGGGAGTTTATATCCAAAACCGATGAGGCAACGGTCACGGAAAGAAAACCAGAGAGAAGATTTCCAAAAGTAAGCGTATTGGGTATCCAGCGGCGTATCATTAAATACAGAATATAGCCATTTTTCAGCTTGGCAACTGTTTTTAATTTATTTTGATGGAATTTTTGTTGGACAGGATGCCGGAAGACGGCCTCTGGGAAAGAAACGCTTGTTTTACGATGCCATCCAAATGCGGGTTACATAATTAGATTAATTCAAATTCTTGACATATTCCATCGGTTTTAAAAAGCGTAACAAAATACTTTAAAAGGAGTAATTATGAAAAGAAGTATAGTTTCCTTTGCGGCCCTTGCGGCTTTTTCATTGGGACTGATCCTGGTATTGGAACCGAATGAACTTTCCGCAGGCGGGGATTTTAAATTGGGCGATGCTGTCTTCGCGAAAAAGTTATGCTGGGCGTGGAATTCCGGCAGTCTTCCCAAAAAACTGGGTTCAGAAGCAACGGGTGGAAGTGGCTGGATTGATAAGGACACCGGGGTTTCCAAAGTTCCGGCGGGATATCAGAAAATTGTGAGTGGCCGTGCGGACTGTGCCAATTGGCCCAAGTTTGAGTTGGTGATCCAGAAAGATGAAAAAGGTCTGGCCAAATGTGTATCCGGTGGTCCATACTCCGGAAGCCAGATGACCTGGCAATTTCTGCCATCCTCCCATAACTGGTTCAACTATGCCAGAAGTTTTGGGATGGGTGCATTTGCCGGGCTGTGGAACAACGGGATGAAAGGTACATACACAACCGCTTACGCAAACCGGGGGAATTTTTCCATTTTTTTCCGCCAGGCTGCATGGATTGGACTGACCTCTGACTACACATCCGGCTGTAACGGCTTGGACAAAGAAAAAGTGGATGAAGCAGTAAAAGAATTAAAAATTGCCTGGAAAATGAAATAAGGTTATTTCCATAGCCGGAAATAAAAACCCAATAGCCGCCCGCAAGGGCGGCTATTTTTTTATCCCCACATTTATTTCACCACAGCAATCTTGATGTACTGCTTCTCGTCTCCCACCACCAGCACAAAGTAATAGATACCACTGGCCACCGTCATTCCGGACTGGTTTTTCCCATCCCATAGCAATTTCTGGAAATTCACTAGCTCTGAGGTTTCAAAACTCCGCACAAGTTGTCCGGTCACGGTGAACAGCTTCATCTCAATGGCTTTCCCCCTGTCCGATTCAGGAATATCAATACGGATGGTGGTTTTCCCTTCTTTGGGATTGAACGGATTGGGGAAATTCTGGTAGAGGAAAACATCCTTCATCACCACAAAGACTCCCTTGTCTTTCAGCTGATCATCTGCATGGGAGGAAGATTCCCGGATGAAGTCATTGGTGGAAGTGGTTCCGCTCAGGGTCACATAATCCCCCACTTTGGAAACCGATTCGGACTGGGCAGTCAAATCCACTCTCCACCGCCCATTGGTCAGATATACTGGTGTGGCCACACTGAATCCCAGCAGATCACTGGCACCGCTTTCCAGCCGCTTCACATCAAAGTTGGAGGAGGTCAAAGCGGTACCGTTATCAAACGGAGATCCATCCGGAAAGGTGAGCAGCAGAGTGGCGGTGGTGGTTTCCCCCGGTTTGATGGTGAGGGGACTCACACTCTGCCATTGGGTTATGAGCCGCACATAATCCACCGCAAAGACGCCACCCGCCGCCAGTGCCCCGGCATCGTTGGAGTCCAGAGAAGCGGCCAGGTCATCCGCTCCGGAGGCCGTCACCTCCGCCTTCAGGAAGAAATCACTGTCCACGGTGGTGGTATACGGAGCCCGGATGTCATAAAGCCAGTTCCCGCTTGCGACATCATAAGACGGGGAGCCGGTCACGGTAAAATCTGCCGTGCGGTCTGTCGCCACTTTGTAAATTTTCACGTTCAGCGTATTGGTCGCTCCGGAGACATCCCCCGCCCCGGCGTCATCGGAAGTGAATACCGTGCCGTTGGGATAGAGAATCCGCAGGGCATAACGGGTATAGCTGGATGGATTCCCATGCTCAATAACCGCCGCCGATCGGGAAAGATAGGAAAGGGTCATATTCGCGTAAGCGACATCAAACGCACCTTCGTTCACACCTGCTGTCCCCGGATTATCCAGACCCGCATTGCCTGACCCATCGGCCACCGTGGAT
>DYOA01000001.1:0-64374 GCA_020720785.1 Leptospira biflexa
TCCTTACGAGGTTTTTTATGGAATAAGTGTTGCACTTCAAGCTTGATGATGGGTAGTCCACGGTGACTGTCCCATATAAAAAAACAATTGACAATGCTTTTTTATTCCCCAATGTTAACCATGCCCGAAAAAACTTCGTTTGAGAGCTCTGGGATTGAAACAAAATTTGGTACCCTGATTGGCCATTTCCTCAAGCAGATTCCCAAGGATATCCATGAATTTCTGAAGGGTTATTTTCGCTTGGAGATTGCCGGTTGGGATAACATTCCGGAAAATTCCCGTGCCATTATAGTGTCCAACCACTCTAACGCTATGGGAATGGACGCATTCATGATGGGATACTGTCTGAAAAAAAAATACAAAAAGACACCATATACCATGGCACATGAGATGTGGTTTGCCAATGACGTAGTTTCGGATATGATGCGGGTATTCGGTTTGTTTCCACCTGATTTACGGGAGGGTTTGAATGCTTTGAAAAATGACAAGCTGGTTGTTATTTTTCCGGAGGGACCGGACGGGAATTTCAAGGTGAGTTCCAATATGTATAAACTGGTTGATTTCAATCCAGGTTTTGTTCCCATGGCGATCATGCAGAAAGCTCCCGTGATTCCTGCGGTGGTGATTGGTGCGGAGGAAAGTCATTTGAATTTGGCAAAATTCGATGAATTCCGGGATATTATCAAACTTCCCATTCCTTTTGTGCTGAATTTGATACCGTTTCCGGTCAAGTGGAAGATCAAATTTTTAAAACCCATTGATTTCAGCAAGTATTCCAAAAACGATATTAAGAATGAAAAATTTGTCCGGGAAATCAACCAGAATATCCGCTACCGGATACAGCATGAAATTAACAAAGAATTAAAACATCGGGAAATAATATTCAAATAAGGGGTTATCATGGAGCAGACCGAATTTAAAAAAGCAATTCGAAGATTAAAAAGAATCAGAAACCTGACAGTATCCGGATTTATGCAACGGAAAGTCATAACGCTGGATATTTCCGATCTGCTGGCCACAGCGGCAAGGACGTTCATAGAGAATAAAATAAATGGTATTATTGTTATGAAAGACGATAGGCCATACTCTATCCTGACCAGTTGGGATCTTCTCCACCAGAGTTATCTGGAGAGCTTTTCTGATAAAATGGACTATTTGAAAACCCCGTTGGGGGATTTGATTGAGGAGCCTGTGTTATTTACCATTAAGCCGGAGGATAGCATTGAAACCGTGGCGATATTAATGACAAAAAATAAGATCAAAACCATACCGGTGGTGGAGAACGGGGAGCTGGTGGGATTGGTATCCATGACCGATGTGGTAAAAGTTTACCACCATTTGATTCTGGAAGACGGCAATATGCGTACCTTTAATGAAATGGCATAAATTTGGAAATCCTTTATACACCGGAAAGAATTAAAAATGAAATCCATCGCATGGCGGGGGAGATAAACCGGGATTACCGGGGGGTGGAATATATCAAAGTTGTTGGGCTTCTTAAAGGGTCGTTTATCTTTATGAGCGATCTCATCCGTGAGCTGGACATGCCCGTTCGGGTTGATTTTATGGAGATTTCCAGTTATGGTAATGAAATGGAGAGTTCTGGAAATATAAAGATTGTCAAGGATTTATCCCATGATATTGCCGGGGAGCATGTCCTTGTGGCAGAAGACATCATTGATACCGGCCTGACATTGAATCACACCATTTCGCTTCTATTATCCAGGAAGCCCATGTCTTTGAAGATTTCTTCCCTTCTGGTAAAAAGAGAAAAACACCGGTTGAAATATCCCATTGACTATCCCGGCATTTTTATGGACAATGTTTTTGTGGTGGGCTACGGAATGGATTCCATGGGGTTCTACCGTAATCTTCCTTACATAGCCCATTTGTCAGCACCGCAAGAGAAAAAACGGGATTGAAATGGTTATTCGGGAAATATCCACCCAAAGCCGGGAGTTTATTGAAGAGGCCACAGGATTTTTAAGAGGTGATCAGATTGTGGCTGGTCCCAGCGACACCATTTACGGAATGTTCATGAGATTTTCTCTGCAAAATGCAAAAAGTCTCCATCAGATAAAAAAAAGGGATCAGCGTAAACCGTTTCTGGTTATTCTTCCGGAAAAGGAAAACCCTTTAACCCTTGCGGAAGAAATCCGGGACAGTGAAAAAAGTAATTTTATTATAGGGAAATGGCCTGGAAAAAACACTCTGGTGTTACGGAAAAAAAACGGGATACCATACCCGCCGGAAAGTACCATCGCCCTCCGGAAACCAGCCCGGTTGGACAATCCATGGTTTTATGAAGTGGTGAACGCCCTGGGATTCCCCATTCTGGCCCCATCTCTGAATATAACCGGAGAAGAGCCAATGGTTGATCCGGGAGAGGTGGAGAGCGTTTTTTCCGGTTCCATTGCGGCATTCTATTATGATCCGGAATGGAAAAATTCAATTGCTTCCCGGATATACGACCTCACCGGAGAGAATATTATTCCGTTGCGTTAACGGTGATTTTCTCCTGTATTTCCCTTGCTTTTTTATTATCCGGTTCCACGTTGAGCACTTCCTGGAGCATTTTCTCCGCACGGGATGGGTTTTTCATTGCCCGGTAAATTTCTGCTAAAAGGATCAGGTTTTTGATATTGCCGGGTTGACGGAGCCGGAGCCGTTCTCCAATGTCTGCCGCCAGATTCATTTTTCTGGAATAGAAAGAGGAGAGAGCAGCGTAGTAAATAAATTCATTATATCCCGGATGCATGTCAATGAAGCGGCAGGAATACATTTGAGCTTCCGGATATTTTTTTAATTTTATCAGGCTCCGGATCAGGATCATCCAGATTTCCGGCAGGCGGGGTATGGAAAGGCTGCTTTCAATAAGGTGAATGGCTCTTTCATATCTTTTTTCTATGAAAGCCTCCTGTACCAAGCGCAGGATTCTGTGTTCA
Source organism: Leptospira biflexa (assembly GCA_020720785.1). Classification (GTDB taxonomy): domain Bacteria; phylum Spirochaetota; class Leptospiria; order Turneriellales; family DYLW01; genus DYLW01. Next base: position 2,946 of record DYOA01000001.1, read on the forward strand.
TTTTCATCGACCGGCACGGGTTGGATCCGGGATTCCAGGCGGAGTAGCGAGAGATCATCGGTGATGTCCCCGGCTTTTTTTATTTCTTCCACAACCCGGAGAATATCTCCATCCGCATTTTCCACATGTCTCAGAAATGCGAATTCATCTTCATTGATAATCCGCTGGTTTTCCTGTCCCATGCCCAGTAGAAGGTCATCCCTTCCGTCAGAGCCAATGATCAGGATGTCATTATATTGCAATTCAAAGGTGCGTATCCAGATTTTTTTCTTAACCCCTTGCGTGCCCAGTTTATGAAATGTCATTTCATCTTCAATGAAACCGGCCGTTTTATCCCGGTAGAGGACTGTCCACGGATGTTCCGCATTAATCATATAAATAAATCCATTTTCCTCATCCACCAGACCAAAGACGCAGGAAATGAGCATGGAGCCGTCAAAGCTTTCAAATACTTTCTGCAATTCCACAAATATATTCCGCAACCATTTTTCCGGAAAAAGATTTTTTTCCACTGCGGAAAGAAGGGTTCTTTCTGTCACAGATTTCAGAACGGCCCCCAGCACCAGGATGCCACCCGCACCCTGCATAGATTTCCCCATGGCATCCGCATTCAGAAACAGGGTGTATGGTTTTCCCCGCAGATCCAGCGAGTGGGCAAAGCAGATATCCCCTCCAATTTCTTTCTCCCATCGGCGGAATCTGAATTTCTTTTTTTCTTCCACAAAGAAATCCACTTTAATTTTATCATTATGGGCGTAATTGGAATTGAGGGGATCAATCAGAAGGGAAGTCAGGAAATAATCCCCATCCTGCTGGACTTTGAGAGAGTTTACATGTTCCAAGGTTTCAGCAAGTTCGTTGGTTCTTTCCTCCACTTTTTTTTCCAGATTCTGGTTCAGGTCTTCCACTTGTTTATATACATTCAGAAACCGGTTTGCCAGGGACACGGCAATGCCCATCACAAAAACAAAGAACCCAAATTGGGTCAATGTGATTCCCGTGTGGAAAATGGCGGCTTCCAGAATATCATAGGCCACTGTTATCATGAGAACAACAACCCCTATGATCAGATTTCCAGCTCCGGTGAGAGCGAAGGTATTCGCCAGTGACTTGAAAATCTTCCTCCTCCCAAATTCCTTTTTATACTGGGAAATGTACCCTTTGAATTCAAAAATTAACCGGGAAAATGTTGCGTATAGAATATAGAAAAGAACAAAAATCATGGAAAAATGCCATGTCCTCAGAATATTGTTGGATATTCTGAGGGAACCGGTGATTGTGAGGATTATGATTGTTGCTGTGCTGAGCAGGAGTGCCCAGATGAAATATACTTTGGAAAAACGGGAGAGTCTACCCGTCAGATATCTATCCACAAAAAACAGAAAGGATATGACAATCAGATATAAAACTACCAACTCCACAAGATACAGAAAAAAAGTAGCATGAATGAATGCTTCGTGCACCACATTTGCCCGCATCAAAAGATAAATGAACAGACCGATGCCATACAAGCCAAAATCCAGATTATATTTTTCTTTGGGACGCCGCAGATACAGCAGAATGTGGTACAGCCCCACAATCAGGTATGAAAAAATAAAGACCAGATCCAGGGTTTTATCCCTTAATTTCAGCAGGTCTTCATAATTGCCCAGAATCTGTTCATTGGCCATAGTATATCCGCTGAAATCGCTCAGTGGGTCGCTGAATATATGGACCACCAGATAATTATCCCCTTTTTTGAGGATATTTTTATCCACTGCGGAATGGATATACCTGGTATTATAAGTCCTTGGCTTTGCCTCCGGAGATTCGTTACTATCAATTTGGCTGGTGATTTTTTGTCCGTTCAAATAGATTTCCCAGCCGGTTCCCAGGCTGGTGATAAAAAAGGACGGATTGACTAGGGCGTTATATTCGGCTTCAGTGATTTTAAACGGAGTGATATAGGTAAAATGCATGGATTTAAAAAAACCAAATTTATAGAAGCCGGCTTTGGGCAGGCCTTCAAAATGAAAATGGGAAAGGGGGGCCAGTTTACGGCCGGTATCGGTGGCGGGCAGTTTATAGATATTTTTTCCATTTTTCTTATCTTTTTCTTCCTGCAGTTGCTTTTCCAGATTCTGAATCAGTGTGTTGTTTTTCATGCCATTGTGCAGATAATCCGCATCAAATCCCCGGATCACGTATGTATCATTGCGGTTGAGGTCAATATTGACCGAGCCCGCATGAAGAAGGGAGGAATGAAAAAGAACCAGAAAAAAAATGAAGATTTGTTTTCTTCTATTCACAAACTATCCTTGGTTTTAATATGCTACCTACCTATTTATATGCTCTGTCTTATGTCAAGATGATTATTCATTGGACGGGCTTTTTTGAAGAAAATAAAGAATCCACCATTTTCGATGAAAAATGGAATAAAAAAATATTGACGAAGCATTTGGCTTTGCCGAGAATAGCTTTGGCTATACGTTAGGAAGAAAGATTCGTCACACCGTTTAATCCCCCGAAAAACCATTTTTCTGTTTAAACTTGGTGGGAAATCTTGATCTAACTCGCCGTAAACGTAAGGAGTTAAAATGCAAGGAACAGTAAAATGGTTTAACAACCAAAAGGGTTATGGATTTATTGAAAAAGCGGACGGAGGGGATATCTTTGTCCACCATAGTGGCATCGCCAAGTCCGGATTCCGTTCATTGGAGCCCGGAGTGAAGGTAGATTTTGAGATAGAAGAAACCCCCAAAGGCCCAAGGGCTGTATCCGTTAAAGAAGTATCCTGATCCAGTTAAGTTGTAACGATAAAAAACGATGAAGATGGCCTCTTCATCGTTTTTTTCTTGACCCATTCAAAAAAACAACTTTCATGGATGGCCATGAATTCGATTAAAAATCATCCACAGAAAAAATCTGTAATTATCATTGGAGGGGGACTTGCGGGGCTTTCCGCCGGGGTTTACCTCCAGAAAAACGGGTATTCCACGCAGATATTTGAAATGCATTCCCTGCCAGGGGGACAGTGCACCTCCTGGAAAAGGGGGTCTTTTACGTTCGATGGATGTGCCCATTGGGTGATTGGCTCCCGGGAAGGGGAGATTTTTTATGATATGTGGAAAGATCTGGGGGTGATGCGGTCCACCCGGTTTCTGGATCATGATATTTATGGAATTTTCTCTTTTCCGGATGGGGATGTCACCGTTTATACGGATGCGGAAAGGCTTCGGCAGGAGTTCCTGAAAATTGCTCCGGAGGATGCGGAGGAAATTGAGGTTTTCACCCGTGCCATTAAAGCCACAGCCGGTATCCACCTGCCGGATTCCCTGGTCATGCTGGAAAAAAATCCGGTGAGCCGTTTTTTTGCCAATATGGTTTTTATGGTAAAAATTCTGCCGGTGATGAAATGGGCAAAAGTAAAAAGTCGGGATTATGCAAAAAAATTCCGGAATCACAAAATGCGGGCCATAATCTCCAATCTGTTTCTTCCGGATTTTTCCATGATGTTCAATCTGTTTACGCTTGCCTGGTTGCGGAATAAAAATGCCGGGTATCCATTGGGTGGCTCTCTGGAGTTTTCCCGTTCCATAGAAAAAGAGTATCTTGCTGCGGGAGGCCAAATCCACTATAAGCAGAAAGTGGAAAAAATTCTGGTGGAAAATATTGGGGGAAAAGACACCGCAACGGGTATCCAAACTGCAAAAGGAAAAACCCATAGGGCAGATTATGTAATTTCAGCCGCGGACGGGCATTTTACCATCGAAAATCTTCTGGAAAACCGTTTCCACCACCCCCGGTTAAAAAAAGCATGGGATAAACTGCCGCTGTTTCCACCGCTTTTTTATATTTCCCTGGGGATAAAGGGAACTCTGGAAGATCCAAAATCTGTGAGCGGGCGTTCCATTGTTCCGGATGAACCCATTCGCATTGCGGATCGGGTTCTGGATTATTTTCTGGTCCATACCATGGATTATGATCCGCATCTGGCACCCAAAGGAAAATCCATCCTTTCCATTATGATCAATACAGATTATGATTACTGGGAATCTCTGTACCAGAAAGGGAAAAAAGAGTATGAAAAAGCGAAGGAAAAAGGGGCAAAGACAATCATTGATTATCTGGATAAGAAAATTTATCCCGGATTAAAAAAGCGAATTGAAAAAACCGATATTGCCACTCCGCTCACCTGGGTGCATTATACCGGGGTTCACCGTGGAGCCTATGAGGGAATCCAGCTGACACCGGATATTTTTGAGACCGGATTTTCCCTGCCCCGGCAGTTGAAAAATCTGGAAAATTTTTATCTGGCCGGCCAATGGATTGAGCCGGGCGGTGGCATGCCGGTGGCAGCCAATTCGGGTAGGATGACGGCGTTTTTTATATGTAAAAAAGATAAGAAGAAATTCCAGCACGGCTTTTCCTGATATTACTATCCTTTACGCCACTTTTCCGTTTTTATGAATGGAATACGGAAGAACTATGAAGGAAATTTTGCAACTATTTTTCCATTGGATGCAGACTTACATAGCTGTTCGGTACATTGTTATTTTCTTGCTGCTGGCCATTCTGATGTATAACAGTTTCTGGATAACAAGAAAAGTGCTGCTGGCTGCTTCACATCTTATGGTGGCCAAAACTAAAACCAAATGGGACGATGTGCTGTGTGATCGGAATTTCTTCTCCCGTTTGGCAAACATCTCTCCTGCCATCATTGTCTATTACACATCCATGTATTTTCCCGAATACGCAATCTTTTTCCAGAAAGCAGCCTATATTTATACCATAATTATTTTTCTTCTGGTCATGGATTCTTTCTTGAATGCGGCTAATGATATTTATGAAGGTTATGAAATATCCCGGTATAGGCCCATCAAATCATTTCTGGAAATTTTTAAAATTATCTTTATTATTATTGGGATTATCATAATTGTATCCATATTGATTAATAAGTCCCCATGGGTTATTCTGAGCGGTTTGGGTGCTTTGATGGCTGTGGTTATCCTGGTTTTCCGGGATACCATTTTGTCCTTTGTGGCAAGTATCAAAATATCCTCCACAAATCTACTGAAGAGAGGTGATTGGATTGAGATGCCTCAGTTTGGGGCAGATGGAGAGGTAATAGATATATCTTTGAATACAATCCAAATCCAGAATTGGGATAAAACCATTGTATCCATTCCCACATATAAATTTCTGGACGAATCTTTTAAAAACTGGCGGGGTATGCAGGAATCCTCCGGGCGCCGCATTAAAAGAGCGGTTAACATAGATATATCCACAATCCGATACGCTGATGACGCATTGAAAAAAAATCTGGGTAAAATCCATTATCTGAAGAAAATTCTGGAAGAGAAAGAAAAGGAAATTGCCGAATATAACAAAAAAAATAAAACAGATGTCCGGATGTCCGTCAACGGACGGCGTTTGACAAACATCGGCCTTCTTCGTTATTATATCCGGGAATATCTTCATCATGATCCGGCCATCAGCAAAAAAATGACTTTTCTGGTGCGGCAGCTTGCACCCACATCCAAGGGGCTTCCTCTGGAAATATATGTCTTTTCCAATGATAAAATATGGGAAAATTATGAGGATATTCAATCCGATATTTTTGATCATATTCTGGCGGCCATACCATATTTTGATTTGCGTGTTTTTCAGGAACCTTCCGGAAACAGTTTTCAAAAGCTCATTGGAGGAAAAAAAGCCGAATGAAAAAAGTAAGAACCAGATTTGCTCCGTCTCCCACCGGAACCCTCCACTTTGGGGGAGCACGCACCGCCCTGTTTAATTATTTATACGCAAAAGCCACCGGCGGGGATTTTCTTCTGCGGATTGAGGACACAGACCAGAACCGCTCCACAGAAGACAGCTACCGGGAAATGGTGGATTCTCTTCGGTGGCTGGGGCTGGACTGGGACGAGGGTGTGGAAGTGGGCGGACCATTCGGGCCATACCGCCAGTCCGAACGCAAGGAAATATATCTGAACTATGCAAAAGAGCTGCTGGAAAAGGATCTGGCATATCCTTGTTTCTGCTCCGCAGAGGAACTGGAACAGAAAAAGGAAGCCCAGCTCAAAGAGGGGAAAGATCCGGTTTATGATGGAACCTGCCGCCACCTTTCTGTCCAGGAACGGGAAGAAAAAATTGCCCGTGGTGAGCCCCATGTGATCCGCCTGAAAAACCCCGGATCCCATTATCTCATAAACGACGCAGTGCAGGGGGATGTCCGGTTTGACGTCTCCATTTACGGGGATTTTATTCTCATCAAGTCCGATGGGTTTCCATCCTACAACTTTGCGGTGGTGATGGATGACCATGATATGGAAATTACCCATGTGATCCGGGGAGTGGGGCATCTTTCCAATACTCCCCGCCAGCTTGCCGTGTATGAGGCTTTTGGCTGGCAGCCGCCGGAATGGGCACATGTGAGTGAGATTGTGGGTAGCGACCGGAAAAAACTCTCCAAGCGGCATGGCTCCGCTTCCGTGATGACCTTCCGGGATCTGGGCTACCCCAGGGAAGCGTTGATTAATTATATGTCTCTTCTGGGCTGGTCCCCCGGAAATGATGTGGAGTTCATGAAGCAGGAGGAACTCCAGTCTGTCTTTGATATAAAAAGGTGCGTGAAAAGTCCCGCTGTTTTTGATGTGTTTGATTTAAAAAAAACTCCGCAGAAAGAATGGACGGATATGAATCTGGATGATTTCCGGAGCCTTCTTTTTGATAAATCCAAGCTGAACCACCTTTCTGCTGTGCATATCCGGTCGATGGATGAGGATGCCTATATCCGGTTATCGCTGCCGTGGATTGCCCGGATTGGGTTTATTCCGGATGCGGACAAGGATGGACCATCCCCTGAATTAAGAGAACGTCTGCTGAAAATCCGGCCGTATATGCACCGCTTGGAACAGAGCCGGGATCTTCTGGCCGTTTTTTATCTGGATTTCAATCCGGCGGATTTTTCCCCGGAACAAAAGGAGATGATCCACGGGGAAAAGGTAATTCCTCTGCTGGAAGCGTTCCGGGATCATCTGAATGCCATCCAGCCCTGGGCAGGGGAAAACCTGAAAAAAGCGGTGAGCCTCTCCGGAGAATCTGCCGGGGTCAAAGGAAAAGAACTATTCATCCCCCTGCGACTTGCGGTGACCGGAAAGGAGCATGGGATGGAATTCAATGTATTCATGGAACTCCTGGGGAAAGAGAAAACCCTGGCCAATCTGGAAAGAATGATTACCCATCTGAAATCATAGATCGGTCGGGTTTTTTTCATTTAACTGGTATTCCACAATCCGGTCCAGAGGCCTTTGCAGGGTATTCACCCGGGTGGTGGAAAGCTCCGTGAAATGGGTTTGGACCACACCGATGGATTTTCCCAGAGCGTCCATTTTTTCTGTGAATTTTTTCCATTCTTTTTGGAACAGGGAGAGCAGTGTCTGTATTTCGCTCGCTTTTTCTTCCATGGAAAAATTCACCACAGCCTGCCGCACCATGGATAAAACCGCATACAGAGTGATGGGAGAGCATAGAACAATTTTATTGGAGAGAGCAAAGTCCATGAGATCTTTATCCTCGGAGTGGATAAAATAATAAACACTTTCGCTGGGGATAAATACCAGGACATAATCCAGCGTGTCTGCGGTCACATAATCTCTTTTGGAAACATCCTTCAGGTGTTTACGCACATCGGATAAAAACTGATCTTTTGCCCGTTTTTTATCCGATTCATCCTCTAATTGCAGGAATTCCTCATATTTTTGGAAGGGGAATTTCACATCCATATTGACTTTTTTTTCCCGGGGGAGCAAAAAAGTAAAGTCCGGGCGGTTCCCGTCTTTCTGGATTTGCTTCTGGTAACTCACTCCCTCTTTCAATCCCATAAAATTGAGGATGTCCTCCACGATTCTTTCCCCCCATTGGCCTCTGGCCTGGTTATTGGAAAGAATCCGCCGGAGGCTGGCGGTATGGTCGGAAAGCTGGACAATGCCTTTCTGGTTCTCCTCCAATTGCCCCTGGAGCCGGGTGGTTTGGGTGGAGAGATTTTCCAGTTTTCCCCGCATCTCTTCCAGCGTGTGGTCAATGAGCTTTTTCTTTTCATCCAGCTGGTTTTCTGATCTCTGTGCCAGATGCCCAAACTGCTGGTTTGCCAGTTCAAAGAAACTCTTCTGATTTTTTTCCAGGGCTTCTCGGGAGAGATTCCCAAAAGCATTTTCCAGCAGCCGGCTTTTTTCTTCCAAAAGTGTGTTTTCCTTGCGTTTCAGAAACAAAAGCAGGATCACTCCCGCAACAAAACCTGCCAGAAAAAAAACGGAATAGAGTACGGCATTTATCATATTTCCCTCCTCAGAAAAAATTATATGTAAGATTTCCGAATCAATTATACTCAAAGAATTTCATAAAACTCCATGTAATGTCAAGAGAAAAAATATCAGAAATAAATTTTATATTTATTCAATCCGGGAAAATTTCAGTGCGTAACCTTTTTCCCGTAAATCGGTTTCTTCCATGGATATTTCTATAAACGGAGAAAGATCAATAAACACTTTCCGGACAGGATGATAAAATACACATTTTCCAATCAAAGGACGCGTCTTTTCAATGAGCTCTTCATGGGTGGAAATATCGTCCTGGGTGGGCAGAATGATATCTTTGAGTATATGGTATTCGGATGTGCCTTTTAAGCTCAACTGCCGGTATCCGGGTTCTATAATGATATAAAATCCATATCTTTTTAATATGGAAAGATCAATGAGGAGTGCTTCCAGCATATACTGTATGGTAATTTCATAACTGGGATTCTGGGAGAACGCATTTTTATCTTTGTAAAATTCTTCAGAGAAATCCGCAATTTTATAAAGATTATCTTTATGGACAAAAGCAATATCCAGCAGATTGGGAACCAGAAGATTTACTTTTATGGATTTTAAACGATTGGATATTTTAAACATGGAATCCAGCACAAGACGTATATCCGGATGCGGAAAAAATATATCATCAGCAATTTTCATCATTCTATAGTTACCCAGAATAATGGCGGAAAGAAAAAAAACAGTCTCAGAAACGAGGTTGAACAGTTTTTCCATAGTCACGGGGTTGGTTTCTGCCCCGGCTGAATTTTCTGTCTGGGTTGTTTCTCTGAAGCGGTGGAATGCCTGGGCTATGGGGAAAGGATATTCCCGGATAACTTCTTTCTCGTTTAAAATATTTGCGTAGAAATCCGGAAGCCGGGAAACAGACCGGGTGAGGCGGACCTCCGGATTTCCCATTAATGAATATGCAGCCCAGATTATGTTATGGATGGAAAAATTTTCCATGGCATATTTCCGGGCCCTCTGGAGAGATTCCCCAATGGTATTTCCGGCCAGCAGGTGGCGGTAAAAATCCAGGGTAAACAAAAGAAGACTCTCACTGTCTTCAATTTCCCACAGCGTGCCAATATAATTGGTTCGGCCGGAGTTGATGAAACTGGAAGCAAACTTGGAGAACCAGTCTGCGGAGGATACCTTGGGGTTATGGTTGGCTGCACTCAAGCAGGAGTTGGAAAAGATCAGCACCGGATGGGCTCCGGATTTTTCAATTTCCCTGGCATGGAGAATTTTTCCGCCGGGAAGAATCCAGCCGTTTTCATTGGGGGAGGTTGCAAAATGCAGATGCCCTGCATAATGGATTATATCTTTATCCGCAATGATGTTCAGCAAGTCCAGCTTTGTTATATTGGATCCTCCGATAAAGTCTATATTCAGCTTCTTATCAGAAAACTTTTCAGAAATAAAATCATACAGACTCTCCCCTTCCTTTTTTGCCCAGGGAAGATTCTCCGTGGGATCCGCGATGATGGCTATTTTAATTACCTCCTGGGTTTTCACCGGAACAAATGCCTGGTGGTATCCCTTTATCATTTTTCCCAGATAAAATTTATTCAGAAAAAAATCGTCGCCGTCATGAAAAAGCTCAAAGGGGATGGAAGAAAGTGCCGGGTCAATGTCAAAATAAATGTGCTCATCCCGGTTCTCTGCGATCAGACGGTGCAGGGAGGAGGGGAAAAACTGCCGGAAAAATGCCTGCCCAATGTTCTTTAATCGGTTGGTTAAATTCAGTTCATTAAAAAACAGTCGTTCCTGTCCGGAATTATTCTCAATGGAATGAATGGACCTTCCCAATTGGACGATATGCCGCAACCCTTCAATGAATTCCGTGATTAAATCATCATCCACATGAGAAATAAAATTTTCATCTTCCCGCAGGACAGGGTTGACCAGAATGGAATCCCGAATCACGTTAAAAACATTGGTCTGGTTCACCCGATCAATAATAATGGTTATCATAATAAAAAAGCGGTCCTTAAGACCGCTTGGTTTTTGCGTCCAGAAATTCAAGAAAAAAAAATTATTCAAACATTCCGTTAATCAGTTTTTCATACATTTCCGTCACCACATGGCGTTTTAATTTTAATGTATTATTTAGCTCCATGCCCTGTTCAAACGGTTTGGTCAGAAGGCGGAATACCGGAACCTTTTCAAAGGCCTTGAATCCATTCTCCAGGTTAATCAGTCTCTGTATTTCTGTCTTGAAAAGCACGTTGATTTTGGGGTTGGATATTGCTTCTTCAAGGGAACCAATGCTGAGCTGGTTGTCTTTTGCATACTGGAAGATGGCCTCTGCATTGGGGACAATCAGGGCACCCAGGGTTTTTTTATCCTGCCCCACCACCATTACATGATCAATGAATGGACTTTCCTTCAGTTTTTCCTCAATGGGAGTGGGTTCCACATTTTCTCCTCCCACCAGCACAATGGTGTCCTTGGAGCGTCCCACAATGGAGATTTCACCGTTTACGGTGATTTTTACCAGGTCTCCGGTGTTGAACCAGCCATCATCGTCCATTACTTCCTTGGTTTTGGCGGGATTTTTGTAATATCCTGCCATGACCTGCGGACCCCGCACATGAAGGGTTCCCTTCGCATCCGGAATACCGGTAACATCTTTTCCATCTATGTCTATCAGCCGGATCTCTGTCTCTTCCAGAGGTGCTCCCACGGTGCCTGTCACCACGTGATCCGGGTCACGGACTCCCAGAACCGGAGTGGTTTCCGTGAGACCATAACCTTCCAGGATTTTCACCCCAATGCTGGCAAAAAACTGGTCCACATATCCCGGAAGTGCCCCTCCGCCGGAAACAGATCCCTTGAGCCGGCCTCCGGTGGCTGCGATCACCTTTTTAAACACCAGGATATTACCCAGCAGTTTGGGCAGAATATAAACCGCGAGCATAATGGCGGAAAACAGTTTCAGGGTAATTTCTGCGACAGGATTGCGTTTCTTATAAATATTTTCCCTGCCGGTCAGAATCCGCAAATACTGGTAATATTTAATGGAGATATCTTTGAAAAAATTGAAAATCCCTTCTTTCCCGCTGCTTTTCACTCCGGCAATGACTTTGTTATAGACCCCTTCCCAGATGCGTGGCACAGCCGGTACCCAATGTGGCCGGATTTTCCGCAGGTCTTCCCCAATGGTTTTGATGGAAGAATAGGTGATGGATACCCCGTTGACGATGAACATGTACTCCGCAATCCTGCCAAAGACATGCCAGGGGGGGAGTAGAGTCAATGCGGATTCCCCCTGTCCCGGACGCAGCCGATTGGTGACATACTCCATCTGGGATGCATAGTTTTTCTGGGTGAGCATCACTCCCTTGGGTTCCCCGGTTGTCCCGGAGGTATACACAATGGTAACAAGATCATCTTCCTGTATTTTCTGTCTGCGTTTATCATATTCCTGAGCTTCCTTAGCGTTTGTCTTGATGGCCTCCCGCCCCGATAGTATCAGATCGGAAAGGGTCATGATATTCTTCCCTTTTTTGGTGATCTTATCATCCATCACAATAAACCGGGAAACATCGCCTTTGTGTTTTTTGAGACCGAGGTTAATTTTTTCAATCTGGGCCTCATTATGGACAAAGACAATTTCACTGCCGGAATGGGAAATTATATAACCCAGCTCTTCACCGGTGGAGTCCGTTCCGCGCGGCACATCCGCAATGCCAATCATCTGCATGGCCAGATCACACATCGTCCATAATTGGGACACATCGGCAATGATGGCCACATGCTGCTTGGATTTTACTCCCAGATGGATCAGACCCACGGCAATTTCCCGTATCTGGTATTGTGCTTCCTTAAACGATATTTCTTTGTATGATTCACCTTCCCGCCACCGGAAAAGGAGATTTTCCGGATATAGCCGGAAGGATTCTTCCAGTGCTTCTGCTAAAGTTTTGTATTTTGTCATTTTTTTCTCCGCTATCTTTAATTGCCCGTTTGCGGGCGGTTCCGTACCAGAAATGACAACTGGAATATGTGGGGTCAAGAAAAATATATGCGGATTATTCTATGAGGCTTTTTTCCGAGCGTACCGGATTTCCCAGAGAGAAATGCACCGTAAATTCCAGACCCGCATAGAGAGCATATTTGTCCATTCTCTCAAAACCATCATAAAAAGCACTTTTCACGGGCAGTTTTATATCCAGATATCCGGTGGTGAATCCGGGAGCCAGAGTGGCACCCCAGCCGTAATTGCGTTCCTGATCCCGCAGAAAAAACACATCGGCCATGAAAAAGGGATGACTGGGGATCACATTCTGGATGGCAAAGAGATAAAAATCATATAAATAAATCAACGGAAAGAACAGGGCAAATCCTCCCAGTTTTTCTTCCGTGGTTTTGGAAAGGTTGGGTTTATAAAACTGGAATGGTTTGACATACTTAACGCCCATGCCATAGCCCAGATATTTATGGCTGAAATTATGGGAGACCATTTCCTGGTGTTCTAAGCGGGAGTACGCCATCCAGCCGTAACGGAACCGGGGTGCATACTCCAGTTCCCCAATGAGGTTATACGCAAAATATTGGTTCCGGGTTTCCTCTGAAAGCGAGGTATAGGAATAATGGCCACCGGTACCCACTCCCAGGAAGAGAGAACCCCAGGTGGGATTCCATGCAATGCTCAAGAGAAGAAGTAGAAATATTTTTTTCATGATCACTCCGCACTTTACGCATTATCCGGGATAAACCTGACGTATAGTATTTTTTAAAAAATATTTACACCTTGTAAAAAAAGAAAGCTCTAACCTATGATTGATAACTCCCATTTCAAAGATCCACAAAAAAAAGAAATCCTGCTGCGGACACTGAAGAAAAGAAATTATGATTTGTCACTGGCGGACAGAGCGGAAAAACTCATCAAAGAGAGAAATGACCTCATACAGAAAACAGAAAATCTACAGAATGAAAAAAATTTGGCATCCCGGAAAATCGGGGAGGTCATGAAAGAAAAGGGAGCAGACTCCCCGGAAATAAAAGAAGCCAAAGACCATGTCACCCGGATTGGGGAAGATATCAAAGAATATAAAGAAAAACTGGCCGATCTGGAAAAAGATTTTGAGGAGCTCACTCTGGTGTTTCCCAATATTCTGGACGAGGATGTTCCAGAAGGAAAAGATGATGCGGATAACGCCGTGCTCCGGGTGGAAGGGACATTCCCTGAGTTCCCGGCTCTTGCCCATTTTGAATCGGCAGAAAAACACCAGCTCATAGACTTTGAAAGGGGAGTGAAAATTTCCGGCTCCCGCTTTTATGTGTATAACGAACAGATTGCCCGGCTGGAAAGACATCTGGTGAATTTTATGCTGGATATCCATACTTCACACGGATATAAAGAACGCACGGTTCCCCTGCTGGTGAAAAATGAAGCAATGAAAGGTACCGGGCAATTCCCAAAATTCCAGGAGGAATACTACCGCTTGGAAAAAGATGAGCTGAACCTGATCCCCACGGCGGAAGTGCCCCTCACCAACCTGTACTATGATGAAATAATCCCCGCAGAGGCACTGCCCATCCTTCTCACCGCACAAACCCCCTGCTTCCGCCGGGAAGCCGGTAGTGCCGGAAAAGATACCCGTGGCCTGGTACGGGTCCACCAGTTTACCAAAGTGGAACTGGTCAAATTCACCCGCCCGGAAGAATCCGCACGGGAGCACGAAAAACTTCTGGCGGACGCAGAATCCATTCTAAAGCGGCTGCATCTCACATACCGGGTGGTCCTGCTTTCCTCCGGAGATACCTCGTTCTCATCCGCAAAAACCTATGATCTGGAAATCTATATGCCCGGTCTAAAACGATGGATGGAAATTTCCTCCGTGTCCAACTTCCGGGATTTCCAGTCCCGGCGGGCAAAAATCCGTTATAAAAATCCGGACACAGGAAAGAATGAGCTGGTCCATACCCTGAACGGTTCCGGAGTGGCCGCCGGGCGTCTCCTCGCCGCCCTCATGGAATACTACCAGACTCCGGACGGCAATGTGGATTTTCCCCGGATTTATTCCCTGCTGGAAAAAAAATAGAACCTTCCCATTTCAGGCGGATGCTTCTATTATGTCGTATTAAAAGGTGCAGTCCCATTCGGAGGGGAAACACAGAATTTTGCTTTTTTTTCGGGATTTTTGGCCGATTTGTTAGGATAGATGAAAAAAGTTTCCTCGATTTTTCTGGTCTCCTGGATACTGGCAGGGATGGCAGGGTTTAGCATTGCCGGCTTTCTGTATAATCCAAATGCCCCGGAGCAAATAAAACAAAATATAATATCTGCTTTCCGGAATAAAGAGTCCACCCGCCTCATGGATGCTCTCCCCGGTCTGTTTGATTCCAATCCATCCCTGGGAGCTGTCTTCATTCTTTCCGCCGATGAAAATTATACCATCTATGCCAGCCTTTACGAAAAAAACCGCATTTCTGATGAACAGTACCGCTCCCTGGTGAACAATTTCCGGGAATCCATTGTGCGTTTGCAGAAAGAAAAATCGTTCCAGATATTCCGCTTTAATATGGAAGAAAAATCGGTCTATTTGTTTTTTGCCCGCAATGGCGGTTTTTATGTCTCTTATTTTATCAATCCATCCCGCTATCCATATTTTACACTGGTCTTTATTCTGTACATCCTGGTTTTCTTTTTCAGCATTCTTTGGGCAATCTATGATATGTCAGAGCATACGGCAGAAAGAAGGAAATTTGCGGATAGAAAGCCCCCGCAGCCGGCCACATCCTTCCCGCCCTCCGGGTTTTCCGAAAAAACCCCCCCACGGAAACCCGGGAAAGAAATGGAATGGGATACCAGCCGCTATTTAATGGAAAACAAACTGAAGGATCTGCTGGAAGCGGTGGAGCAGACATTCATGGCAAAGAAAATTATCTACTATTCCGGTGAAAATGGCCGATGGAAGGGAATTCTGGAAAAAAGAGACACGTTATATGTTAAAGGTGAATCCATCCGTCTTCCGTCCATACCCTTTTCCTCCGGTTTTTCGGATCCGGTGGTGAAAGCCCAGACCAGAGAAATATTTTTTCCGGTAATCCGGAACCGGGGGCTGGACGGAATGCTGTATTTTCAGTATCCGGAAACCTATCATTTTTCCATGGAAGATCTGAAGATTCTTACTTCCCTTGTTTCCCGTTTCAGCGAATCCCTTTTCATCCAGAAAACCTATGAAAAGGCTGTGTTCAACGAAACGAGCGGATTTTTTACATTCCCGTACCTTTATTTCCTTCTCCAGGAAAAATTAATCAATTCCTCCTCCTTTGAAGTCCTTCACTTTACCGTGCCGGGAGACAGCCAGCAGGAAACTGATCCCCGCCTGGGTGTTCTGGTGGAATTATTGAAGAAGTTCGTCCAAGGTTTTCTGGCCATTGCGTATGAAGATCCCAAAGTCCTGCCGATTAAAATTTTCCAGGTGGATATTCACCAGTTTTATCTGGTTCTGGACAGAGAGTTTTATCCCCGCCTGAAACGAAACCTAACAGATAAAGATATAAAGAAAATTATTCTTGAAATCAGAGAAATCCTGCAAAGTGTTTACCACACATTCATCCCCGCCGCACTGGTCTCCGGTTCCGCCGGAGAAAAAGATGTCCATGCTTTCCTGAAAAAGGTACGGCTGGAATGGGAGCTGGCACGGGATGGGAAAATATTCGGGAAGATTAAGAAAGAAAATATAAAACCTGTCTATGAAACCCCAGCTTGAGACAATTTTACGGGAAATTATCCATTCCAATCTGCTTACCATTTTTGAATCCATCCTGCATCAAAAACTGTTTCTGGAAAATGATTCCATTTATCACAACGAAGGAATTATCCATGATTTTCTTTACGAAGGCCAATTTGAATGGAAAAAAAGAAAAATATCCCTTCTGATGGGTCATGAAAAACCATTCATGGACAAAATTACCCCGTATATGGTGAAGCATTTCAAAGCTTCTCCATCGGCTAATGATATTGCCAGCGGGGCATGGGATTCTTTTATCTCTTATCTTTTTGAATTCGCACGGCAATCCCTCCAGGAAGAGTTGCTGATGTTTTCCCTGGAAGGGAAACTGGATTATTCCGGTAAAATCTATCCCCTGACGCAGGAAAAAAGTAAAACAATCCGTCAGATTTTCGTTGTCCGGGATCCCATGGATCCGGAAAAAGTCATCGGTCGGTTCAGCGTCTATCTGCACATACAAAACCCGTATTGATTAATCCAGGAAGTCTCTTAACCTCCGCGTCCGGGTGGGGGTCCGCAACCGCCGCAGAGCCTTCGCTTCAATCTGGCGGATACGTTCCCTGGTCACTTTGAATACATAGCCCACCTCCTCCAGAGTATGGGTATATCCATCGTCCAGACCAAAGCGCATACGGATGACTTTCTGCTCGCGGGCGGGCAGGGTGGCCAGAACCAGTTTGATCTGGTCTGTGAGGATGGCCTGTGCGGTGGAGGCAATGGGACTGTCTGCCCGCTTGTCTTCCACAAAATCCCCCAGCTCGGAGTCCTCATCCTCTCCCACAGGAGTTTCCAGCGATACCGGATCCTTGGCTACGCTTTTCACCTGCTTCACCTTCAGTGCCGGCCATCCCAGTCTTTCCGCAATTTCCTCATCGGACGGCTCCTTGCCCGTTTCCTGGGTGTACATCCGAATCTCCCGGTTTACCTTATTAATCTGCTCAATCATGTGGCTGGGAATCCGGATGGTCCTGGCTTGCTCTGAAATGGAGCGGGTGATGGCCTGGCGTATCCACCAGGTGGCGTAAGTGGAAAATTTATACCCTTTTCTGTATTCAAATTTCTCCACAGCACGCATCAGCCCGATGTTTCCTTCCTGTATCAGGTCAAAGAACTGCATACCCCGGTTGGCAAAACGTTTGGCAATGGAAACCACCAGGCGCAGGTTCGCGTTGATGAGCTCTTTTTTTGCCATTTCGATTTCTCTTTGTCCCTGGGTAATTTTCTCACCCCAGGACAGAATAATCAGAGTGGGGGAACCAGCTTCCTGCTCCATGCGGCGGAGCTTTCTTTCATTGTTACGGATATCCTTGATAATATCTTTTACATCCTCAATGGAACACCCCATCTCTTTTTCTACATATTTCAGCTCTTCATTTCTTTCTATGAAACGGTTAAATGCCTTGATTCCCTTAACATCATGACCGTATCTCTCTTTTAACCGCAGAAAATGGCGTTTGATCTCCTTGATACGGAAAACCATGCTTTTTACCTTGTTCACATGCTTGGCCAGCTCTTTCTGGGAAACCCCGATCTTAACCATAGACTGGGATGCCTCGTATTCCAGAAGAAGAATTTCCGCCCAGATATCCTGGTGTTTATTGCTTTTATGGGTGTATCTTTTTAACTTGGATTTCAGATTCTGGATTTTCTCATCGATTTGGATAATGGGCTGCATGTTTGCCATGAAGTTTTCATAGAGTTCTTCCTGCTCCTTCATGCTGATGTAGTATGTCTTGGAAGCCCGGCTGATTTCCGTGATTTTCATGGATTTGTTTTTTATCTTGGGATAATACCGGATAAAAGAATTTCTCAGAAGCGAAGACCGTAAAATAGCATTCTCAATGATCACCTCCCCTTTCTCAATCCCTTTAGCCAGCTCCACTTCCTTGTCTCCGGATATCAGGGATATTTTGCCAATCTCTTTCAAATATAAACGTATGGGATCATCTGCCGCAGAAGCAGTGGGTTTGGATGCCTTTTTTGCCTTCCCACCCGCCGGCTGGTACTCCGGTTTCTGGAGAAGCTGACTCAGAGTTTCAATATTGTAACCCTTGCTCATCAACTGGATAGCCAAATCCTGTATGGTTACCCCCTCGCTTTTTTTGGCAACCTTTACCTGGTATCCCTGCTTCTCCAACTCGTTGATGAGAGCCTCTGTCACCCGTAGCCTGCCCATGGTTTCAATATTTATGGCAGTGTCTTTCCGGGCATTCGTCTGGAGCTTTTTACTTACCGCCTTCCGGTCATATTCTTCCACAACATCAATTCCGTACTGATTTAAAAGGATAAATACATCGTCTATTTTATCCGAATTGGTCAGCTTTTCCGGTAAAATGTCATTAATCTGGTCGTATGTGATTTCCCCGTTTGTTTTACCTATATGAATAATTTTCTGGATTTCCGGTAGTTGTTCAAGTTCCATTACCAAGATTCCCCTTTCTATATAAGATTTTTATTTTTTTGACGAATTTTCAAGGAGGCTACCATATTATAAAAACCAATCAGGTTGTAAATATAATCATAAACTGTTATTCTGGCGAATTTATTGACAATTTTTTGCAATATTTAATGATATATCGTGTGCTCTTCACTGGATTTCATGTTTATGGCCGATAAAAGGTTCTTTGCATCAATTTCATATCCCATCTGCGATGCGGTCTCAGCATAAAATACGATAACCTTCTTTAACCGCTGCGTGGCCCATTCCCGCGTGGGCCCATAAGAATGTACGTCCAGCTCCGGGCAGCTTGCCACAAATTCCCCTTCTTTTTCATCCACTTTGATTGTCAAGTCCACACTACATCTTCGACCGAACCGGGATTTTTTGAAGAATTATTCATCGCAATGGGATGCCACTATTAGGTGACAGTCACCTAAGATTATGTCACATCAGACCAGGGATGCTCCTCTATAAATTTCTGATCGTGCAAATATTTTTTAATAAAAAAATTGAAAAATTGAGCCGGTTTTCATAATTCATCCATGGAATTGATTGTTATCTCAATATTTTTCTTTATTAACACGTTTCTGGTGTTACTGGTGAATTACTACCGCCGGCTTTTCACACAGGATAAGAATACCTTTGAGCGGGATGAAATTACCGATTTCAAGCAGATTCTGCTTTCCTCCTGGAGCCGGCTTTTTGAAAAAGAACCACTCCCTTCCTATGGAGGATTAGCCATTGGGATTTTTCTGGGGCTTCTTTTTTCCTATATGGGTGGTGCCTATGGCCGTTATTATGAAAGTTATTTTTTTCACAGTGCGGTTATCCCGGTTCTCTGGTATTTGGGGTTGCCCTATATAAAAGAAAAAATATCCATTTCCATGGAAGAAAATTTTATTAACAGGATTGTGGATAAAGATATTACCTTCTTTTTTGGTCTTTCTGTGGTTACCGTTTCCTCCTCTTTTACGGCCTATGGGATCTACCATGCAATAAGCTTTCTCTGGGTTTTTGCTAATGGTGTGGGCATTCTGGGACTCCTCCTCTTCCGGATTTACCGCGAGGAAATGGACGCACGGATGATAGAAGAAAGTCTGACAGATTTCACCCGGGGCGATGGGAATCCGCCATCGGGGGGTTGACGATATAAAGTGACAGTCACCGCTTGAATGGTGACTGTCACCTAAAAATATGTTGACCCCCACCCCGGCAGTGTATGATTCCAACATGAAAAGATTCCCACCTCTTCCCCGCAGACCGTGTCCTCCGGAACGAATATTGCGATGCAAATAGCGACGGTTGCATTAAGTGGAGGTGATCATGTTGAGGTGGTTCTGGCCACCATCAAGTACCAGGAAAAATAGTCCCAAAAATAATCAGGATTCCCGGCTTTTCAGGGCTGAAAGGAACGCTTCCTGCGGGATTTCCACTGCCCCCACCATTTTCATGCGTTTTTTGCCGGCTTTCTGTTTTTCCAGCAGTTTTCGTTTCCGGCTGATGTCACCCCCATAGCATTTGGCAATCACGTTTTTCCGCAGGGCGGAGATATTCTCTCTGGCCAGGACACGGGAGCCCACAGACGCCTGCAGGGCAATCTGGAACTGGTGGCGGGATATTTTGTCTTTCAGAGCGGCAATCACTTCCCGTCCTCTGCGTTCGGCAAAATCCGTATAGACAATCATGGAAAGGGCATCCACTTTATTATGGTGCACCAGAATATCCAGTTTCACCACTTTGCTTGGCCGGTATTCCGCAAACTCATAATCCAGAGAGGCGTAGCCTTTGGAGACACTTTTGAGGCGGTCATAGAATTCAAAGATCATTTCTGCCAGCGGAATGAGATACACAATCTGCACCGTGGTGGGATCCAGATAGGTGATGGCGTTGTTTTCTCCCCGTTTTTCCTGGAGCAGATTCAGAATATTTCCCAGAAACTCTTCCGGGGTGATGATATTGACTTTGACATAAGGCTCTTCAATCCGGTCGATGACGGAAAAATCCGGAAAATGTGCCGGGTTATCGATGACCATTTTTTCTCCGTGCAGGGGATATACATGGTACTTCACGGAAGGGGCGGTGGTCAGCAGGATCACCCCAAATTCCCTCTCCAGTCTTTCCTGTACAATTTCCATGTGGAGCATTCCCAGATAGCCCACCCGGAATCCGGAACCCAGGGCTTCGGATGTTTCCGGCTCATAAGTCAGGGCCGCATCGTTCAGGGCCAGTTTTTCAATGGCTTCCTTGAGGAGTTCATAATCTTCCCCGTTCACCGGATACAGACCGGAAAAAACCATCGGCTTGATGTCCCGGTATGACAGAAGGGCTTCTTCCGCCCCGTCATGCACCGTGGTGAGGGTATCCCCCAGCATCACTTCAGAGACATTTTTAATTCCGGTGACCATGTAACCCACCTCTCCGGATTCCAGGGATGGGGTGGGGAGCAGGGTGAGCTGGGCAACCCCCACTTCCGTGACCACATAGTCCGATTTTTTTCGCATGAAGCGGATGTGGTCATTTTTATGCAGAGTTCCATCCATGACACGGATTTTTCCGACCACCCCCCGGTACGAGTCATAATAGGCGTCAAAGAGGAGGGCACGCAACCGGGAATTTTGGGCCGGTTTGGGAGGCGGTATCTGGAGGACAATCTGCCGCATCAGTTCATCCACCCCCAGCCCGGATTTGGCGGATACAGCCACGGACGTTTTGGGGTCCAGTCCCAGGCTTTCCTCAATCTGCTTTTTTACTTTATCAATATTGGCCGATGGCAGATCAATTTTATTGATGACGGGCATAATATAAAGATCGGATTCCAGTGCCAGGTAAAAATTCGCCAGAGTCTGGGCTTGGATGCCCTGGCTGGCGTCGATGAGCAGGAGCACGCCTTCGCAGGCGGCCAGGGAGCGGGATACCTCAAAGCTAAAATCCACATGCCCCGGAGTGTCAATTAAATTAAAAAGATATTTCCCGCCGTCCATGGAATAATGGAAGGACGCGGAATTGGATTTGATGGTTATGCCTCTTTCCCGTTCAATGTCCATGGAATCCAGAATCTGATCCTTCTGGTTCCGGGAGTTCACCAGATTGCCAAACTCCAGCAATCGGTCTGCGAGCGTGCTTTTGCCGTGGTCGATGTGGGCAATGATGGAAAAATTCCGTATGTGTTCCTGGGGGATATTACCAAACGCCATGGATTTCACTTTTCCGGAAGACGCTGCGGTGGCTTGTCATGATGCTTTCTGGTTGTCAGTGGTGGCAGGTTTTGGGGATTCCGGCGGTTTTTCTCCCGTGGATTTTTCGGGGGAGGATGCCGCAGAGGTTTTCCCGCTGGACGCACTGGTTCCGGAATCATTTTGCTTGTTTTTATAATCCGTCACATAAAATCCGCTGCCTTTAAATACAATCCCCGCTCCCGCCCCGATTTTTTTGGTGGCCGGTGCACTGCAGTCCGGACAGTGGATTTGCGGGCTTTCCGTCATTCCATGGAAGATTTCAAAAACATTCCCGCAGGAGGTGCATTTATAGTCGTAATTGGGCATGAGCCAAAAAAGGTTTTTTTCACATGCGGTCAACCAAATTCATTTAGGGAAGCCCCAAAACGGGAATTTCCAATTATGCGACATAATCCCGGTGACTGTCACCATTGAATGCGACATAATCCCGGTGACTGTCACCAAATTCGATGGCAACTCAGGTGGTGTAGTAGGCGTTGATTTTCACATATTCTTCCGTCAGGTCGCAGCCATAGGCCCGGAAAGAACCTTTGCCCACTCCCAGATCCACAGTGAGGCGGAGTTCGGAGTTGGATTTCAGGTATTCATGAAGCTGGTCCATTTCTGCGTCCTTATAGTGGCGGGGTGGTTTTCCCCAGAATATTTTCAGTTTATCCGGGTTTACTTTCACGTCCGGAGTTTTTCCCACGGCCATGAAAATCCGTCCCCAGTTGGGATCTCCCTGATAGATGGCGGTTTTCACCAGAGGGGAGTTGATGATGCTTTTGGCTATTTTTTTAGCCTCGCCGTCATTTTTGGCCCCGTTGACATCGCATATCAGCATTTTTGTGACGCCTTCGCCGTCCGTGACAATCATCTTTGCCAGGGCAATGGCCATTTTATTGAAAACCCGTGCGAATTTTTTCACGCTCACCGGGCCGGCCATGCCATTGGCCATGAGGAGTACCGTATCCGATGTGGACATATCTGAGTCGATGGAAATGGCATTGAAAGACATATCCACCCCCCGCCGCAGAATTTTATCCAGATCTTTGGAGGAGATATCGGCATCCGTAAAAAAGTATGACAGCATGGTGGCCATATTGGGTTCAATCATTCCGGAACCTTTGGCCACTCCCACCAGAACGGCATCGTCAATACGGGCACAGAGGTATTTGGGAACGGTATCCGTGGTCATGATGGCACGGGCAAAATCCCCATAGCTGAATGTCCCCGGTAGTTTTGCCTTGAGGTTATCCAGTGCCAGTTTGATTTTATCCACCGGCATCCGGCGGCCAATGACTCCGGTGGAAGAGGGGAATACCAGCGAGGTTTTTTCCAGCCCCAGTTCATCTTTCACCTTTTTCACAATTTCCATCGCGTCGTCATAGCCGGGCTGGCCGGTGGCCACATTGGAGTTTTTGGAGTTCACCACGAGGGTCTGGATGAATCCCTTTTTAATGTGCTTCTGTCCAATGAGCACGGGATTTCCTTTGATTTTATTGGTGGTGAACACAGCGGCGGCGTGGGCGGGTTTCTCCGAGTGCACCACTCCCAGATCCAGAGTGTCATCTTTGATGCCGGCATTAAAAACCACAGAGCGGTAGCCTTTGGGATAGCAGTCTTCCATATTGTTTCCTTTAGAAGTCCCCTTCTAACCGTAAACCAATTATTGGGTTTTCACGTACAGATTTTCTCCCATTTCCCGGAACCTGCGGGACATTTCATCCATACCTTCAGAAATGGCGTCGTTTTCGCCAATGCCCTTCTGTTTTGCGTAATCCCGTACTTCTTCATTGATTTTCATGGAGCAGAATTTGGGGCCGCACATACTGCAGAAATGGGCCACTTTTGCCCCGTCTGCCGGCATGGTTTCATCGTGGTACTGACGGGCTCTTTGCGGGTCCAGGGCAAGCCGGAACTGGTCTTCCCAGCGGAAGTCAAAGCGGGCTTCGCTCAGGGCATCATCCCAGCCTTGAGCTCCCGGATGGCCTTTTGCCAGATCTGCAGCGTGGGCCGCTATTTTATAGACAATCACTCCGTCTTTCACATCGTCCTTGTTGGGCAGACCCAGGTGTTCCTTGGGGGTCACATAGCACAGCATGGAAGTCCCCAGCCAGCCAATCATGGTCGCACCGATGGCGGAGGTTATATGGTCGTATCCCGGAGCGATGTCTGTCACCAGCGGACCCAGAGTATAGAAAGGAGCGTTGTGGCAGTATTCCAATTGGAGCCGCATATTTTCCGGAATTTTATTCATGGGAACATGTCCGGGTCCTTCAATGATCACCTGGACGCCCCGTTCCCATGCTTTGAGCGTGAGTTCCCCCAGAGTTTTTAATTCCGCGAACTGGGCTTCATCGTTAGCGTCCGCTATGGAGCCGGGACGCAGCCCATCTCCCAGGGAAATGGCAATGTCATATTCCGCCAGCAGATTCAGAATCCTGTCAAAATGAGTATACATAAAATTTTCCTGGTTATTGGCAATCATCCAACTGGCGATGGTGGAGCCGCCCCGGCTCACAATTCCGGTTTTGCGGCGGATGGTCAGCGGGACATGGGCATGCAGCAAACCGGCGTGGATGGTAAAATAGTCCACGCCCTGTTCGGCCTGTTCCCTAAGGGTTTCCAGAAACACATCAATATTCAGATCCCGGGAAATTCCCCGGACTTTTTCCAATGCCTGGTACATGGGGACAGTCCCGATGGGCACATAGGAATTGCGGATAATGTGCTCCCGGGTTTCATGGATGCGGTCCCCGGTGGAAAGATCCATCACGGTATCGGCTCCCCATTGGACTGCCCATCTCAGCTTTTCCACTTCTTCTTCAATGGAACTGACCACAGCGGAGTTTCCAATATTGGCGTTGATTTTTACCAGAAATTCCCTGCCAATGATCATGGGTTCTGCCTCCGGATGGTTTTTATTGGCCGGCAGGATGGCTCTTCCTTCCGCTATTTCCTGCCGGACAAAATCCGGATGCAGGTTTTCCCGGAGGGCAACGTATTTCATTTCATTGGTAATAATACCTCGTTTGGCAAGCTGGTACTGGGTTCCCCGGATATCTTTGGCTTCTCTTTCGCGGATCCATTCTTCCCGGATTTTGGGTACTGAATGCAGTTGATTGCGGTATTTTTCATTGCAGGTGGAGTATAGGGTAATGTTTTGCCCATCGCTCAGTCCGATGGTTTTTTCCGGTGGGGTTACCTCCAGTTCCCGGATAATTTTAATTCTCTCATCGGGTGGCAATGGGTGTTTGCCTGCCTGGTATTCGATAAAGCCAAATGCGTCCGGCATGGGTACTCCTTCTATTTCCAAAAATTTTATAACGCGCTGGAAAGGAAAGATACCTTCCGTATTCCCTACGCCGGCATGACCCGGATCAGGTTCCAAGGGTTCAATTCTCAGGGTATTCCCCACCCCCAACGGATTATATAAGGAAACATACAAAAAATATGGAAGACGGCCAAAAATTCTATGTATTTTCTTCCATGGTGTTTATCAGATCATCGGCCAGTTTATCCATGAGATCGGAAGACAGGAACGGTTTTCAGAAAGCTGGGAGCAAGAATTATGGCAGAAGATATGCTGGTAAAACCGGATGCAAAGAAAAAACCCCGTTCAATATCAGAAGTCCGGATAATATAACCACAGAATCAGCAAAAGTGCATTCGCCTCCTTTCGGAACATCTGAATATCTGTCATTCTAATCCGGTGGCCTCTTTAAACTTGGGATCTCCCGTTTCCGATGATCTATATGTGTCCATAACCACCCGGGATGAATTCCTCCAAGGAGAGAAAGAAGTAACTTTTTTGAGTCTTCTGAACCTGTTCTTTCTGGTGAAAACCAGTGCCACGGAAATTATCTTTGATTACAATAACCGGGATTATGCCGGTATCATCCGGGATGTCCAGAATACGGAAATTACGGTCAGCCTTCCGGGATTGGAGGAAAGCCAGAGCAGAAAAGGCAGTTTCCGCTTTGAAATTCTGAATCGTTATTATTACACGGAGATCCTCATTGTCTCTTTTGTCCCCGGAGGATGCGTTATCCGCTTTCCCCAAGTTGTCCATTTTCTTGTCCGGCGGAAATTTTCCCGTCTGGAGCCGGATAATCTGACCATGCGTTTTATTATTCTCTATTCCCCCATCTTTGAAACCAAATATTTGGAGAAAAATCTGGAAAGCCGGTTTGGAACCTTTATGGCGGAAATACTCAGCGATGATCCTTCCATGCGAATTATTTACAATATTTTCATTGACGAAATCCGGAAGGTCTCCCGGGATTTTGAATTCCGGATGATTTATAAAAAATCCCCGGAAGAGTTATCTTTGATGGAAACCCTGATGAAGCAGGGGCAAAAACCATTTTTTATCCATGATACATCCCGGCTGGAATACTATATTGAAACTCCCTCCAAGGACAGCCTGATGAATTATTCTTCCTATTTTGAAGAGCTGAACAAAACATTGAATAAAAGAAAGGCTCTGGGAGAAATGGATACCATCAAAAGAAACGATATGAGATCCTTTCTGGTTTCTTTTCTGGCCATCCCGTACTTTATGTTTGCGGATGTGATTGGGTATCTCTATGTTTATACCAGTCAGTTTGATAAATATTTTATATCCCCTTCCCAGGCCGAGGAGTTATATCTGGCTACGGAGCTTTTCTCCTATGCCATCACCAAAATAAAAATCCGGAATTCCGTGTTCAATCCCAAAGCCACCCCCACCCGGATTATCAATATATCCACCAGCGGATTATTGATGGAGATTCATGATAAAATCCTGTTTAAATACCTCCAGAAGCATAAACGGATTAAAATGCAGCTCCACATTGAAGACCGGGTTCTGGAAATCTTTGGAGAGATTGTCCGTCACTACCAGGAGGGACCCAATTATTTTATGGGGGTTCTTTTTTTCAAAAGTGCACCGGACCACATCCAGCAATTGGAAGAATATTTATACCATTACCGGAAGCAGGAACAACTGGAGCTGGCCTATTAATCCCCATTCCGTCCGTTACTCCACAGAAAGCGTGCCGTCGCTACGGACGGTGACAGTCACATTCCCGGACGGTGTGAAAACGGTATGGTTCACATAATAGGAAGTGGCTCCAAAGACAAAGAGAAACTGCGTATCTCCGGAGAAGGATGCGATACCGGACTGATTTGAGCCGTTATTCAAAGTGGTCGTGGCCACAACGGAATCCACCGTTTTCCCCCGGATGACGCCGTCCGCATATTCCAGGTTTTCCCCTTTCCAGAGTTCATATTGAATAGCCTGCCCAAAGCTGTTGCTCACAGAAACGGAGCCGGATTTGGATTTTTCGGAATCCAGGGCATTTTCACAGGAAAGGGAAACCAGAAGGGGAAACGCGATAAAAAGCGGGATAATGATTCTGTGCATAAATTCTCCTTTAAAAATTATCACCAATCAAATATGATGGCATTCAGCGAGCTGGAGTGGGTGAGCATCCCATTTTCATTATAGCCCAGTACCACCCAGTAGTATACTTGCATATCTGTAAACTTACTAACATCCACCGGAAACGGTGTGGCAGTGAGGGGTTCCATGGGATTTCCCGGATTGCACTGGTATAAACCCCGGGATAAATCCACCGTGCGTCTGTTCCAGGAGTGGCCGGCCAGAGAGGAAATTCCCGCCAGACAGCCGGCCAGATTTCCATTCTGGATATCCGCCGCACTGGGTTCGCTGGAAAAAAACAGCAGGGAGCCATCGGCGGTGGAGGATGCATCAAAGGTAATGATGGTAGCAGAGGTCACCGTTGCCGCATTCAAAGGGGAGGTGGTTGGGATCCGCGTTTTCCCGGAGATAAAAACCGGACGGGGCTGGATACCGGAGGTCTTTTCCACTTTGGGGTCTTCTTCCTCATTGACATACCAGCATCCCTGCAACCCGGCGATGAATATGGCCAGAAATAAAAAAATATTAAAACGCATAGCGTACTCCTGCTCCCACGGAAAAGTGGGAATAATGGGTTGGGTTGTCCTCTTTTTTTACATTGCCCAGAAAATCAATCTTTTGGATTCTTTCCATTTTCACCGGATTCACTCCGAATGTAAACCCCAGTTCAGAAAATATCTGGAGCCGGGATCGCGAAAATAACAGAAATCCAGCAAAGGGTTTCACTGCAAAGATCCGGTAATCCATCTCCTTGTAGTTATGCAGAATGGAATCCGGCTCCGTTTCCTGGAGATAAACCAGTCCGGCACCCAATCCCAGATATGGAGACAAATACTGCCCACGGAGAAAATGCCAGCCCACCCCGACAAATCCGGCATACTGCCGGTATTCCCGGACTTCTATTTTGGTTTTATATGGAATCTGGTAGCTGTATTCTTCCGTGATGTGCCAGTCCATCTCATAGGAAATAAATATATCAAAATTCTGCCATCGGGTGCCGGCGGCTGCGGAAAACAACACATGATCACTTTCCATGTCCAGAGGAGAAAACCAGTATCCCGCCCCTGCCTGGAGATAATATTTTTGGATTAACTCCGGATAGAGGTTATACTGCCTCTGGATTTTCCCATCGACCAGATTCAGTGTCTCCGTATAATCCTCATAGCCATCTTTATGGAGCAGAATGTCATGCTTTCCGGGTGGAAGCCGGAAGCCGGTCAGGGGAGTGGTCCCCGCCAGTCTGGAATCCAGGAATACCTCCGCACCTCCGGGGGTGGAAAGGACATCCAGTCTCACCATTTTTCCCCCGGTAAGCCCGGCCGCCATGGAACGGACAATGCCCATTTTCTCAAAGATTTCTTCCACACTGCCGGTAATGGACTCTGATGTGGCCACCCGTGCGGTTTTTACGGATACCAGGCGGAAATTCACCGTCATCCGGGCAGAGCTTCCGGTATAGGAACCCACCAGCAGAAATTCAGCGTTTTTCATCCGGGCAGAGTCCAGGATGTCATCATTTTCCAGAAGGCCACTCTGGGAAATTTCCACCTCCCGGAGAACCTTATCCATCTGGAGACGTTCTGTGAGCTGGATACCGGGGGCAGAGGTCAGCTCTGAGGATGTGGCCTCTGCCAGGGATCCGGAGAGAAAATCCAGGCTGGTTTTTCCTGTCTGGTTGGAAAAATTTGTCACTGCTACCACGGTACTTTTCCCTTCCTCCGCAACAAGACCTGCGAACGGGTTCGCCACCGCCAGAAATCCTGCCAGTAAAATATTCCGCATAAAGCAGCTTTCTTAAACAAGACCATCCGTCAACATTTTGCCTGTGTACTCCGGAAAAAACACTGGACTTCCTTCCGTAAAAATAAATACTGATCCAATGGCAAAAAAGGTATTTTTCCACTCCAAAAGAAAAGTCGCTAAGTGGATGGAATTATATCTGATCCTTTTTGTGATCCTCCTTCTCTCATCTCCCGCATTTATTTTTCTGGGTATGAATCATAGAAAGCCTCTGCCGTCTATGTATGGTCCCGGTGGAATTCCGGAAGCTTTTATAGAGTTCCAGCGGGATATGGAATACATACGCAAAGCAACATACACCGCAAAGGATATGGATTTTTATATTAAAAAAAAAGCCGGAGAAAGAAAATATAATGTCCGGGAAACTGCCGATTTTTCATGCCCGGGAGTGAAGCAAAAGTCTCTGCAAATCATTCATCCGGAAAAAAAAGCAAAATTGGCGGTATTTATGCCCTACGAAGGGAAAAAGACCCTGGATCTGCTGTACATTCCATTTTTTGCCATAACCCGGAAAGCAGCCGTGGACTTTATTCTGTATCCCGCTTCCTGTTCTCCGGAAACAAAGAATATTCTGGCGTATTCGTCTTATATCCTTTTATCCACAGCACCTCAAGGGAAAACCTATTCAGGAGGAAGAATTTACGGAGCCTTTGGTCTGGCGTCTTCCATACAATGGATGGAATATTTTTCCCATCTCCGGGAGGAAACCAAATCCGGGGTGAATCCCATGCTGCGGGATTCTTTTTTTGCCCATAGAAAAACCTTTCTGTCCCAATTGCTGGAGGCTGGCATCCCGGCCATTGAAATTATCCCCCAGGAAAGAAACGGTGAAATCTGGTCTGCTGCAAAATCTATTGTATTCATCCGGGAAATTCTGATGTTCCAGAAAGTATGGGAGGATTATCATCGGGCATCCGGGAAACAAAAAGAAATGATGGCAGAGCTTCTGCCCCTGCGCAGGGGTAGTTTCTGGATATCATCGAATACCGCTTTAACCAATTGGGGAAAATGGTATCTGGGGATTTTCATCTTTCTGTTCAGTTTTGTTCCCCTGGTAAATGCTTTTGCGTTGAGAAATGAAAGTATCACATTGATTTCTCTGACCAAGGCTGTAATCTATTCTGCGTTTGCTTATCTTTATTATATTATTTTAATTATGGCAAAAAAATTCGGTCTGGAAACTCCGGTATACATAATTATGATTCTGGGAATTGTTCTTGTGGTCTTCTTCTTGGCCAGAAGCCGGATTCGGAATTTCATCAACATGCAGGATAATGTGGTCAGTAATATGGCCATGCTCACTATCATCCTGATATTGCTTTCCTTTTATCAGCCCATTCAGTTTCTGTTTTTTTATTTTATCGCTCTTTCCATTTTTCAGATAAAAATGCGATCATACTTCTCTCTTCTGTTTGTCCTTGGCTTTTTATTATTTCCTTTGTTGTTCACTTTATGGAATCCAATGGCCGATTATTTTTCACAAATCCAGGATGTGAGCACTTTTATGGACGCCTTTTTCCCGGATTCTGTTGCCATTGGTTTTTTCAGTGTCATATCCGGATTTTTTATATCCATGCTGGATACAGATGAAAGGAAAAGATAATACGGGATTCCGGATTGCCGTAAGCGGTACCGGCAGGATTGCATGGCTTCTGGAAAATGATCCGCATAGGTACAAACCCTGCACCCATCTGGGGGGACTAGTTCATGTTATCAAAAAGAAAGCCACTGACTATGAAATCCTTTTGCGGGATAAAAATACGGAAAATCTCCAGGGGGCTCAGGATTTTATTCGTAAATCCATCCTCCCATCCGGAATTTCTATTTTTCAGAATATACGGGATATTCCGTTGCCGGATTTGCATATTATCTCCACTCCATCCGAAGATCACATTGCCATGCTTCTGGAATCCATGGAATTGGGTGTACCCCGTATTGTCGTGGAAAAACCACTGGGGGTAAACCCCAAAGAGATGCGGGAGTTATCCAAAAAGCTTAAGAAATACTCCGGAAAAATATGGATTCACTATGAAAGAAGATACCATCCCAAATATATCCAGTTAAGAAATGAAATCGCATCCAGAAAATGGGGAGATCTGACAGGATATTTTGGGGTGTTGCTCTCCATGCACTCCAATCTGTATCCGGAAACCCCCGCAAACGGGAAACCCCCAAAAGAGAAACGTCAAAGAATATTTTCAGAAGGAATTCTTCTGCGGGATACCACCCATCTCCTGGATCTGGCACAATTTTTTGCTGGGGAAATAACGGATTTTCATGTACGCCGGTTGCGGAATTCCCATACGGTGGAGCTCACCCACCAGAGTGAGCCATCCGTACAGGGAAGTATTCTCACCCAGGCAGACAGCAAGATATTTCATTTTGAAATAACCCTGTATTTTGAAAAGGCTGTCATTACAGCCGGGAATGGTTTCATTATCCGGCGGATTCTGAAAAAGAAATCATTTCTGAATTTTCATGAACCAGAATACAAAACTGATCTAAATCTAAAGGAAAAAGATAATCCGTTCATTGCATTTTACAAAGATGTTCTTTTTGAAGGCGGAAATTCCACATCCGTCCAGGATGCCATAAGGAATGTACATATTCTGACCCATCCTTCATGACCAAACAGAGTTTTCCATAGTGTCAATGGGATAAGAGCCCAGAAGCCGGAAAGAGGGTGTCTGGGATTCTATGGTTTTGATGGCCATCTGCACGTCGTGATCCACAGCATGACCCTCCAGATCAATGTAAAAAATGTATGTCCATGGTTCACTTTTTGCGGGGCGACTTTCAATACTGGTGAGATTTAATCCGGATTCAAAGATGGACTTGAGGATGGAATACAACGCTCCCGGCTGGTGGGGCAGGGTGAACACCAGGGATGTCCGATCTTTGCCGGTTCTCTGTGCTTTATCATGACCAATAACAATAAATCTGGTAAAATTTCTCTTGAAATCTTCAATATTATGGGCCAGAACTGGCACGGAATAAATTTCCCCCGCTATGCTGGACCCAATGGCTGCCACATCTTTTCTTTCGCTTTTAGAAATCATCTCAACCCCCCGGGAAGTGGAACTGGTTTCTTCAAAGGTAACCCCGGGCAGGTTATGGGTAATCCAGCCCTTGGTCTGGGCAAAAGCCTGCTTGTGGGTATAAACGGTTTTTATATCCCCCAGATTCTCCGCCGGGGTTAATAGGTTATGGGCTATGGGGAGGCGAATCTCTGCGTAAATATTTATCTGGTATTGCAGCAGGGCGTCCAGGGTGGCATTCACAATCCCTTCGCTTGAGTTCTCAATGGGCAGGACTCCATATTTTATGCGGTTTTTCTGGACGGCATCAAAAATATCCTCAAAATCCCGGAAGGGAATCATCTCCAGCGAATGCCCAAACCTTTTGATCACGGCCTGATGGGTAAAGCTTCCCGCCGGACCCAGATAGCCAATCTTGAGAGATCCCTCCAGGTATATGGCTGTGCTCATGATTTCCCGGTAGATATTTTCCACCACATAATCTGGCAGCCCGGTCTTATTGATTTTTTTCAGTTTCTCATAAATCTGGTGTTCTCTGTCCGGCCGGTACAGTGGGCTGCCGTCTTTTTTTTTCTCCACCGCTATTTTTTTTGCACAGTCCAGACGTTGGGCCAGAAGAGCCATTATTCTTTCATCGATTGTATCAATTTCACGTCGCCATTCATCAATCATTGTTTTCCTCTTACAAATCTGAAAAATCCATTTCTTTTATTTCTTTGGGAGATGGCAGGTCTGCCAGTCTGGAAATCCCAAAATATTCCAGAAATTCTTTGGTGGTACCGTAGAGTGTGGGTCTTCCCGGAGCTTCTTTCTGACCCATGGGTTTCACCAGATTCCGGGCAATGAGTGCGGAAACCTGGGAGCGGGAATTTGCTCCCCGAATGTCATCAATTTCTGCTGCGGTAATTGGCTGTTTATAGGCAATAATGGATAAAACCTCCAGGGTGGTTTTGGACAGGGTATCCTTTTTTTTCTGGGCAATAAATTTCTGGATGAACGGGAATGTTTGTGAAGAAGTTATGAAACGGTATTTGCCGGATGCCTCTTTGAGCTGGATTCCACCATCCCGCTCATGATAATCATCGGCCAAGGTGTCCAGAATCAGACGGATATGATCTTCGCTTTCCTCCAGATTCCGGGCAATTTCTCCCGGCGTGAGTCCGTCTCCGGAAATGAATACCAGGGACTCAATGATGGATTTCAGCATCTGGTTATCTTTCATTGTCCACCAATATTATTTTTATATCAGAAAAAGGATCATTCTGCTCCAGGCGGATTTTCCGTAGACGTGCATATTCAAGAATGGCCAGAAAAGAAACCACAATCATCATCAGAGAAAAATTCCCCGCCCATGCAAAAAAGTAAAATTCCGGCTCCATGGCAAGTTTTTTATCCAGAGCATCCATCATTTCTTCAATGTTAATATTTTCCGGAGGAATAATCATCCGTCCGATTTGTTCGCTCCTGTCCAGAAAGGCACGGAAAACTTTCAAAAAACTGATCAGGTCCACATCCAGAAAATCCATTCCACTTTCATAGATATCCCAGACCGGTTCCCGGGTAAATGAATTCTGGCGTTCGGTTTCCAGAGACGCAAGAATTTCGGTGGCCCCCTGAAATTTTTTATATTCCAGAAGTTTTTCAATCAACTCCCGGGGAAGCACATCGTTTTCCGCACGGGAATCCTCCTCATAACCCGGGTTGGGAAGCAACAGCCGGGATTTATAAAAAATCAGCCGGGTGACCATGGAAGCAAAATCCGACCTCTCTTCCAGGGAGATGGCCTTATCCTGGATGTAGGATAAAAAATCGGCGGTGATTTGGGTCAGAGAGACATCAAAGATATCCACTTTATATTTTTCTATGAGCTGCCACAAAACATGCAGCGGACCTTCCCCTTTCTCTCCGCTTCGCAGAAGAAAGGAGACAGAAAAAAAATCCTCTGCCGGGTCTTCCAGATTTACATTGATAGTATCCAAGAATATTCCTTCAGAAATGAAAACCCATGCCATCCCGGACCCTGTCCATGGTTTCTCCGGCAGCGTCTTTTGCTTTCCGGGCACCGTCCCGGAGAATATCTGCGACAATGTCCGGGTTTTTATCCACCTCATTTTTTCTGGTGCGGAAAGGGTCCAGCACGTTGTTCATTCTTTCTATGATCAGCTTTTTGCATTCAATACAGCCGATGGATGCATTCCGGCAGGCAGCGGAAATTTCACTTTTTTTATCTTCCGCAAAGAAATCATAATAGGAATATACCGGACAATTCTCCGGGTTTCCCGGATCGTTCCTGCGGACACGGTTGGTGTCTGTTTTCATTTTACGGATTTTCTGGTCAAGTTTTTCCGGGGTTTCCGTCAGCATTATGGTATTCCCGTAGGATTTGCTCATTTTCTGTCCATCCGTACCCAAAACTTTGGGAAACCGGGAAAGAAGGGGTTTGGGGAGCATAAAAATATCGTTATCTTTAACATTGAAATGATTAAAACGCCGGGCAATTTCTCTGGTTAATTCCAGATGGGGAATCTGGTCCTCTCCGATGGGAACCAGCTCTGCGTTATATAGAAGAATATCCGCTGCTTGTAAAACCGGATATCCCAGAAACCCATGGCTGTCAATGTCCCGGTCAATGATTTCTTGTTTTTCCTTGTATGTGGGATTGCGTTCCAGCCACGAAACTGGAGTGTACATGGACAGAATTAACTGGAGTTCGGAGTGCATGGGCACATTGGATTGGAGGAAAATAACCGCTTTCTCCGGATCAATCCCTGCTGCCAGCCAGTCAGAAACAATCCCTGGAATAAAGGAATGGGCTTTCCGGAATTCCGGATAAAAAACGGTCATGGAATGCCAGTCCGCAATCATAAAAAAACAGTCATAATCTGGCTGCAGGGAGGCGTAATTGGTGAGAACCCCCAGATAGTGCCCGATATGCAGACTACCGGTGGGTTGCATTCCGCTTAAAACTCTTTTTTTGGCATTTCCCATAAAAATATCCTTTATTTCCCAGACAGAATAGAAGCTATCCAGGAATCAGAAACAATCATCCCCGGATGGAACCATCCCAATACAAGGAAAAGAATCACTGTCAGCTTGAAAACCGTATTTAAGATAACCAGAAAAGGAAAAGGGGTTCCGGATGGCCAGTAAAGCAGGGCCGCATCCATGGGCGGTATGGGAATCAGATTCAGCACAAAAAGGGTAATGGAATACTGGATCATTTTTACGCAGAAGAAAAATATGTAGCCATCGGTGGAGGGGGATTTTAACGAAAAATAAAGTAGCACTGCCAGGATAATGCCCAGATAAAATAAATGAGAAAGAAAAAAAACCGGCCTGGAATGTTTTCGTGCTCCGGATATCAAGCCCCCCCAGGAGACACCAAAAAGAATGAAAGTTCCCATTCCCCAGAAATCCATGAGCTGGATGACGGGCTCTTTTTCCATGGATGCCATTTTTTCCTGAAGAAAACCATGGAATAAGGTATGGCCAAAGTACAGGATGAGACCGGCGGGGATGGAGTAAATCAGCTCACCCAGGGTTTTCAGGGACATTTCTCCCATCAGCCTCCTCCCACAAAATGAATAATTTCCACCCGATCTCCATCGACCAGCGGTTCAGTGGAGTATTTTTCCCCCGGAACAATTTTCCCGTTTTTTTCCACCGCTATGTGTTGTTCCGCGATTTCATGGTATTGTATCAAACCAAGGATGCATGTTTCCTTTAGTTCTTTTTCATTGAATGGTTCCCCGTTTAATTGTATCATAAATTTCTCTTTTTATATTTTCGGCCACCGCAATCCATCCCAGAGGAATCGTGCATACAGAATCCCCGATAGGGCCGCCGTTTCACTTTTGAGAACATTATCGGAAAAGGACACGGGGGGAAAATTTCTTTTTAAAAAATCTTTCTCCGGATTGCTCCATCCGCCTTCGGGACCGTTGATAAAAAGATAATCCGTGGAAACGGGAATTTTCTCCGGGTGTGCTTCTCCTGTCCAGTCCCCCCAAAAAACAGAAATTCCCGGAAAAGAGCTCCGTATCCCTACCAAGACAGCCTCCAATCTTCCCTCCATCAGGCGTAATTGGGGTAAAAATGCTGATTTAGCCTGCATACCCGCATTTTCCCGCCATAAAGAAACCCGTTCTTCCTGCCAGGGATGGTTTCTCTGGGAATAATTGGAGTAAAAAAAAGTGGCCGTGGTCGCCCCGGTTTCCACTGTTTTATGGATAATGGATTCCATCTGTTTCTTATCCACCATAGCCTGGGCCAGATGAATACGAACCGGGGGAGGGGACTGGAGTAACTCTTCACCGGATGTTTCCAGGGTATTATCCTCTCTGAGTGTGGCAGGGAGAATCCCCCCATCGCCGTTGCCCAGAAAAATCTGACGTATACCCTGGGTGCGGCGGACATTCCGGAAATGATGGATATGACGGGAAGGAAGCCTCATTATTCCGCTTCTGGATAGCGTCTGGTACTCTTCCGTGGAAAGGATAAAGAAATATTCTTCTGTTAAATCATTATTTTTCAATGTTCTGCCGGTCAAACAGTGAATTGTCTATCCGTATATTTTTATCATTCAAGAGCATTTCAAAATAAGTGATGGTACCGGCGGCCAGATCTGCCATTTCCAGTTGTGCGGCATGGTCTTTGCTTATTTCCTCGCCGTCCTGGGTTTTCACCGGTAAATCCTTATAAATAACATTCATGTTCTTCCAGAGAGTACCATTTTTATCGTAATAATCAATACGGACCACCCGGTAATTCTTTTCCGGATCCACAAATACATCCAAGCGGGAATAGGAACCCCTGTCCAGAGGAATATTTTCCACCTTTAGCAGTCGTTTTTCACCAATCTGGTCATAACCAGCAATCCGGGGGGTATAGTTATTCAAAAAAGGGAGATTCGCAATATCATGGAAAGAAAAACCGGAAAATAAAATTTTTTCAAATTTATCCATGGATCTTTTATGGTATAACATTTTTGTCATCTGGTCATACATATAAACATTCTGACCATTGTCATTTATCAGAATTTTTATGAGACGTCCTTTGCTGATGGAATCAAATGTTAGCAGTGAATTTCTTTCCTTGTGGTATAAGCTTACCTTATAGGATGTGACATTTCCCAATTTGCTGGTAATGGTGAACTGGATCTTGGTGAGGCCAAAGGGATACTCCAGATTTTTGGAGACAATTTCCATTAACTCGTAAGCAGAATATGGTATATTGGGTGCCTCTTCTTTGAGCTTGTCATTCTCTTCCAGTGTATCCAATAGACTCTGCCCATAAGGACCATGAGTATTTGGGATGAAAATAATGCCTGCCGCCAGATATAAGAGTCCATATCGCAGGAAGCCAGGCAATGGAGCACTAAAAACTTTTTGCATAACCCAGTTATAACAGAGTTCCGTTTTTGTCCACAGCTTTTTCAATGGAGATCACTTCCAATTCCCTTTTTTCTCCCCCCATTTCAAAAACAGCAGTCTCAGAAGGCTTATGTCCCAGGAGTGCCCTGCCCAGAGGGGATTTATACGATATGATACCTTTATCCACATCGGCATCGTACTGGTCCATGACGGTATAGGAAAAAATATCCCCGGTGGTCTTATCATTGAGACGAACCCGGCATCCCGGATTTACTCTTTCCAAATCGATATTATCGGAAGTGATGACCCGAATTTTTTTAATCTGGTCTTCGAGTTTGGTTACGGTTGCCTGCAGGATGGTCTGTCGCTCCAGTGCGGCCTTATATTCTGCGTTTTCCCGGAGGTCTCCTTTTTCCTGGGCAAACCCGATTTCCCGGGAGTTATCCGGGATTTCCACCTTCACCAGGTGATCCAGTTCTTTTTTGAGAGATGTGATTCCGTTGGTACTGGCAAAGGTAAGACCCTTTTTCTCTGTTTCTTCCAGAAAATCAGCGGATGCTTCTTTTCCGGAATCCCCATCCATGGAATTTTCAAAATGATCAGAGAATTGTTCCCGCAGCCATCCGGAGAATTTCTCTTTTTCACTGTCAGAGAGATAGGGAACATCGGACATCAAACCCAGAAATTTTCTGGCTTGCCCGGCTGAATTTTCCTGTAGTACCCGTAAAAATTCTTTGCTTCCAGGACCTGTGATAAAATCTCGTGCTGCATTTTTTAATTTGGTACCTTTCTTTTCCACTTTGGCTATTGTCTTCAGCAACCGGAAGTAGGTAATAAGAAGTTCTTCCTTTTCAGCAGAATCCACTTTCCAGTTCTCATTGACCACATTCTTCAAAGTCCATAGGAATATTTCAATGAAATCCTTGGAGTTTTTTTTCAGCCGATGGATGAATTCCAGTATGGTGGAATTTTTTTCCTCGGTTATCAGATCATGCATCAGATATTTATGGATTTTAATGGGCATGTGGAAAAGCAATTCCAGATACACTCTTTCCCACTCTTTATAGTAGTTTTTAATCCATTTTATATGGGCTTTTTTCAGCTCCGGATTTTTCAGATTTTCATTCATCCGAGAAATTTCATCCACGGTCATGTCCTGCAACGCTATGATTAATTTATCTCTGGATTCCGGTTGGTAATATTCTTCTTCATCACTTTCATCCAATGCTTCCCGGATCATGTCCAGAATCCATACACTCTTACTGGCTTCCGCAAAATCAATGGATTTGACACTGTCTTTGAAAAACGGGATGATGTATTCCAGAGCGTCCACTCCATTTGCAGGATCTTTCAGTGCATCCACGGTGGCGTTTATTCTGTCATCAAAGGAGGAGGCTCCCTGAAATTTTTCAATAATCCGGTCAGAAAAGGTGA
This sequence comes from Leptospira biflexa, assembly GCA_020720785.1. Lineage (GTDB taxonomy): Bacteria > Spirochaetota > Leptospiria > Turneriellales > DYLW01 > DYLW01. The sequence goes on from DYOA01000001.1 coordinate 41,757, forward strand.
TGGGGGTATCATAAAGTTCCAGAGTATCCTTTTTTTGCGGAGAAATTCCAATAAGGTCGTCCTGCAAAAGTTCCGGTCTGGCTTTTGCCCACCATTTGGACCAATCTTCAGTGGAAACATATTTGTCGCAGAGCTCGGACTTGATTTCACCCAGAGAGATGGAATTGGAGAAGGATGCTATTAAAATCTTGAAGAATTGAACCCTGTCCTCCTCAAAAATCTTCTTCAACTCATCCGGTTTTTCATACTGATAAACCCAGAAGTGGTTTTCTTTCAGAGGTTTGAGAGACTTCAATGCCATCTGGATATCCATTTTGTGGGTTTTTTTATCGGAAAAATCTATAACGGTGTCACTGGTATTCAGTTCGGTGATTTTCCCCACGCCCCAGGAGCGGTGGAATACATAATTTCCTTTATCAAATACAATATTGGTTTCAAAGCTCTGGATGGCGTTGCGTATATTTTTTTTATTGGACATCAATCCGGCGTATTTAATAAAATCATCCAGAAGCGAGTGGTCCTTGTATTTAATTTTATATGCTTTGATCAGCTCGTTTTTAAATCTGGTATAATTGGGATTATATTCCAATACTTTTTTACTCAGAAAAATTATGTTTTCAATATCATCATTCTTAATATAGACATAAGCAAGCTGGACATATAGATCGGCCAGGATTTCTTTCTGGCGGTGTCCGCTCAGAATACGCTCAATCTTCCGGAAAAAAGAAAAATCTTCCGGAATCAACTCAACAAGTTTGTTCCATACATTCCGCAATTTTTCAATCTGGACATTCTTTGCGTAGATTTCCACTGCCTGTTTATAAAATGTTACCGCTTTATCCAGATCTTCATTGATGATGGCGTCTGCATATTTGAGTGCAATGTCCGGATTTTTTCTGTCCAGAGTAGCCAGTTTTTCCAGGACAGGGATCAATTCCTTATTTTTTCCCAGCTTTTCCAGTGCCAGGGCTTTGGCACGGATAATGGTGCGGTATTCTGTTACCGCCAGCATTTTATCCGCCAGATAATCCACAACCGCCCATTTGGAGGCATCCTGGAACTGGTCCAGAAGATGTTTCAGATGATAGGAATCGTCCGGGCGGTTCTGCTCCAGGGCAACCATACCCAGAAAGTAGCGGGCAGCCACGGAGGGCTCGTATTCCATGATGTGGTTTTTGGATTCATTAATCAGAAAATCAAAATTATCCGAGTTTCTGGATTCCTGAATAATTTCATCAAGAAGCTTAAATCTGGATATACTGATGTCTTTAGCGGAAATTCTGGTCCACTTTTCTTCATTGAACTGATTTTGTATCCTGGTTTCTATCTGCGTTGGTAACGTGGTCTGCTCCATGATTCCTCTTCCCTTTTTTTATTCCCGTGAACGTTAGTTGATTCCATATTTCCGGTAAAAGTATTATTCTTCGAGTTAGTGTTACAAGGAATTAAAAAAAAGTCGCACCGTCAATCAATATTTGGGCTGAGGATAAGAAAGTGATGCTTTACGGTATCTCCGGAGCGAACATTTTCCGGGCGGTTTTGGGGGCAAGAAACCAGTGCAATTCTCCCTTCGCTTCCTCCATTTCTTTCCATTTATCCACGGAAAGGGCAATCAGGGCAGTCCCTGCCGTGGGGAATTTCACGGAAAGAAACGAGCCGGTAAGAAGATCCTCCAGAAAGGATTCCATGGCAGGATTGTGGCCCACAAGAAACACCGTTTCCAGGGAATTATGCAGTTTTTTCAAAGTATCCCGGAAGGACTGGATATTGCCCGGATAAAATGCATCTATTTTTTTTAATTCCACATCGGCTGGCTTATAAGCTTTCTGGATGGCCACTGCTGTATCCAAAGCCCGGATAGCAGGGGAGGTCAGAATTATGTCAGGCCGGACATCGGCATTTTTCAGAAGTTCTCCCATAAACGGGGCGTCTTTCTGGCCTCTTTTATTGAGAGGACGCTCAAAATCCTCCCGTCTTTCATCTCCCCAGTCCGATTTAGCATGCCGGATCATGATAACCCGCTTCATAGTAGTCCCATGGTTTCCGGAGCACCCATCATAATATTCATATTTTGTACCGCACTGCCGGCGGCACCTTTGCGAAGATTGTCCACTACGCTCAGGAGAATAAAAACTCCGGCATGGACGTCCAGATGCAGGGAGAAATCCGCAAAATTGGTATTCTGCACATTCTTTAACTGCAGATCGTTGGGGTTATCATAAAACCGCACAAAGGGTTCCTTGTCCAGATATGCCTTCACTGTATTTTTTATTTTGCTCATGTCCACGGCCGGCAGGGATTTGGGTTTCATATAAGCAACGGTATAAATTCCCCGGAACACCGGAAGCAGGTGCGGGGTGAATCGCACTTTAAAGCGGCTTCCGGACAGGTTGTTGATTTCCTGCTCCATTTCCGGCTGGTGCTGGTGGGCTTCAATCCGGTATGCCCGGAAATTTTCGTATACGGTGGAATACCCCAAACTGTCCTTTTCTTTCCTTCCACCGGCTCCGCTGGTTCCGGATTTGGAATCAATGATGATGCTTTCTTCAAATAATTCCAGAAAATCCCGCAAAAAATAAAAGGGCAATAAAACAGAGGAAGGGTAGCAACCGGGGTTGGCAATCAGGGATGCGTTCTTTATCTGTTCCCGGTATTTTTCTGTGAGCCCATAAATGGCGGAATCCATGAGCGGAAAAGCTGTATGCTCCATTCCGTAAAATTTTTCCCAGACGGCTTTGTCTTTAAGGCGGAAGGCACCGGATATATCAATTACTTTCACTCCGGTACCGTGCAGTGCGTTTGCCCAGTACATGGAAACATTGTCCGGAGTGGCCAGAAATACAAAATCCATGGATTTTAACGACTCAGAATTCTCCGGGTGGTTTTCAAATACCAGATGCTTTATTTCCCCCACCGCAAGGGCAGGGAAAATTTCCAGAAGGGTTTTTCCGGCATATTCATTGGATGTAATTTTCCGTAAGCGGACATCTGGGCGGGACGCAAGTATCCGGATTAACTCCTGGCCGGTAAACCCTCCCGCTCCGATAATGGCAATGTTCTTCATTAATTTTCAGGCAGGGTGGAGATGCACTTAATGACCACATCTTCCAGAGGTTTGTTGTTAGAGGAATTGGTTTTCACTTTTTCGATGGCGTTCACAATCTCCCGGCCTTTCAGTACTTTCCCAAAAACCGTATGCTTGCCGTTCAGAAAGGAATTATCGGCGGTGTTGATAAAAAACTGGCTCCCGTTTGTGTTGGGACCGGCATTGGCCATGGAAAGGGTGTATTTCTCATTGGAAAAGGATTTCAGCGAGGAATTGTATGTATACCCCGTTTCTGTTAAAAACTCTTTCACGGAAATATCTATAATTTTTTTATACTCTGCATCCAGAAGAGGCCGCTTTTCTTCCAAGTCTTCCTGGGATTTGATATTCAGACGGTTGAATAATATCATCCGGATGTGGCTGTCCTGCATATAGCTCTGGGCTTCCGAGAGTTTCAGCTTGTCCAGACCAAAGTCATCGGCATTAATTTCATCCTCAAACTGGTAACCCGGCCCTCCGGTACCGTTGCCCAGAATATCCCCACCCTGTATCATAAAGCCGGGAATAATGCGATGGAATATCACATTATCGTAATAGGGCTTTTTTTCCTTTTTCCCGCTCCGGGAATCAGTGAACTCACGGGTGCCCGTTGCCAGTCCGATGAAATTTTCCACCGTTTTGGGGGCCGCTTCGCGATAAAGTTCCGCTATAATGGTTCCATGATTAGTTTCAATGGACACAAACGGATTTTTTTCATTCTGGGGTTTTTCTTCTAATTGATTCATAATTTCCTTTTTGGAGGGGGTTCCTTTTTTGCACGCATACAGGAAACCCATCGTGAATGCCAGGGAAAGCCCAATGGCTATTCCCCGGACATACATTTTTTTAATTGTTAATATTCGCATAAGCATTAAAAGAAGTATAAGCTTTCGCTTATACTTCTGATCCAAATGTTGCCGCAATATACTCCCTGTTCATGCGGGCTATGTGAGAAATGGACACCCCTTTGGGGCATTCCGCTTCACAGGCATAGGTGTTGGTACAGTTACCAAATCCATGCTCCTTCATTGCGTCCAGCATATTCAGCACGCGACGGGCTTTTTCCGGCTTCCCCTGGGGCAACAGTGCCAGATGAGAAACCTTTGCGGATACGAAAAGCATGGCGGACGCGTTTTTGCAGGCCGCAACACAGGCTCCGCATCCAATACATTCTGCTGCGTCCATGGCCGGCTCAGCAATGTCCTTTCCAATCAGAATGGAATTGGCATCCGGTGCCGATCCGATTTTCTGGGTGATGTATCCTCCGGCATGGAGAATTTTGTCATAGGCGGTTCTGTCCACGATGAGATCCCGAACAATGGGAAATCCTTTCGCTCTCCATGGTTCCACCACGATGGTATCCCCGTCTTTAAAAACCCGCATGTGGAGCTGGCAGGTGGTTCCTTTGACCGGGCCGTGGGCTCTTCCGTTAATGTATAAACCACAGGCTCCGCAGATTCCCTCCCGGCAGTCGTGATCAAACGCTACGGGCTCTTTTCCATTTTTTATTAACTGCTCATTCAAAACATCCAGCATTTCCAGAAAGGACATGTGAGAGTTAACATTATCCAATTTGTATGTCTCAAAGTTTCCTCTGGACTGTGCGTTTTTCTGTCTCCAGACTTTTAATGTTATTTCCATGGCTTCCTCTTTTACTTGTAGCTTCTTTGCGTTAGCTTCACGTTTTCAAACTTCAGCTCCTCTTTATGAAGCTGCTCATCTGCGTTTTCGCCTTTGTATTCCCACGCGGCAACATAGGCAAAATTAACATCGTCTCTTTTTGCTTCGCCTTCTTCTGTCTGGTGTTCAGCACGGAAGTGACCGCCACAACTTTCTTCTCTGTGGAGAGCGTCTTTTGCCATCAGTGCACCCAGCTCGATAAAATCGGAAAGTCTCCATGTTTTCTCAAAATACTGGTTCAGCTCATTGGGGGAACCGGGGATTTTAATATTCTTCCAGAAATCTTCTTTCATTGCGTTGAGATCGGAAATTGCACTTTCCAGACCTTTTTTGTCCCTGGCCATTCCCACTTTGTTCCACATGATCTTGTACAGATCCCGGTTGTAATCTTCCGATGTTTTGGTTCCCTTTACAGAGAACATCCGCTGGATACGGTCATTGACTTCTTTTTCTGTAGCATCAAAAGAACCATGCTTGGTATCCACTTTCTCAAACCCAAGGCCGGCCAGATATCCGCCGATGGTATAAGGAATGACAAAGTAACCATCAGCCAGACCCTGCATCAGGGCACTGGCACCCAGACGATTCGCTCCATGGTCGGAGAAATTTGCTTCCCCCAGAACAAACAGCCCAGGGATAGTACTCATCAGGTCATAATCCACCCAAAGACCGCCCATGGTATAGTGAACTGCGGGGTAAATCATCATGGGTACTTCATACGGATTCTCCGCGTTGATCATCTGGTACATGTCAAAAAGATTTCCATAACGGTTTTCTATGACACTTTTCCCCAGACGATTTATGGCATCAGCAAAATCCATATAAACGGCGGTTTTGGTCTGCCCAACGCCTCTTCCTTCGTCGCAGGCTTCCTTAATGCTACGTGCCGCAACGTCCCGGGGTACCAAGTTTCCAAAAGACGGGTATTTTCTTTCCAGAAAATAATCTCTTTCTTCTTCCGGTATTTCATTGGGACGACGGTCATCCCCCTGCTTTTTGGGTGCCCATACCCGTCCATCATTCCGGAGACTTTCGCTCATCAGAGTTAACTTGGACTGGTACTCTCCGGAAACCGGAATACAGGTGGGGTGGATCTGGGTGAAACTGGGATTTCCAAAGAATGCTCCCTTTTTATATGCTTTCCATGCCGCCGATCCGTTGGACCCCTTTGCCATGGTGGACAGATAGAATACGTTTCCGTAACCACCGGTTGCCAGCACCACCGCATTGGCGGAAAACTTCTTGATTTCTCCGGATATCATATCCCGGACAATGATTCCCTTTGCATGGCCGTCAATAAGTACCAGCTCCATCATTTCATGACGGTTATACATCTTCACGTTACCCGCCTGAATTTGCTTATTCAGCGATGCGTATGCACCCAACAGAAGCTGTTGGCCGGTTTGCCCTCTGGCATAAAATGTACGGGAGACCTGGGCTCCACCAAAAGAACGGTTATCCAGGGTTCCGCCGTATTCCCTTGCGAAAGGAACGCCCTGGCTCACGGACTGGTCAATAATATTATTGCTTACTTCGGCCAGACGGTAGACATTTGCTTCCCGTGCACGGTAGTCCCCACCTTTAATGGTGTCATAGAACAGACGGAATACACTGTCCCCATCATTGGGATAATTCTTTGCTGCATTGATACCGCCCTGGGCTGCAATACTGTGTGCCCGCCGGGGGCTGTCCTGGTAGCAGAATACTTTTACGTTGTATCCCAGCTCGCCCATACTGGCAGCGGCAGCGGCACCCGCTAATCCGGTTCCCACCACAATCACCTCATACTTGCGTTTATTGGCGGCGTTAACCAGCTTTAATTCAAATTTTCTTTTCGTCCACTTTTCACTTAAAGGACCTTCAGGAATTTTTGCATCTAACATAATGACTCCTTGAAATTAATAAAAAAAACGGAAATAGACCGGCATGGTCGCAAACCCTAACGGAACCGCTACCGAATAAATCCATCCAAATCCCTTAATGATTGGGGTATATCTTTTGTGGTTTATCCCAAACGTCTGGAACGCACTCTGGAAACCGTGGTTCAGGTGCAACCCAAGGATCACCATGGACAACACATAAAACAACCAGTACCATCCGCCCCATCCGCTCTGGAACGCATCCACTACAATCTGATAAATATTTTCAGATTCTTTTGTGATCCTGTACTTGACCACAAAACTGTTAAAGTGCACCAGCAGGAATACAAGAATAAAGCTGCCCGTGAGCCCCATATTTCTTGAATTCCAGGAGCTGCTTTCTCCTGAGTTGGGAACCGCATACCGCACTGGTCTGGCCGAATAATTTTGTATGGTTAAATACAAAGATTGCAGAATGTGCAGTAGAAATCCCAACACCAGTCCGTATTCCATTACCTTAATGAGTGGGTTTGAGGTCATAAAATGTGAATACGCATTAAACGCCGCACCCTGGTCATGTTTGAATAATGAAAAATTACCGGACAAATGCACTAACAAGAAAGAAACTAAAAACAAACCTGTTAAACCCATCACCCATTTTTTTGCCAATGGGGATGCTATCATTCTTCCTATCCAATTCATTTTTCCATCCATTTTTTGTTATTTACGGAATCAACATTGAAATGAGCAATCTGGTGACAAGAAAAAAACGGATAAAAATTTGCGGACAAAAGCAAATACCATGGGGTCAGATTTTCTGTCGGGAAAATCCGGTAAAATAAAAAATTTCTTGCCGTTTCCATTAAATTGGGAATTCTGGTCTATGTCTGATGAAAAAAAGAGCGAATGGCTCACCGGCATGGCAATTGCCTCTTATGTGCTTCTCTTCGTGGGAATAGTGACCTGGATATTGTCCGTGGTATTAAATCCCAAAATAACCGAAAACTGGGCAGATATCATTCTGTTGTTTATGACCTTGGGGGTATTTGGGTTTTTCTATGGGGTGTATCTGGTATTGGTGCAGGTCAATTTTCTGGGTATGGACAAAAAGAATACCATGGGAATGTTTCTGGCTATTGTCGTGGGCATTGTGTTTATCCTGACGCACCGGTATCTGAACATTCTGGAGCCCATTGAAAGCTTTGGAAAAGATCTTCGCTTCCGCCTCGCCTCCGGTCAGGTTTTGGCGGTGGACTATGCCAATGATCCCCGGGTTTCCACCACCGTGTTCAGCCCGCGTGCCCATCCGGCCATAGAAATCATTGGCATTGATAATAATACGGTCAATCAGTACCAAGGATATCCCTTTTCTTGGGAAAAATACGCAAATCTGCTGAAAGCTCTGGATGGGTCCAAAGTGTCCACCATTATGTTTGATATTTTCTTTGTGGATGAGGTGAAGAACAACTATGGACTTTTGAATCTGTCCGATGAAATCCGCTACCAGATTCTGGATTCCCTGTATAACAATAAGAGAAGAAATATAGCCATATCCTATGCGGACATGGTGCGGGCCACATCCCTTTTTTCGGAAACGGTGAAGAAAAGTAAGAAGGTGGTCGTGGACTACAGCTTTGAGACCATGCCTCCCAATGACATCGACTATTTTAACCAGGTGATCATGCCCCGTATCCAGGAGCTGGACAGATACCGGATCAACAATGTGGTGGAAACAGAATACAACTCGTATCCGGAGTGGACCAGCCATCCTGAGCCGCCCATGCAGTCCATTGGCAAGGCGGTTATGGGCATGGGGTTTGCGAATATCCGTCTGGAAGGCGATGGCATGAACCGCAAAATGCCTCTGGTAATTAAATGGAAGAATAATATTTATCCCAATATTGACCTCATGATGGCGGCCAATTATTTTGAAATTGATATTTCCAAAGATGTGGAAGTCAAACTGGGTGAATACATCAAAATAAAAAACATTCCAAAGAAAACAGTAAAATTTGAAATATGGAAAGACGGAGAGCTGGAAACCATTGAACGGGATATCATGACCAAACCCAATCCGGAAAGGGTGATCACCATTCCCATCGATGAGGAAGGATTCATGAATATTAATTTCATCGGGCCTCCCACCCAGACATTCCGTTCCCAGTCCTTCATCAATATTGCGGATGCTCCGGCCGGGGAATTTGGAAAAGAGGGGAGGGATCCTTTTATCAATAAAATTCTTCTAGTGGCGATGTATTATGCCACCGGGGTTGCAAAAGACGTACACCAGAGCCCCTTTGGTCCCACCGCCGGGATTGAGCACCACGCGAATGCCCTCAATACCATCCTGAACCAGGATTACATTTATTTTGCTCCGGAGTGGCTGAATTATATCATTTATCTGCTGCTTGCGGTGGCTCTGGGCTATATTGTCCCGCGCTATAACATTAAATTTGTTATCATCTGGGTGGTGGTTTTTGCGGTGGCGTTTACAGCGGAAGCCATTATGGTGTTTATAACCATGCAGTATATGCATGTCTTTTTCTCCCTGTTCATGGAAGCTTTGGTTTCTCTGATTGCGATCATTGGGTACAAGATTTTAACAGAAGAGGAAAATGTAAAATATATCCGGTCCACTTTCTCCAAGTTTGTTTCCAAAGACGTGGTGAACCAGCTTCTGGCTCATCCGGATGCTCTGAAGCTGGGGGGGGAGAAAAAGACCATCACGGTTTTCTTCTCTGACATCCGTGGGTTTACCACCATATCGGAAAGCCTGAGCCCGGAAAGCCTGGTGAACCTGCTGAATGATTACCTATCTGAAATGACAGAAATTGTCCTTGAGTACAAAGGTACCGTGGACAAGTATATGGGAGATGCCATCATGGCTTTCTGGGGGGCACCTCTGCCGATGGAAGAACACGCATATACGGCCTGCCTTGCCTCTTTGAAACAACTGGAGTCTCTGAATAATCTTCAGGAAAAATGGAAAGACCAGAAGCTTCCCATTATTAACATCGGTATTGGTTTGAATACAGGGGATGCCGTTGTGGGGAATATGGGTTCCACGCACCGGATGGATTATACCGTGATGGGGGATACCGTTAACCTGGGCTCTCGTTTGGAAGGAACCAATAAGGTGTATGGAACCCGGATCATCATTTCCGAGTATACCTACGAATATGTAAAGGATAAAATCATAGCCAGAGAGCTGGATTTAATAAAAGTAAAAGGGAAGAATGAACCGGTACGTATCTATGAACTCCTGGATATTATCAATCAGGAAGATTTTGAACGGTACCGGGCTGTGGATCTTTAATTTTCAATAAGCAAAGATATCGGCGGAAGATATGTCATTGAATGTGATGTTCATCAATTTTCCGCCATGGGTCAGTGATATTTTATTCTCATCCACATGAAGGAGGTTATTATCCACTGTGACAATTTCACCGCTCTTTAGCTGGAGTTCAATTTCCAGGCCCCGGTGTTTAAGATAACTCTGGAGGGTTTTTTTAAAGGGGATTTCTTCTCTCTGGATCAGATCATTTTTTCTTTTCATGGGGGGACTCCTGCCGTTGGTTTTTTATGTGACATAATTATTATCGCCCATTTACAGATATTTTTTAGAAAAATAGATAAAACAGTAAATTTTTTCTGTGATTATTCAAGTTTCAAAGATGGATGTCCGAGATTTCCATTCCACAATCCGGGCATTTTTTTGTGTCCCTGAATCCGGTGTCTATTTTTATCTGATAAATATGTCTTGTGATCAGGGTTTTCCCGCAACGGGGGCAGAGGAGATTATTTTCGGATTGGATATTGCCTGTGTACACATGATTCAACCCGGCGTCTCTGGCCACTTTTTGAAAATGGGTTAGGACATCGGGGGAAGTGGCAGGAAATTCCAGCATTTTAAAATCCGGATGGAATGCAGACAAATGCAACGGGATGGATGGGGAAAGATTCCGGGAAATCCAGGCGGCAATATCCCGTATTTCCTCATCAGAATCATTGACTCCCGGAATGACCAGAGTGGTGATCTCCAGGGCGATTTTTCTCGAGTAAACATATTGAATGGTATCCAGCACTGTCCGGAGTGACCCGCTGGCGAATTTTCTGTATTTTTCTTCCCGGAAGAATTTTAAATCAATATTGGTGGCGTCCACATCCTGAAAAAAAGTGTCATAGTATTTTGGGGAGATATACCCATTGGTCACCAGCACATTTCTTATCCCGTTGTGCCGTGCCAAAGAAAAGGTATCCTGGACAAACTCCATAGCGATGATGGGTTCATTATAGGTAAAGGCAATCATGGGAATTTTTTCATGATTTGCCAGGGAAACAATGAATTCAGGATTCATTTTCTTTTTATAAAAAGAATTCAAGGCTGAAGCTTGGCCTTTATCCGGATGGGCAATGGAATGATTCTGGCAGAATCGGCAGTACAGATTGCATCCCTGCATTCCAATGGACAGGATTTTCTTTCCCGGCAGAAAATGATATAGAGGTTTTTTTTCCACCGGGTCAATCTGGATGGAAGTGATATAGCCATAGTCTGTTAAAACAATTTTTCCGCCTTCGTTTTTTCGTATCCGGCAAAAACCAGCCTGGCCGTCCTTTAACCGGCAATTTCGGGGACACAGATCGCAGGTTATTTTATTTTCCGCCATTTACCACCACCAAAAATCGATTTGACGGGGAGAAGATGGTTTATACAATAAATATATGGCGGAAAAATTATTTTTTCCCAGGGTGGCGGGCAGTTTTTATCCGGAAAACCACGTTGATCTAAGGAAATCACTGGAAAAGATGGAAAAACTGGCCGTTTCCATGCCGTTTCCTCCGGATGTTTTACCGCACGGGATTATAGTTCCACACGCAGGTTATATGTACTCCGGGCAGGTTGCCCTGAATATCTATCTGGGAATTGCACGGGAATGGGGAGTATGGCTGGAGGATGCCCTCTTTGTGGTGGTGGCTCCCTCGCACTGGGTGGGTTTTTCCGGGATTTCTGTCTTAACGGAGGATGCGTATCAAATTCCGGGTGGCAGGATTTCCATCGACCCGGTGGCCGTGGATGCCATGCTCAGGCAGAACCATGCCACCCCATACAAGCCGGCATTTGAAAAGGAGCACGCTCTGGAAGTCCAGCTTCCCTTTATTCATAGATACTTTCCGGTGGTTAAAATTCTGCCTCTGGTGACGGGGGAGGTTGCTTCGGAAAAACTCAAGGAAATATTTTCTTTTGTGGATAAACAATTCCGGAGTATTTTTATCCTGAGCAGTGACATGAGTCATTTTCTGGACGATGATTCCGCCCGCCGGAAAGACCGTGAAACCGCCCTGTCCATAACGTCCCTGACCCCGGAAAATCTGGATTCTCAATCTGCCTGCGGACGGACGGGCATCTCCGGTTTTCTTCTCCTGGCAAGAGAAAACGGCTGGAAGGGGATCCAGACAGAGTACCGGAATTCCGGGGAAGTGACCGGGGATTATTCCCGGGTGGTGGGTTATGGATCCTTTCTTTTTTACGAGGATAACAATGACAGAAAATGAATATAAAACAAATAGCTATTCCCGCGAAGAAAAAGCATTGATTCTGGAGACTGCCGCAAAGTCCATCCGTTATTTCTGGGAGCATAAAAAAGAGTTGTCTGTGGACCCGGAAGATTTTCCCCCCGCACTGCGGGAAAAACGAGCGGCTTTTGTGACCTTGAAGAAAAGAGCGGATTTACGTGGTTGCATTGGCAGCATTGTCGCCACCCGTCCCCTCATTTCCGATGTAGCTCACAATGCCCATGCCGCCGCTTTCCTGGATTCCCGTTTCCTGCCCTTAACACCGGTAGAATGGTCGGATTTACATCTATCTGTTTCTGTGCTCACGGAGCCGGTGCCCATTTCTTTTTCCGATGAGGATTCTTTCTATGCACAACTTGTACCCGGAAGAGATGGCCTCATTCTGCGTGACGGTTCCCGTTCCGCTACATTCCTCCCATCCGTGTGGGAATCCCTGCCGGAACCCCGGAGTTTTATCCGTCATCTCAAAAGGAAAGCCGGTATTCCGGAGGATAAACCCATGGAAAGGATCACCGTTTTGCGTTATTTTGCTCTGGAAATTTCCCCGGAAGACCCTGCGGATGCATAAAAAAATGTTTCCTCTGGCAAAGGATATCTCCCAGGCAAATCCGCTGCTTTCCGGGGGGCGGGTGGTTCTGGTCTCCGGAGGGCCTTCGCTGGATTATCTGGAGGAAAATATCCGGGATTGGGTGCAGACCGATTATTCCTTTGTGCTGGCGGATGTCATTGCCGCGTTATTCATTAAAAGATGGAATCCAAGGAAAAGAATCATTTTTTCAGTGGAAAGCAGACGGCATTCTTATCTGTCAATGTTGGATTCCGGGGAGAATATAGCGTTTTACCGTAATGCCCATCCGGGCAACCTGCCCGCAAAACCATCCAATGTTTTTGCATTCTGCATGGATTTTGATCCGGACTGCGGTTTCACCCGGCTCCGCTCTCCGGGGACAGTCACCGGTGCTGCCCTTTTCTGGATTCTGGATGTTTTTCAGAATAGAATGCCGGTAGCCAATGCGTATATTCTGGAGTTGGCGGGCATGGACCTGTCGTTTCCGGATACCCAGTATTTCAACCGCTATGCATATCCCAGGGCGGCCTTTGCCACCTCGTATCTGGCCAGAATGGAAACAAGGGAAATGGACATGGTTCTAGCGAAAGCCGATTACGCATTCTTCAAAGAGGGATTTGCTGTAAAAACAAGCATGGAATTCCACAAAACCAAAAATAACATGGAACATCTGATCCAATCGGTAAGAAATAATATCCGGATATATAATAACACCCCTTTGGGTCTGGAGCATCCATTAATTCACCCTTTTAGAATGAGACAATAAAGTATCAATTATTTGGCCCATCAGCCGATACCACAAATAATGATAAAAGTGACGCGGCTCAATAAAACAGAGCTTTTTATTAATCCCAATCTCATTGAGATCATGGAAGAGACTCCAAATACAGTGATAACATTAACCAATGAAAAAAAATATATTGTTTTGGAAAAAACCTCCGAAATTGTAAACAGTATAATCGAGTTTAACCGTATGATTTTTTTAAATAAAACCAGAATAGAGTAAATTATGGATATAGCATCTTTAGGTGGAACCATTCTTGCGGTCGTCGCGGTTGTTTTTGGTGTTATTATGACCGGATTGACAGCCGGGCAGATTATTGACATCCCGTCTGTTTTCATTACCCTCTTCGGTTCATTATCTGCGGTGGTTATTTCCAATCCCATTGATAGAACCAAGCGAGCCTGGTCACTTTACAGGATGATTTTTTCCCAGACATCCTATGATTCCTTGAAGAAAATCCAGGAGATCGTCAGTTTTTCAGAAAAAGCCAGACGGGATGGCCTTCTGGCTCTGGAAGATGATATGGATAAACTGGATGATCCGTTCATGCGGAAAGCCCTCCAGCTCATTGTGGACGGAACCGATCCCGATGTGGTAAGAAACGTAATGGAAATTGACCTTTCCGCTATGGAAAGTCGGCATGGGGAAAACCGGGACTGGTTTGCCGTGTTGGGAGATATGGGTCCGGCGTTTGGGATGATTGGAACGCTCATTGGTCTGGTGGGGATGCTGGGAAACATGGGGGGAGACAGTGCCGCCATTGGACGTGGTATGGCTGCCGCACTTATTACCACTTTATATGGATCCCTTCTTGCCAATATTGTTGCCATCCCGGTGGTAAACAAGCTAAAGGCTAGGACTTCCGAAGAGGTTGTGGTCAAATCCATCATGCTGGAAGGTGCCCTGTCCATCCAGGCAGGGGAAAATCCACGGATCGTGGAGGAAAAACTCTCCAGTTATCTGGATCCCAAGAAAAGGGTGGAATTAAAGCAACAGCAGGATGAGGATTAATGGCCAAAAAAAAATGTCCGGACTGTCCCAAATGTCTGCCGGCGTTTATGGCAACCTATGGAGATATGGTGACACTTCTTCTGACCTTCTTTGTGATGCTGTTTACCACAGCGGCGATTCCGGGTCAGGAATTGCGTCTTCTTATGACAGCCTTCACCGGTTCATTGGGAATATTTGAGGGCGGACAGACATTATCCAAGGGAGATCTGGAAGAAATGGGGATGAATCTATCCTCACTCCCGGCAACAGAGAAAGGCTCCGCTCTTGCTAAATCATACCAGATTGCCAGCGAAATTTTTAAACCAGAAATCAAGACCAAACAATTGAAACTCCAGCAGGACGAAAGAGGGCTCGTTATCAGTCTGATTGGGAATGATCATTTCCCCCCCGGATCCGCCCGCCTTACGGAAACCGCAAAAAATACCCTAGTAAAAGTGGGGACACTCCTTCCGCAGTTGAATTCCATGGTAAGGATAGAAGGCCATGCCGATGAAAGCCCATTGGCCACCAACCAGGGTTCGGAATATTATGAAACAAACTGGGAACTGTCATCCCAGCGGGCTGTTAATGTTCTGCGGTTTCTGCATGAAAGCGAAAATGTTGAACCGGGTATGATGTCCGCAGTGGCCTATGGAAAATACCGCCCCATCACGGAGTCCCAAACCCCGGAAGGACGGGCCATCAACCGCCGTGTGGATATTGTGGTGCTGAGTCAGAATAAGTACAAAAGGAACTATCCGGATAAAGAGCTTCCCGGCGAAAAAGTACCACAGGCCGAATGGCATTGACAGTGATATTATGTCACAAAAATGCTTAAAGCGACTTTGCATTCATACGATAATATAGTATATTTGAATTGGGAGGAAAACCATGGGTGATGATGAAGATATTCAGGAAGACTCGGAAGAGGAGGTGCTCGCCGGTGCCCCGGTTTCCGGAGGACGCTCAAAGCTGATCACGATACTCATGTGGGTAGCCGGTGTGATCATTGGCGTTTTGCTGATGTTTGTCATTTCCTATCTGGTGGCAAAAAAGGTGAAATCCGATGCTTTTAAAGAGGAGCAGAACATTGTCATTGCACCGGCCCCGCCTCCTTTGGGAACTTTTGCTTTTGCAAAAGAGTTCCGGGTCAATACATCGGACGTGGATGAAGCACACTATATTCAGATGACCCTGGCCTTTGGGTTCAAAATAGATAATAAAGCACTGGAAAAAGAATTATTTGACCGCCAGACTCAAATGATGCATATAATCAATATAATTCTGGGCGGCAAGAAAAAAGAAGAATTGCAGACTCCCCTGCAGAAATTAAATCTGGCGGAAGAAATTAAATCCCAGATTAATATGATTTTAAGCGAAGGGAAAATTGAAGAAGTGTATTTTCAGGAAATTGTGATCAGTTAACGGAGGAATTATGGCAAGCGATGGATCCTTATCTCAAGACGAAATTGATGCCCTTTTAATGGGTGCTGACGATATGTCACAGGGAAGCGGTTCCCTGGACTTAAAAATGGGTTCCGGTGGCGGCATGGGCGATGGTTCTCTGGGGGCAGTGGAAACAGATTTGCTTTCCGATTCTTTCAATGAAGCAATATCCATTGCGGCACAGCAGGCCTCCACAATGATCACAAAAAATGTTAGTATCAGTAATGCTAGCGTGGAAGAGGTTCCTGTGGCCCCCGGAGACATCCAGCCCGGCAGCGTTCTGGTAAAAATCAATATGGGATCTGTTCCCACCGCACTTGTGTATCCGGAAGATGTGGCCAAAAATATTGGTGCTGCCATGATGGGTTCCGATACCGATTTTGACACCATTGATGAAGGTCAGATTTCCGCGATTGGGGAAGTTTCCCAGACCATTCTTTCTTCCCTGAGCCAGAACTTAAGCAACAAATTCAGCGATAATTTATCCCCCTCATCTCCGGATGGATTGGTATTTACCGGCAGAGAACCTCTGGGTCTGAACGGCTCCAAGGCAATCCGGATTACCTATAATATTTCCGTGGAGGGCGGAAAATCCGGAAAAATGGTCCATTATATTGATCATGCCGGTGCCACCCGGTGGGCCAGGTCAGGTTCCATGTCCATGCCTGGGGATATGGGCTTGGGGCAGCAGTCCAAAGGTTTTTCTTCATCGGCGGCACCCACCGGGGTACCCTATAACGAAGTATCCTATCCCAGTTTTAACCAGGGAGGAATGCAATCCCGTAAGGCAGACCTGCCACCTAACTATGAACTTCTGCTTGATGTGCAGATGATTCTGACGGTGGAACTTGGAAGAACAAAGAAATATGTAAAGGATATCCTGAGTCTGGGTGAAGGATCCATTATTGAGCTGGACAAGCTGGCCGGTGAGCCTGTGGATCTGCTGGTGAATGGGAAACTGATTGCCCGTGGTGAGGTTGTGGTCATTGATGAAAACTTTGGTGTCCGCGTTACCGACATTGTGGCTCCTGCAGAACGTCTGGCAAAAATGTCCGGAAGTAACTGATTACGGTAAAACCACTTTCACTTCCGGAGAGGGGAGGGATTCCACTTTATTATAGGAATACGCACTCATCCGAATGTAATATGTCTCTCCGGAATTCAGCCGTATGATTCCATACCGCAGAAAATCAATCGTCAGGGTTTTACTCTGGGATGTATTAAAATCGTCCGATGTGTGCCGGACGCTGGGCTGGGATCCTTCCGTGAGATATGGAACGATCACTCTGGACGTGATATATGAGTCCGGTATGGAAGTCTGGGATATATAAACATTATACCCAGTAAATGTATTCTCGGTATTGGTCACCATATAGGAAAGCCGGATGGATTCCGATGATGCCGCAACGGCCGCTAACTGGTACGGGCGTTTCAGGGAGTCTTCTTCCGCATACGGCAGATTGGTGGAGCAAGTGGATAAAAAGCCTGTCGTTATGGCGATAAAAAGAATCCTGAATCCAAGGGCGTGCATTTAATACTCCCAATCCCTGGTTTTATTTCTTTCGTCAAGGCGAATTTCCAGAATCTCCCCGCCAAACACATAAAAAGATCCCCCATGCAGGCTTTTGTGGAGATAGGACTCCGGATTCTGAAAATAATCTGGCATGGAAATTTCCAGCAGTGCCGGGATATCATTTCTGTTGGAGAAAACTTTTCCGTAGCCCCGGTGGTTGATATTCTGGCTGGATATATTTTCCCCCGTTAAGGAAATCATAAAATAATAGGAACGGCTTTGTTCACTGCGGGCGGCCAGGTATTCACGATAGGGAACCTGAATCCAGAAAGCGATGTTCTCCGTCCGGACCAGAAGGCGAACATTCTGCTCCTCCCCAATTTGTATTCTATTAGAGCTTTTTTCCTGAACAGAATTGAGATGCCGGTAGAAGAGATCGGAAGAATACCCTTTGTCCCCGGTTTCTATCAGCTTGATTCCGTGTAGCTCTTCATGCAGGCATACCAGGGAGCAGTTTCTTCTATACAACCTTTCCGGGATGCTCACAGACGGGGCACTTTTATCCCATTCCAGGGATTGTGCTTGGTAAAGGCGGTAATTGCGGAGCATCAAATACAGGGAGGAACCATCCGGATTTGCGGCACGTTCCCAGGCTATGTTATCGTAATAGAAAATATTTTTATTGCCGGATGCCAGGGAATCCAGATATTTCCGCGATGGGTTGTCTATGCCGGAGATGCCCAGAATGTAGATGGAATGTCTCCGGGCAAGATCGGAAATCATTCGGGAGAAGGTGCCTTTTGCGGTGGAATTTTCCAATCCTCCGTTATGGTAAAGAATCACGGGGGTTTTGGGGTTACCGGAAAGAGCGGAGTCTGCACAGTTTTTCATCTTCTGCCAGCTTTCCGCGTTCAGGGAAGAGCCGGAATACCTCAGCGAAGTAAGTTTTCCGGTCTGTATCTGGATATCCGCAAAAGGATAAAAAATATTGTTTTCTCCGTTTTTAACCGCACACACGGCCAGTTTATCCGCTGCCAGTGATGATATTTTTTTTCGGTAATCCACGGATTCATAATACCCCGCTCCAGAGGAATCCAGAAGAAGAAGGTATTGGACAGACGGGACGGCACTGAAATTATACAGAAACGGACTACCCGGATAACGGATGTCCAAATTCTTCCGAATCGCGGACATAATGCTGGAATCCGAGGTCTGTATAACATTGGAGACTTTTCCGCTGGAGTCTGAATACAATGCCGTGGAGAGATGGTATTTCCCGTCCGAGTGGGTGAGCTTGGACAGGAGGATATTTTTTGCGTGGATTCCTTTTGCGACTCTTCTTAAATCACCTTCCCCAAAGCGGTTCCATGCGGTGAGATTATTGCGGAGAAAGGTATCCCGCAAAGCCGGGGGATGATAATAACCGGGAATTTTCCTTAACTGGGTGTAATGGTATATAAGACGGGACAGCTCCCAGGAGTTTTCCTCCCTTGAGAAATTATGCGGGGAAGGGAAGGGTAAATGCAGAGCGGGCAGTTCGTGCCGGACGGGGAAAACCACGGATTCTGCCCATGCTCCTTTGATCAGGATTAAGGAAATTATGCTCAATAAAAATGTCCTTTTCATTATACCATGCCTTTCATTATTTCCCAGACCGATTGGTGGGCGTCCAGCGGGATGCCGGTTTCCCATTCCGGGTTCCGGGCATTTTTCATTATTTCCGGATCTTCCAGAATGGCTTTCACTTCCCGGGCGGCCTCCATGGCATTAAACGGGTGCATTTGCACTATTGCACAGACTCCGGCCTCCTGGAGAGCGGCAGCGTTATGGTACTGGTGATTATCTGTCGCATGAGGGTAAGGAAAGTAAATGGCCGGTTTATGGAAGACCAGATTTTCAAAGACAGTCCCGGAGCCGGAGCGGCAGATTACCAGATCACATTCATTGAGCTTATTGTGCATGTCTTCAATAAATCCATAAACGGCATCGGATTTTCTGGCTTGGCTGGACACATCGGCCAGATTTTTTTCTCCGGCAGAAAGTGTGATTTTTATTTTATCAAAATAGGGATCCCGGATCATGGCCTGATACAACTGGTTTAAATGTCTGGCTCCCTGTGAACCACCGGTAATCAGAATGGAGCGGGGATGGCGATGGTTTTCTCCCGGTTGATATTTTTCACGGATTTGTCTCCGGACAGGATTGCCGGTTAAATGCTCATTGCTCCCGTAATGGTTGCGGGGAAAGCTGTAAAAAACCCCTTTTGCGTTCTTTCTGAATACCCGGGTGACCATTCCGGGACGTGAATTTTGTTCAAAAAGAAAATACGGGATCTTTTTCCATTGAGCGAATGCCAGAATGGGAAAAGAAGGATATCCACCAAAGGCCAGAATGGCATCTGGTCTGGATTTTTTCTGTTCCCGGGAGAGAATCCTCAGAGAACGGAAAAATCCCAGAAAAAAGGAAAGGGCGTCTCCGGGGGAACGGGGTATTTTTTTTGCGGGGTAGGAAAGTACGCGACCGGGCAAGGTACGGATATCCGGGTAATCCAGATTTTTTTCCAGGGTAAAACAGAGCAGGTTTGTTCCGTCCGGAAGATTTTCCGCAACGGCCACACAGGGAGAAATATGCCCACCGGTGCCCCCGGCAGCCATCCAGATATTGGTCATGGAAAGTTATCCCAGAGGCAGATTTGGCGTAAAGAGATTTCTATGATAAACTGGACATTCGGTGAAAAAATTCTTACCTTGAAATCATGAGCCACCATTCACATTCGCATTTCAATCATAGCCATTCCTCCCATTCCCCGTCCCGGCAGACCGGAAAAAAGCTCCTCTGGACGGTGGGGTTGAATGTTTCCATCACTGCTTTTCAGATTACCGGGGGGGTCCTCTCCAATTCCCTTTCCCTGCTCACAGATGCACTCCATAATCTGGGGGATTCACTGTCGCTGGTGATGGCATATTTTGCCCATCGCTGGAGCGGCAAGGACCCTTCACCGGGCAAA
This sequence comes from Leptospira biflexa, assembly GCA_020720785.1. Classification (GTDB taxonomy): domain Bacteria; phylum Spirochaetota; class Leptospiria; order Turneriellales; family DYLW01; genus DYLW01. The sequence continues at coordinate 62,263 of DYOA01000001.1, forward strand.
ACATTTGGTTATAAAAGACTCCAGATCATGGCTGCTTTCCTGAACTCGCTGATTCTGATTGTTTTTTCGTTGTTCATCATCAGGGAGTCTGTGGCCAGGCTGTGGCATCCGGAGCAAATATCGGAAAGTATTATCTTTATGGTGGCACTGGCGGGTTTTCTCTTCAATGGTTTTTCTTTATTTCTTCTGCATTCGGAACAGAAGGAGAGTATGAACATCAAAGCCGCGTATCTTCATTTGTTCGGAGACATGGCGGTATCTCTGGGCGTGATGGTGGGGGCGGTGGGAATGTATTTTTTCCGGATCTATATGCTGGATTCGATTTTATCCATGGTGATTGGAATCTGGATCATTTACTCTGCCATCGGAATATTCCAAGAAAGTGTCCGTATTCTGCTTCAGTTCGCCCCCAGAGGTCTGGATATCGCTCTGGTGCGGGCAAAGGTGGAATCCTTTCCGGAAGTAGCCAATATTCACCACCTCCATTTATGGCAACTGGACGATGATCTCATTTCCATGGAATGCCACATCGACCTGAAAAAGGATATCCCGGTGAGCCAAACCCATAAACTAAAGGAAACCCTGTCCGCTGCGCTGGAACAGGGTTTTCATATTAACCATTTTACGTTTCAGTTTGAATACGGGGAATGTCCCAGCAAGGATCTGATTTACAAACCCATGCACGATCATTCATGATTCCGTATTCTTCCTGCAGGTATTCATTTTTAGAATGGGATAAAGAGGACAAAAACCAATCACGGAAACGGCCAGAAACACAATGGCAACAATTCCCAGGATGATAGCGGTTAACCCGTTTATCCAACCCATAAAAAACGCGATCCCAATGCCAATTGCGATGGCACTTCGTATGCCTCTGTCCAGATATCCCATGTTTTTCATTTTAATCTTCTTTTTTAAAGTGTTTTGTAGGAAAACCACCAGTCAAAATTATCATATTCACCGGCTTTGCGTTTTTTCATGGTATCCATGTCCGATGCCGGAGGTATGATTACCTTGTCTCCAATCAGTGAATTTTTGGGCCAGTCTGCCGGACATGCAACCCCGTTTTTATCCGATGTTTGCAGGGCTTTTACCACCCGGATAATCTCATCCATATTTCTACCAATTTCCTGTGGATAATAAAGGATGGTACGGGTAACTCCTTGTGCATCAATCACAAATACGGCACGGACAGTGTTGGTTCCTTTTCCGGGGTGCAGCAGCCCGATTTTTTCCGCCATAGCGTCATTGGCAGCGATAATGGGAAACTCAATGGATACCTTCAGCTCTTCATCAATCCACTCCACCCATTTGATATGGGAAAAAACCTGGTCAATGGAGAGACCAATCAGTTCGGTATTCATGGCCCGGAACTCGTTGTATCTTTGTTGAAAGGCAACAAATTCCGTGGTGCATACCGGGGTAAAATCCGCTGGATGGGAAAAAAGAACCAGCCATTTCCCCTTGTAATCCCCGGGAATGTTTTTCATCCCGTGGGTTGTTTTTGCTGTGATTTCGGGAAATTTATCCCCTAATAGCGGAAATGATCCTTCTGACATGTTTAAACTCCTTGTTTTTTTGATTCCGGTTTCCCGGTTTGGTTAAGGAAAGATACATAGGGATGGGGGAGCCGGCAAAAATAATTAGATATTCTCCAAAAAAGTAAACATTATGATTATTATTCTCAATATTTTCTACGGATCCAGCACAGAAATTTCTCGCAAAACCAGGCATTTACGGTATAGATGCGTCATTCAAATGGGAATTTGGCGGGGCTGAATATATGGAAAAAAAATAATTTGACAGCGTGTGTGGAAAAAAGATTCCGGTGTTGCTGTCAGAAAGGCAGCGCATTTGAGATGATAGCTCAGCCGGTAGAGCAACTGCCTTTTAAGCAGTGGGTCCCGGGTTCGAATCCCGGTCGTCTCATAATGTCCCCTTCGTCTAGCGGTTAGGACTCAGGATTTTCATTCCTGCAACAGGGGTTCAACTCCCCTAGGGGATGCATAAGGAAAACAAATGCCCGCGAAAGCGGGCTTTTTTTCTGGCTGGTGCAATATTTGCCCAGGAAGAAACAGACCCGCAGGAGACGGAATCTCAGGATGAAACAAT
>DYOA01000001.1:64474-67346 GCA_020720785.1 Leptospira biflexa
CTGGAAAATAAGCAAATCGTTATCCGGTATACAGTCACTGGGAATGATCCGTCACCCATTATTAAATTTTATAAGGGGAAAAAAATTTTTGGGGTTGGTATTGGAAAAATTGCTGAAGATGAATATGGATATTTAAGTTTTGCAAAGTGTAATAAGAAAACTCAAAAAGGTCTGGGAATTTCCATTGTCAAACATGAAGATCCAATGATTGTTGACATAAGAAATTACTGTTACAAAAAAGGATATTGATGCAACAACCTTCCAGTGGGCGGATAAATAATGATTATATGAATGGTGTGCCATTCTGAAGTCCGTACAGAAAAGACTTACCTTCATATAATATTTAAGGTCTGAAGAAAAGATATCCCCCACTTTTTTCATTTCCCCGCCGTTTGTATCCCGAAAATAATGGAATAGATATCCCGTGGGCTTTTTCCAGAGTCCGTCGCAATCTGCTTGATGGTGGACTGGGGAATTGCATGGATACTTTGGTTTTTTAATTCACGCAGGATTATGTCCATATTTCCACCGTAACGCGTGCAGATGTCAACCAAAGTGAGCATGCCGGTTCCGGGGGGTGGGTCTGCGGGCATGGTTTTTTCCGCACTGGTTGTTTCATTCCCCTGCATCATGACATACAGTGCTTGGGGTGTGAGGTTGTGGGCACGGGCGATGTCTTCTATTTTCTGGTTGGGGTCAGAAATCCGGATGCCCTTTGCTTCCAGATTATGCCGGGCTTCTTGGGAGTCCAACCCGGTTTTTTCACAGAATGCGGCAAAAGAGGAGAGCTCCGCGTGGCCATAAGGGGGTTCCCCATATTTCACCGAGGCACTATCTTTGATGGATTCACTCCAGTTGAGGATACTGGAAAACGGCGGAATCATGAAAATGGTGCCCAGGATGGTGATCCCCACCACACTTAGAGCGATATTGAATTCTCTGGTAAATAGGCGGAAATTCCGTGTCCTATTATTCAGATAGGACAGAATGGGGTGCCAGTTAAAATAAAGATGCAGGAGGGAGAATAACAGAAAGAGAAACCCCAGGTTAATATGGAGATTTGTCCATTCTGCCTTTGTCATCCCCAGGAATTTCCAGTTACTCCAATAGGCAACCCTCCCATGGGGAACCACAAAAAGAACCAGACTGGTCGCGATGATCAACACGGCATCTGCCAGAAGAGTGAGAGATGTTATCTTTTTGAGAATTAATTTCATGATGTTTCCTTAGTATTGCATTAAAAATCCAGCCTTTGATCCGACGTTGCTCATCCTGGAATTCTTTATGCAACCCGGATGCGGTAACCAGTTGGTATTGGACTCATCCCGTTTCCCTCGGCTGGCTTCCATGTCAACAATTAAATACTGCACCAGGAGGGACAAACCGTTTGCGTTTTCATATTATATCTTTATAATTTCAAAAATGGGGTTATCCGTGGATAACCCCCAGCGTTTGCCAACAAGAGAAGTTATTGGTCAGTTACAGTAATGGCATTGTTCAGCGTGCCATTCAAAACATCTTTTACCTTGCCCTGTATATTTTTTGCCAGCATGGTTTTTTCGATTTCGTTAGCTTTTCCGGTAAGGACAGCATCCATTTTTTCATGCATTTTTTTGATCTTTTCCCGAGTAGCTATTTTACTTTGATCAAAGACCGCCTTTACCTTTTTGCCGTTATCCTTCCGTTCAAAAATGATAATGGTCTGGTCCCGGCAGTCCCCCAGTTTCTGGTTAATGCTCAGATCGTCCAGATTCACTTCCCCCCGGCCATAGTGTGCCCGTGCACCGGTGACATAGGAAGCCACATCCAGAAGATCGTGGCCGCAGTTACCCTGGATTCTGATCTGTCCCCGCTTCGGAATTTCTCCGGGATACAGTTTTTCCAGCGACATTTTTGTCAGGACAAAACCGGCAGCCACTCCCGGGCAGACATGGCCGGTGTATTTGGCCATATCTGTGAGGGAAATGTGGATTTCCTCTTCTCCATGGGGAAGAGGAAATCCACCAGAGAGGCCATGGGGTCTTTGACGGTGATGGTTCCCGCCTGGGCCGGCCAAGCTTCTTTTGCTTTCGCCTATGGTTGATCCGGAGAGCAGGACACCAGAAGGATGGTCGCCACCAGAGCGGACACCTAATGGGCCAGAAGTCCGATGTGTTTATTCTCTTTCATGATGTTCACCAGGTGGCCGCAGTGGTCCCGTTAGTCCCCATTTTCGCGGGAAACATCATGTGGCGGTTGCGGCTTGCGGTGGTGTAGTCAAAGGTGCCACTCAATACACTACTTTCAAAGCGTACCGCTCCCACAAGGGCAAAATAGGAGGCTCCGGTGGTCAGCCCCGCCTTGTTTTTAAATCCGGAATCCGTACCACAGGTTGCATTGGCGTTCAGGCCGGTCATGCTGGCGGTGTTTATCACATAGCCGCTTCCGCTGGAATTCGTGAAATCACTATGCCATGTGGTGAACTGGCATAGATAATAGGGTTTATCCTCTTCCGCATTCTGCGTGACCAGTTGGATGTTGTACCGCTGTGCATCTGTGGATTCGCTGAATTTTATGGTGACACTGTCCGCACCTCCCGTGTGGGTTTGGGCCACGGGGGCATGGGCAGTGGTAATATCCCCATCGCTCTCTGCAATGGTGTCTGTCACCGTTTTGGTGGTGCCGTCGCTGAAGGTGAACGTGAATGTCCACTCACCAAACGCAAATCCGGCATAGCTGGTTGCCGTGTTGGCATCAGCGTCTCCGGCATGGTAACGCAGGCTCCCCGCACCTTTCCAGTACTCGCCCAGCACATAGGTATTGCCATCGGGAGATTTCACGGTGGCAGCTGTCAGTCCTTCCCCGCCGGCATAGGCGTTAATACCCCACTTTG
>DYOA01000001.1:67446-69314 GCA_020720785.1 Leptospira biflexa
TATAAATCCGTTAAAACCTCGCGTGAAATCCCGCGTTGAAACTCCGTCCGGCTTCATAGATCCCTTCAAGCCGGTTATATGGCCGGTATTTTTCATCCAGAATATTGGTGACAGACACCGTGAATTTATAGCTGGCTTTCCATGCTAGGACAAAGAAGTAATCCATAGTGAAAAATGCCGATGCCGGAGTGTCCCCGGAAACCGCCCTATTCTCTTTTTGGGAGTAACGCCATTCCACCCGATGGCGGGCATCCAAATCGGCCAATTTATGGGCATATGACAGCCCGGAGGAGACCTCCCAGGGCGGAACATCCGTCAGCGGCTCGTTTAAATGGATGTCCTTTCCTTCCATGAATGCTGTCCCTAAATCCAGGGAAAATCCCGCCCCAAGGGGAGTGGCCAGAGAGCCTTCCACCCCTTTGATTTCCGCCTTCCCGATGTTTTCAAATATACCAATCTCATGGCTGTCATCCCAGCGGGTGACAATGAGGTTATGGACAAGATTATAAAAAACAGAAGCGGATGCAGAAATTTTACGCTTTAAATATTTTAACCCGGTTTCCACATTCACGCTTTCTTCCGGCAGTAAATGTGGATTAGACATGTTATAACCATTGGGCGAGCTGCCGGAATAGAACAGCTCCTTTATGGATGGGGCACGGAACGCAGTGCCCGCATTGACAAACGCACTGGTATTTTCCAGATACCGCCAGGATCCCCCTATATGATAGCTCCATGCATCCAGATGGGTTTCCTCTTTGGGATATTTTTTGGAATTCAGGCCAATGTTGGGGGCTTCTTCTGTCTGCCAGGCTGCCCCAAAAAGGAAATAATCATAACGCACCCCGGAACCAATGTTCAACCGCTCCGAGATTTCCGCGTTCATCTCCGCGAATGCTCCCGCGTTCAGGACCCCTCCATCGGAAACAAAATTCACTTCCCCGGTGTCATTTTTGAAGTATCCGGTGTTCAGCTCATAGGCTTTTTTCCGGCCCTTAACGGCCACGTCTGCCTGGTAATAGCCGCTGGCCCCTATAAGCAGGCCGGCAAAAGAGCCAAACTGGAGCTCCTGATATATTTGGTAATCCAGCATGGGCCCGATGAATGTCTCATTGAAATTTTTTACCTTCGTGTTGTTGGACGCATTCCGGTTGGTCATGTCCACTGTCAGATACATTTGCTTGAGGGACAGTCGCAACTGGAAATCCTTGAAATGCTCCCCCTCAATCTGGTTGAGGTATTTGACAGTGACCGATTGGTTGAGATCTTCCGGATGACTTGCCGTTTTTGTGCTTATCCCGCTGGGGTTGCCCACATCCACTCCACGGGCATAGGAAGCGGATACTTTCACAGACTGCGATGGGGTTAATTTCCAGAACAGGGAATTCATCAGATTATAATCCGTATATCCGGTATCCGCGACCTCTCCTCCGGGGTACTGCGTATTCCCCTGGTCGCGAAAACTCCCCACAAAGGAATAGTTCAAGGTGTCTGTCCCCACGGCAACCGCCAGAGCAGTGGATATCCCATTCCCGTTGCTGAAATATCCGGAATGCAGGCTCACATCATACATTTTTTCCGGGGACAGTTGCGGGGATTTGGTGATTATATTTATGATACCTCCCATGGCGTCGCTGCCATGGATGGTGGAAAATGGACCCCGGAGAACGGAGATTTCCTGAACCCCAAAGGGAGATAAATGTGAGGCAGACACTCCCACGTTCCTCAGAGTATCCAGTCTTTCTCCATTGACCAGTATCAGGGTTCGTCTGCGTGCCATGCCTCTAATGGATGGCGATACATAATATCCGTTTCCAGCAGTGGATACGGATGGGAGCTTATCCAAGGCATCCGTGATCTTTGCCGGC
>DYOA01000001.1:69414-113666 GCA_020720785.1 Leptospira biflexa
GGATAGCGTGACGGTGGATACGTATGGCAAAAAAATCACCGTAAGCTATTCCATTATGGAAGGAGCCACGGATGCCCAACTGATAAAATTTTACAAAGGGAAAAGAATATTCGGCCAGGTTGTGGGGGCAATCAAGGGAGGAAAATATGGTCCTCCGTTTTTTCAGAAATGCAATAAAAAGACCGGAATGGGGATTAATGTAGTGGTGGATTCCACCGGTGGTCCCATGATGATATCCGTTTCCAATCATTGTGATCTACGTGACGAATGGCCGGCTGTTCCATCTGGCGGAATGTAATTTACAGACAATTTTTGGAGTAATTCTTAATCAAACCCCGGATTTTTCCTTTCCGGGGTTTGCCTTGCCCTTTTTAGGCTCCTCTCCGTCGTAAAAAATAATTTTTTTTGTTGACATTCCAGGGAGACTACGTCTTATATACTGGGTCAAAAGCCCACAAATTTCGTGTGGAGGAAGAATGAACAAAAAAAGAGCATTTCTGGCATTTATTGCCGGTATCGCTTTCGCGGGTAACATCTTTTCTTACAGCCAGTCCCAGATGTTTCAGAAGCCAGGGGTAATGGGAGACTCTCTTTCCCATGGTTTTTATGGGGCCACTGTAGAAAGTAAGACACAGAACTGGGCGTATCCGGTTCTGGTGGCAAGACAGGCTGGATCCAATGTCAGCTACAACACTCTGAAAGGTCCATTTATTAACCTGGAAGATGTGCTGAATCTGGACTGCGGTCCCATCTGTATTGCTTCAACCATTATTGGTGGAAACGCTGCAACAGTATCCTTACCAACCCATGCCGGTATCACCGGTGCTGAGTACACATCTGCTTTGTACACAAGCGGACAGTGCCAGGACATCAACGCAAAAAAATGGGAGAAAGAATGGTACTGGAAAAAAATCGGATGGTTCTGGTATCCCACTTACAGATGGGTACAGGTAGCTGATTGCCAGAAACCGGATAAATTCCACCAGTATGGGCTCAGAAGTTCCGGAACCCAGGTACAGATTATGGAAAAAGTTCAACCATCTTTTGTATTGGGAACTGTAGCTGCGAACCACGTTCTTTGTACTGCTCTGCACACCTCTCTGGATTGTCTGGACGAGGCCAGATATAAAAGAGACGTGAGAGAAACTATGAGGAGAATCAGAAACATTGGTAATGTAAAAGGCGGGGTATTGTTTTCCATACCAAATGTGACCGCAATTTCTTATCTGGAAGAATATTCAGACCCACAGGGAAGATACGCTTATTCCGGTTTAAAAGCTTTTTACCGTAATGGTGTATCAAACCCCAGCGAGGTTCTGGATGCCGGAGAAGTCAATACCATCACCAATTTTCTTGCCATGCTGAATAATGAGCTGAAAGCTCAGGCTGCGGCAATGAACTGGGCATTCGCTGATATCAAAGTTGCTTTTGATGATGTCAAAGAAAACGGACGTCCCATTGTTGCACCTAACGGCTACAGCCCCGGAAATGCCCATGCTAACTGGCCGCTTCCCGGAAAACCAGGGGTATTTGGTCTGGACGGAGTGCATCCCAATCGCTATGGTCATTCTATTATGGCCAATGAGATGATTGGTGCCATCAACGCTCAGTACGGTTTTTCCATACCCAAGGTTAATGAATATTCTGCTTGGTATTACGATTCTCTAAACAGAAATCCGATTGATTTGAAAGGTTTTCTTTCCAACAACATCATCGGACAGTTCATTTCGTGGTTAATAAATATATTCGTATAAGTCGCTTTTGAATGAATAACCTTTAAGAGAAAACTCTTAAAGGTTATTTTTTTATATGGAAATAAAAAGGAAAAAAAATGAATAAATGGTATTATATTATTGGAATTGCATTACTGGTTATTTTGGGATTTATTTTCTGGCCGTCCTCCAAATCAGGGGAGTCCGCAAAAGCCACCCCAGGAGTGGGTAGCAAAAATTCTTCCAGCCTGTATCAGAATTTTTATGATGATGCTCCATCGCCCATTCTGTCCCAGGAGGACAAAGAAATGGTTCGCCGTTTGTGGCCGGACGTACTTACTCCCAGGGAGAATAATCGGGAAGCGGTAAGAAAAGAGTGGGAAAAATTTGCTCAAAAATATCCCGAAAATATTTTTATACCGGACTCCATCAAGCCGGATTTGTCCGAGAAACAAGAAAAAGAGCGTCGTAAAACCCTGGATGCATACACCTCCGTGGCCACCCGGTTTGCGGTCATGGAAGCTAAAGCAAAAAATGCCCAGGCAGGTACCGAGCCATCTGCTCCTTCCACCGAAGGGATTACTCCGGAGCAACAGAAGCTGTATTTTGATTATAAAATTAAAGAAACCCAGAGTAAAATTGATCTGATGCAGTATGCTCTTGATTCCAATGGGCTGGATAATGACCAGAAAACGGAAGCACAGACCCAGATGGAAGCATGGAAAAAAGATCTGGAACAGTATAAAAAAATGGCCCAGTAAAAATGGGAAAAATCGGAATCTGGACGGGGGCGGTTATCATCTTTTTGACCCAATCCTGCGGACCTTCCCGTCCTGTGAAACAACCGGTACAGGAAATGGAGAATCTTCCCACCCCGCAGGAAATTGAGGCAAACTTTCAATCGGCCAATTGGTCTGACCGCTCCAACGCAGTCGTGGATGCCATCCGTATTCAATATGAGGGCGGAAAAGATGCCATTCTGCGGTTATTGATCCACGACTCGCATCCTGCAGTGAAGGCGACGGCCTGTGTGGGGGCGGCCCATTTCCAGGATGCCCGGGCAGGGGCTATCATGCTGGGTTATCTGAAAAATCCGCAATGTCAGATTCCGGATCGGGTTTTGGTGGATGCTTTGGGGCAATTGAAGTACCGGCCAGCGACGACCACCGTGGTTCAATATCTGGCCAATGAAGACCATACCATGCGGCTGATTGCCGTGGTCGCTTTGGAGGGTATGGGGGAAACCGGAGTATGTGGGCAGGTTCTGGCCATGGCCCGGAAAAATAGTGATCCGGAATTTGCCAAGACGTTTGCAATGGCCATGGGCAAAATTCCATGCCGGAATTCAGAGGATTATCTGATCCAATTGGCCCAAAAATCCGCAGCGAGCCCCACCCTTGCGGCTTCCTATCTGGCTTTGGGGCGTATAAAAAGCCAGAATGGGATTTCCCTTCTGGTGAATGCTTTGGAAAAGGAATTCCCCAAAGGCAAGGAAAATGCATCCATTGCCCTGAGAGAGATACAGTCTCCGTCCTCTCTTCCGCTTCTATTTGCTGTAATAGAAAAAGCGGATAAAAATTCCATCTGGGATGCTGCCAGAGTGATTCCGGAAATACAAAAAGAGAAGACCCGGGAAAATTCCGGGAAGAGAGCTCATGCATTATTTTTAGGGAAGAATCCCGCTATCCAACCTCCAGTGGCGTATGTTCTGGGGCATTTGCAGTATAAAACTGCCACCGGGGATTTGCTGGCCTATGTGCGGGACCCCAAAGCCCCTGGCAGGGTGGAGGTTATTGATGCCCTGGGCTGGATGCAGGATAAATCTGCTGTACCGGAGCTGATTACAATTCTGCAGGAAAAATCCGGGGATTCCCGGGCTCAGGCTGCTTTGTCTCTGGGCTATCTGAACGCTTCGGAAGCGATTCCATACCTGAATGAAACCTCGCTTTCCGGAGATAATAAACTGGCCAAGAATTCCATTGAAGCACTTTCTATGATTTCAGCGGAAGGCTCTTTGGAAACCCTGGAAAAAATTCTGAAAAAAGATAATGAATTTTCTCCCCTGGCAGCATCAGCCATCGGATCTTCCGTGGAAAGCCGTGCGGATGAGGTGTTGATCAACGAAGTGGAGAAGGGTTCTCCGGCAAAGAGGAAATCTATCCTGAATGCCATGGCCAAACGTGCCAGTGAAAAATATGTGGATGTTCTCATGAGATTGGTAGAAAAAGATGATCCGGATTTACGTAAGGCGGTATATTTTTCATTAAAATCCATCACTAAAAAGGAATACCACGCAAGAAACCAGTGGCTGAACTGGTATGTGGACTATAAGTCCGGCAAGAAACAATAACTTATCTCTGATTGAGCTGGCGGAATATCTGTTCCGCCAAGCCCATGGACTGTAACCGGGAGGCGGTTTTCACTCTTTCTGTGGTCAGCATATCGTCAAAGATTTCTTCCGCCGGTCCGCCGTTGATCCATCCGGTTTTGGGTATGTTTTTCTGCATCTGTTTATACATTTTTTCTGTGAAGAATGCTTCAAATTCCAGGGCGGCTTCATACATTTTCTGTTTTTCCGGAGAAGAAGCGATGATCTTCTTCAGTTCCTCCTCCGGCATGCTCTGGGATATTTTTTCCGATGAGATATCAAAGTAACGTTTTCTCTGGGTTTGCAGCATTTCATCAAAGGTATTCTTTCCATTTGCTTGCGGTTTTTTTTCCGCCAGTTTTTTATATTTATAAAGGTCTTCCTGGGGGATGATGTCTATGTGGGATTGGAAAAGAAGTGGATCCATTTTTTTCTCCTATAAAATAATTAATTCTCCATGCAAAGCTCCCGCTTTGTGGATTCCTTTCAATATTTCAATGATATCATGGACGCCCAGACCCAGTTTATTCAGGTGATCCACAAGATCGGATACTTTGGGGGTTTCTTCCAGAAGAATGGTCCCGGAGATATCTTTTTTATCTTTTTCTGACATGGCATTATTTGCGGAGTTTTCCTTCTTTTTCTTATCCGATATCTCAATATTCAGACCGTTGCGGGTGACCACCACTCCGGAAATGCCCACATCGGCACCCATGATGATGGTTCCGTTTGCGGAGTCAATCACCACCCGGGAAACAGAATGGACTTCCACCGGTAAAAGGTAAATTTCAGAAAGGAAGGCTATGGAATCCTTTCCCTGTGGGACTTTTACTTTTATCTGTCCCTGCTGGTTCAGTGTGGCCGAATCCGGAAACTTTTTATTAATGGAATTGACTGCATTCTGGGCGGTGTTGAAATCATAATTACGCAGGGATAATTCCAGAAGTCCTTCGCTGGAAATCTGGGCGGGAATTTCCTTTTCCATGATTCCACCGTTGATTACATAAAATGTATTTTTTTCTGATTTAACCGCAGTGGCGGGGAGGGGAGTCTGGGCAACCCCGTAAATAATTCCATCAGCACCCTTTAGGGGGGTTTGCAGCAGATAACCGCCGGCCAGGGATTTTGCATCTCCAATGGAGGAAATCCATAAATCCACGCTGTCTCCCTTCTTTGCCATGGGTGGTATTTTTGCCATTACCATGACAGCGGCAATATTCCGGGAATTTGTGTTGGAGTTTGCGGCTTCAAACCCGGCGTTTTCCAGAAACCTTTTTATGGCCAGATTCGCAATGGGGGATTGTCTGTCTCCGGTTTGCGGAAGACCCACCACCATCCCAAATCCTGTGATCTGGTTTTCTTTCATGGTGGAAAGCCGGGTAATATCACCCAAAGGCATGGAAAGGGAAAAAACAATGGAGGGAAATATTAGTATTTTTATGATAACAGAATAGATAAAACCATTTTTCATTGCATGGCTCCCAGTATCTCCCGGATTTGCCGGAGTTTCAGATTTTCTTTTTCCGCGTCACTCAGTTTGGCTTCCGGTCCTCCGGGTTGGTTGGTTTGGGGATCTGCCGGCTTTTGCTTCATCTGAATGGTAGTATCGTTTTTATCCGGAATACGCATGCGAATGAGGATGCTGAGATCGGCAACCTGGGACGAGGAAACCCGGTAGTTTACTATATTTCTTCCGGAGACAATTCCGGAAAAAGAAATTGCTACCGGCTTTTCATCCATCGATATGGTTTTTTTCCCTTCCAGCCGGTATGTATTCCGGGGAAGAACTTCCACAACCCGGGCAGGCATTTTCATTTCCACCGTATCATTGCTTTTGATGGAAAAAGAATTTTTCTCCGAGGATTTTTTACTCTGCTGGGATTTTGTCAGAAATTCAAAATTGGCGGTATCAGGATTCAGGGTAAGGTTGATTTCTCCGTTTTTCCCCCATTCGCCTTTGGAGGAGATGATGAATTGCTCTTTTATATCCACAATGATGACATCGTCCGTCTGTATGGGGGTTGCGTAAGGGTTATGGTCTTTCCACGAAGATGTCTGGGAATTCAGAATACCCATTGTGGTGAACAGAAGAAGAATTATCAAGTAAATAATATTTCTTTTCATAAAAGTTTTTTATATACCACTTTTCCCGGTTGGATAATTTCCGCCAGATATTTTCTTTTTTGATCCAGAGAGGTAACCTTTAAAAGACCGTTTTGGGGTGAATCCGCCAGGGAAATGACCTGGCTTTGGGAGCGGATGAAGCCCTGCTGGAATTCCATAATCAGGATATCCCCTTTTTTTATACCTGCGTCCTGGAATGTTGTCTGGATTTTATCAAAACCATATTGATATTTTTTATGATCGCCGGCGTTCTGGTAGGATATTTCTGCGGTGAACGGAAAACGGGTTTCCTTATCCGGACTTTTTGCCACAAGCATCCAGAATTTATACTGGGGGTGTTTTTTCATTTCCAGCCCGGCATTTTTATCGGTGCAGACCGCAGCCGGACTCATGAAATGTATTGTCACCTTTTTGGAATATCCATCCAGAACGGGGGAATCCGCATTGATTTTATTTTCGATAATAGAGACAAGGGAATTCTTATCCAGTTGACCAGCCGGGCATACCTCCATAGAAAATTGCGGTGCCGCCGCCAGAAGGTATACCAGATAATAACCCCGTTTCATGGATTACCTTTTCAACTGAATGGCCGTGGCCAGCATGGAGTCGGAAGTGGTGATGGCTTTGGAATTGGATTCATACGCACGCTGAGCCACAATCATATTCACCATTTCTTCCGCCAGATTAACGTTACTCATCTCCAGGAATCCCTGCAGAAGTGAACCAAATCCGCCCAGACCCGGAGTGCCCGGAATTTCCGCTCCGGAGGCGGCGGTTTCCCTGAAAAGATTTTTCCCCACAGCTTTCAAGCCGGCAGGATTCAGAAAACGGTAGAGTTCCACCTGACCAATTACCGTGGGACGCGTTTCATCACCGATATTGATACTCACCTGCCCATTTTCTGATATGGCCAGCGTCTCCAGAATACCATCGCGGGGGAGAACCAGGGGGGGTTCCAGAAGATAACCATTGGATGTGACCACCTGCCGGTTGGAGTCAATTTTAAAAGCACCATCCCGCTGGTATGCGAAGGATCCGTCCGGAGTCTGAATTTTGAAAAAGCCCACGCTGTTGGATACCGCAATATCCAGTTTATGGCCGGTGGACTGGAGAGAGCCCATTTCAAATATTTTTTGTGTGGCCGATGGGCGAACCCCGTGTCCCACGCTCACTCCGGTGGGAATTTCTGAAACTGCGGTGGCGGGAGTGCCGGCCATGACTTTATGCTGGTAAATCAGGTCTTCAAAATCCACCCGATTTTTTTTGTAACCGTATGTGTTCACATTGGAAAGGTTATTGGAAATAGTGTCAATTTGAAACTGTTGGGCAATCATACCGGTTGCCGCTGTCCAGAGCGATCTTTGCATATCTTTTATATCGGACGATGCGGGAAAATACCCTGAAATTTTCTTTATGGTAAAGCAGGAAATCCGGTGGGTTATCGGTTGGGGTTTTTTGGTATATCAGGAATACCCCGGATAATTACAGCGGAATTCACAGCATCCGCCCAGGCGAGGTATGTGGAGGGCGGAACCATGGAAAAACGGTGGGACAGGAAATACCGCTGCCGGGAAAACCCAAAGAAAACCCAGGGAGCATCATTCTGGATGGCTTTCTGGATTTTTGCTACCGCATCGTCAGAAAAGTCTCCCTTATCCAGCAACGCGTCAACTGCGGAATTGGAATAGTAGGCACGGTTGCCTCCCATGCCGGCGTTGCGGGAATGAAACAGGGGGGATAAAAAATTGGATGGATGGGGATAATCCGCTATCCATTTGAAAAGATAAATCCCCGCTTTGCGTTCGTTGTTGAAACGTACCAGGGTGGGGAGATCGTACACATGCAATTTGGTTTTCAGATGGAATTTTTTTTCCAGAATATGGCGGATCACTCTTGCCACATTCTGCCGTTCTCTATCCGGCGGGGTGTATATGGCGATCACTTCATCCGGATATGCCAGAGAGGTCAAATTTCTTTCCCGGAACGGATACCTTCCACCGGGCGGGGGGGAAAGCTCCGGAGGAACGGGATAATCCGCCGGAAAATATGCTCCGGATAAAACTTTTTCCGCAATGGCCTTTCTGTTCATTCCATGGTTTAATGCCCGGCGGAAGGTGGCATCTGCAAGAATGGATTTTCCATTTTCCGGGTAAACAATGGCTCCGTATAAAACCATCAGCTCTGGAATATCCAGAGCCCGGTATTTCTCTGGATTGTGGGGGAGAAAGCGGAAAACCCCATCGGCTTCATAGATATCAAAATAATCTCTTTGGAAAAAAAACCATCGGGCTGAATCATCGGACAAGGTATGGATGACAACGTTATGGATGGACACATCGGATGACCTTTCTCTGGATAAACGTACTTGCCGAGAATTATATGATTCCAGGAGATAATTCCCCGCTCCAATGAATTTTTTTTCTGCGGAAAAAAAATCGGCAGAATAGATGGAAACCTGCGGCATGGCCATCCGGATGCGTAGATCTCCCCAGACCTGCCTTGTCCGGAGAATATCCATTGGTTGTGATGAATCCAGGAAAACGGTAATTTTTCCTTTCCCGGAATTCCGCAGGGAATGGATATTGCGGAGGATCCACTGGTGGCGTTTTTCTTTCATTGCCCTCTCCAGGCAGAAAACCACATCCTGAGTGGATAGGGATATATCCGTATTCACCCCGGAAAAATGAATGGGTTTTCTTAATGTGATTTCCACTCTTCCGGGAAGCACTTTTTCTGATGCGACCAAATCTGGCTTTAAAATACCATCTTTGCTAAAGGAGTACAATCTGCGGTGGAGGAAGGAGAAAACGCTTCCGCATGTCTCATCATTGCAGAGAAGGGGATCCTGCGACAAAAATTCACCGCGCAGGGTAATATGAAGGGTATGGGGATCTTTCTCATGGATGGATGGGGAGCAGGACAGGAGGGGGAGAAGCACACACAAAAAGGCCACATTTCTGAATGCTCCCATGGGAAAGCGTGGGCAAGGCTTTCCGGATGTCAATTAGTTTCAGGTTGTATTTTCCGCAGACCGCAGCATGGCCAGAGAACAGATTACCTCCGTTTCCTCTGCCGGAAATCCTGTTTGCCGCAGGAAAGATTCCAAGGCTTTCTCCAGCCATTGCTCCAAGCGTACCAAGGAAATATTCATTAATCCGGGATCCTCCGGTGATGCTTTTATTTTTTTCAACGCCTCCATGGGTTCTCTGGGGCCCAGAATTATTCTTCCGTTTTCGTCAATGACAAAAGTATATGTATGATTTTTTCTGCGAAACAATACATAAAGAGTTTCCTCTGCAGATTGGACAAGCCGGGCGGACCGGAATGGTACCTTGATCTTTTTTATCTTTACGGCTTTTTCCGCCTCCATTTTTGCCAGATCATCAAAAACGGTGGAAGTCTGGATTTTTTCCGCATTGTCAATAAAATCCAGGGTTTCTTCCAGATCCACATCGTGATTGAAAATTTCCTTTAATTCTCCGGCATAGGAGTAAAGAGGAACATCTTCCGTATCGTTTTTCATCAGAACGGGAAGGTTGCTGAAAGATGCCTGCTCGCTACTTCTGGCCATCAGACGCCGTTGCCAGTTTTGGGCAATATGGAACACCCCTGAATCCATAGTGTCGGGAAAAAAATTCCAGATTTGTATATTGCGGGGTTCGTGCCAGGGGCGCAGGATTCTACCCATCCTCTGTGCCAAGTTCAGGACACTCCATGGTAAATCATAGTTGATGAGAACGGATGCATCCTGGAGATTATAGCCTTCCGATACCGCTTCTGTGGCAATCAGAATATCAATTTTCTCCGCAAGAATTCTGCGGGAGAATTCATCGTCCTGACCGGGAGAAATCACTCCGCAGGCAATGGGGGCAAATCTTTCCAGGATAGAATCCAGATTCATGTTTTCATCGGATGTTTTTTCCACCCGGAGATCCTGATATTTTTGTCTTAATTTTTCGTGCAGATCTTTGGCTGTTTCCCGGTAGATGACAAAGATCACAATTTTATTGTTTTTCTCCATATCAATGATTTCGCACAGTTTATCAAATTTATCTTCCTCCCGGATTTGTTTCCCCTGTTCAATGAGTCTGGACGTTATTGTTTTTAATTCTTCCGGATTGGCAAAACGCATTTTTTCATAGCCTTCATGATCCGCAAGGGGGTTTTCCGTATTATGGATTTTTTTCAGGGTTTCTGTTGCATAATGCAGAGAAGAGCAGAACTGGTGGATAAGTCTTGCCTCAAAAAATCCATCCCGTGTTCCTTCCAGAGAATCCGCAAAAAGTCTGTTTGTGGGTTTTTTCTCCTTTCTCCTCAAAAGATTACTTTCAAGAAGTTCTTTCAGGAAAGGATTCATTTCATTGGAATAATTCTGTGTTCTCAGTTGAATGATGCGGGGAAAGAATCTTCTTTCTGAATTATTATACAGAATAAAACGATTCTGATTTTCATCCGTCTGGCTGAAATAGGTGACCACCGTGGGGGCTGTCATTACAGAAGCAATTTCCAGATTGGATAGTTCTCCCGGTGATTCTATTTTCCATTTTTTTCGGTTGTCAGGAATGATTTCATCCGCTGTAATCCGGGTATGGGGCAATACTTTCAATTGGGCATTGATATCATTCACACCTTTGCTGTATGGTGTGGCGGTCATCAGAAGAATCCGGGCATTTTTTTTCATCGCTTTTTGAATCCTGTCGTTTCGCAACCGGATTTTATTCCCGATTTTATTTTCATTCCGCAGATGGTGGCTTTCATCAACGATGAGCAGGGTGAACTCATTGACAAATTTCAGCTCTTCCTCCAGAAACTGCACATCCCTGTATTTTTCCCAGTCGTCCAGGGAAAGAATATGGTAAGTGAATTCCCGGCTGGATACATTCGCCGAGCGCAGGGAACGGGACCACATATCTTTCAGTCCCGCAGGGCAGAAAACCATAACCCGTTCAATGCTTGCCTCATTGTGAAGCAAACGGGCCACGTGGGATGCCATCACCGTTTTTCCCAGCCCTGTGGATGCCACCAGCATGGCTCCGCCGTGTTCCCGCATGGAGTGGAGGATTCCCGCCACCAGAGGTTTCTGGTAATCGGACAATGGGAGAAGCTGTCCGATTTTTTCCGCTTCCGGAAGGCCGTATATTTCCAGCAGGGAACGGGCGTAAACCTCATAGGGGGTTCGCAAGGATAACAGATCATCAATGGCATCCAGAAGACTTTGTGTCAGAGGGGTGGCTGTCGCGAAAATCTCATCGAACCGGGAGACAAAGTATGCCACGTCTTTCGGATCCTCCACAAGATAGCCGGCTTCCAGGGAATACCGTAGCCCGGTTCCGGTAAAATTCGCGGAAGTGACAATGCATTTATCCTGATCTGCAATGTACAGTTTGGCATGATGGGCCTTGTGAGCGGGAAGGATTGCTCCTCTGTTCTGTCCGGCAGATATTCCCAGTGATATCATTCCGTGTTTTAAATGAGACCGGAACTTCTGGAGAAGGAGCAGTCTCTCTTCTATACTTTCAATCTCAGGAACGCTCCGTAGAAAGGAGGAGAGAAAGTTTTCCATCTTCAGTGAGGATGATTCTTCATTTCCAATTAATAGTTTCAGAGTCTTTTCCTCAAGGATATCTTCCAGAATTCTATACCCGCTCAGCTCAAAAAATGCGGATGCAATCCGGATTGTCCGGGCATTTTGCAAAATATCCCTAACCGAGTCTGCGGCCTTACCTCTGCGGAACCATCGTTTTCGTTCTGTATTTTGTTCTGTGGACATATCTTTCAAGTAACATCGGCAGGAATCCCGAATTTTATTCTCTTTGTTTCCAATTATTATTTCTATCACAGAAACAATAATTGGAAAATGTTTATATCAAAATAACATAATAGTAAATATATTCTTTACAAAGAAACATTAATAATAATTGTGATTCATGAATACCGCCATTTTGCTCAATCTGGAATTGGGTCTGAAAAGAAAGCTGGAAAATTTGCCCAAGCGGGTGAGGCCGTTCACTTCGGAAATGGATGAATTACCGGATGCCGTCATTTTGACCGGTCCCAGAGGGGTGGGGAAAACCACTTTTTTATTATACCATGCCGTCCAATACAATAGAAAGAAAAATAAGCAGCAAAAATTATTCTATTTTTCTGCGGATAATCCCGTATTATCAGAGGAATCACTGTATGAGATGGTACGCTTTGTCCAGCTTGCCGGATACTCCGGTGTGATTATTGATGAAGTTCATTTTGCAAAAGACTGGAGTCTTCATCTGAAAGCACTCCATGATGACTTTCCCGGATTCAAAATATGGGCCAGTGATTCCTCTTCTCTGGTACTGCGTGGAGGAGTGGCGGATCTTTCCCGTCGATTTGTGTACAAGGAAATGCCCTTGATGTCCTTCCGGGAATATCTGTATCTGGAGACAGGAAAAAAATATCCGGTGTATAATCCCCTGGAAGCGAAAAACAATACAGAAAAAAAACTGCCGGTGCGTCCTTCCCCGGAAATACTGGCCGCTTTTCGCCAGTACAGATCCGTTGGCACCCGTCCATTTTATGCGGAAGGATTTTTTCCGGAAAGGATGCTGGCCGTCCTGGATAAAACCTTGTACGCGGATTTACCATTTTTTTTGCCACAGATCACGGATGGAAACCTGCGTCTGGCAAAAGCCATAGTGGGGACTCTGGCAAAGGCAAAAATTCCCCGGCTTTCCGTGCGGTCACTTTGTGCCGATTGGGGAATTGGAGCGGAGAAGCTGTACCAGTTAATTCATGTGATGGAATCCCTGGGGGTTTTAAAAGTGATCCGTCCGGAAAATGACACCAAAGCAAAATCTGCCGGTGCCAAATTATTCTTTGGTGATCCGGTGCTTTATCCCCTTTTGAATGCAGACACGGGCACAGAGAGGGAAGCACTTATTGCATTTTTTCTTTCCTCCATGGGCTATGAAATATGGGCATCCAGAAAAGAGGAAGAATATGATTTTGCCATTTCCCAGGGAAAGGGAATGAACTCCGCAAAAAAAATAACTCTGGAAATTGGGGGGAAAAGCAAATCGGGAAAGGCAGCGGATTTTGTGGTACGGGATGATCTGGATTATCCCGTGCAGAATGCTATTCCCTTCTGGTTGCTGGGAATGGGGTTTTAGTCGCGGTCGATAAATTTGCGGGCGATTTCTTTCGCATCCGCATAATAGTGGGAGCCAAACAGAACGGCGTGGACCAGAATATAATAGAGCTGATACACCGGCAGTATATCCTCAAAATGGGGTTCAATAGGGAGCATCTCCCGGTACGCTGAATAAAACTCCATCCGGAAGCCCCCAAAAAGCCTGGTCATGGCCAGATCCATGTACCGGTCGGCGTAATTCACAGCCGGATCAATAAACGCAGGGGAATTTTTCCCCGCAAGCAGGTTTCCTCCCCATAAATCTCCATGGATCAAAGAGGGGTGGACATTCCGGGGAAGAATCGATGGGATTTTTTCAATGAATTTATCCCAGAAAGATTTGTCACTCGGCTCGGAAGGGGAATTTTTCCAGTACATCTCCAGATAGATGCGGACGCGGTATTCTGCAAAAAAATCGGGCCAGGACATTTTCTGTCTCCGGCCTCTTTTTTCCGGGGACATCCCACCAGGTGGAAAATTATACTGCTTCAGGGCACCAATGTAATTATCATAAAAATATCCAAAGTATGGCCATGTTTGGGAATGGAGCATTGCCAGTTCCCTTCCGGCGTTTTCCCAATGTTTTTCTGTATTATTTCCGGATTTGATATATTCCATTAGAAAGTATTTTCTGCCGGTCAGGAGAACTTGGGGAACGGTGAGTCCGTGGCGGGAGAGAATCCGCAATCCGGCGGCTTCTTTTTTGATCTGGTCCGGATTTCCCCATTTGAGTATCCCGCTTTTTTGCTTGTCCGTTATCCGGAATATCCGCTGGGTAGCATTCTGGCCAATGAGCATGGCATCCGCATCGGATGAAACGTAGGTTTCCAGACCCGGTAGGGAAAATATATTTTCCGGTGTTAAGAAAAAATCACCGGATTTCATTTTTTCTGCTCATCCGTATCCCCGGTCTTGTTCTTCTGATATAAAATGTTCATGGCCAGAAGCAGGGAGCCGGTTCCAATGAAAACCAGTGCCCGGGTCAGGGTGTCCGCAGAATCCAGATCCCAGAATGTGAGCCGCACAATGCAGAAAATAGCAAGGATGCTGGCAGAATAGCGGAAATGGGCTGCTTTGGAAAACTGTCCGAATAAAAAGATAAGAAAGGCTTCTGCAATCCATGCAAGGGTTAAAAGAGAACTTTCCATTTGCTGCCAGATAAAGATTCCCAGAGAGAAAAAAAACACATAGGAGACAAAAGCTTTCTGGTTTTCTTTGCTACTCAGAGGCAGAACGGAAAAGGCCAATTGGTCTCCAAAGCCGCCGGCTTTATGGAAGAGCACCAGGTAGATAATTTGAATGCCAATGGCAGCCCCACCTGCGAAGACATTCTCTCCGGAAAAAAGAATATAAAGAACAGTGGTAAGATGTAGCAGGATGGAATAAACCTGAAAACGACGGGCCCCATGATGAAACAAACCATACACGTACGCACCAATGGTCAGACCCGCCAGTCCGGGGGTCTGGTAATGGTCCTGTGTATCCCAGAGAAGAATTTTGAGAAGAATCAGGAGAGCTATCTCATTCAGGGGTTCTTTTACTACCGATTTATTTATAGGAACCGCAAAGAAATATCCGGCAAATATCGCAAAGGAAGCGATCATTCCTGTGAAGATAATTTTATCTCCGGTATATACGATGGACCAATGAAACAGAAAAAAGGCCAGAGGGATGTAAGCGGCATAAAAAACAAAATCGGTTAGAAATTCCATTTTATTCTTTAATCTGGGAATTTTCTGAATTACCATTAATAATAAAAATATCGCTAAAAATCCTGCGGAAAGAAAATCTGCATTTTGCCAGAGAGCAGGTAGCATGATAGAAAAATGAAGGGTCAGCACCATAAGAAATATTCCTGCCGATGGATGATTTTTTTTCAGGGAAACCCACAATAGGAACAGGATGGGGATGGAAAAAAGCAACCCATTGACGCCTATTTCCATTTCCGTGCTACCATGAAAAAACCCATACCATAAGGAAGGAAAAATTAATACAAGAGAGAAAATTGTCGCTCCGGGAATGGGGCAGGAATTCTTCCCATCATGGGAATTTTGATCCTCTGTCCGGTAATAATAGAATGCCAGACCTCCCAGTCCAAGAATGAGTGATCCGGACGAAAGAATGGAGTTTGCGGAAGCATACATAAAGGAATACAGAATAAATCCCAATGCTATGGCATCCATGCAGAAGATTTTTTTCCTCAAGCCGATGGGTGGGGGATTTTCCAGGGCATACTGGCCACGGAGGATATTTCCCGATAAGAGAATTCCTCCTGTAACAGCACAGAGAAGAAGATGGACACCGGAGGGATTTTGTTCATCTGCCACCAATACAAGGAAAAGAAACGCGAAAATAAGCCGTACCACGGATATAAACCCATCCAGAAAGACGGCGGATTTACGATGTCTCTCCGGAAAGTCCTTCAAGGGGATAACAAAAAAGGAAGTAATCCCAATCAATAACAAATACCGGAAAGGATCGTTCAATTGGGTTTCATAAAAGCGGAAAACGGCCAGAGAGAGAAACGTGAATAGAAAAACATAATCTATGACGGCGTTATAATCCAGAAGACGATTTTTCCATCGCCGGGCAATCAATACAAGGGACAAAAACGCCAGGAGAAGATAACCTCCCCATGATAATGATATCCCTGCTGCGGTATCCAGAACATCCCCTCCCAGTATCATCGATACCAGCATGATGGTCCAGGCCAGGGCACGGGATATTGCGGAGGAGGAAACCGATTGCAGGGGCTTGATCCATAGAACAGGGGAGGCGGAAAACCAGATAAACGTATGGATAAAAATCCATAAATGGATGTCCGGCTTCTGGTCCGACAATTCAGGGAATGGCCAGGTCATAAACCAGAAAAACACATAGCTAAGGTGGGTCCCCGTAATCAATGGCATTGTCCAGATGTTCTGATTTTTGTCTTTTATGAACAGAGCGGAAATCTGTCCCAGAAAGCCCATCGACATGGCAATGAACAGAGTGGTGAAATTTGCCCCGGTTGCCACAAGAGCAGTAATGGAATACACATAATGCAAGGAGAAAATATTCATTCTTCCGGAAAAAAATCCGGATGTCATGGCAAAAAGGATTCCCAGTAACAGTGATGAATTGATTAGGAAGGAGGAATCCAGGATTTTTAACCCCGGAATATGCCCGGCTGCGTAAAAAGTGAAAAGCACCAGCGATGCTCCTGCACTGCGCACCCAGATAGCGGAATCCGCGAAAATATTTTTTTTCTTCAGTACCCATGCCAAGGCGTACAGAATACCGCTTCCCCCAAGCATCAGAAGGTTTCTTCCCGCTGAGGATAATTTCAGTGCCCCAAAGATAGCCAGAAATACCATTCCCAGAATCAGAATGGCTCCTCCCAACAGGCCGGTATAGTTTTCCATAAATATTCTTTCCAATCCGGCCATCCTGGAATTCCATTTACTGGGCGTATAATCCGGATTTTTCTCCAAGGAGGAGGGTGTGGGTGTTTTCCCAATCATAATGGCAGCGGATGGGACTGGCTGGGGGGAAGAATCCAATGCCGGAGTTGGGGTTTTTGCGGTTTTTTTTGCTATTTCTGCACCGGATTTGCCCGTATTCCTGTTCTCTTCCAGCGTCCCGATTCTTTTTTCCAGGTCAAATATCCTGTTTTTCATCTGGTTATACTGGGAATAAAGGACGAGAAGAATCACCGCAAAGGCTATCCAGATAAAATATTCCATAACTGATTATCCGGATTCCGTTTTGACTGTCAATATGAATATGCTCTTTTCACCAAAATAATTCGAATTTTATTGACAACTTCCATCTACCTTTATCTTTGTCTTATGGGCTTGTTGGAATCGATCATAGGGAAAAAAACCGGGGATACCAGAGTGATTCCCGTGACGCTGAAAATTACTGTTATCACTGCACTCTTTTTGCTGGTATCCAATCTCACCACCAATTACATTAATCTGATTTTTAACCAGAATGAGCTGATAGATTTATCCCGCAGCCTGCTGGCAAAAGACCTGAGAGATATTCAGAATTTTGCCACCAACCAGCATGAAATCTTTAAATTCAATAATGATTTAAAAGCATCGTACAATGCAATTGAAACCAAAGCGGTCCGGGAATTTGAGAATAAGAAATCCATATTGATTGGGTTCGATAAGAAAGGGAAAATATCCATACACGCATCTGCTATGGACAGGAAGAAAGAATTTTCCGATAAAAAAACCCTGGACGTGATCAATCAGAATTTCTCTCAGAAAATACAGCAGGGATTTCTGTACTTTGAATATAATAATTCAGAATACTTTGGGATTTATAAATATAATGATAAATGGGATATGTATCTGCTCCGGGGAGAGGAGGTAAACCAGTTTTTAAAGAGATCCAACCAGATATTCCGGGAAATCAGCGTCATTATTGTTTTCTTATCTGTAATCTTTACCATTGTGGGGGTTTTCTTCATCCGGTATATTTTACGCTATATCCCCATCATCACCCGGAGCATCATGCTTATGGTGAACAGCCAGAAGCTGGAGATCATTGATTTAAAAAAAGCTCCCAATGATGAAATCACATACATGGGAATGGCCTTCAACTCTCTGTCTAGTACCATCGACAATCTGGTAAACATTTTCCGGAAATTTGTGAATCATGACGTGGCAGAGAAAGCGTATGCGGAGGGGGAAATCCGTCTGGAAGGAACCCAGAGGGATCTGACCATTTTATTCTCCGATATTAAAAGATTTACTTTTATCACGGAAACCCTGGGGGCCGATATCATTAAGCTGTTGAATATGCACTACGAGAGAGCCATCCGGGAGATTGATAAAGAGCAGGGAGTGATTGGCTCCATCATTGGAGATGCTCTTCTGGCTGTTTTTGGGGTGCTGGAAAATTCCCATGACAATAAATCCTACCAAGCTGTCCGAACCGCGTTCTCCCTCCAGGAGGTTGCGGAAAGCCTGCGCATCCAGATGGACAAAAAGAAAGAGGAGATTGTCCGCTCCAAGCGTAAGATGACAGCGGAGGAAAGCAGGGTCTATGAGGCCGTGCTTCTGGAAATTGGGGTGGGTATTGATGGTGGAAATGTTTTTTATGGAAACATAGGATCTTCCATCCGCATGACCAATACGGTGATCGGGGATAATGTGAATTCCTCCAGCCGATTGGAAGGCTTAACCCGTATTTATAAAGTGCCGGTAATTGTGTCAGAGTATGTTAAGGATGATATTGAAAAACATGTGATGGATCATGGCATTGAGTTTGTCTTCCTGGATCTGGTTCAGGTGAAAGGAAAAACCGAAGGGAAAAAAGTATACTGGCCGGTCAGGAAAAACCTCATCGACCGGTCCATGGAAGATTCCATTGGGTTTTTTGAAAGAGGCTTGGATCTTTACATGAACGGAAAGTGGTCCACCGCATATACCAACTTTCAGAAATGCAAAATGCCATTGGCGGAAGTATTTCTGGAGAGAACTTCATCAAAAAAAGCACCAAGTAACTGGGATGGAATATGGAAAATGACAACGAAGTAAAAAGCATCATCGAAAAAAGCAAGCAGACATTCCTTACCGATGAGTTATTAAACCAGCATGCAAAGCCGGAGATTTATTCTCTGGACGCAGAGTTCGCTGCCACCAGAAAAAACCGGAAGCCTTGGTTTGTTTTGCTCCTTCTTTTGTTTCTGGGAGCTATTGGAGTGGGGAGTTATATGTTTACCCTTTTCCTCCAAAGCCAGAGTAAACGCCAGGTGATTCCCATCGCAGATTTTGAGGATATTAACCTGCAGGAGATTCTGAATAGAGCCAAAAAAACAGAAGCCCAGCTGGAGTTTGCCGTCAAAGAGTTGATGATATTAAGGGAAGAAAAGCAAAAGAAGGTTCAGACTATCAACGATGAATATACACAAAAGGGGGATGAACTCAGAAAATCCGGTATTCCTCCGGCTCAGCTTCAGGTAAAACTGGACGGACTGAATAAACAAAAACAGGAAGAAATCCAGGGCGAATCCGAAAGCTATAATAAAAAGATTAAGTATAAAGAAGAGGAAGTCGCCACCATCCGGAACAATATTGCGGAGGAAAGAAACAATATCCGCAAAGAAACGGACAAAGTTCAGTCTGCCATCAATAACTACCAGAAATTATTTGATCTCAAGCTGGACAAGGTCAGAAAAGAATATGAGCGGAAGATGGCAGATCTGATCCTGCTTTATAATCCCTATATCACAGAAGCCAATGTGGCAGCCATTCTTCGGTCCAATGACTATCCATACAATCTGAAACCGGTCACCCTTCTTCCATCGGATGAGTATACCCGGATGATGTCCAGGGAGGGAGCATGGACTGCAACAGATCAAAGTCGCCTCAAAAAGGGGGTGCGTGCCCAGTTTGCACTTATTGATCGTCTGCGGAAAGTTCCATACAAAAACTCTGTGCCGGGGGCTTTGAATAAAATCCAGGGAGCAACCATACTGGTTGTGAATGATTATGAAGGCCGTCTGGGAAAACTCTACCAGATTGTGAATTCCAAAAATGCCCAGATTGCCAATTATCACTATGCATTTGATTATCTGCTGTACAGCCGTCCGGAAAACGGATACATTATTGATGCTAGAAATTCGGCAAGGGTGAGAGTCTACATCAATGAAGTGAATAAAATTAAAGACGGGATTGTTGCATCGGTATTCCGTAATGACGATGAATTCATCGGAGAAATTTCCCTCTACCGTGCCGGCGGAGGGGTTTACGCAAAAGTGATGAGTACAAGTACCGGAAAAAGCATCAAACCCTTTGATAAAATACTTTTAAAAATTGAATAATGAATGGAAGGATTAAGATATGAAGGATAATATTTTCAGAAAATTTAGGATAAACCTTGCGGCACTGATTTTTCTTACCGCATTCACCTACCAGTTTTCCATCAATTGGGCGGACTATGGTTTTACCCAGGAAAGCAAAACGGAAGAAGAAAATAATTTTGAATATACCCTGAAGAAAGGCGGAAAAACAATCACGGTAAAATCCATGGAAACGATACCGGAAACGGTTGCAACGGATGTTGCAGGTTTTGTTAATAAGACGCTACAATTTCAATTTATACGGTATGACGCAATAACTTTCCTTTATAAGAACGGAACCTTGGATGTGTCTCTGATTCCCATTACCTATTCCTATGAAGGTACTGACTATGTGAGCATTATACCCGCAGGCATACAGTTTATGCTGGAAAAAGATACAGTTCAGTATAATTTCAGGATAAAAAAAGATGCTTATTTTGTGAAAATAAAAGGGGATTTTGTGGATGATTCCCTCATTAGTGAAAAGTTAAAGAAAGCAGCCGCTAATCCGGCACTGTACATTAAACAAAGGGATCCGGAGTTTATTGCTAATAAACTGGAGCAATTGGAAGAAGAGATGGATTCTCTGAAAACACAGAGCAAAAGACTGGAAAATGAAAATAATCTTTTAAAATATGCCCTCATGGCATTCCATAACAAGGGGTTTCTTGGGTCGGAAAAGCCGGTTCCTGAGGAGAAAATACGGGCTGTGCTGGATTATAAAAAGAAATTTCCCAAAGCCACCAGAGAGCAGGTGGAAGAAGAAATGGAAAAACAGAAACTGGAAATTTCTTCCCGGGAAATTAAAATTATCTTCTTTGTATACTTTAACGAGTTTGATAAAGAATAACTAAAGAAACAACCTCCCTGCCTGGTAAACCACTAATGCGGTCAGCCAGGCCAGGACAAACTGGTAGCCAATGGATATAGCCGGCCATTTCCAGCTTCCGAACTCATTCCGCATGGCAACGAGTACCACCATGCAGGGTGTATACAGCAGAATAAAAACCATGAACGCATAAGCGGAAGCCGGATTGAACTGGTTTTTCAACTGGATCTTTGCCGGGGAGTCCTCTTCCATGCCGGATTCCAGGGAAATACTGGATATCGTAAAAATGTTCACGAGATTCACGCCTGCGTCCCTTATTGTCAGAAAAAAAGATTTTGTGATTGCCCCGGCTTCATCCCAGAATACAAGTTTTTTAGGTGGTGTATTTACAGTATCTTTGGATTCGGAATAGACTTCTGCAAATGTGGATACCACCACTTCTTTGGCCACGACACCGCTTAATATGGCCGATGTGGCTTGCCAGGAAGAAAATCCCAAGGGCTGGAATATTACGGACGTGGCTTGGGATATCCGGCCAAAATAGCTGTCTTTTTTGCTTTGGGCGTCCATCGGAAAATGAAATAAAAACCAGATGACAATGCTCATGGCCAGAATAAATGTTCCGGCTTTGATGATAAAGTGTTTAACCTTTTCCCAGGTATGAATAAATAACGTTTTGAATGATGGTATTCTATACGGAGGCAGTTCCATGATAAATTCCGGGGACTCTCCTTGAAACAGGGTTTTCTTAAAGATAAATCCCATGAAAAAAGCCGCCAGAATGCCCAGAACATAGATGGACCAAATTACCGTACTGGCATTTTTGGGGAAAAACAAACCAGAGAATAATACATATACCGGAAGACGGGCGGAGCAGCTCATAAGCGGACTTAACAATGCCGTGAGAATTTTATCCCTTTTGGATTCCAGTATACGAGTGGCGTACACGGAAGGGACATTACAGCCAAAACCCAACACCATGGGAATAAAGGATTTTCCATGCAGCCCCATGATGTGCATTATTTTATCCATCAGGAATGCTGCCCGGGAAAGATAACCACTGGCCTCCAGGAAGGTAAGTGCCATCATCATCAGGAATATAACCGGAGTGAAAACAAGGACGGAAGAAATCCCCGCTATGCCACCATCCACAAAAAGAGAAATAAACCATTCTGGTGCAGAGAGATATGTTAATAAGGCCTCCGACCATGGTTTGAAATGGTTATCCGTGAGATATTCCAGCCATCCCACAAAAGGGGAGGCCACATCAAAGGTAACTTTAAACAAAAGCCAGATAATCAGAAAGAAGAATGGAATGCCAATATATTTATTCAATAATATCTGATCCATTTTATCAGTAATGTCTTCTCTGGTGATGGGATTACTCTTAACGCAAAGACGATACAAGCCATTGGCGGTGGCAAAACGGTTTTCCGCAACAATTTCCGCCACACTTTCATCGTGGGCTTTCTGAAAATGAGTAATGGATTTCTGGTAGGCTTCCCGCAGATAGGCAGCATCCGGGTGGTCTTTTCCCGAAAAAGTCCCGTCCAGCATCATGAGCGAAACCATTCTGGCGGGAACCGGGTAGCGGCGGTTTTCTGTTTTGATGACTTTCTCTATCTCCCGGATGGAGGTTTCCAGATCTTTGCTGTAGCGAACGGTTTTGGGGATATAATGACTGAAATTATTTTTCTGGATAGAATCAATAGTTTCCAGTACTTCCTTTACGCCCACTCCCTTGATGGCAGTTCCAAAAATAGTCTTTATGCCCAGATTTTCTTCCAGTAATTTTGTGTCGATGGTAATATTTTTCTTCCTAGCCTCATCCTGAAAGTTTAATACCAGAATCATGGGGATTTTCAGCTCGGTTAGTTGTAAGGTAAGATTCAAATGCCGCTCCAGATTTGTGGAATCTGCCACCTGAATCAGGATGGACGGTTTTTCTTCCATTAAAAATTGGGCGGCAATTTTTTCTTCTTCGCTGAAACTCAGGAGGCCGTATATTCCGGGCAGATCCATGATGCGGATATTGTAATCTTTCATTTTGAGTATTGCCGTTGTTTTTTCCACCGTAACGCCTGGCCAGTTTCCCACAGTAAGCCGGCTCCCCGCTAAGGCATTGATAAATGTGGATTTTCCTGAATTGGGATTCCCAATAACGGCTATTTGGAATTTTTCATTATGTTTCATCCTGTTTGTATTTTACCTTTATCTTTTCCGCCATTCCCCTTCCCATGGCAACCCGGGTTTCTGCTACACGCAGCATCACGGGTCCATGGCTGTCATTGACCAGAACCTCAATTACCGTTCCTTTTCGTAAACCCAGGGCTTCCATTCTGGTCTGGAAATCCGTATGTCCATGACCTCCGGATCTGCTTGAGAATTCCAATATGACAGCTTTTTCCCCTTTCTTCAGATAAGAAAGACTTTGTATGTTCGGATATTGATTCATAGTTTCACCATGAGAATGATTCTCACTTGCTAATAAATATAAAAGCTACCATTTGTCAATTATTTTGTGGGTTTTCTGGAAATATTTGCATAAATATCCGTATTAACGGAACAAAATATCCAAAGATAGTAAAATGAGAATGAAGGATATGATAAACAGAAAGTAAACAAGCCCCAGGGAAATATACCACATAATCCTGGATTGCGGATCCAGACCCAGAAGAATTTCCGCACCGGAGCGTATCATAAAGAATCCATAGGCGGCCAGTCCCATGGAAACCAGGTAACCAAAAGGTAAAGGCAGAAAAAAGAAGGAAAATAGCAGCGGATAAAAGGAGAACAGGGCCAGCTTACTGCCGGCATGGTAGGAAGGTTTACCCCTCCATAGCCGGGCAAGGGATTCAGTTACCTGGGCAAATATCAGAACAAAGGCAACCAGAGATATGGAAAGCACTGCGGGCAGTACAAAGCCGGAAAAAATCCATTTTTTTACGGATGAAAAACTGAATAAAGAAATAATGAAAAACGGCACTGGCAGGAAAGCGACAACCGGTAGATAAAAATTTTTCAGAATCCAGACACTGTCCGCATGGGGCATCTTCTGGAGCTGGGTAAACAAGCCCGTTCTGTCCGTGTAAACCCGCAGAATAAATTCTTTTTTCCAGGATGAATCTGTCACTTAACCCTTACCTCTGTTTTTTGTCGGATGAACCGCCACCTTTTGCTTTTGGTTGACATTGTACAATAATTTATTCTGGTAGAGATTTCCATTCTGCCGGAACGCGATGGTGACAGTCAAATACCGGGTATTTTTCAGGGCGGGATAGATCTCCAGAGATCCATCCTGTTCCTGGTAAACCCATCGAGGAGAGAGAAGTCCGCCGGAAGCAGTCACGTTTAAATGGCTTTTATCCAGATTTCTGGGGATTTTCAGATGGATAACGTCATTACGCTCCAATTGGGTTCCGGGGACAGGGGCAATGGAAAAAACCGGCAGGGATTTGCGGGTTATTTTCGCATGGAAAGAGGATATTTTATCCTGGGTTACCACCATATAGCGGTTCAGTAAATATGGATTCTGTCCCGGCAGGTTTTCCCCCTCGAAAATGGTGAATGCGGCCAGATATCCGGTTTGGGAGAGCTCCTGAAATGTATGGTTGTCAAATATGCCAAACGGATAAGCTAGAAACCGGACGCGGTTGCCCACCAGTTTCTCAATCCATTTGCTGGACAGGGAAAACTGCTTATTCTGTTCTTCCGGGCTCATGAGGTTCAGAAGAGGATGCCAGTATGTGTGGCTCTGTATCTCATGCCCCCGTGCATGCAGTCCTTTTATCTGGGCGGGAGTCAGTACCACTTTCCGTTTGGAAATGATATAGGTGGGATAGATAAACAAAACCCCTTTGAATCCAAACTCATCCATCACTGGTTCCGCTTTCAGATAATCCTTCAATCCATCGTCAAAGGTGATGACCACCGGCTTAAAGCCTGTGAACTTTTTTTCACCCCGGATATACGCATAAAAATCATGAAGGGATATGGTTCGGTAGTTATTCTTGTGTAGATAATGCATCTGTTCCCGGAATGAATTCAGATAGACATCATAGTCGCTTTTGGCTTTTGCATCGGCAATTTTATGATAGCATAATACCGGAATACCCTGCAATGTCTGCCAGTTGTCCATGGCAGAGTGCAGGTAATCTGCTCGGGTTTGTCCGGCTGGTGGGGAGAGGGGGGCTTCTTTTAGGGTGGGTTTTGGTTCATTCGTCAAATGGTGGGAATAGGAGGATTCAATGACCACATTGCTGGAAATTTTTTTTTGGTTTCCTCCTCCTGCTGCAAAAACTCCGAACAGGGTTAACGACAAGAGGAAAAACGATGCCAGGGTTAGGATGGCATACATAGGTTTTTTTTTCTGCATAGCTGTTTGATCTTCGGCTGATTTTCCGGGTTGTTTCATGAATAATTCCGTTTTGCTTATTTTATCTGCCCGTCCAATGGGCCGTGAAAAAGAATCCGTTTTTCTTCGTAATAATAGGTGATTTCCCGAGCATTCAAACGGGAAAAATCCCGGATTAAATGGGGTCCTCCGTGAAAGGAAATGGTTTTATCCTCGTCTCTGGATTTGGCCCATTCGGAAAAGAGGCCGGTGCTGTTTTTTTCCATGAATTCGGAATTCTCCGGAGAAAATGGATGAACATCATCAATAAACAAGGGAATTTTTTCCTGGTCCGTTTCCATTGCCCGGACATTGCCTCTGGAATAGGTTTCCTTTTTTTCCAGTTTTCTCTCAATATAGTGTGCACTCAGAATCATATCCACTTCCCGGCTTTGGGCATTATAATAAAAAATCACTGGCAGGAAGGGTGGATTTCCCCTGGATTCCATAATGACCCGGTCGTTATCGTCATCATAGTAGCGGGCATGGTGGGAAAAAAGCCGGGCGGAATTTTCCGGATCATCCATTTCCACGTAATCCCATGCATATATTTCTTCCGGTTTTTCCCCATAGGCTATGATTTTCTGTCCATAAAGTGTCATGCTTTCCCGCTCCACCCGAACCCGGCTTTTAATATCCGGATAAAACTCAATCTCTCTTTTCAGGCGGGCAGATTCTCCATGGCGGATTATGGAACGGTGAGCTGTAATTTTTGTAAAGACTTCTTCTTGGGGAGTTTTCGCTTTATCCTCATTCAGTTTACCCGGAGAGTCCATGATATGGAAAAAAACGTCTTTTTCCAGTTCGGCTTTTTTATCCTGCCGGTAATAGGTCATTTTTTCTGAACGGTAAAAACTTTTTTTTTCCCGGATGATCGGATTGCCGGAAAGATATATAATATCGGGTTTTTCCAGCCACGTCGCGTCATCACATTCCATCTGGTAATCCGGAGTGAGGATGATCACATTTCCCATTGCCCGTAATTCTCTTTTTTCCAGATCCCAGGACATCTGGTGAGCACGGATTTCCATATTTCCTTTTTTATCTTTCTGCCGGGCGATGGGACTGCGCGTCAGGAGCACCACTTTATCTGTTTTTTTAAACAGGGAATAGCCCGCAATAATATTCAGTTTTTCTTTGGAATCATAGACATGTACGGAGGAGGGGGTTTCTGCGTATTCTCCGTTTTTCCCAATGACATGGATAATGTGCCCGCTCAGTTGGGTGGTTCCCCTCTGGATTCTGCCGTTACCTTTTATGGTTAAAACCACGGTTTTTTTCCCCACCAAAGGGTGGACCGTGTTTTCCTGGATAAATTCATTGCCGGAATAGGTTACTCCGGGTTCCTTGTTTTTTTTTGCGGGTTTCTTTTCTGCCCGGGCGATGGCGGGTTTTTCCTTTTCTATGATGTCATCAGGAAGTGGCCTCTCCGGATAAAAAACCGGATCCGATATTTTTTTGTTCTGTCCGGGAGTGGGGTTATTTTCCCTCACAAGGTGCGTTTCCTTTGTCTGGGAACGGTTTCCTGCACAGGAAAAAATGATGAGGCTTGCACATATAAATAGAAAGCGGTAACCCATGGTTAGGGAGGGTTCCGGAATGTTCATGCATGGAAAACCATTTTTCCTCCTGCCAAGGATTTGACGAATACTGGAAAAACACTCGGCAGATAATGCCGTAAATGATCTTTGGCATTACCTTGAATTTGATATTTAGCAGAGGGATTCCCATCATTCTGGCATGGGCTATGATTCTTGTCCTTGGCTCTGTGGAAATATGGCCGGATGGAAAATTGGCCATAGCCTCCGGGAGATTTCCCGTCGTGAGGGGAAAACACATCGGGTATATTCCTTATGCGGCAAACCGTCCATTGGACAAAAAAGATGAAAAAATTCTCCGGGTTATTATATCCGTCCACGGAATGGATACGGATGCGGTAAATATCCTGAAAGCGGCAGAGATTGCGGCAGAGAAAATACGGGAAAGCGGGAGCACATTAATCATGGCTCCCCAGTTTCTGCGGGAAGGATATGCATCCGGTATTGAGGCCAATGTGCTTACATGGAAAGAGAAGTCGTTCTGGGGTGGGCAGTCAAATCCGGTGGCGGGATTCCCCATTCGCGTTTCCTCCTTTGAGATTTTGGATGACATATTACGGGAAATCACAACCCGCAAAAAATATCCGCATCTGCAGAAGGTGGTTCTCTGGGGGCATTCCGCCGGTGGCCAGATGGTCCAGCGTTATGCTGTGGCGGGATTGTTTCCGGATGAAATCCGGGAGAAAGTGGAATTACAGTTCGTGGTAATGAATCCCTCCACGTATGTGTATCCGGATGGGGAACGCCCCGTTTTATCCGGAAATGGAAAAACCCAGTTTGCCTCCCCCAGATGGAAATTCAGAAACGGAATATGTCCCGGCTATAACGATTGGGGCACGGGTTATTCCCAAAGGGCATCCTATCCATATATGGATAACCAGAGCCGTTGGAGCATGCGGAAAAGATATGGAAAAAACAGAGTCTCCATTCTGGCGGGAGGTGAGGATGTCTACCACGACCCGTATCTGGCTATGGATTGTGCTGCAAATATCCAGGGGTCAAACAGACTGGATAGAGCCCGGAATTTTTACTCCTATATCCTGGAATACTATGGAAATCGCATAATACAATACCACTCCTTTGACATAGTTCCAGGGGTTGGGCATTCTGTCCTCCCCATGCTGGAATCCGATGTGGGGATGTCCCGGGTTTTTTTCTGATGCAGTATTTTTTCTGGGAAAAATCGCAAAGAAAAGAAAAAGCTTGCCGGCGCAAAAATGACCACAAGTATGGATACAGATTGATTATTAAGGGGCAGATATGGGAAAGTATGATCAGACAAACTCGGTAATTGGCGAAGGTTCTATTTTTGAAGGTAAGTTTTATATTGCAGGAAGTCTGAGGATCGATGGCAAGTTTGAAGGTGAGATAAAAACAGAAGAAGCCCTTGTTGTTGGAGAAACCGGTAAGGTGAAGACAAATATTCAGGCAAAAGAAGTTCTTCTTGCCGGAACCCTGATTGGCGATATTGATGCCAAAGAAGAGGTAAGACTCAGCGAAACGGGAAGAATGCTGGGGGATATTGCAGCTCCTGTGTTATATTTATCCAAGGGCGTTGTGATCCAGGGTAATATCAATATTTCCGGTGGCCAGAAAAAAGAATCCCGCAAAATCATTGAAGAATCCTATGGTGTGATGAAAGAACTGGATAAAAAAGGTGTTCCGCAGTAGGCGTTATTTTTTCAGATTATTTTGTTAAACTGCGTTAAGAAACGTCGATATTATAAATGGAATGAGGCATATCCAAAAGGTTAAAAAAAATCTTCTGAAATTACTCCGTTTCTCCCGTAAGAAAGATGGGTGGTGGGAGAACATGGAATTCTACCATGACCGTTTTGGGTATGTTCAGCCATACCAGAAAAATGCCGGTAAAAAAGAAAGTAAGACAGCAATATGGTTCATGTCATTGTCTGAAAAAGTAAAATTGGCATGGAATAATGTTATTTCTGAGGTAATGGTATTCCTTGGTTTCCAAAAAGAGTATGATCCCTTTGGTTACCAGAAAGAAATAAAAATCCACAGAATATTTTTTGTCAGAAAAAAGTCATTTTTCTCTTTTTTGTTTATGGCAGTATTTGCCGGTGCATTCTTTGTTTATATCCCACTTGCAATAAATTCCCGCGTAATAACAGATAAAAATCCGGATAGAAATGATCTCCAGAAAGGTATTGGCGGGTTTACCCCTGATTCTGTTCTCTCCAGCCAAGATTTTCAAAAAATGGAGCAGACAGAAAAGAAAAAGGATTTGTTGATGCAGGCCGCTGTTTCCATTAAGGAAGAGGCTCCTGCCACCAATATCAAGCCGGTTAAAAAAATAACGTATAAAACAAGGCCGGGGGAATCCTTTGCAAGCGTTGCCAAAAAATTCCGTGTGAGTGTGGCATCCATCGCCGGTTCATCCGGTATTCGTGAGATAGATGAGCTGAAACCGGGGATGGTACTGAGTATTCCCACCCAGAATGGTTTTTTTCTTACAGTTAAGAGCGGGAACCGGCTTCAGTCGCTGTTAACCCGATACCGGGTGGATTACGAAGATTTTTTGGCGTTGAATCCCGGAGTGGACCCGGATTTACTCCGAAGTGGGGATGTGATTTTTTTACCCGGTGCAAATCCGGGAAATCTAATCTCCGGATGGCTACGTCCTGTGGCCAGCCGGGTAATCACCAGTGGTTATGGATGGCGGTGGCTCTTTGGCCGGAAAAATTATCACAAGGGAATTGATTTAAAAGCTCCTTATGTTTCTGTTCTTGCCACCAAAAGTGGCCGGGTGAAATATGCCGGCTGGCTGGGCAGTTATGGAAATACCGTAATTATAACGCATGAAAACGGATACCAGAGTATGTATGCCCATTTGAGCCGGATTTATGTTCACGCTGGAATGGAGGTATCCCGGGGAAAAACCATCGGTAAATCCGGAAACACAGGGTACTCCTTTGGACCGCATCTGCACTTTGAGATAACCAAAGATGGGCAGAATATTAATCCAGGGACAAAAATCAAGGGATTGCGATATTCCCGCAGATAATAACGCATGAATTTTTTTAATCGATCATTCCAGACAAGGAACCACAGAATTTCTGATGATTCTCCTGTATATCTGGTTGCGGAAATCGGGTTGAACCATAACGGAGACTTATCTCTGGCAAAAAAAACAATGGAAGCGGCCAAAGAATCCGGTAGCAATGCGGTCAAATTCCAGTTTTACTCCACAGATTTTTTTATCCATTCTGCGGAAAAAATAGCACCGTTGAAAGAAATATTCCAAAAAAATGAAGTCAGTGTTAAAGGAGCAAAAGAACTCAAACTCCATGCGGATTCTCTGGGGATTGATTTTTTTGCGACCCCTCTGAGCCTGGACTGGGTATCCCATCTGGACGATCTGGATGTTCCATTCATCAAAGTGGCATCCGGTGATTTGAATAATTACCAGATGCTTTATGCAATAACATCCCGGAAAAGACCGGTGATCATTTCCAATGGAGCCGCTTCCTTGGAGGATTTTTCCCGAACAGTCTCCTTCCTTGAGTATAGGAAATTCCGGGATGCGATGTTTTTATACTGTGTATCCTTGTATCCCGCAGATCTGGATCTGCTGCGGATGGACACCATTGACCAGATGCAACAACTTTCCGGTGCACTCATCGGTTTTTCTGATCATACCCGCAGTACCCTGGCTCCTTTTGCAGCCGTGATAAAGGGTGCCCGGATTATTGAGAAGCATTTTACCTTGGATAAAAGTCTTCCCGGACCGGATCATTCCATCAGTGCAAATCCTGAGGAATTCAAGGAAATCCGGAAAAAAATTGATTTGGCCACGGCAATGAAGGGTGTCAAAGAAGCTCCCCATGACGCAGAAGTAAAAAACGATTATTACGGGAAACGCAGTATATACCGGGTGGGCAGCAAATTCTATGCATTAAGGCCAAGGGAAAAAAATATGCCCATGGATTCTGATTTTGATCAGATTATGTGGGAAAGATTCAATCAAGATTAAACATTTTCTTCTCAATGACGGAACAGAGGATATGGCCAATCAGGATATGACTTTCCTGTATCCGAGCAGTTATGGGGGAAGGAACAATGATGCTCATGTCACCCAGGTCTTTTAATTTTCCACCACCAGCACCCAGAAGCAGGAGCACTTTCATATTTTTTTTCCTTGCCATCTCCACAGCCAGAATCACATTTTTGGAATTCCCGGATGTGGATATCCCAATAAGAAGATCCCCGGCTTGTCCCCATGCTTCCACCCCACGGGAAAAAATCTGGTCATAGCCATAATCATTTCCTGCAGCAGTAATGGTGGACGGATCCGTGGACAGGCTCAGAGCGGGAAGGGCACGCCGTTCATTGCCACCTTTAAAACGTACCACTAATTCGGCGGCTATATGCTGGGCATCTGCAGCAGAGCCCCCGTTTCCACAAAGAAGGATTTTTCCTCCTCTCTCCAACACATCAGAGGCAAGCAATCCTGCGGCAAAAATCTGATCTGCATCTTTCATCAGCTCGCTCTTTACCCGGATGGATTCTTCAATTTGTGCGGTAACATGGTTACTGGTATATGCCATACTCCCTTTTAAATGGGCTTGTCATCTCTGCAATGAAAAAAAATGAGAATTATGAAAAAGTATTACACAAATTATTCTCTGATGGACAAGGGTGGCAAAAAACTGTTGATATTTATCCATGGTTTGAGTTCTCCAATGTTTGTCTGGAAAAAAATTCTCCCGCTTCTGGATATCCCGGATTATGATTTCCTGATTTATGATTTATGGGGAAGAGGAAAATCGGAAAAACCGGAGGTTATTTATAACACAGCGTTGTACCATGCCCAGTTGGATTTTCTGAAAGAGGATATTCTTAAAAAGAAAAAGTATAAAAAAATTTCCTATGCAGGTATGTCCTTGGGGGGGTTCCTGGCAGCATCCTATGGGGTAAAAAATAAAAAAGATATGGAATTTCTGATATTGCTGGATCCGCTGGGATTCCATCTGGATGTGTCTTCATTTTCTCGTGGATTGCTGGCTTCCTCCATGACGGAGAAAATTCTGGAAAGATTTTCTGTCCCCATCTTTAAATCCCTGGTCTATTTTGATTTTTATTCCTATAAAACTACCCGTGAATACCGGGCTCTTCTGGGGGAATCCTTGCTCCAACGGGCGGATGTGCGGGGTTTCACACATTCTGTGCTGTCCACCCTGCGTAATCTTTTATCAGAGGATTTAAAATCGGCCTATGAAAAGTTATCGGACTTCCAGAAATCCATTTTAATGATATGGGGAGAAAATGACCGGACAATCCCCCTCGATACTTCCCATAAGTTGCGGGAAATATTACCGGATGCGAGGTTGGCGGTTATTGCTGGAACAGGACATATTCCGCATTTTGAAAACCCGGAAATATGTGCTTTGATGATCAACCGGTTTATCAACCCAGGTAAACATCCCGGCCAATAGCGGAGATATAATCACTCCAGTAGTGTTTTTCCGGATTTGCGGTATGGCTGCGGCGGTGTTTTCTACGGGCGTCGCTGTAGATAAATTCAGAGGCATCGGTGGAGTCCGCTGCGTGCAGAAGATATGCTTCCGTAAAGCGTGGTTCTTCAATGGCACCCCAAACCCGTTTGCCCTGGTGGGATAAAACCATATGTTCCAGCTTGAGCCGGGTGGATTTATCCAGATCTGCCTGGTTCAGTGCGGGCAGTAGTTTTTCATAGCCCAGGAGAGTATGGCCTTTCAGTTTTCCTTCATCGGAATGGTCAATTTCATAATAAAGAAATTTATATTCATCTATTTTGCCAATATCATGCAGAAACCCTCCGGTAATCATCAAATCCCTGTCCGCATCTTTATAAATGTGCGTAAAGGCCGTGGCAATCTGCATGACATTCCGTGTATGTTCCAGAAGGCCTCCAATGTACGCATGGTGAACGAACCTGGATGCAGGGGCTTCCAGAAATATTTTCAGGAAATTTCTTTGTTTGAGAAAATAGAGGCATATATTTTTTAATTTGGGGTTCTGGATGGACTGGACCATGGTGCGGATTTCCCGGAAAAGCTCCCTTCTGTCATGGGGAGTTCTCTTCCAGAATCGGGTCATCTCAAGATTCTTTGTCTCGGCCTTTTCCATTTTAATCAGTTTGATCTGGAGTACATCCCGGAATTCTTCCATGATGCCGGAGATACGGACAATATCTCCTTCTATTATTTCCTCTGCTAATTTAGTCAATTCTTTCTGTGCACCAAAGTAGACTGCAGGCAGATGACCGGTTTTATCCGCAAGAATAATCCGTAAAAATGGTTTTTTAGTTTTTCCGGTGTTAAGATACATTTTCCGGATCAGAAAAAATCCGTCTTCAATATAGCCCTGGTGGATTTCTTCAATAAACGGGCTCTGGTTCAAATCCAGTGAGTTCTTCATTGTTACCATGATACTGTAAAAAAATCTATCCGGCCATATATTTTCCGGTTATGAGTACCGCAAAACCCAGAACGGTATTACCGGTGAAATACAAAAAGAGTTTCAACCATTCATGGGAATGGCTCAGATTGTAAAAATCCAGCATAAAAGTGCTGAAGGTGGTCAGGCCGCCCAGAAAACCCACCATCACCAGCTCCCGGGCAAACGGGAATCCGGCCCACGCCTTTCCCTTTTCAAGGATAAAAATGCTGAAAACTCCAATCAGAAATGTGCCCAGAATATTTGCACTCAGGGTTCCCCAAGGGAAATCCGGATAAATTCTGGCTGATATTTTTGTGATAAAAAATCGGGTCATGCTTCCAATGCCGCCCCCGGCGAACACGTACAGATAGTCCATTTAAACCTCTTTCTCTTTGATAGATTTTATTTTGCGGGAAAGCTCCGGAAAGATATCTCCGGCTTTTCCGGTGAGCATAAGATATTTTTCTGCTTCCCTTCCGGATTTTTCCGTATTTATCTCAATGACAGTTTTATTCCTCCGCAAAAGGTAATCAGTATATCCCGCCGCCGGATAAACAGCTCCGGATGTTCCGGCTATGATCATGGTATCCGCATGGTATAGAACGCTTTCTATTTTGCTCACAATGACGGGGTCCAGCATTTCCCCAAACCAGACAATATCCGGACGCAGGGCTCCGTAACAGAATGAACATACCGGAGAATTATCCTCTGTCCGGCGGTATTCCATGGTCTTTCCGCAATTCGTACATCGGGCCCGGAAAATATTTCCATGCATTTCAATCAGGTTTATGGTTCCAGCCACATTATGGAGGGAATCCACATTCTGGGTAATTAGGGAAACATCCGGCAATAGATGCTGTAATTCCGTTATGGCATAATGTGCCGGGTTAGGGGATTTCTCTGAAATGAGATTCTTCCGGAAATTATACCATTCCCAAACCAATGCAGGATGATTCCGGAAAGCCTCCGGAGTGGCCAGTTCCTCCGGCCGATAGTTTTTCCAGAGTCCATTCTCCCCTCTGAATGTGGGGATACCGCTTTCTGCGGAAACCCCAGCCCCCGTCAGAATGACCAGGGATTTACTTTCGGCGGCAATCCGGGCAGCAGTATCCAGAGATTTTTCCGGAGAAATATCCATCCATTAATAATAAATCGCTTTGCATGCGGTAAAGAAAAATTCGGCAGGATTCTCAGTTTAGCAAGGGTTCTTCCGGAAAAAATACTTCCCATAGCATGCCCGGAAACCATTAGGCTATTAAGAAGTATTGCGATGGATAAAACCAGAAAAAATAGCGAATTAACGGGACAGACAGTGATTCATCCAATACGGTTTATTTCGGTATTGGTTATCGTGAATGCGGGAGCCAACGCGGTTATTGTGATGCTGGCCCAATTATTCGTGGGTCCGCTTTCCATGTATATGAATCGTCTGGAGGTTTTTATTAGAAACGTGGTGATTCCAGACCCGGAACGATTCAGTCTGTTTATGGCAATTTACGTCATCAGCTTTATTCTCCCCTTTGTCTTTATCATAATATACACGTTTCCGGTTTATAATCTCATCAAAAAAAAGCCAATGAATCAAAAAACAGAAGTTACCGCAAAAAGGAGAGTCTTGAATCTCCCGCTATACCATTCCTTTTTGGGAGCCAGCGGCTGGATCATTGGATATGCCGGAAATATAAATAATTTTTTCTTCCAGGGATACAATGCGAGCCTTCAGGAAATTTTATTTTCTTTCATTATGCAACTCTCGTTTGCAGCATTTACCTTTGTACTCATTTATTATGCTTTGGAATTTATTATGCGGAAGTATTATATCCGGATTTTTTTTCCGGATAACAAGATATCCAGATACCAAACATCGGAAATACTTTCCATCCGTGTGCGGTTTTTCATCCTTTTCTTTGCCATAACAATATTCCCCATTTTATTGCTTTCCACTGTTGGCTTTGGCCAGATGAACCCGGATCAATTAACAAAGGCCGCACTTCCGGTGGGTTTGCTTTTTGCCGGACTGACGGGGATATCCTATCTCATATCCTGGCTGATGGCAGAATCCTACCGTAAACCCATCCGGGAAATGACAATGGCAGCCAATAAAATCCGGCGGGGGGATTTTAACATTTCCATCCCGGTAAATTCTCATGATGAAATTGGGGTGCTGTCAGAAACCATTAATGAGGTAGCTTCTGAATTAAAAGAAAAAGAATTCATGAAGGACACTTTTGGGAAAGTTGTGGATCCATTAGTAAGAGACCAGCTCCTTTCCGGTCAACTCAACATGGATGGGGAGATCAGAGAAACAACCATTCTTTTCAGCGACATCAGATCGTTTACGTCCCTGTCAGAAAAACTCCCGCCGGAAGTATTAGTCCTCATCCTGAACAGATATTTTGATGCGATTACGCGAGCCATAACCAGAAATGGGGGGATAGTGAACAAATTCATTGGGGATGCGGTTTTAGCAGTTTTTGGGGCTCCTCTGCCGATGGAAAACCACGCCGACGTAGCCATCACATCGGCCATGGAAATGATCCGGGAAAGGGAAAACCTGAACCGTGAACTTGTGAACGAAGGCCACCAGCCCATCCATGCCGGTATTGGCATTCACAGCGGAAAGGTCATTTCCGGTCTCATTGGTTCCATGGACAGAATGGAATACACCGTCATTGGGGACAGCGTCAACACATCGGCTCGGCTGGAATCCCAGACAAAAGAGGATCATGTAAATATACTCATTTCTGGAAGCACAAAGCAACTTTGCCGGAAGGAATATTCCTGGCGTTCCCTGGGAAAACGAACTCTGCGCGGGAAGGAAACCCCGGTGGAGGTTTTTACCCTTTCCGTTCCCGGTCATGATGAATAAGACCTTGGCAGGATTCA
Source organism: Leptospira biflexa (assembly GCA_020720785.1). Taxonomy (GTDB): domain Bacteria; phylum Spirochaetota; class Leptospiria; order Turneriellales; family DYLW01; genus DYLW01. Next base: position 105,769 of record DYOA01000001.1, read on the forward strand.
TTTTAGCTGCTGGCTATGGGAAACGCATGGGGAGATATACCCTGAATATTCCCAAGCCGCTTCTATCAGTGGATGGTGTTCCTCTGCTGCACTACCAGTTTTTTCATTTGTACAGATGCGACGTGGAAAATGTCTGGATAAACGCTCATTATCGTTATGACCGGATCCTGGAATATCTAAGGATCCACCGGCTGGGCGATTTTTTCCGCATACATTTTATCCATGAACCGGAGCTTCTGGGTACCGCCGGGGCTCTCCGGAATGTTTTTTCCGGTCTCTCCGGATTTGACGGAATAATGCTACTGAATTCGGATGTGATTCTTTTCCCGGACGATGGAAAACTTCCAGGAAATTTCAGCACTCAGGATTGGGAAAAGATTCATTCCTCCGGTTTACTGTATTTACGGCCTCGCACACCGGCGGACTCTGCAGAAAGAGCCTGGGAGTTCTGCCCGAACAGCCCAAAAGTGTGCATTCTACCGGGGGGAAAATTCATTTATACCGGATATTCCATTCTGGGACGGGAGATTCTGAAGCTGGTGCCATCCTCCCCGGAAAAGGAGCTGGGTCCATTATGGGAAACACTAAATCCGGGGAATCAGAATTCCCAAAAAATGGGGATGTATGGTACACTTTTTCAGGGAAATTACACTTCCGTGGGTAACGCTACCGAATATGACCTTTATAAAAACCAAAACCTGATTCCGGATTTTCTTCGGAAGGATTGGGAATCCTTTATTCAGAGAATATCGCCCACCGGCTCCGGCAAGGCCACTTTTTTCAATGATCCATGGGACAACCGGAAGATAGAATGAGCAATCCGTAAAAGCTCCATTTTATGGGTGATGATAAAAATGGTTTTTTCCGGTGTCATAGCTTGCAGGTATCGGTTAATTTTCAGCCGCATGGAAAAATCCAGCCCTTCCGTGGGCTCATCCAGAAACAAATATGGGGAGGGGGATAAAAATGCCCGGGTCAGCAGAATCCGTTTCTTCTGACCAAAAGACAGATTTTCTCTCAGCTTTTTTTCCCGGGCCAGAAGAAATGGGATATCCAGTTCCAGATATTCCAGAATTTTTTCCGCCTCCGGTGTAAGAGTTTCTCTGGATGAGTCCAGATACAGATTAAAAATAAGATCGTCCTGAAAAAAGTATGTCCGGGGGGAATACCTGGATATGAGCGGAATGCCGGATTTTTCCGAATGCGGATGGATGATCTGCCCATGAAATCCTTCCGGTGCGGGCAGGATTTCTCCGGAAAGAAGAGACATGAGAGTGGATTTACCGCTACCGGAGATTCCTGTGATCACGCTTATTTTTCCGGGTTTGAGAGCCAGAGAGACATTTTTCAGAATCCAAGGGTGTTCCTGCCCGTATTTGAAGGAAACCGACTTCATTCCCGGATAATCCCCATGGGTGATTCTGGCCGGATTCCGGGATACGCTACGGGAAGAAAGGGAAAGCAGATTTTTCAGAGAGTCGTAATAATATGTGAAAAAACCCACGCTCGCAGCAATGGGAGAATATGCTTCCAGAGAGGAAATAATAACCAGAATTCCCACAGTGAAATAGGTGGTTTCCAGGTTGTTGTGCAGCAATCCGGACGACAGAACAATAAATAGAACAAAATGAGATAAGAAAAATATTATGGAAGAATAAAAAATATTTCTGTTTTTCAATTCCAGGAATCTGGATTCATAATCGTGTAATGATTTACGGAAAAAAACAGAAAGTGGTTCCGTAAAGGAATATAGTGTGGATTCTCCAGAAGTAGCATGAAAATGGATCAGAAAATTCTCCAGATTTCTGCGTTTTTCCCCCAGATAAAAACCCAGGTTCTTCTGTTTATGCACTGCGATCATGGGGATTACTGCTATAATTATCAGAAATCCGGTTAAATATATCGTAAAAAATAATATATCCTTGAAATATATATACAGAAAAATGGATGTAAAAAAATAGATTCCAGTGGCAATGGCCATGGGCAGAAAAAACCGGACGATGCCGTTTTCCAGCGCATTGACATCCCGCAAAATTTCTGAATAAAGCAAAGCGGATTTTTTTTCACGGATGACACTGGAAAAGTGTCGGTTTATCTGCCGGAAATACCAGGTCCGGATATGGGATACCACCTCCAAAGCAGCACGGTGCGAAAAAACCCTTTCCAGATACCGCAGAACACCCCGGAACGTCCCAAAAAAACGCACCCCGGTGATATAGGGCATCAGGACATACAGTTCCGGATGATAGGACGCGGAGGCAATGATATAGGCTGCCAAGCCCATCAGAGCAATGTTGAACCCCACCGATAGAATTCCCAGCAGGACAGAAAAAAAAATTCCGGGAGCGGCTTTCTGGTAAATCCACGCAATGCCCGCACTGGATTTACGCATAAAGCCTCTTATTGTAAAGAAAATAACTGCGGTATCCGGGATTGTTTTTCATCAGCATCCCGTGGGTACCCTGGAAAACTTTCTTTCCATCTTTTATCCCAATAATAATATCTTTGTCTCTGGCCATATCCAGCCGATGGGTGGAGATAACAATAGCGGAATTCCCGGCAAAATTTTCCACAAGATTGTGGTGGATATCCATCATCATTCCGTGATCCAGAAACGCGTAGGGTTCATCCAGAAAGTATGCGTCCTTTGCGGAGGCATAAAAAATCCGGGAGATGGCCAGTCTCTGGATTTCTCCTGAGGATAGATTATGGATTTCTGAATCCATTACTACATCCTCTTTCAGGGGAAAAGATAAAATTCGTTGCTTCAGAAAAACCTTCTCCAGAGCATTCAAAAACCGCTCGGATTCCCATTTTTCACCCAGAATAATATTCTCCTTCAGTGTCGCGGGAAACATCCTTACGGAATGGGGCAGAAAAAAATGGGTTGCCCTCTTTTTATGGAGATAATTCTCCCCTCCCTGCCAATACATATTTCCTGCCATCAGAGACAGCAACGTGGATTTTCCCGAACCGCTTTCTCCGGTCAGAAAAATCACCGAACCGTCCGCCGGGCGGGGGATGGCCAGATTCAGACTGGAAAAAACCGGAGTTTCCTGTCCGGGGTATGCAAATCTGCCCTTTTTAATCCTATAAAAAAAATGATGATTTTCTGTGCGTTTTGGCTCAGGTTCTCCGGTGTTTTTCATTCGTGCAAGGAAGGAAAATATCCGTCCGGCGGCTTCCGATGCATTCTGGGCAGAATGAAACTGGGATCCCAGATTCCGGAATGCCAGATAAAATTCCGGTGCCAGAATCAATATAAAAAGTGAAAATTGAAAATTGATTTTCCCGAATAAAAGCCGCAGCCCAATCTCCACCGCAATGATGGCCGTGGAGAGGGTGGCCAGAAGCTCCAGGGTAAGTGCAGATAGAAAGGCTATCTTCAGCACCGCATAAGTGGCCTGCTGGTATTCCCTGGTAACCCCGGACAGGGCGGAAATCTGGGTCAGCAGGGTGCGGGTGGTTTTAAAAACCGGGATTCCTGAAATCCGGTCAAATAGATAATTTCCCATCCAGAAAAGCCTGTCCCACTGTCTATGGGTTAGAGAAGTTACCCATTTCCCAATCAGAATCATAAAGAACGGAATGATGGGCATGGTGACCAGAAAAACCACAAAGGAAAACCTGTCAAAAAATGCGATCACCAGAAGCACCGTTAGCGGAAAGAAGGCCGCCACCGATGCTTTGGACAGGAAACCAGAAAAAAAATCCTCAAGATTTTCCACCGCTTCCGTATACAGGATATGTGCTTCCGAAGCGTCCAGATTACGGGCTGTGGAATAGGTCATGGATGCACTGCTTTGGAATAAATCTTCCCGGATCTTGTTTTTCAGCTTATAAGAAAATTTTTCCCACCGTTTTTCGCTAAAATAGTGCAGAAAAGTCCTGAGCAGGATAATCAGAAAAAGAGACCCCAGAAAAACATGGATTCTTGTATCCGATGGGGGAGTTTTATGAAAGGACAATAATGAAGCTATAGTATATGCCTGTACAATGGCCAGAACCATGAAAAACCAGGATGCGAAGATATTCACCGCCAGGGTTTTTTTATGCGAATGGTCCAGAATATAATGAATGAGTTCGTTATTCAGCAAAATAAAAAAGAAAAGAGACACATCGGTCTCTTTTCTTCTCCAATGAAAAATTTTCAGTAATGAATGGAATCAATATTGTTTTTGGTGATTCTATCCTTGAAGATTTTGTATGTCCATCCCAGATAAACCAGAACAATGGGTACAAAAATCAGTGCCACCACCAGCATCACCTTTAATGTATAGAGGCTGGAAGAAGCGTTGGCAATGGTCAAATCATTTCCGGGAATGGTGGATACCATGACTCTTGGGAAAAGAGTGAAGAACAGGGCGACTGTAAATAAAGCAACCGTTAAGCTGCCCAGGATAAAAGCCCATCCGTCTTTGCTCATTTTCATCATGGCCACTGTTCCCAGAAGAGCCACGGCGGTGAGAATGATCAGGATTCCGCCGGCTTTGGTAAACATATCTGTGAAGAAAAAGCTCATCACAATATAGGTAACCCCAAAAACCACAGCGATTAACCCGGCTTTCAATCCCATGTCTGCCGAGCGCTCTTTAATTTCCCCTTCTGTTTTCAGCTTAAGGTAATTGGCTCCGTGCATCGTGAACACAAAAACCGTGACCAGTCCACCCACCAGAGAATAGGGATTGAGCAGATCAAAGAATGTCCCGGTGTAATTCATACCCTTATCAATGGCCAGACCTTTTACTATATTGGAAAAAGCCACGCCCCAGAGAAGAGCCGGAATCAGACTGCCCGCGAAAATCATCCAGTCCCATGCATTGCGCCACTTTGCACTGTCATGCTTATTGCGGTATTCAAAACCCAGTCCCCGGACAATCAAAGCCACCAGCATCAGAAAAAGTGCCAGATAAAATCCGCTGAACAGAGTTGCGTACCACTGCGGAAATGCCGCAAACATGGCACCACCGGCTGTAACCATCCACACTTCATTCGCATCCCAGTGTGGTCCAATGGTCGCGTTCACAATCCGGCGTTCTTTCTCATCTTTGCCCACAAAGGGGAGAAGAATCCCCACTCCATAGTCAAAACCTTCAAAGAAGAAGAATCCGACAAAGAGAACTACAATCAAAACAAACCATATTGTCTGTAATACTTGTGCGTCCATATAATCTCCTTACGCTTCCTGCGGTCCCTTGCCCGCGTGTTTCAGCATTAACCATGCGAAAATACCAATCGCGGTTCCATAAATGGCCACATAACCAATTAAGGTGAAAAGCACCGCACCAGCGGAAACATTGGGGGATACCGCTTTGTCCAAGGTTAAGAGCCCCTGTACAATCCACGGCCAGCGTCCCACTTCCGTAACAATCCATCCTGTGGTATTCCCAATATACGGGAGTGGTATCATAAACATCATAAACCGCAGCAGTAGTTTATTGCTGAACAGTCCATCCTTTCTGGAGGTAAACCATGCGATAAAAGAAACCAGAACCATGAGCATCCCAATTCCCACCATCAGACGGAAACTCCAGTATGTAATGGCCACTGGCGGTATAAAGCTTTGGCTTCCATGTTTGGCGGAATAGGTTTTTTCATACTGCTCCTGCAGGTCATTCAAACCTTCCACTTTGCCTTTGAATTCATCATAGATCATGAAGCTTAAAACTCCCGGTATTTTTATATCCACCGGATTGGTTTTTTTCTCCTGGTCAATGAGGGCAAATAAAGACCAGCTTGCCGGATCTTCAGTTTCCCAGTGTGCCTCTGCCGCAGCGATCTTCATTGGTTGGTGTTTGGCAATGATTTGCCCCTGAAAATGACCAATGACCGGCAGCATCAGGCTGGCCAGAAATGTGATCAATGCCACGGACTTAATGGATTTTTTGTAAAACTCCAGGTCATTTCCCCGTATGATGTGCCAGGAGGCAATTCCCATTATGAAGAAACCACTCATCGCCAAAGCAGCGGAAAGGACATGGGGAAACTGTACCCAAACATGGGGATTAAACAAAATTGCGGAAAAGCTGGTTAAGAGAGCTCTTCGCCCTTCCTCAGCATAGCCCACAGGCATCTGCATCCAGGAATTCGCGATCAGAATCCACAGAGCAGATAAGTTGGAGCCGATGGCGACAACCCAGATAGAGGCTGCATGGGCTTTTTTGGAGAGCTTATCCCATCCAAATATCCAGACTCCAATAAAAGTGGACTCCAGAAAAAAGGCCAGCAGAGCCTCAATTGCCAGTGGAACCCCAAAAATATCCCCCACATAGCGGGAATATTCTGACCAGTTCATCCCAAACTGGAATTCCTGAACAAGACCGGTTACCAGACCAATGGCAAAGTTAATCAGGAAAAGTTTTCCCCAGAACTTTGTCATTTTTTTATAAGTTTCATCCCCGGTTTGCACGTACCTGGTTTCCATTACGGCCACCAGAATTGCCATTCCCAAAGTGAGCGGAACAAAGAAATAGTGGAAAATAGTTGTTGCCGCAAACTGGATTCTGGCAAGAATCAGTGCTTCCATTTAAACCTCCATTATATTTAAATTTGTAATATATTTAAATTTGTAATCGTAACGATTCTTATTAAGATATTCGTTTTTCGCACAGTGATACAAGGGGGATTTTCAATGTCAAGAGAAATTTAAAAAAATCCCCGAAACCGGGGATTTTTTTAAATTATTTTTTGGTTTCTTCTTTCTTACCTTCCCCATCCACAACCCGGGTTGTTTGGTTTTCATTCATTTCCTTCAGTATTTTATCATAATACTCATCTTTGGCTTCAGGTTTGATGAGAATTCGTTCATCCCTGGGATAGGAAAAATATTTGCCCGGATCATTGGAATAGGAAAAATAACCAATGAATTGTTCATATTTGATGTAATATGTGTATTTGTCCATATCCGACTGTTCATAATTGGAGTCTGTCACCTTTATTTTGTCAAACTCACGGTAGTTGTAATACCGCAGCAGTGCCCTTTTCAAAGACAGCTCAATGGTTTCCTGTATCTGTTTTTTCCGGGCTTCCTCAGTTTCTTCCAGTTTTTCAATGTCATTCACCGTTTTAAAAAATTCATCCTTGATGGGCCCCGCAAAAGTAAACCCCACCGCTAGAACAAATGATATGATTATACTGATCTTTTTCATTTTCCTCTCCGTATTCCTTATACTTTTTCTTCTACTTTTTTTTCAACGACAATTTAGATTCATTACCGTTTATTAAACGGGTTATATTACTTCTGTGTTTATAAACCACAAAGACCGCAATCACCAGAACAAAAATAAACAAATCCCGGTCTTTTCCCATACTATATAGGATCGGAAAAAAAGCCGGTAAACTCAATGCCGCAACAATAGAACCCAGTGAAACATAACGAAAAATCAACACAACCACAACGAATAAGATAAATGCAATTCCAATGAGTGGGGGTGCCAGACCAATCATGAGCCCCAGACCGGTGGCCACGCCCTTCCCGCCTTTGAATTTCAGCCAAATCGGGAACATATGTCCCACCATCGCAAAAACTCCCGCGATCATCATCACATGGACACGCTGCAGAATACAACCTTCCCCCGGGACAAACCAGAGCGATGCGAAAAGAACCGGAAGGTAGCCCTTGGCTGCATCCAGAAACAGCACCGGAAAACCCCACCGGGGACCGAGGACTCTTAGGGTATTTGTTGCACCCACATTCCCGGAACCCTGGGTGCGGATATCGATGCCATTTATTTTTCCCGCGATGAATGCAAACGGGATGGAGCCCAGAAAATAAGCCATAACCATTATCACCAGAACTAGTAATTGAGGAGCCATGAATAACGTATTTCCAATAATTTTGATTCTGTCAACCCAATTATTTGTTTTATGTTTTGTTTGGGCCCCCATCATCAAGTTCG
>DYOA01000001.1:113766-167017 GCA_020720785.1 Leptospira biflexa
GAAGTGCAACACTTATTCCATAAAAAACTTGACTTTCGCACGGAAGTCACAGCATAAGCTATGGCAAAAGATATTCTGGTCATTGGCGGAGCGGGTTATATTGGCTCCCATGCGACAAAAATGCTGCGAAAAAAAGGATACAATCCGGTGGTTCTGGACAACCTGTCCCGTGGTCATCGCGAACTGGTAAAATGGGGAGATTTCATAGAAGGGGATTTGGGGGATGAAAGTCTGCTGGCGGATATTTTTTCCCGCTATTCCATCGATACGGTGATGCACTTTGCCGCTTTTGCCTATGTGGGGGAATCCGTGGAAAAGCCGGACATATATTATGAGAATAACACATTCAAATCGTTGCGGATGCTGAATGCCATGCGGAAGGCCGGGGTTCATAAACTGATCTTTTCTTCCACATGTGCCACATACGGGGAAATTTTGCCGGGAAGGATTCCCATTGAGGAAGACCATCCCCAGCATCCGATTAATCCTTATGGGTGGTCCAAACTGATGTTTGAACGTATTATTCAGGATTATGCCGTCTATGGGATCAAGGCTCTCATGTTCCGGTATTTCAACGCTGCCGGCTGTGATCCGGAGGGGGAGACCGGGGAGTGGCACCTTCCGGAGACCCACCTGATTCCGCTGATGCTGCGGGCGGGAATGGGGACAGGCAAACCCCTGACGGTTTTTGGGGATGATTACCGCGTGGCCGGTTTTTCCGATGGGACGGCTGTCCGGGATTATATCCACGTGAACGATCTGGTGGAAGCCCATATTCTGGGAATCTCTTATCTGGATGGAGCAGAACGCACGGAGGCCTTTAATCTGGGCAATGGCAAAGGATTCACCGTGCTGGAAATGATACATGCCGCCAGCCGGGTGATGGGGGTGGAGATCCCATACCAGATGGGATCACGCCGGGCAGGAGATCCTCCCATCCTGGTGGGTTCCTTAGCTAAAGCAGCAGAAAAACTGGGATGGAAACCCGCGTTCACGGATATGGAAGAGATCATCCGCACCGCCCATCTTTGGGAGAAAAAAATTACATCCTGATTTTGCTGTTTTTCTGGAAATAAAAACGAATTGGTATTAGATTGATGTATTATGGCAGGAGAGGATGACAGCCAGACGGCTAACTTGTTTACTCAGTTATTGAAGCCGATTTCCTGGCCGCATAGGTCTTTTGTTAAGAAAGCCTTCTTAGTCGCCCAGGATGCACACAGATACCAGAGAAGAAATTCCGGAGAACCATATATTATCCATCCCCTTTCTGTGGCCATTATTTTAACGGAATTCAGCCTGGACCCGGAAGTGATTGTTGCCGCTCTTCTCCATGACGTATTGGAAGACACCGATGTTTCTCCGGAAACTCTGAAAACTATCTTTGGTGAAAAAGTATACCATCTGGTGGATGGGGTGACAAAAATTTCCCGGATGAAAAATCAGTCGGCAGCGGATACCCTGACTTCGAATTTGCGGAAAATGATCCAGGCAACCGTGGAAGACCAGAGAACGCTGGTGATCAAAATTGCGGACCGTTTGCATAATATGCGAACTCTCCAGTCCCTTCCGGAGGATAAACAAAAGCGGATTGCCCAGGAAACCATAAAAATATATGCTCCGCTGGCTGGACGGGTGGGGATTTACAAGATAAAATCGGAATTGGAAGATCTGTGTCTACGGTATCTGGATTTTGAGGAGTATGACAAAATCCGAATATTAGTGGATGAAAAAAAGACAGATCGTGATGCTTATATCCAGCGGGTGGTCCAGGAGGTGGATCAGCATCTAAAGGCGGCAAAAATCCGGGCCACCGTGGATGGCCGCCCCAAACATTTTTATTCCATATATAGAAAAATAAGAGAAAAGAGCAGAAGTTTTTCTGAAGTATATGATCTGTATGCCATTCGTATCATCACCCGGGATTTGAATGACTGTTATCCGGCCATGGGGATTATCCATGAGGTGTATAGGCATATTCCGGGTAGATTCAAGGACTATATTAACCATCGGAAAAAAAACGGATACCAGAGTATTCATACCACAGTCAACGGGCCGGAGAATAGGAATATAGAAGTCCAGATCCGTACCAATGCCATGCACATGGTGGCCGAGTATGGAATTGCCGCCCACTGGAGATACAAAGAAGCGAAAAAACTGGCCTCCGGTTTGGAACAGGAAATCCCCGGGAAAGCTCTTCTAAAGGAAATGAATGAATCCCTGAAAATGGAGAATGAGACCGATGAAGCCATTTATCAGGAAATAGTGGAAGGGTTGGAAGAACAGGAGAATGATGATATTTTTGTCTTCACCCCCCGTGGGGACATTCATTTTTTTCCCAAGCGGGCCACCATTCTGGATTTCGCTTTCCGCATCCATACGGACATGGGGTTCCACTGTTACGGGGCCCGGATTGATGACCGCCATGTCTCCATCCGTGCATACTTGAGGAACGGGGAAAAAATCCATATCATCACCAACTCCAATGCCCACCCAAACCCGGATTGGCTCCGTTATGTGGTCACCTCCCATGCGAAAAACCGGATACGGAATTATCTGCACAGGATGGGGGGAAATTATCCTCTGGTGCCGGAAGTCCCCATGCTGGATGGAAAGAAAAAAATCCCCCTTCCGGAGGAAGAAAAAGAAAATAAATCCACCCCCATCTCCAAAACCACCCACAAAAAGAAAAAACAGAAAGAAGAGGAAAAAATCCCGGTTGGGGAAAGTCTGGCCGATTCCGTTGTCTGGGAAGGGGAAAAATCGGTAAAAAAGAAAATTGCCAAGTGCTGCCAGCCGGTTTATGGCAAACCCATCGTGGGGTATATTACCCGTCTGGACGGGATCACCGTCCACGACGCGGAATGCAAAATCATCCGGAAAATGATGGATTCTCCGGAAAAAAAAGACCTGATAATACAGTTATCCTGGGAGGGGGTGAACGGTTACATCACGGAACTGGAAATCCACGGAAGCGACCGTGGTCACTTGTACTATGACATCATCCGGTCTTTTGAATATTTTGGGGTGGATATTATGGAAGCCAGTGCAAAAACCAGACAGGGGCGGGTGGATGATAAATTCAAGCTCAATGTGGACTCCCGGGAGCAACTGGATCATATACTGGCCAGGCTGAATTCCATACCCGGAATTGAGAAGGTGGACGTGCTTTGTTTCCGGAAAAAACGATGTGCAGAATAAAAAAATGCTTGCCCTAATTGAAACTCTTTAATAAGAAGTATTATGGAAATATCGGCCAAGTGGGAGTATCCCGGTGTAAGCAAAGAACAGAAAAATCTGAACCATTTAATGGTAAAAATGCAAAGTCCTCCGGATCCCTCCCAGAAACAGCGCAAACCCATCGCCCTTTGTATGGTAATTGATAAGAGCTGGTCCATGAAAGGAGAAAAAATGGATGCGGTATTCAACGCTTCCAGCATTTTTATCAATTGGCTCACCCGCTATGATTTTCTGGGAATAGTGGGATACGCAGAAGATGTGCAGATCATCCAGAATATGGATTTTGTAAAAGACAAACGCCAGATCATAGAGCGGCTCAAGGATATACGCATTGGCACCTCCACCAATTTAAGTGCCGGATGGCTGCAGGGCATCCGCATGCTGGAGGAGATGAAAGAAACAAACTGTATTAAAAGACTCATTTTGCTGACCGATGGCATTGCCACCATGGGAATCCAGGAGGATGAAAAGCTGGTGGATATTGCCCGGAGCTACTACCAAAAGGGCATTGTGACCACAACCATAGGTTTTGGCTCTGATTTTAATGAAGGTTCCCTGAAATCCGTTGCGGAAGCTGGTAATGGGAATTTTCATTTTATTGATAATCCGGAAAAGATTACAGAGGTTTTTTACAAAGAATTCCAGAACGTTGGGAGTCTGTATGCCCAGGCCGGGGAGTTGCGGATCCAGATTCCGGAAGGATTTCGTTTCCTGGAGCTATTGACCGGAAAAAGCCAGCCTTCGGTTGCGGACGGAGAAGTCCGTTTTAATATTGGGGATCTGATGAGCGATGAGGAAAGGAAGGTTGTCAGTGTCTTTGAAATTGACGGTGAAGTACTTTCCAGGAATCCGCAAGCCCGGAACCTGCCCATTGAATTCAAATACCACAATGTTGTGGATAATATCAGCACTGAAATGAAAAACATCACTTCCTTTGTGGAAGTCTCCGATGCCAGGCCGGATGCGGATACTGATGTCCAGTTGGAAGTTCTTCTGGCTCAGGCAGGAAAGGCCATGATTGAATCTTCTATCATGGCCCAGACCGATATTGATGCAGCTTCCGAATTGCTGAAAAATATCAAGGAAAGAATCCGGAATAAAATGGATCTGAATCCCACTCTGCTGGAGATTCTGTTCAAACGGGTGGATGTAATGATGAAGCGTCTCATGGAAGATTCTAATATGGCCAGAAAAGCCCTATTGGTATCCGGAAGCAATCTGTTCACAGAACACTTTAAAGATGATCTGATGATATCCACGCCCATCCACGCCGGAATCTATGATTTTGAGACGGCCGGGGATCTGGATTTATACAATATGCCGGAAGTGAAAAGTGCCATTATGAACAAGATTAAGAAAAGTTACGGCTATGTGGTGATGGATATGAAAAAAACCAATTTCATAGACTCATCCGCCATTGGCGGGCTCATTCAGATATCCAGTTGGCTCAAGCGGCGGGGGGGAATGCTCGCGGTGGCGAATCTCTCCAATACTGTGATGAAAATTTTTGAAATGACCCAGTTAAACCGGTATATTTATGTGGCATCCTCTGTGGCGCAGGCAAAAGAGAAGCTGAACGATATCCAGAAAGAAGCGTGAAACGTAAAATTATTTTTACCTTGGGGATTCTGATCTCGTTTTTTGGGTTGTTCCTGTTTTTTCTGGGGATAGGTATGGTTTTTGATGTGAATGCCAAAGCGGCGGAAGCTGGTTTACCTATTGCTGTTTTTTCCTTCTCTTTTATCACCATCGGCGGTTTGATGCTGTATTGGGCACAGAATGAATCCAAAAAAGATGTGCAAATCCAACTGGTGGTTTCCACCGTGAAAACCTACCGCAGAATTTCCATGGAAAAACTGTCCGGGCTCACATCCTTAGCCCCTGTTCAGCTTAGGAAGATCATCGGGCGGGCCATCAACCGGCAACTGCTGGCAGGATATTTTGACCGGGGTAGCGATGAATTTTACACCGGGGAATCGGAAAAGCAGAAATCTCCACATAAGTTTTGTGCTGTCTGCGGAGCACCTCTGGGAAGGGTATATTATGAGGGAGAAACCATTCGCTGTGAACACTGCGGTGCCGTTATGTGATCCGGTTTTTACTTGCAGATATGTAAAAGCATTTGGAAACTGGTAAACGCAGAGAGGCATTGGGAAAAGAAAAGCATGAAAGATAAAAAAGAACAAAAAAAGGCAAAAAAGAATGTGTCGGTTTCTGTTCTGGATGTCCGTTACCAGAAGGAAAAGATTTCTGTTTACAATCTGGATGAACCGGATTTGAAATTGGGAACACGGAAAAAACAGGAAACAAAAAAAAATATTTTCCAAGGTGTGAAAGACTATGTCCTGTCCCAAAAAAAGCATTTTTATGAAACTATTCGTCGGAAAAAGCAGGAACGCCTCACCTTAATGTTCATTCCTCACAATGAAAAAAGCATCCGTCATTATCACATCTCTAATCTGAATTTAACCATAATCCTTGCCTCGTTTTCTCTGGTGATCATTATCAGCTCCATCTTGGTGATCCGCCATAACAGCACCATACAGGAGGTGGACAAGCTGAAGGTATCCCACAAAGATGCCAGCAAACAATTTGCCCGGATTCGTTCTGAGATTTACCAGATTCATTCTTCCTTTGACGATGTTCGCACCAATCTGATTGGTTTGTATTCCATCATCAAAGGAAAGGATGCGGAAAATATTTTTGCAAAGGGTGGTATCTCAGCACCATCTGCCCAAAAACCGGAGACTGTGTCAGGAAGCGAAGAAAAAATCAATCAGGAAAAAATTCCGGTGGAGATATACATGCTGAACCGGATATTGGATGATATCAAAATAGCGGACAAACCATTGAATGAAATAAAATCGTTTATACAAAAGCGGAAAAAGATTATCAAAAATACGCCCACCCTTTGGCCGGTGAGCGGTTACATTGTAAATTCCTTTGGGAATAAAACAAATGCCATCACTCTGCGGTCAGAGACAAATCCGGGCATTGACATTATATCTTTTCCGGGGAATCCGGTGGTGGCCACAGCGCCAGGGAAAGTGGTTTTGATAAAAAAAGATCTGCGCTGGAACTGGACAGTGAAAATAAAACATAAATATGGTTATTATACGGTATACAAGGGACTGGAGCGGGTGACCATTCCGGAAGGGGAAAACCTCGCAAAGGGGGAAACCCTGGGATATCTGGGATATACAAAGGAAAGCACGGAAAATATTTTGAGGTATGAAATCTATGTGGGGGTGGAAGCAGTGGATCCATTGCCCTATATAAATTATATTCGGGAATAGATATGGATAATCCTGCAGTAGATACGTTTATTGGTTCCGGAGCCCGGTTTCACGGCGAATTTGAGCTGGAGGGAAGTCTCCGCATTGATGGGTTTTTTACGGGAAAAATTGAATCCGGAAATACCGTTATTGTGGGGGTGACCGGTGAGGTCCGTACCAATATCCATGCCCGCAGAGTCATTGTGGCTGGCAGGGTGGAAGGGAATATATTTGGTACGGAGAGTGTGCATCTTCTATCTGACTCTGTGATTTTGGGAGATATTATCACCAAAAACCTGATCATGGATTCCGGGGTTGTTTTTGAAGGAAGGGCAAAAACCATCATGGAAAATGGAACCGGAAATCCGGCAGAGCCATAAATATTTTTACTCCAATCCATCCAACCATCCGAAAATAAAATATGAGGGTGGATACCAGACACAATGAAAAAAATCCGGCGGGATACTCACCGGTTACCGGGTCGGTGCGGAGTCCGGCGGATGATTCTGGCTTTGGGGTCATCCTGAAAAATGCTGCGAAGAAAAAAACCAATGAGGAAGATTACAGAAATTTTGAGAAAGTTTCCCTGGATCTGGAGGCTATTGAAAAACGCTTCCTGAAAAATCCCAATCAATCCAATTATCGGGCTTATGCGGACTTTGTGCGTTCCCATGTAAGAGCTGCCCAGAAAGATTCCCGCAAAATGAAAAAACTCAAGGATAAAAATTCACGGGAATATTTTGTGGTAATCCAGATTGACAGTCTTTTGGATGATATGCTGGAAATGATATATTATGAAAAAAAAGAAATCATTCGTCTTTTGCGGATGATGAGCCAGATACAAGGGCTTCTTTTTGATATTCTTGTCTGAAAAAATCCGCCTGGTAATTGGTAATATATTCTAAAATTTCTGTTCTGGGAAGGGGTTTGGAAAAGTAGTATCCCTGGAGCTCGTCAATCTTCAGATCCGACAGTTTGGACACTGCGGATATATCCTCAATTCCCTCAGCAACCGTTCTCAAATGCATAGCGGATGCCATACTGGCAATGGCATGGATAATCTGGTAGCCATCCGGAGTGTGGATGCGTCGTATAAAGCTGATGTCAATTTTCAGCTCATCCACGGGAAGATTATGTAACTGGGATAAGGAAGAATAACCTGTTCCAAAATCATCAATGGAAATATGAAATCCTTTCTCCCGCAGCCGATGGGTGGATTCAACCGTCAGTTTTTTATCCGCCATGGACAGACTTTCCGTAATTTCCAGCACTATCTGGCGTGGTTGTATCTGGTATTTGGCCAGATTCTGGTCGATAGTATCCAGAAAATTTTCATTAAAAAACTGTGCCTGGGATATATTCACGGAAATTTTAATCTCCGGATTTCCCATCTCACGGGCAAGGGCAAAGGATGATTCCATCATAAAATTACCGAGCTCTATGATCATTCCCGTGGATTCGGCGATGGGGATGAACTGGGACGGCGGAATATTTCCCATCTCCGGATGGTTCCATCGGACAAGGGATTCCAGTCCACGAAGGGAAAAATCAATTGTGCCAACTTTGGGCTGGAAAACCGCATAAATTTCTCCATTTGCAATGGCATTGGATAGCGAGTTTCTTATAATAATATCGGTATTATTCCGAATCAGATCCGGCAGCTTTTTATAAGGAAATATATGGTTCTTAAAATTATCTTTTGCGAAAAGCAGTGCACGGTTGGACAGAGCGAGCAGTTCCTCCTGATCATCCGTATCTGTGGGAAAAACGGAATATCCCGCCGTAAACTGGATCCGTATTTTCATGGAATCAACGGTAAAAAGCTGGTTATTCAGGGAATTCAAACCCTGTACGAGTGCCGGGATATGGTTTTCCCCTGCAATATCCGGGAAGAGAAGGATAAACTTATCAGATGTCCAGCGGGCAATGAATCCTCTGGTGTCCATAAATACTTTTAAAAATTTTGCCGCATGCAGAATAATCTGGTCACCGGTTTTCTGCCCAAAGCTTTCATTAAAGTCATTCACGGATGATATGTCCACCAGTGCCATGACCAGAAAATTTCCGGATTTTTGCGTCCGGGAGATGGAATCCGTAAGAGTCTGCTCAAACCCGAACATATTGGGTAATCCGGTGAGGTTGTCATTGTATGCAAGGAATTCCACCCATTTTGTCTCAAAATATTCGTCCGTGTAATCTTCCAGAACAATGATCATTTTTTCCTGACCAGCGGGAAAATAGTGGCCCCGTATCCATTTCTCCGGTGTTGTCAGCATTTTGGTTATAATTTTTTCCGGTGCTTTGTTTTTTCTGATAAGGTGGCCAATACGCTCCCTGATGGTATCCCTTATGGTCTTATCCACATAAGATGTGAAAAAATTTCCGGTGATATTTTTATCCGGAGATCCCGCTATCAGGGCGTTAGCGGTTTCATCAGAAGCCAGGATCATAGCATTGTCCTGAACGGTAATAACACCAAAGCCAAGATTTTCCAGAATAAGACATGCCTCACGTTTGTTATCCACATGCCTTTCTGGATTTGGTCTCTGGGTAATCAAGAATATTCCATCATAAATGGATTCGCGTTGTGGTTGACAAATACGCTGTTTTCTGATAAACAGTAAATGGAGGATATTATGGAAGAAAACCAGACAACGCAGCAACCCCCGGAGCATCCGGAATCCCAGGCATTCCAGAGAAAAAATATTCTGATCAATAAAAAATTTCAGATTAAAATAATACTCAAGGCATCCATCCCCTTGCTGGTATTCTTTATCTTTGTATTTATTTCAGGATTTTATGGAATTTATTATCTGCAGAAAGAAATACAATTTGAAAATACCAACGAGATGATTATGACGTTGTCCAAATACTTTGGAAGCGAGTATACATCCCAGGATTTATTCAGTAACATGAAAAAATACATGGTACTGGTTTTACTTCTGATGTTTTTACTAACGCTTGGGTATATGATTTATATTTTTGTATACTTTTCCCACCGCATTGCTGGTCCTGTTCTGCGGTTTGAAAAAACAATGGATGAATTATTGCACGGGAATTTAAAACTGCAGATACATCTGAGGGAAAAAGATGAGTTTAAAGAAACTGCGGATCACTTTAACCGGATGATGGAATCCCTGAAATCCAGAATTAAGCGGATCAATCAATATAATAAGTACACCCGGGAAACACTGAAGGAAATGATTGATAATTCTTCCCCGGAAAACAGGGAGAAATTTCAGAAACTGGAGGATTTGACAAAGGGAATTGAAGAATCCATCCATGAATTCAAATTCTGACCCTTACCGGGCTTTTGCGGAGGTTTATGACGCGACCATGCGGGGTGTGCCTTTCTACCAGTGGGCATATTCCATTTATGCGGAAGCCCAGGAAAGAGGGCTGGATATTTCCGCAAAAGTAGTGGATCTGGGATGCGGTACGGCCACGGTAACCCGGCATCTGGCCACTTATTTTGTGAGAATCATTGGGATGGATTTTTCATTACCAATGCTCAGGAAGGCCGCAGAGAAAATAACCGGAGAGTTTACCCATAAAATACGGCTGGCAGCAGGGGATTTCCGGGAGCTGCCATTTAAATGCGGATACTTTGATCTGGCCATCTCCACGCATGATTCCCTGAATTATATCACCCGAAAAGAAGAATTGAAAAAGCATTTCCGGGAAGTTCACAGAATATTAAAACCGGGTGGATGGTATATATTTGATATCACCAGTGAGAAAAATGTGGAAAAAAATTTTCATAAAAAAACATTCCGGGAATACTATGAGGATACTTTTTTTGTATGGGAAAATCTGTATGATAAAAAGAAGAGAATCATTTTTTCCTATCTCCGGTTTTATAAAATAAAGCCATTTATGCAATCCAAAATTATTGCCGCATTTATTCCGGATGGGATGAAGAAGAATCTTGTCCGGAAGAATATATTTCAAGAAGAAATCCACGCCCAGAAAGTCTACCGTGAAGATGAGGTAATAAGTGCCATGAGTGGATTATTTATTGTGGAAAATAAAATCGCGGATTATGATCCCCATAAGCCGCTGGATAAAGCCAATATCATTGCCTATGTGGTGCGGGCGATTGTTTAATCCACCCGTAAAACCAGACCTTTCAGATATTCTCCTTCCGGATGATAAATGGAAATGGGGTGGTCGTCATTCTGCGAAAGAATGTGCAGAATCTGGACTTGTTTTCCGGCGTCTTTAGCGGCGGCAAAAATAATCTGCCGGAATAGCCGCATATCCACGGCGGAAGAGCAGGAAAAGGTAAAGATAATTCCTCCGGATGTGATCTTTTTCATGGCCAGAAGGTTGATATCTTTGTAACCCCGGGATGCGGCGGTGACTTCGCTGGCATGGTGGGCAAATTTGGGGGGATCCAGGATGATCAGATCTGCATTTGTTTTGTCTTCCCGGAAAAAGCGGAAGGAATCTTCCTGAATGAATTGGACTTGCATGTCCGGAAGATGATTTTCCCGTATATTATATTCTATGTTCCTTTTTGCTGTTTCCAGTGCCACAGAAGAAGCATCCAGAAAGATTACTTCCTTTGCACCTCCGGCCAGTGCATTGATCCCAAACCCTCCGTTATAGGAAAAAGCATCCACCACCCTTTTCCCGGAAGAATATTTTCTGATTAACAACCGGTTCCGGGTTTGGTCAAAATAGAATCCTGTTTTTTGCCCTTCCGGAAGATGGATAAAATACCGCAGGCCGTGTTCTTCTATAAACAGGTTTTCTGGCATAACTCCGGATATGAGTTCATTTTTTTCCGGCAGATTTTCTTTCTTTAAAAATCTCCCGCTCCTTTTCTCAAAAATAAAATCGGCATGCAACAAATCCTGAATCCGTGAAATTATTTTCTGACGGATTGTCTCCATCCCCCGGGTCTGGATGATTAATACAACCCCCTTCCCAAATGCGTCCAGAAATAATCCAGGAAGAAAATCCCCTTCGCCATGGATGAGCCTTCCACCTCCGTGTCCAGACCACTCATCGCTCCGTCGGAGGATGGATTTTTCTATCCTCTCCATAATAATCCAAATGATATGCTGGATGATTTCTTCCGGGTTGGAGGAGGGCAGTTCCTTCATCCCGTAATCCAGCAGCCTTATGGGTATGTCAGAAGTGGGATGGTAATAACCCATGGCCAGAATTTTATTCTCTGAGGAGTATACCACACAGGCCGGAAAGGGATTGGCATCCTCTGTACTTTCCACAAGCTCCACCCGGAGGATGGCACCGGAAAAAATCCATGGATGTCCCGCAAGGACGGGTTTTTCTTTTCCTGGTTTCAAGTAAATTTTATACAACATTATTCGGCGTCCTTATGCGGTTTTTATTATCAAAGCGGAGAGAAAAAAGGGAAACCATAATCCACGTCACAATCACCCCCAGATAAATGAGGATTGCGTAACGCCGCATTCGGATTCCGGTGAGATAAACATCCGGCGTGAGCCGAACAAAAACCGGATTCATTTTCACCAATGCCGGCGGAGCGGAATATTTTTTCCGGAAGGCGTCATTATAGGCATCCAGGTCTTCTGGGTTTGTGTTGTTTTTATTCCGTCGAATGGCAAATTTCCAGTGAGGCCGGATTTTTTGATGGCAGGATTCGCTACTGCAGGTAGCAAAAACCCAAACCGGTTCCTCCGAATTCTCCATGGCATCCGATAGGGGGATAAGATAAACGGGGACAATCACTTTCCCGGAGCTGGAACCTCCCTTTCTGTAATAGGAATAGGAATGGGAAATCAGATTTTCTGTCCGGATGCGGAAGTTTTCCAATTCAAAAACATTGACCTGCGGGTTTTTTACGATTGCCGATGGGTTGATGCCGGGAAGGATCTTTTCCTTTCTTATATGATAATAATCACTCAGGAACATTCCGGAAAACATGACGGGCACCACCACCAAGGCGGTTAAGGGGGAGATTTTGGTAAACTTGTAGATAAAATATCCCACACCGAAGAAGGCCGCCACTCCGGAGATGAAATAGGCTGCCCCTCTGTGTGGGGTAAAGTAAAATACAAAAAAAGTGATAAAAGTAAAAATGGTAATTCCCGCTATTCCTACGCCCAGAGGTTTCATGACAGAAAGCGTTTTTTGGATCATGTTCCGCGTTGCGTTATACCCCCGCCTTGTCAAACCGGATTTGGTAATTTCTTCCGGCGGGACTTGCATTGCAGGAATTTTCTTGACGCCGGGAAATTCCTTTCTGACTATCCGGTAATGGAGATTTTGAAATGAAAAAAAATCCTTTTGATCTTCATTCGGAAGAATATGAAGAATGGTTTTCCAAAAACCGTACAGTCTTTCTGTCCGAACTCTCCGCATTGCAGAGGGTAATCCCCATGGACAAAAAAGGTATGGAGATTGGGGTGGGAACCGGAGTTTTCGCGGAAAAACTGGGCATTTCCCATGGTTTGGAACCATCGGATAAAATGGCGGATTTTGCCCGGAAAAGAGGAATAGCGGTGAAGATCGGTTTTGCGGAAAACCTCCCTTATCAGGATGCGGAATTTGATTTTGTCCTTTTTAATAATTCCCTGTGTTTTGTGAAAAATCCGGAAAAATCCATAAAGGAAGCCAGCCGGATTCTCCGACCCGGAGGGAAGATTATTATTGGCATTCTGGATAAGGATTCCTATATGGGAAAAAGGCTACAAACAAAGAAAAAAGAAAATAAATTTTATCAAAATGCCTCTTTCTTTTCCAGTGCTGATGTGCTCTCCCTTCTGGAGCGGTTTTCTTTTAGAACAGAAAAAATCTACCAGACATTGTTTCCGGACGCAGGGGAGATGGTGGAAATACCACAGGAAGGACATGGGCAGGGGGGCTTTGTGGTGATAACTGGAAGCAAGTCAAAGAACTAAATCCGGGCCACCGCAAGAAAAATTGTGTGTAATGTCACTATAATTCCAAGGAATAGATTTCTGGCACTGTTCGGGGATAATCCAGGAAAACGGTATTCCAGAGCATCGTGTGGACAGGCTCCAATGCAATCCCCGCATAAGGTGCAGGAAATATTTGGTTTGCGTTGGAGAATATCCTCCCGGTTCAGGGCTCCATATTTGCAGGCCATGGTGCACACCTGGCAATCTGTGCACTGGTTATTGATACGGATTCGGAAGGGATTGATTTTTCCTGCGACGCTGGTGATCCAGCCCACCGGGCAAACCGATGTGCAGTGAAACATATAGCCGGTTTTTCCGGAGATAAAAACCATTGCCAGAATGCTTAATCCGGCAAAACCGATGGCTAATGTTCCGGCAATGGCAACGGAAAACCCGCCCATGTTCAGAGCCACAGCGATGGCCACCGTCAGGATCAGAACAAATAGGCGTAGATTTTGTCTTATATTAATGGGAAGTGGCCGGGGTCTTTTCTTCCTGTCAGCGAACACATTGTCCAGTGCCCCAATGTAACAGAGATGACTGCACCATGCCGGTCCGGAAAGAAGGATGGTCACAAGTAGCAGGATGGTCATAAAAAATCCCCCGCCTCTGTAAAAGGGTCCTCCCACAATCAGGGCAGGTATGGGCAGATGAATCTCTCCGGTCTGGAGGAACTTTTCTGTGATGCTCAGCCCCAAAGCAAACTGCAGAAAAAATACAATGGAAAAGAGCATCCAGATTCCTCTCCGGGTTTTTGCCGTTTGGGCGGGGTCAGCCAGTCGCTGTATGATAAAACCAGCATAGAATACCATCATCAGAATCTGAAATGGCCATAAACCAGGAAAAAATCTTTCCGCAAGCAATAAACTCATCCCGGATTTCCAGTGAATCACCAGGAGGAGGATTCCTGTGGATAGAGAAGTCCAAAAAGGAAGCATTCGTGCGGGTTTGGGCATGGTCTGCCACCATTTCACTAATTTCTGGATAGAAAAAGCAGTGATTGCAATAACGGATAACAGAATAAGAAAAAGACGAACCCAGGGCAAACCCAGCAGAATCCTCTCATCCAGCAATTGAAATGTGGTTACCATCCAGATTGCCAGTGCGGTCAACTCTCCCAGAATTACCCAGAGCAGACTCCATTTCCCCAAGGACAAAATAAAAAAAGGCAAAGCCAGACTAGAAAGAAATAGGCCGTAGTTTCCCATTCGCAGGAAATGAAGGGAGAGAAGAAAAAGGGGGATAAACGCAGTAATAAATATCCGGCCAGTATTCCCACTTTGGGCAATATGTAAGTGTACAGGTACAATATTTTTCATGAAAATTATTTCGCTCGTTATTATACTACCAATAGGTAGTATAATAACGAAAATAATATACTTTTTTTGGGGAAATCCGGCAAGTTTTTTGTGATAAAGTGGCCATACGGTTTTGGCTTGTGTAAGTTATTTGCGGAGTTAATTATGGAAATATTCAATGTGAATGAAGAGTGTATATCCTGCCATGCCTGTGTGGAAGTGGCGGGAAATAACTTTGAAATGGGATCCAATAATCTTGCGTATGTCAAAAGGCAACCGCAAAATGAAATGGAATTAAAGCAAACCAAAAATGCCTTGGAAGTATGCCCGGTAAATGCAATTATATCGGAGGAGGTTAACGAAAATACAGGGGATAAAAAACCCATTCTGGGAACGGATAACGTGAAGGAAACGCTGGATAGATATCCGCATCTGAAGGATGTTCTGGTTTCCTATTCTGCCCGGTTTAAACGACTGTTGAATCCGGGGGTCTACAATACCCTGGCCCGCTTTGCCACGTTCAGCGATGCCTCCCGGGTATCCGGAGAATCTGTGTGTGAAATTCTGCACGTGCTGAATAATGCCTTGGGAACCATGCAGGAGCTTTATAAAATGGCACCGGACTGCATCAAAGGGGGGGAAGCCTTTGATCTTCTATCCTTTTCCAGTGAAATTAATTGGCAGGAAAACCCGGAGCGGTATATTTACAATTCCGCTTCCGTACCGGAAATCATAGAAATGGTAAATAAACTGGCACCGGGAAAAAACCTGGTTGTGATTGCCACGGAAGAGCCGGTTTCACTCGTGAAAGCCGCCCATGGTCTGGGATACCAGTTGAATGTAATCCGGGACAGGGAATACCGAATCAGCATTTTCAATCCACCTCTGGAGGAAGATGATGATTGGCGGGAAAGAAAAGAGGATTTTGACATTCTGGATGTGCGTACCATGCAGACAGATCCGTTCGATATTATAATCCAGACCGCGTATGCAACCCCGGAAGGCGATGGATTTTGTCTGATCCAGAGGTTTATGCCTTTTCCCATCGTCAATATGCTCACGGAGATGGGTTTTGAGTATGAAGTGGAGCCGTATTCTTCCCATGAATTTCGGGTCTATTTTTATAAAACTCCGGTTATTGCAGGTGACAATAATGCCTCGCAGGATAAAACAGAGGTTGTGATCCAGTCCGCAACCCCGGTTGCCTATCCGGTGATTATGCGGCTTCTCCAGTCAGAAAACCTCCGCAGCCGGCTGAAGATAAAAGAATTGAAAGTATGGGAGGAGACAGAAAAGCACTTGGCTTGGATTACCAGTGGCCGGGCGGATATCAGTTTTTCCGCTATAATAACGGCCATAAAATTACGAAATTCAGACATTAAAATTCCAGCCTTTTTTGTATGGGATA
Source organism: Leptospira biflexa (assembly GCA_020720785.1). GTDB lineage: Bacteria > Spirochaetota > Leptospiria > Turneriellales > DYLW01 > DYLW01. The sequence continues at coordinate 129,902 of DYOA01000001.1, forward strand.
ATTTTGTTCTTCTCTCACGCAGAAAAATTTCCAGTCTCGCGGATGTTAAGGGGACTCCCATTTATACTCCTCTCTTTGAAGAAGCACCACCCACAAAAATAACAAAATATCTTTTACGGGCAAAGGGATTTAATCCGGATGATTATGAATTTCATTATGGGGCACCCTTTGGCCGTCCGGAGGAAATATACGCCGCCTTTGTTCAGGGGGATGCGGAAACGGTGATTCTGCGGGAGCCGGAGGCCAGCTATGCCATTAAAATCATGGCGGATAGAGGTCAGGATATTTCCGTTATCGCGTTTGCGGATATATGGAATGAGGTGAATCCCGGATTTGGAAGCTTTCCCAACGCCGGCCTGGTGGTTAAAGGGGAATTTGCCCAAAAAAATCCAGAGTTGCTCCAGATTTTTCTGGAAGAGCTGAAGGATGCTATAGAGTGGGTGAATAATAATCGAACGGAATCTGCCCGGATGTCCTTTGATCTGATGCGGCAGCCGGAGGACAGGATTGAATTATTTTTAAACCGGGTCCGGTTTCAGTACATGGACGGGGACCCCTTGATTGAAAAAACAAGAAATTACTTTGGGGTATTGAAAAAAGAAGGAATCATTGATGCAGAGCTGGACGAATCATTTTATGATATTTTCCGGTTGGAAAATCCATGATGAAAATTTTTTAGCTTGCAAGTACCACCCAAAGGTAGTATATGGACAAAACAAAAAAAGGAGGAAAGATGAAAGAATCATTTATTGACCGATTGCTAAGCCGGAAGGGGCTTTATGCTGCGTTCTGGATCATTGGCATTGCAATGGTGACGGTTTTGATTGTGTTCACGGCAAGGCTGTCCAAAGAAGTACCACCCATCCCCCAGACGGTGAAATCCGTTTCCGGGGATACCCTGTACACATACAATGATGTGGTGGACGGAAAGGTGTTTTTCCAGCAGTTTGATCTGACGGACTATGGAACCCTTCTGGGAATGGGTGCGTATCTGGGACCGGATTTTTCCGCAGAGTTTTTCCATAAGCGGGCGGAATTTCTTTATGAATATTACGCAAAGGAAATTTTCCAGAAATCCCGCAAGGAATTAAATTCAATGGAGCTTGCCGGTGTTAAGGAGCGCGTAAAGCAGGATTTCAGAAAGGAAACCTTCCTGAAGGAGAACGGGGTATTGTATTCTCCGGGGTCAGCCCTGGCATACCAGGAAAATAAGAAATACCTGGTGAATTTTCTGGTAAACGGAGACAAATCCCGTGCCTGGAGGTCCGGAGTGATCAGAAAAGAAGAAGCGGAAAAAATTTCTGCCTTTGTGGACTGGTCCCAACTGGTGGCTTCCTCCATTCGTCCGGGGACAAACCGGACATGGTCCAACAACTGGCCCAAGGAACCTCTGGTGGATCAGGACACAAATTGGAACAGTCATTTTTATTCTCTTTGGGAATTCCTGCTCCTTTGGCCTCTGAGCATAGCGGTGGTGTTTATTGCCTATGAGTATTTTTTCAAGACCAGAGAAGAAGAAGCCCTTGAAAAACCCTTTGAAGTAAAAGCTATGTTTGCGTCCCAGAAAAAGCTTCTCAAATATGTTCCCATTGTTTCTCTCTTTTTACTGATTCAGGTGATTATTGGGGGATATATGGCACACCTTTACATGGATCCTGTGAACAATTTTATCATATCCCAGGAAATCCTGCCGTTCAATGTGATGCGTGCTCTGCATACAAATATAGCCATTCTATGGGTCGCCATTGGCTGGCTGGTGGGAGGACTTCTGATTGCTCCCTGGGTTGCTAATGAAGACCTGAAATTTCCCTGGCTGGTGGATGTACTCTGGGTAGCCCTGTTGGTTGTGGGTGGTGGCGGTCTCACCGGCATTTATCTGGGAGCCACCGGTCACATGAGGGAAGTCTGGTTCTGGCTGGGTAACGAAGGACGGGAACTTCTGAATCTGGGGCGGGTCTGGGATATTGGTCTGGTCATTGGTCTGGTTATGTGGTTCCTAATGGTGGTGAGTCTGGTGCGAAAAGCAAAAGAAAATAACATCCTCGTGGGAACCATTATCTGGTCTGCGTTCGGGGTGGCCACCCTGTACATTGCCGGAATGATGCCCATCCACAAAATTGTGCCCAATTATACCGTGGACGATTATTATCGCTGGTGGGTGGTGCATCTGTGGGTGGAACTCACGTTTGAATTATTTGCCGCAGGTGTTCTGGCATACCTCACAGTTTTACTGGGACTGGTTTCCCGGAAAACGGCAGAAAGAATCATGCTGTTTGAGCTGGGATTGATTATGGCATCCGGAACTCTGGGCGTGGGTCATCATTACTGGTGGCAGGGGCTGGACGAGTACTGGATTGCGGTGGGTGGTATATTCTCCGCTCTGGAACCGCTTCCCCTGGTTCTGCTGATGATTGAAGCATGGAAAAATAAAGAAGATATCCGCAAACAGGGACAGGATTTTCCATACGCAGTTCCGTTCATGTGGCTGGCCGGTTCCGCAACATTGAACTGGTTTGGTGCCGGATTCTTGGGTATGGTAATCAACACTCCCACCGTCAATTATTATGCACACGGGACATATCTGATTATGCCCCACGGACATGTGGCTTTGCTGGGAGCTTTTGGATATATTTCCCTTGCGTTTATTTATTTTACAGCAAGGACAAATGCTCTTGTGAATCATCTGGAATGGAATGATCGTTTGAGCCAATGGGGGTTCTGGCTTCTGACTATTGGGGTCATTCTGTTTGCACTGCCCACCATAATCATTGGATTTATGCAGACAGAAGTGGCTTTTGAATCCGGTTACTATGCTGCCAGATCCAGAGAAGTTCTGGAAAAAGTTTCCGGCTGGATTATGTTCCGCGTGGTACCGGATACCATGATGATTTTCGGAGCGGCCATTGTGTTTTATGACACCGTAAAGAAGGTCTATCTGAGCCGGAAAATATCGGCTTAGAGTTTCCGAACCTGGTATGGGGGAAGGCATTTTTTATCCCTTCCCCCAATACCGATTTGGGTTGACCGGAGATACGGAAATTCCTTTATTGGATGGTCATGGTTTTTCAGAAAAATACACAATATAGTCTGCGGATTTTTATCCATCTTGCCCAAAATCCCGGGGCTCCGGTTTCTGTTAAACATCTTCACCAATCTCTGGGGATTCCCTATAAATATCTTGCGAAGTTAATGGCAAAAATATCCCAGAGTGGTCTTCTTTCTGTCACGCAGGGGAAAAATGGTGGATATGTTCTCACCCGCAATCCCAAAGAGATTTTGCTTTACGAGATTGTCCGTATTAATGAGGATCTGGATGTTCTGGATCACTGCCTCTTGGGACAAAATGCCGTTTGCCGGGATCCGGGATGTCCCATGCACAACCTGTGGGTACAGCAGAGAAAGCAATGGAAAGAAATCCTGTATAAACAAACCCTGAAAATGCTGGCTCACACATAACAAAGGTTTTCTGCTCTTCCCATAATCTTATAAAAAGTGCTTTCCATTGATAGAATAATAATGAATACGTGCCGATACATGGAAAAATTAAAAAAAGCAGGATATGCCCGGCTTGTATTACGGATTGCACTTTCATTAATTATTTTATCATTATTCATCTCCTGCGGTGGAGACAGGATAAAGAATCCGGAAGCCCGTGCCGGGGTTATGGATTTATCTTCCTGGAGTTTTGAGAAAAACGGAAATGTCAAACTGGATGGCCAATGGGATTTTTTCTGGAAAGAATTCATTGATCCGTCTAAATCCGATGTTACACTAACCCCGGTGTCCGCCGTGGTTCCCTCCATTTGGAATGATGTACAGGTTAAGGGAAAACCCATCGGCGGGATTGGATATGGTTCATACAGGATAAAAATTATTCTGCCGGAATCCGCAGTGGGAAAATATTTTTCTTTAAAATTAAGAGACCAGGCAACGGCGTATTGTGCTTTTCTGGATGGCCGGCCAATGGGCAGTAATGGTACTGTGGGGAATTCTCCGGAAACCCACCGGGGCGAATACCGCCATCTGGTGAAATCATTCTTTGTGGACAAGAAGGAAATGGTTCTGGTTTTTCATGTTTCCAATTATGACCACCAGAAAGGTGGTCTCTGGGAATCTGTTTTACTGGGTGAGGAAGAAAAAATTCAGGTAATTAAAAATTCATCGCTCTCCTTTGATCTGTTTACGTTTGGTGCCATCATTATCATGTCCATCTACCACTTTGGCCTGTATCTACTGCGGAGAAATGAACGCTCCACCCTGTATTTTGGATTCTTTACGCTTTTCATTGCCGTGCGGACTCTGTTCCGGGGGGAAATGTTCATTGTCACTCTTTTTCCGGGAATTGATTTCCACTTACAGGTGGCCATTGAATATCTTTCTTTCTATTGGGCTGTTCCCATATTTCTTTTGTTTATGAATGTCTTGTATCCAGTGGAGTTTAAGAAAATAATCACAAAAATCATGTTTGCGGTAACCATAATTTTCTCCCTTTCTGTAATGATTTTTCCCATGGTTATGTATACCAAGTGGATGATGTTTTATCAACTCATTGCCCTTCTGGAAGGATTATACATTATCATTGGACTGGTGGTGGCCACATTCCGCAAACGGGAAGGTGCTTTTTCTGCCATCTCCGGTTGGATCATATTCTTTCTGGCCGTTACCAATGATGTTCTCTATATGAACAATGTGGTGAATACGGGAGAGTTTTCGCCATTGGGATTATTTATCTTTATTTTCTCGCAATCCTTTATTCTTTCTCTGCGGTTTTCGCAGGCATTTTTTTCTGTGGAGAAATTAAGCGAAAATCTGAATAAGCTGAATATTGCCAATTCCCGGTTTGTTCCCAAGCAGATTCTGAGTTTTCTGAATAAAGACAGTATTGTGGAAATCCAGTTGGGGGATCATGTCCAGAAAAAAATGGCCATTCTATTCTCCGACATACGTAAATTTACCTCGCTTTCAGAAGGAATGTCACCGGAAGAAAATTTTAATTTTATCAATTCCTATTTGAGCAGGATAAGCCCGGTGATTGCCGGTGAAGAAGGATTTATTGATAAATATCTGGGAGATGGCATCATGGCTCTGTTCCCCCATAAATCCATGGATGCCGTCACAGCCGCAGTGAAAATGCAGAAAGAAATACATCTTTACAACATACACAGAGTTAACCAGAATTTGGAACCCATCACCGCTGGAATTGGAATCCATGCCGGGGTCCTCATGCTGGGGACAGTGGGGGAGGAAAACCGGATTGATGCAACGGTGATATCAGATTCTGTGAACCTGACCTCCCGCATAGAAGGTCTCACAAAAATATTTGGAGCGTCCATTATCATCACGGAGGATGTTCGCGTGGAAATGCCGGGAGACTCCGGATTTTCTTACCGATTTCTGGGAATTGTACGGGTGATGGGAAAACAGAAAACCATTCCCATATATGAAATTCTGGATGGAAGCGAAGAGCCGGCAAAAGTACTGAAGGCCAGGACAAAAGAAATTTTTGAAAATGGCGTAAATGCCTATAGTACAAAAGATTTAAACACGGCTCAGGATTATTTTAAAACGGTGATTCGGGAAAACCCGGAGGACAGGGCTACAAAATACTATCTAAATAAAATACGCTTCCATCTGGGTCACCCGGATATTGAGTGGGATGCCAGCGAAATCCAGATAAAGTAAAATCCCGGAGGATAATCTCCGGGAATTATCTCTTAAATTATCTTTGGGGCCAGGATATTTTCAGTGGCATTCCAGCGGCCTGCAGGACAATATTGCCTTGTGCAGAAAACTGGTCCATGGATGCCTTTTTCAGAGAATCCAGATTGGACAGAATGTCCTTTCTCGTAATGGTCACGGGAATGGAGAGAGTTTTCTTCTCTTTGGGGTAAATCTTTGTTTTCTGTGCCACAAAGCTGGAAAGAATAGTTTTCTGAAAGCTCAGGCTGCCGGAAATGGTATCCACCGTTACCGGAAAATTATTCTTGTTTTCCACTTCCAGTTGCAAAATAAACCGCACCGATGGAGGATACAAAGAATGGGACTGATACTGGAAGGATGAGAACCGGACTCCGGGCAGGCTGGGTTTTTCCACTTCCCATGTATTTTCATAGGGCAGGGTGAAGGAAGGAATCTTACCGTTTATGTTTCCGCTTTTGGCCTGGAGTTTCACCCGGACCGGACCGCCGGATGCGGACATCCCGGTATAGACCCCGGACAGAGAGATGTTATTTTTCAGGGTTACCTCTTTTTCTGAAAGGGGAGGGATGGATATTTTTGTGGCAGAATTACCGGAAACCGCTATCTGGTCATTCAGGAAAAAATTATATCCGGGATAGTTCATTTCCAGAGGGGAAACGGAGTGGTTCTTCAGAGCCAGGACAACCTCCATCTGGATCTCATCCAGGGAGGATATGGACGGATTTGCTTTTACCAGACGTATGGATGGCAATTCCGGAAGGGTAAGATCCTTTTCTTTGGAAGAGGAATATTCATGAATCTGCCCATCTATTTTGATTTTCTGGCTGTAGTCCAGTTTAATTCTAATATTTTCATTCTTGAAGAAATTGGCCAGAGACTGTCCCAGAGGAAGAAAATGGATTCTCACGGGAAAAGTGACCAGTGTTAAGGAACCTTTTTTTTCCACAACCGGCTTTGCGGCGTTTTCCTCGGCCAGGGAATAATTCCCGCTGCTCACCCGGAAAGAGGAAGAGAGCATGTCATACTGCCAGGAGTACTCATTCATCAGTCCGGCCTTGACATTCAGGGATGCTCCCAGATAATCCACAGAAACCAGCTCCACGGCGTCAATGGCAAATATGGGATATGCCGGAGTGCGGGATGCTTTTTCCAGGGAAAACTGTTTGGTGGTTTCTTTTTTCCCCTGCCATTTGATCTGGTCGATTTTTTCCATCTCAAAGATTGCCCTGCCATTGATGGTGGCGGTAAATTCACGCCCGTTGCGGAATGTGTTGTCCACGTCCATGGCGGTTTCACTGGTCAGGATTTTCACTTCTTTGGATGCCAGCGTGAAGGCAGGAATTTCCTGGGATGATTTTCCTCCGGCTGCTTCCACGGAAACCGTAATGGGTTTCACGTTGACCGGATAGGATAATTTATTGACGATTTTTATAGTATAACGGATGGTCATTTTACCAAAATTCTGGTAAACAATTTCCGCACTCTGGATTTCCACATCCGGGGAATACTGGACGATGAGTTTATCCAGACTGGAGCAGGAAAACGCGAAAACCATAAGACTCAGGAAAAGAGATTTTTTCATATTCCGTTCTTTTCCGGGTTTCCGGCCATGTAAAGTAAAATTCACCGGATACTGTCCAATGGCTGTCCATGGACGAGGGCGGGGACTGGCATGGAAACCAGGGCATGTGCGGGTTGCATAATCCCCGTGGAAAATATGTTGACGCCATGAGGAAAGATTTAAGTTTGCCAAATCCCAATTTCGGATTCATCGGGGGCGTAGCTCAGCTGGGAGAGCGTTTGAATGGCATTCAAAAGGTCAGGGGTTCGATCCCCCTCGTCTCCAAAAAAACATCGAAAAATTAGCTAAAAACAGCATAAAAGCCAATCAATACGCATCAAAAACAATCAATTTTTCAAGATTTACAAAATTTAGTTAAAAACAGGGATAAAGCATAAGATAAAATAAAATTCTGGTAGCAAATGGTAGTAAAATAGTAGTAACCCATAGTAAGAATCCCAAATCTAATTGTCGGATATCGGCTATTGATCATTCGGAAATGGTTTTCGATGGGAATACCGGCTGGAGATTGACCCCCCGGCCGGTCGGCAGCGGTATCATTGCCCGGCATTGTTCAATTCTTTATATTTGTCGCAGCCGTCCTGGTTTCCCATATCGCAGGCTTTTCCAAACAATTCTTTTGCGATGGAATAATTCTGCCTTACCCCTGTCCCTTTTCGTACATATACCCAAGATTATTGCATCCCAGTGCCTCTCTCCCATCGCATGCTTTTTGATAGTCCTGTTTTACTCCAAGCCCATTGTGGTACATAAGCCAAGTAATTTGCACCCCTTTGCATTTCCCCCATCACATGCTTTTTTAAGCAGAGGGAATGCTTTTTTGTAATCCTCGCTGTCATACGCTTTTTTCCCATCCTCAAAGTCCCCGGCGAAAATAAACGAACTCACTATACCGAGGGATACAATCCCAATGAATATTTTTTTCAACATAATTTTCCTCTCTTGTTTGTCAAATATGGCACCTTTTAAGGCAATGAACCCAATTTGTCAATGGGAAAAATGCTATGATAATAGCAATGGTCCAATCCATAAAGGGATTCCTGGGAATATTGGGAAATTCTATTCTGCCGGTTTCCGGTCTTCTGGATAAAAAAATGAAATCCTATATTAAAACCCATAAAAATACGTTTGTTGTTTTTTACAAAGGGACAGCTGAATTCTATGAATCCTTTGGTGAGGCAGTAAATAAAGGACTGGAAAATTTTGGAGAAGAGAAAGGCTTTGTGGTTGGAGAGGTAAGCAACCGGACACCGGTGCTTTCCACTCTTGTGAGACTGTAATTGAAAGCCACCAAAAACGATAGTGGATTATACGCCTTTGAAGTAATTGTCAAGGGTAAAAATAAATAGAAAACGCTGAAAGGCCTTGTGGATACTGGAAGTAATTATTGTGCCTGCACCTATAAGGTGATCACAACACTCCAGACAAGGCCAATATGGCATAAGATTCTTCATGCACCAGACGTTAGAACAAAAGAGGCAAAAAGTAACACCAAGCTCGCTCTCATATATGCTGCGTCAGTCAGGCTTGATAACTTTGAAAAAAGTGTGCCAATAATTCGTGTAACAGGTGCACCGGAAGGAATAGATTTTATTCTTGGCATGAGCGTTTTACAGGAAGCTAAGATTACCATACAAAACAACGAAATGGAGATTACCTTTCCATAGACTCGTTTCTAATTCAATATCATTTATGATGATGCCCCCCATCCAGTGATCGGATGAATCCTCTCAAGCGGATGCCGGTGATGGTGCCAGACCCCAGAAAAATTCCGGCGGAAATAATCATGGACGGATATTGACCAAAGAGGAAAAACCCAACCCCAAAAAGCAGGGAATAGATCATGACCACGGAAGATATCCAAAGGATGAAAGAATCCCGCAAGCTGGAACGGGTTGAATCCATCGGCGGATTTTCACCCATGCGGTCAAAAAAACCTTTGAATCCGGCCAGTCCGGGTTTTACTTTCCGGAAAAAATGGAGGAGGGTGGAATCCTCCACCGGCTTGGTCAGAAAGGTGACAGATAACCACAGAAAGGTGGTGGCTCCCGTGGTGACCAGAAGTTGGAAAGCCAGACTGGGAGCCTGGAAAAAATAAAAAATTCCGGTGATGAGTGCTGCCCCGGCCATGGCGGATATCTCACTCCAGGCGTTGATCCGCCACCAGTACCAGCGGAGAAGATAGACCGGCCCTGTCCCGGCTCCCAATGCCAGAAGAAATTCCCAGGCACCTTTGACGGTATCAAAAAAATAGGATGTAATGAAGGACAGCCCCATTGCAAAGAGGATGGCCATCCGGGAAACCAGAAGATAGTGGTTTTCTGATCTGGACGTTCCTCGTCTCCGGTGGGATTCCCGGTAGATATCATGGACAAGATAAGAGGCTGCCCAGTTCAGGTGGGTGGAGAGGGTGGACATGAATGCGGCCAGAAATCCGGTCATCATAATTCCCAGGAAAGGGGAGGACAATAGTTTTGTCATCATCATGGGATAGCCTTTTTCCGGATCATCCAGGGAGGGGAAGACAAGGATGGAGGCGAATGCTACAATGATCCAGGGCCAGGGGCGGAAGGCGTAGTGCATCACATTGAATAATATGGTCGCATAGAGAGAATCTTTTTCGTTGCGGGTGGAGAACATTCTCTGGGCAATGTATCCCCCGCCACCGGGTTCTGCACCGGGGTACCAGCTTGCCCACCACATCATGGCCAGCCAGATCACCCAGTTATCCAGGGAGTTCTCCCAGGGGAAAAAATGTGTTTTGGAAATGAGTCCTGCGTCCAGGATTTTCTGACGCATGCCATCCAGTCCACCCAGATAATCCAGTGCCGTAAATGCCAGAAAGAAGGATCCGGCCAAAGCAATGATAAACTGAAAAAAATCCGCAATGATCACTCCACGAAGGCCGGTAAAAATAATATAAAGCGATGTTATCAGATACAGAATCCCCATCGACGCCCAGACCGGCCAGTCCATGGTGATGGCCAGAATTTTTCCCATGCCAATGGTGACCCAACCAAGGATGATGGAATTAATGCCGATGGATAGATACAGAGCACGGAAAATCCGTAAGAACCGGGCGGGTTTCCCGGAATAGCGCAGTTCAATAAATTCCAGATCTGTGGAGACGCCGCTTCGTTTCCACAGATGGGAAAAAAAGAAGACCGTCAGCATTCCTGAAAGAGCGAAATTCCACCAGATCCAGTTTCCGGATATTCCATCTCTGGCCACAATGAGAGTGACGGCCAGCGGTGTGTCCGCAGCGAATGTGGTGGCCACCATGGAGAATCCCGCCAGTGCCCAGTGGATATTTCTTCCGGATGTAAAAAAATCGTCCGTATTCGCATCCCGGCCACGCAGATAGACAGCAATGATCGCCAGCAGGACAAAGTAAACCCCAATGAAACTATAATCAATATATCCCATGATTCATTTTTGTCCATAGAATGCGGGAACAGCTATCCACCACCCGTTTTTTAAAATCCAAATCCTGATGGTATAGTGCTGTGAGGTATGCGTGGATATCTTCCGGTGTGGCGGCTTCTTTTTTTCTGCGGGTAATGAGTAGCATGTCCATTCCGTTTTTTATGCTCAGATACGCCACCTCACGGAGATCATAATTTTTTATCATGGCCCCCATCATTAAATCATCGGTGATGATGATTCCTTTAAAATCAAGTTTCCTGCGGATAATATTTTGCAGAAAATGGGCAGACATGGTGGCGGGATATTCCTGATCCAGTTCCGGATACAATATATGAGCGGTCATGAGAAAGGCGGGTTTTTCTTTGATGGCTTCTTTAAAAGGGGTTATATCCTGCTCCCATAGATCTTTCCAGGGCTTTTTTATGACCGGAAGGGTGTAGTGGGAATCCAGGGTTGTATCTCCATGGCCGGGAAAATGTTTGATGGTGGCCAGAACCCCCCGGTTTTGCATTTCCCGGACAGCAAGGCTTCCCAGCTCTCCGGCTTCCCTTGGATTACCAGAAAAAACCCGATGCCCCACCGGACGCCGCCCGGTTTTTATATCTGGCGGATAGTACAGATCCAGAACGGGATAAAAATTGGCATTGAATCCCCATTTTCTTAAATCCTCCGCCATTTCCCCGGATATCCGTGCGACATATCGTCCTCTTTCTGCAGAGGCTATTTTTTGCAGTTGGTCATAATTGTTGGGGAATGTCCTGCCCAGACGGATGGCCATAAAACTGCCGGGCTCATGATCGGTGGCCATAAAAAGCGGAATTCTCTGTTCGTGAGGCGTTTCTTTCCGGAGTGCGGTGTTTTTATACCATGAAATGAGCTCTTTCAGGGATTTTTCATCGGTGGCGTTGGAGCCAAAAAACGCCACCCCGCCCAGATTCCATTGGGTGACCCATTTTTCCGCCAGAGGGGTGGGTTCTTTACCGGCAAAGGCCAGAAAAAAAAGCTGGCCAATCTGTTCTTCCGGGGTCAGGGCATCACAGATACGGTGTGCTCGGGTCAGGTTTTTCCCCGCATCCGGTTTTTCCTCCGGACGTCCGGGAAATATCCGTATTGCGAAAAACAGTATAAGCCCGGCCATAACAAATCCCCAACGGAACATGGGATTTTTCATGTCGTGATCCGGACCATTGCCGCGTTTTCCTCTTTCTGGACGATGGATTTTTCCGGAATGAGGATCTCCAAAATTCGTCCGGAATAGGGTGCTTCCAAGGAAAAAACCGCCTTATCTGTTACCAGATCACACAGTTCATCACCGGCAGCAAAATCCATATTTTTGGAAATATACCATTTTGCGAGCTCAATTTTTCCGGTTTCACCCAGATCCGGAATTTTCAGATAATCAAGGTTTTCTTCTCTGGAATCATTTTCCATAATTGGACATGGTGCTTTTTATTTTCTCCAGACTTCCCAGGGCAATGGATAGCGTCTCCAGATCTTTTTCATTGGGTACTATGGGATTTTCTTTTGCCATTATGGTATTATAAAAATGAACATGTTCGCTTTTCAGGGGATTATCTTTGTGGATAAAAAGTTTTTCCACGGTGGATTCCTGTGAATAGCGTATATTCTCCCTGGTTAAATCCAGTGCGGAACTGCCTTCTCTATGTATTTCAATATCCTGGTTGGTATAATTTAGGAAAATGAAACTATCGTCCTGGACCACGGAAAGCGTTCTCTCTTTTTTATGGCTCATTCTGGATGCGATCAGATTTGCGATGGTTCCATTTTCAAAAGAAAGCCCAATCTGGGCGTTGTCTTCATAGCCGGATTTGGAACGGCTACCGGATGCCCAGTATTCCCGGACATTACTTTTCACCAGATTCAGGACAATGTCCAGATCATGGATAAGAAGATCCAGAACCACGCCCACATCGGCAATGCGTCCGGAAAAAGGAGACATTCTCCTTGTTGTGATTAACGATGGATTCATCACGATTTTGTGGAGTTCCATGACAGCTCCGTTAAATCGTTCCACATGCCCCACCTGGAGTATTCTTTTATTCCTCTGGGCAATCTCCATGATTTCTCTGGCCTGCTCCAGGGTTTCCGTGATGGGCTTTTCAATGAGGACATGATTATTCATTTCCAGAGCTTTTTTTGCCACATCATAATGGTAAATGGTGGGCACCGCCACGGTGACGGCGTCTGTTTTTTCAAACAAATCTTCCGCACGGGAAAAAACGGGGATTTTAAATTTATCCCCCATCTCTTTTGCCCGTTCCGGATTGGCGTCGTATATTCCCACAATCTGGTGGGTGGCAAGAGAGGATGCCACATTGACATGGTATTGACCCATGTGACCAACCCCGGCAATTCCCATTTTTAAAATGTTATCTGGATGGATGCTCATGTGGCAAATTTATTATGGCCGTTGACTGATCAAGACCTAAATCTTCCAAACAAACCGGAACCGGAATTCAGTTCGCTTTCCAGATCCTTGATGAGACCTTTTGCTTTGTTGGAAAGTGTCTTGGGAATAGCCACATTGGCCTCCACCATTAAATCTCCCATGCGGGCAGAAGCATTCATATAAGGGAGACCTTTTCCCCGGATTCTGAAAATGGTATTGGGCTGGGTGCCGGATGGAATTTTCAGTTTCACCTCTCCGCCGCCAATGGTGGGGACATTAATTTCTCCACCCAATATGGCTGTGGTCAGAGGGACAGCCATCGGAGCCGCAATGTCTGCCCCTTCCCGCTCAAAAATCTCATGTTTTTTCACGGATATCACCACATAAAGATCTCCCGATTGACCGCCTTTGGGTCCGGCTTCGCCTTCTCCCGTCACTTTTAAACGGGTTCCGGATTCCACTCCTTTGGGAATGCGTATGGCAATATTTTTTTTGCGGGAGACAAGGCCACTTCCGTTACAGCTCCGGCAGGGATTTTTGATGATCTGACCGGTACCGGAGCAATGGGGGCAGGGGCTGGCAATGGAAAAAAAGCCGGATGTTTTTCTGACCTGTCCTGTTCCTCCGCATGTGGAACACACTTCCAACTTGCCGTCGGTGGATCCGGTTCCGTTACAAAACTCGCAGTGTTCTTCCCGTGGTATCTGGATTTTGATTTCCTTACCGTGGAAAACATCTTCCAGGGAAATTTCAAGGTTGTAACGCAGATCTGCTCCCCGGCGAGCCCCGCTTCTCTGTCCTCTGCGGCTGGAAAAACCACCGCCTCCTCCAAATCCGGAGAATACATTGTCAAAAAAGTCTTCAAAACCGGTACCGGTAAAAATGTCAGAAAAATCCGTATCCGCACCCTGGCCAAAGCCGGAAGCCCCGGCACCGGAAACTCCGGAATGCCCAAACTGGTCATAAAGCTTCCTTTTGTTATCATCCCGGAGAATTTCATAAGCTTCTGTTGCCTCTTTGAACTTTTCCTCGGATTCTTTATTTCCTTTGTTTCTATCCGGGTGGTGCTGGAGAGCAAGTTTCCGGTACGCTTTTTTTATCTCATCCAGAGAAGCGGACCGGGAAACCCCCAAGACCTCATAATATTCTTTTTTATTTGCCACGGTTTTTCCTTCTTCTTTCCCAATATAACCTGCCCGGGTTGATAGCTGTGCCCGGAATTTTATTTCTTTTCGCTATCCAAATCCACAAACTCGGCGTCCACCACCTTTTCCTTGGGTGCAGACTCCTGGTTGGACTCCGCATCAGCCCCGTGTCCATGAGAATGCCCCTGGGAATGATCATGGGAATGTCCGTGGTTATGGTCATCCCCGCCCTGGCCGGAGTCCGCCCCCTGGTAAAGCTGGCTTCCGTATTTATTGATGACGGCTGTCAGGGATTCCTTGGCGTTGTTCATCGCGTCCACCTGGCGGAGATTCAGAGCATCTTTGGACTTGGAAATTTCTGATTCAATTTCTGATTTTGCGGAACCGTCCAGGTTTTTTGCATCTTTGACGGCTTTTTCCGCGGAATACACCAAATTGTCCAGTTCATTGTGTACCCGGGCGGTTTCCTTTATTTTTTTATCCTCATCGGCGTGGGTTTCCGCGTCTTTAACCATGCGGTTGATATCATCATCACCCAGACCGCTTTTGGATTCAATCTTAATCTTCTGCTCTTTGCCGGTTTTAACATCTTTCGCGGAAACATGCACAATGCCGTTCGCATCTATATCAAAACTTACCTCAATCTGCGGAATACCCCGGGGAGCGGGGGGGATGTCAGCCAGATGAAATCTGCCCAGAGTACGGTTTGCGGAGGCCATTTCCCTCTCTCCCTGTAGTACGTGGATTTCTACTGCGGTCTGGTTATCCGCCGCTGTGCTGAAGGTTTCGGATTTCTTGCTGGGAATGGTGGTATTGCGGGGAATAATCTTTGTCATGACTCCGCCCAGGGTTTCAATCCCCAGAGAAAGAGGGGTCACATCCAGAAGCAGTACGTCGGTGACATCTCCCGCCAGAACTCCACCCTGGATGGACGCACCCACCGCCACGGCCTCATCCGGATTTAAGCTCTTATTGGGTTCCTTTCCAAAAAGTTCTTTCACTTTGTCCTTCACGGCAGGAATCCGGGTGGATCCTCCCACCAGAATCACTTCGTCCACATCAGAAGGAGACATCCCTGCGTCCTTTAACGCATTCTGGCAAGGAGCCACCAGACGCTGGATCAGATCTTCCGTGATCTGGTTGAATTTGGATCTAGTCAGTGTCATTGTCAGGTGTCGGGGTCCGGAGGAATCCGCAGTGATGAATGGAATGTTGATTTCCGCTGTTTCCTTTGCGGAGAGTTCAATTTTTGCTTTTTCCGCCGCCTCCTGGAGCCTTTGGAGAGCCATTTTATCTTTACCGATGTCGATGGCGGTTTCTTTCCGGAATTCGTCTATCATCCAGAGGATAATTTTCTGATCAAAATCATCACCACCCAGATGGGTGTCTCCATTGGTGGATTTGACTTCAAATACGTTTTCCGCCAGCTCCAGAATGGAAACATCAAACGTTCCGCCCCCCAAGTCAAACACAACCACTTTTTCCCCGTCTTTATTTTTATCCAGACCATAGGCCAGAGCCGCAGCGGTGGGTTCATTGATAATACGGACCACATCCAGACCGGCAATTCTTCCGGCGTCTTTGGTGGCCTGTCTTTGTTCGTCGTTGAAATAGGCGGGGACAGTGATAACAGCTTTCTCTATGCTTGTGCCGGCATAATCCTCTGCGGTCTGCTTCATTTTCATCAGAACCCGGGCGGATATTTCTTCCGGACGGTAGTCCTTTCCACGGCTTTCCAGAACCACAGCCCCGTTATTGCCAGATTTTACTTTGTAAGAGATCATTTTCATCTCTTCCGATACTTCTGTATACCTTCTCCCGATAAATCTTTTAACAGAGCGAAATGTATTCTCCGGATTGGTAATCATCTGGTTTTTCGCAACCTGCCCAACCGGTTCTTCCCCTTTTTCTGTGAACGCTACAATGGATGGAGTGGTGCGTGTTCCTTCCGAGTTCTGGATCACCACCGGTTCTCCACCTTCCATGATTGCGACACAGGAGTTCGTTGTGCCCAGATCAATTCCGATAATTTTTTCTTTTCCCATTTTATTCTCCTTTATTGATTTTCCTGATGTTTACTTGATTCCGCATTTTCCGTATTGTGATCCGTTTGGACGGGCATTGGTTTTGAGACCATAACCCGGGCCGGACGGATAATTTTATCCTTAATTTTATACCCTTTCTGAAAAACCCCGGTGACTGTTTCTTTTTCCACATCCCCGGATTCTGTGACGTTCAATGCTTCCATGGAGGAAGGGTTAAATTCTTCCCCCGCAGGATCAATGGTCTCCAGACCATATTCCTGGAAGGTGGAAATAATCTGCCTCTGGATCATTTTAACCCCCTCAATAAATTTATCCAATGAGTTTTCCTGATTTTTGTTCTGGCTGAATAATTGATCAAAAGAGTCCATGGCCGGCAGAAGTGCACTCAGTAAATTTCCGGAAATGAAATATTTTAATTCTTCTTTTTCTGTGAGAGTACGTTTTTTATAATTCGTGAAATCTGCCCTTTCTCTGGAAAGATAACTTTTTAGCGTGTGCACATCATTTTCCAGCTTTTTTACTTTTTCCTGATAATAATCCAGAGACAGGGTTTCTTTTTTTTCTTCTGCCGATGCGTGGTCATCCCCGCCGTCCGTGGTTTCTTCCTCTGCGACAGATTCCGGGGTGATCATTTCATCGGCGGTAACATCGGTTTCTTTTTGGTGTCCGTCTGCTTTCTGTTCGTTTTCTATAATATTTTGCTCGGTCATTGTTTCTCCTTGAAAAAATTAATTCAAATCCCTTTCTCATCCGTCCATACCGGCAGTGCCTTTACGCCGGGTAAATATCTGCCGGAGATATTTCTTTCCAGCATATCTTCCATCTCCGTGAAGTTGCTTTTCTCATTGAAAATGGTGGAAAGCAGAGCAGCACTGTACTGCAAAGAACCGATGATTTTATCATAACGCATCCGGGAAATTCCGGCCACACCCAGAATTCCAATATTTCTGCCACCAATGGAATAACTCCGGGTTAAAACGGATACTCCGGGATAGGGCTCTCCGTCCAGATTCAACCCAATGGTGTATGATATTTTGTCATCTTTTTTCATGGCGTTTAAAAATTCGGAAAACGTGGCATCATCCTGCAGGAAGCGGATCACTCTTTCTGCCCTGTCATGGTCGTTATAATCTTCAATCAACCGGCGGAAGAGATAATTCTGTCCTTCCATGTAAAGGGATGCTTCCGGCGGATAATAAATCACAGACTGGGCAATCATCACTGCGGTTTCCAGTTCCAAATCCAGGGATTTTTCTTTCCCCAGCGTTCCCAGTCCACGTTCCTGTAATTCCATCAATTCATATCCGCCCAGATTTTTTGTCAGATAACGGGATATTTTATGTAGTTCATCCTGGTGGATTTCTTTTTCCAATTTTATTTTTTTCTGGTAATATGCCCCGGATGCGGCCACCAGAACCACCAGAACCAGGTTTTCCAGAATGGAGATAATCTCAATATTTTTTATAATAGCGTTAATGGCAGTGGGGGCCAATACAAAACCCACATAATTGCTGGCCGCAGAAAGATGGGAGGCGGTGGATCGGAAAAGAGGTTCAATCTGAAGCTGGGCTTCTTTGTATAAATTTCTCCATTCTGGTTTTTCATCCACAGTGTACGAGGACAAATTGACAGCATCCTCCACAAAGTATCGGAAGGCTTCATCTGTGGGAATCCGGCCGGACGATGTGTGGGGACTGTCCAAAAGACCCACCTGTTCCAGCAGGGACATCTCTTTCCGGGCGGTGGCCGATGAAATATCAAACTGGAATTTGTCCACCAGAAGCTGGGAACTCACGGGCAATCCGGTCTGGATATACTCCCGGACAATGGCTTTGATAATTTCCACCTGTCTATCTGTTAATTCTCCCGCCATAGCGATTACGTTCCTTTTTTGTTAGCAGTCAATAATTCAGAGTGCTAACACTCTGAATATAAAAAAAGAAAGTCAAAACGCCAATTTTTTTTTGATGATCGGAAAAAAAGCTATCTTATGGGGAGTCCTTCTCATCTGCCAGAGAAAATTCCTGCCGTGTGATCCGCTCCGCATCCATCATGGTGACCCTCTTTTCCATCTGGTCCAGAATTTCCGTGGTAATGGTTCGGACAACCTCTGCGATGATTTCACTTTTCATCAGATCCTTCATGGACGATGTAATCTCTGAAGAAAGCTTGCTTTCAATCATATTAAAGAAGGGCAGTCTGGTCAGATCTTTCAGGGAAGTTTTCTGGTATACGGCCTCCCGCACGGAGGACTGTATCTCTTTCTCATAAGAAGTGAATATGGTGTCCACCAGTTTATCGTATTCCAGACGACGCATCACATCCCGCACCCGGTCAATGGATTGCAGGAACACCTTGTCGGAGATGGTGTCAATGAATACTTCGCTGAATTTGATATAGACCTCTCTGGTCTTGAGCTTATCCGGATCAATATTCGCATTGGCCAGTTTAAATGCGGCTATCCCCATCTTCACCGCCCGCAGGAACAAAAATGGCCTTAGGACGGAAAATGGCAGTATTCCCACAATTTCATACCAGTTGATGGATATATATTCCAGCTTATTCTCATGGTTTTTATACCTTTTCCGGAAATCCAGAAACCAGATGAAGATTACCAGAAAATCAAAAATGACCACCCCGGAAATAAAATATGGATTCAGAAAAACTTTGAAGGTGTTGTTCACTTCCAGTAAGACCACATCCAAGAGAGTGATAAAAAACAAAAAATAGTCCCGTTTACTGGCGGGAAAGAGACGGATCCAGAACTTGATATATTCCCGTACATTGTGTATGTCCGGAATCATCATTTTTGTCATTCCTGGTATGGTCCATGGTTCTTTTTGCTGACCGTTAGTATTATTTTCTGCCATGTTTAACCAAAATGCATCCGGGCAGGGTGTAAAGAAATTAATCTTTTCCCCGGATGATCAGATTCTGGCTGGTCATGGTTCCCACCAGTTTTCCGGATTGATTAAGGGCATCCGCTTTGAAAAACAAAGTGGAAAGGGAGCGGGAAACCAGCTCCGCCCGGACAATGATGGAATCCCCCGGTTTTGCGTTGCGGATAAAATTCATGGTAAAATTCAGGGTAACCACCGGCTTTTTGGCAGTCAGATAGGACAGTGGCCCGATGGTATCATCCATGAACGCGGTGAGAATTCCGCCCTGCAGAATCCCAATCGGGTTGGTCTGGCGGGGGAGCACAGGAAAAACGGTCACCATGCTTTTACCGGTATATTCCACAATCTTCCCCTGAAAATCCGTGAAGGAGGCCGGCGGAACCTGGATTCCTTCCATGGGGAAATGGGAGAATAACTCATCAAAGAGTGCAGGGGACAGGGCAGGGGCATGGAGGTAATCAGGTATTTTCATTGGCCTTGATTTGTTCTTTCTTTTTTCCTTTTCCTGATTTCTTTTTGGCGGAAGTGCTGGCCATAGGATTTCCCAAAAATTTAAAAGATAATTTTTCATCTTCTGCGGAAATGATAACTTTTCCGCCGGTGGACAGTTTTCCAAAAAGGATTTCCTCCACTATGGGGTTTTTTACCTCATTCTGAATGAGTCTTGCCATGGGTCTGGCCCCCAGCATGGGATCATATCCGTTCTCTGCCAGATAGGTTTCCGCAGATGCCTCCAGTTCAATGTTTATCTTTTTCTCTGAGAGTTGCTCCCGTAGGGTGGAAATTTGTTTGTGCACAATTTTAACAATGATGGGTTTATCCAGATGACCAAATACCACAATCTCATCCAGCCGGTTGCGAAACTCCGGACTGAAAAAATTCTTCACCTCTTTTCCCGGGTTTTTATCCGGTAAAAAATCTCCGGCAAACCCGATTTTATTCGCACTTAACTCCCGGCTTCCGGCGTTGGATGTCATAATCAGAACCACATTGCGGAAATCCGCTTTCTTTCCCGTGGTGTCCGTGATGGTGGCATGATCCATCACCTGTAAGAGAGCGTTAAAAATATCCGGGTGTGCTTTTTCAATTTCATCCAGAAGCAGAACCGCGTGCGGATTCTTCCGGATGGAATCTGTCAACAATGCCCCTTCATTATAACCCACATAACCGGGCGGAGAGCCCAGGAGCTGGGAAATGGTGTGCTTTTCCATGTATTCGCTCATGTCAAAGCGGATTAATTCCACCCCCAGGGCAAAAGCAAGCTGCCGGGAAAGTTCGGTTTTTCCCACACCGGTGGGTCCAATAAACAGAAAAGAGCCGATGGGTTTATCTGGATTGGACAGACCCGCCCGGTGCCGTTTCACGGCGGAAACAATGGATTCAATGGCCTTTTCCTGACCATAAACCGTGGTATTCAATTTTTCTGCCAGATGCTGGAGGCTTTCCTTTTCCCGCAGGCTCACATTTTCCGCCGGGATTTTTACCACCCGTGCAATCAGGTTTTCCATATCGATGACACTCACGGATTTTCTGTTTGTATGATAAACAGAAACAAAGGCTCCGGCTTCGTCCAGCATATCAATGGCTTTATCCGGCAGGCGTCTGTCCCTCAGATATTTGATGGATAAATCCACCGCCGCATGCACCGCAGCCGGGGTGTAGCGGATTTTATGAAAGGATTCGTATTTGCTCTGGAGCCCCTTGATAATCTGCAGCGTGTCCTCCCTGTCCGGTTCGTTAATGTCTATTTTCTGGAATCGGCGGGCCAGGGCTCTGTCCCGCTCAAAGTGGCTCCGGTATTCTTCGTAAGTGGTGGAACCAATAACCCGGATCTCTCCATTGGAGATGAGGGGTTTCAATAGATTGGCAGCGTCCAGGGTTCCGCCGGAGACAGAACCGGAACCCACAATAGAGTGGATCTCATCAATATATACAATGGCCTTTCCGTGGAGCTGGATGGCCTTGAAGACATTTTTTATTCTCTCCTCAAAATCGCCCCGGAATTTTGTCCCTGCCAGCATGGTTCCCATGTCAATGGAAAATATTTCATAGTTTTGTAATTTATCCGGGACATCCCCGTCCACAATTTTCTGTGCGAGCCCCTGGGTGATGGCTGTCTTTCCCACCCCCGGGTCTCCCACATGGATGGGATTATTCTTCTGCTTCCGGCTGAGAATTTCAATGGTCCGCATCAGTTCCTTTTCCCGTCCTATGGTGGGATCATATTTACCCTCGGTGGCCTTCTGGGTCATGTTGACGGTGAACTTTTCCAGCATTTTTTCCACGCCCTGGTTTTTCAAGCCGGAAGCTGTCCCTTTTTTCCTGCCTTCGTCCTCCTCCGCATGGATGGATCGGGATACCCCGTGGGTAATGTATTCCAGGACGGTCAGTTTGGAAACTTCCTGCTTTTCCAGAAAATAACGGGCAAAACTGTCTTCTTCATCCAGAATGGCCACCAGAACATCCCCAATCTCCAGTTCCGTTTTTTCCGATGAGTGGAGATGCACCAGAGCTTTCTGGAGGATTCTCTGGAATGAAATAGATTGGATGGGGTCATTCTGGCCTTTGGGAGAGGTCTCCAGGGAATCCAGATATTCCTCAATATCTTTTCTCAGCTCATCAATGTTTACCCCCACATTCACCAGAATCTTTTTCCCTTCCGGCGTATGGAGGATGCTGTATAACAGATGCTCCAGAGTCAGGTATGCATGATTCCGGATTTGTGCCTCCCGGTAGGATTCATTCAGTGCTTTTTCCATGTTTTTATGAATCATAAATATTCCTTTGTAACTATGGTAATATACATCTATATCGCGTAATATCCAATTTATCAGTTTTTATTTGCCTGTATTTTTCATGCTTTTTCCATGGAACACCGTAGGGGAAAGGATGATGATCTTGCCTTCTGGTGGACAATGGCAAC
Organism: Leptospira biflexa; assembly: GCA_020720785.1. Taxonomy (GTDB): domain Bacteria; phylum Spirochaetota; class Leptospiria; order Turneriellales; family DYLW01; genus DYLW01. The sequence goes on from DYOA01000001.1 coordinate 152,033, forward strand.
TTTTGTTTCTGCTATATCTCTGGGATAAATGCCACATTCTCCCGCCCCTTTCCGATGAACATCCATCATGATTCGGGTTGCATCTGCTTTGGGTTTTTGAAAAACATTCATGAGAACCATGACCACAAATTCCATGGTTGTGTAATGGTCATTGTGCATGATGACCCGGTACATGGAGGGAATTTTCACCTCAACTACGGTTTGTACGCGTTCATCTGATTCCATGTTTATAAAGGATAAATCCGGGATCAACCGGCAACATTTTTTTTATAAATCGGCTCCAGCCAGTCGATGGAAGAAACGTTGGGGATGAGTACCGGTGGAATATCCCCTGTTTTATCTGGAGAAAATAGAAAGCCATTGTCTGTTTCTTCCAGGCCAGAGGCAATCTGCAGAAACATGGATCGATTGGCCATGGCCCATGCACCCAACCGGGGTATTAGAAAGAGAATTCGATTATTCCATATCTGGATAACGGTATCTATTATATTGAATTCCTCTCCGGTTTCCATCCGCACCCGGTCTTCTTCTATGGACACAACGTTAACCACTGGACCACCAATTTCCAGATAACCTTTTTCCATCTGGTCTCTGTAGTGATTCAAAATAAAAACACCGTTTTCATCCCGGTGCAAATTGGCCTTGAAATAAGAAAGAATCTGAGGATTGGTGATTTCCAGTTCCCGGAAAACCCATCCTCCAGACTCTGTGATTTTAATTTCCGAATGGAATATTCTAATTGGGTTGGACTCCCAGAACATTGTCAATGGCTTCCAGAAGACTTTCCTTGGGAAGAGCTCCCACGGCCATCTGCGGTTTATCTCCTGTGGGGCAGAAAAGCATGGAAGGAATGCTGCGTATTCCAAAAACAGCCGCCAGCTCCTGCTCATTTTCTGTGTTGATTTTGTATATGTTTACTTTTCCCGCCAGCTCTTCGCTTAACTCTTCCAGAATGGGAGCCACCATTTTACACGGCTGGCACCAGTCTGCGTAAAAATCGATGATGCAGGGAAGCTCACCGGAGAATTTCCAGTCTTTATTGTTTTCATAATCAAAAACTTTTTTTATAAAATCATCTTTTGTCAGATGTGTTGTTGCCATAAAACCTCACTTTTTATTCTAATTCCGGGGGCATTGGCATCTCCTCCAATAGCAAAGTCAGAATAAGACTGCTAATTCCCCCCCGATTTAAAAGCAATATAATAAAAAAAAGATACGGCGTAAACTTTTTTTACTGCATATCCATGATATGCTGGACCCTAACCCGTTCTTTCATTTCCAGATCCACCACCTTTCTTTCCAGCCTGGTTGTTGCCCGCCGGAGCCAGGTCTTGTAGGTTTCCACCAGGGAGATTTTTTTGTCAAAAAAAGGCAGTTCTTTCAGTATTATTTTATCCGCTTCTTTGAAACGGTTTTCATCATTGTTCTGTACCTGAGGGTTTTCTCTGCCAGCCATCTGTTCCTCGGATAGCGTGTACTCATAGTAAATAATGGATATATCATCATTGGAATCTATTTTATTATCCTCATGGTAAAGAGGGGTGGGATTGATCATATCTCTTCTTTCTTCTTTGAACTCGAATCCCAGCGGCATCATCCGGGTAAAGCGGATGACCACTTTTTCCAGTTTTTTCTTTTCGGAATCCGTATACAGATACATGTAACCATCGTACAGATAACGCAAAGAAATGGATTTGACGGATTCCCCATACGCGATGGGGAGTATCAGGACATTTTCGTTTTTTTCTTTGTTTTCCGTGAAAAGACCTGTTAGCCGGGGCAACAGATACGCAACTCTCCGGTGGAGATTGTCAATCTCAATGTCCCCGTAACCGGTTTCTTCTGCCTTTTGCTGCATTTTTTCCCGTTGTGCGATAATCTGTGGATCTTCCACCGGTTTGACAAACAGATAGCCTGCAACACCCAAAAAGGATGCCAAGATGATTGTTGTTGATATGATTCGCCGTTTCATTTTCTTTTACCCCGCATATATTTACGGCAAAAATCCCATGAGTCTTTAATGGGAAACCACTTTTTTTTATTTGCCGCAACAGAATCTGGGTGCCCTCCCGAACGTATTCTATCTCTCCGTGGAGTGGTTGTCAATTCCCGCACTGTGAGAAAGGTTTTATCAATCAGTAAAAAAATTAATTATTTGTCCTTTGAATCACCCGTTCCAAGGCATTTTCCAGATCGCTACGGTGGTACGGTTTGGCCAGAAACCCGTCAAAACCATTTTTCAGTGCGTTCATTTTATCTTCTTTGAATGCATTTGCGGTTAGAGCAATGACGGGGATGTGTCGTTTTTGCTCGCTGTCCTGTGCTTCCAGTTTCCGGATTTCCCTGAGAGCTGTATTTCCATCCATTTCCGGCATAATAATATCCATCAACACAATGTCATAATGGTTGTTTTGTATGCTACGCAGAGCTTCCATTCCGTTCTGGGCAATATCCGCTTTATGACCCATGGATTCGAGCATCTTAACGGCTATTTTCTGGTTTACCAGATTGTCTTCCACCACCAGAATGGTATAGCTGTGGCTGGATTTCTTTTCTGGTGCCGAAGAATGCCCGCTGGGATCATCCAGAGAATAGCCCTTGAACAGATAATTGAAAATCCGGTGCAGCCGTCCCATCCGGATGGGTTTGTTGATGAACATGGCAGTTAGAAAAATTTCCCGGGTGATCTGTGATTCTTCCCAGTTCACCAAAACCGATGGGACAATAATCCCGGAGGATAATATAACGACATGCAATTTCTGGGCATGAATCAGAGAAGAATTTTCCCGTATCAAATCAAGACCATCTTTCATCGGCATATGATAATCTGTAATCAATAAACGGTATGGAAAGGATGGCTCCCTGTCTTGTGCATCTTTCCAGGGCTTCACGAATTGATTGAACTCCTCCACCCCGGAAAAATCTTTTACCACGCACCCAAAAACTTCCAAGTACTCCCGGAGAATCCTCCGGTTCGTCTCGCTGTCATCCACCACCAGAACATGGGTGTCCCGGTATGAGGCAACCATGGACTGCAATCTATCCTCCGTTTCCTGGGTTATGGTGAACACCACATTAAAATAAAAAACACTTCCTTTCGCATGTTCGCTTTTCACTCTAAGAATTCCACCCATTTTTTCCACTATCTGCCGGGAAATCGCCAGCCCCAGCCCCGTTCCACCGTATATCCGGGTGGTGGAACTTTCTGCCTGGATAAAGGGGTCAAAGATATCCTGGATTTTATTCGGTGGAATTCCGATGCCGGTGTCCTGCACTTTAAACTCCAGGTTAATCTGGGTGTCTGTCTTTTGCAGAATATCTACGGAGACATAAATCTCTCCACGATCAGTGAATTTTATCGCATTGGATATCAGATTGGTCAAAACCTGTTGCAACCTAACGGGATCTCCAATCACAATTTTATCAATATTTGGCGAGACCCACACCGTCAGTTCCAGATTTTTATTTTGGGCCAGCGGTGCCAAAACACTGCCCATTGTCTCCACCACTTCCCGAATGGAAAGAGGGGTATTCTCAAGCTCTAAGCGACCGGCTTCAATTTTGGAAAAATCCAAAATATCGTTTATGATGCCCAGAAGATTCTCTGCAGAATTATTGATGACTCCCAGGATTTCCTTTTGCTCCGGCGTCAGATTTGTGCGGGATAAAAGATCGGTCATCCCAATGACCCCGTTCATGGGAGTGCGTATTTCATGGGACATACTGGAGAGGAATTTACTCTTGGCTTTGCTGGCTTCTTCTGCTACCTGCCGGGCATTATAGAGAGAGCGGGAAAATCTGCAGAGGAAATAATAAAACAGAGCAATTGCCAGGAGGCCGGTACCCATCAGGAAAATATGAAAATTCATCATCTGTTTGACCCTGCCTTTCATAATGGCCATCTCTCCGGAGATAGGAATCTGGATGGAGACTGCTATGGAAGGGTTATGGGAAAAACCTTTTCCGGTCTGAAGATTCTGTGGGTAGCCGGCAGGAGCCAGCACGGGGGACATAAACTCAAAAATTCCGTCCTTTTGTCGTACCCTCTCCGTATTCCCCAGCAGGAACGTTATCATGGAGGTTCTTTCCCATAAATCCAGTTCCTGCAATTGGAGATTTGGATCCAAGGAAATGAAACGATAGGAAATATCTCCCGAAATCCCCTCAAGGAGATATCTATCCCAGGATGGAATTCGTATCAGGAACAGACGTTGTTTCTTTCCAATACGGCTCTTCCAAATTGGGGGAGAGCAACTGTTCTGGCCTTTGTTCTCAAAATTTTTTTCATGAATCAGTTCGTATAAAATCCTCCCCTTAGAGAGGACATAGGCAATGTGGGATTCCCGAATCTGCTCCCTGTTTGTGCAAAAGGATAGGTAATCCAGTACCCCCATGAGGATGACTGTCAACACACAAAGAGCCAGATACAGTTTCTGGATTCCTCCTTTCCCCGCAAATGAAACAGCTCTGATTATATTCATGATTGAATAAAATTTCATAAAGTCGATTCCCTTTTTTCGGTGGCAGTCGTCAATCCTTAAATCAACCCATGCAACCGGGATAGATTTCCGACACCCATAAGGCGGATTTTAGTTGCAAATTAAAGTCCCTTATCACGAATGTTGAGGTGCAACCCAAAAAACAAGGAGAAAGGGACAGACAACATTACAGGAAGCACGTAAAAAAAATCCAGCACAATTTAAAGGTGGTCAAATACGTGGAGCGTTGGTTTTGGATATAAACGAAGAACAGGGAAATTCTAACCGTTTGCTCGCGTCTGGCGAGCTTCACGATGCCTATGGTGGAAAGCAAACCGCCATAGAGCGAAGAAAAAGGAAAATAAAACAAACATTTTTTTATCTTTCTGGAAGGGGGGTACCGTGATTACAAAAAAACTGGAAACGGCCAGAAAGAGAATACTGGCAATCACAGAAAGTGTATTTTCCTGGAAAAGGATCATGTTCCATCGGACAATAATTCTGCATTCAGTAAAGAATATTATCTTTATAAAAAACGCCGTAATTGATCCTGGTTTTCGCGAATGGATTACTGGGATGGTTGGAGAATACGTTACAGAATTTTTCCGGTAATCCTTTTCCGGAGACGACGGATAAACCTGAGCTGTTCCGCTTTTTGCCGGGATAAGAAATCCGGATTTTTTTTTCTCCTGGCCAGGATTGCGTGTTTCCGCCCGATATTTTCCATGAAAGAAAAATCATCCGGGAGAGGATTTCCATGCAGGGTATCCAGAAAAGACTGGATTTTGTTTTCCAAACCGGATGCGATATAGCCGGAGGAAGAGGTATTTTCCAGAATGCGGTTAATAAATTCTGTGGGATTGAATTCGGAGGTGCGGAAAATCTCCTCCAGCTCCCGTGGGTTCAGATTGCGGATTCCCTCCAGTCCCAGTCCAAAGCAAGAGGCATTACAGAGCTGCACATTTTTAACCCTTTTCGCAGCGTCCTCAAACCAGTGGGCGTATAAACCCAGAACATAATCCGCCGGGACATTTTTTCCGGAGACTCCGGGTTTGGGCAGAACTTCCCGTTTATGCAGTACGGCATTGTTGATATTTTCTATACCATTTACCCGGTTAGTGATGGCCAGCCAGGTATCCGTGTGGTGGGTTCCCATGGAATGAATTTCCCGGTTGGAATAGGCAAAATCCGATCCCACCAGAATAATGGTTTCAAAATTCATTTGCCGTAGAAGATCAAACAGAGTGGTGGATACCGAACCACCGGACTGTACATCGCCCAGATTCTGGTTGCCGGAAAGCAGCTCCCGTTCCAGAAAATCGCTACCGGGAGTGAGCACCCGGATATCTCCCCGGTATTGGGCGGTAACCCCCATAAAAAGAGGTCCGCGCCAGCAGCGGGTTATCTGCGGATTGGCGACCACATCGGCATATAAAAACGGATCTTTTCCAGGATGGCCGCAGGGCAGATTTTTTATATGGCGTTGCGTGAAGCTCTGGGCGTCCAGGGTGGCCAGAAGGTGGGGTTGGATACCGGAACGGGAGAGTACCCTGTATGCGGAATCCACCGCGGCCAGAAAAACCTTATCCCGGTATTTTTTTAAAATCGGCAGGACCACCCGCAGGCTGGGGCCGGTGGACACCAGAACGCCGATGGATTTTTTTACCGGATTGCGTTGGAATAACAGCCGGGCAGGGTATGCCCGCTGGAAGACGGGAATCTGGGACAGGGTGTTCAAAATCCAAAGGGGTTCAAATTCCAGGCGGGTAAAAAGGTCAGAAAAACGGGATGCCATTGCTTTTTTGAAGAGTTCCTCTGCCCGGGCATAAAAATCGGGCTGGATCCCCAGGCTGCCGGGGACCTTTAAAATCCGGTATCCGGTCATTTCTTCCATGGAAAAACCTTCCAGCATATCGCCCAGAGAGTCCAGATTTTTCCCGCTGAAAATATACATGTCCTGGAAAATATCCGGAAACCGATGGGTAAACAATTCCACGAGAGCGGTTTCATATTCAATGATGGCGATATTTCCCCCGGACGTTTCCTTTTCTGCCCGGAGTATTTCCAGCAGTGGGATGGATGCTATACCAAAGACAACCGCAAAAAACCCGTTTTTCAGGGCAAAGCTACCTTTAATCCGTTGTGCTTCTTTGTGCCCGTTTCTGGGGCTGATCAGGGGAAGGCTTTTTTTTAACTTTTCAGTACGATAGAAAATTTGAAATTGCCTTTCCGCATAAGAGACAGAATAGGAAAACCCATGCCCTTGAATGATTTCATTGAATGTTTCCAAGATATTATCAAATACAGGTTAAAGTCATGGCATCAACCAAATATTTAAGGAAAACTCTGGTATATTCCGGGCGTATGGCTGGCCGATGGGGGATTTATGGTTATTAAAAAGGTGGAAATTGCGGGATTCAAATCATTTGCGAATACCACTTCCCTGAAATTTGAGTATAAAAAGACATCAATTATTGGTCCCAATGGATGCGGCAAGTCCAACGTTCTGGATGCTATCAAATGGGTTCTGGGGGAAAAATCTGTAAAGGCCATGCGTGGGGAAAAAATGGAGGATATTATTTTTTCCGGAACGGAAGGCAAGAAACCCTCCAATTTAGCACAGGTGGCCATTTATATTGACAATTCCCGGAAGCTGTTCCATCTGGATCATCCGGAAGTGAAGATTGCCCGCCGTTTGTACCGGGATGGGCAGAGTCAGTATTTGATTAACGACACCCGGGTTACCAGAAAAGAAATTGAGACGCTACTTATGGATACCGGTCTGGGGAAATCCAGTTATTCTTTCATGGAGCAGGGGCAGATGGACATGATTCTGTCCAGCAAACCGGAAGACCGCCGGTTGCTATTTGAAGAAGCGGCGGGGATTTCTCGTTTTAAATCCCAGAAATCGGACGCAGAAAAAAATCTGGAACGTGCCAACCTGAATATAACCCGGCTCCGGGATATTATGCACGGCATGGGAAAAGACCTCCAGACAAAAACCATCCAGGCGGAAAAAACTTTACGGTATAATGAGCTGCTATCCGCCCAGAAAGAACATGATTTGAAAATCCGCTACGGGCAGTTTAAAGACCAGGAAAACGCGATTGATAAGCTGGGGGAAAGGATCATTTCCAGGAAAAAGGATCTGGAGAAGCTGGATCAGAAGATACTGGTGGAACAGGAGAGTTTGCGGAAAATTGAAAAAGAAATTGAGATATTGACCGGAGAGCTCCATGAAAAAGACGCCGCAAACCGGGTGAACCGGGAAAAGATATCCCAATGGGAAGGTATGATTGCAAATCATACCGCACGGAAAGGCCATATTGAGAGAGAAAAGGTCATTCTGGGAGAAAAGGTGGAAACCAGCCGGGAAAGGCTGAATACCCAGAAAAATAAAATGACTTCCATGACCCAGCACAGGATAACGGTCAATGGAAATGCCTCTTCCATTGAGAAAGATATGGAAGGGATTCTTGCTGAAATTGAAAATAACCGTACCAGACAGGAGCAGATTGGTCTGGATATAAAAAATTTAAGAAATGATATAATAAACGGTAAAAATGATTTGAAGGATGTCCGGGCTGAACAGGAAACGGTCATCCGGGATCTGCTGGAATCATTGAAAAAGGAAAAATCCAGCTATGACAGTTTTGAATCGGAAAAAAATCTGCGAAAAGTAAAAATCTTTGAAAAAATAGACCAGATATCCGGCAGTCTGGCCCGGTCACTGGATTATCTGCAAAACCAGAGTATTTCCCCTGCGGTGGATGAATTGAAAAAACTAATAACATCCATGGAAAAAGAGGATATGAAAACCCAGATTGACAAAGTAACCTCCATCAGTGAAGGCCTTTATCATATTTTATTTGAAAAAGGGGGGGTTCATTCCCGGAAAGAGGAAATGGATGAAATGATTGCCCGTCTGGATAAAACCATCCATCATAATGAAGAAGAGCTGGAAAAAAGGAGAAGAGAGCTGGAAGATTCCCAGACAAACCATCATGATTTGAATTCCGCGTACCAGCAACTCAAAGCACACAGAAAACAGATCCAGATGGAGACAGAAAATCTGGAAAAGGAAATCAAAACGCTGGAGGAAATCATCCAGAATGAAACCCAGACATTGAAATATTTTGAGACTCAGTTTGGGCAGAAAGAAGAAGAAGAAATAACAATTTCCAGAGAGTCACAGAAAATGACAAAAGATATCTCTGATATCAAAGATTCCATTGCCCAGGATTTGGGTAAAATACAGAGCATTGAAGAAAAAATTCGTAAAACCACCGCCAGGAAAAATGAAATCCAGGAAAAACTGGAAATTCAGACAGATAGCAGGAATAAAATTCAACTGGATATCAGTGAACAGGAATTCCAGATGGGAGCATTTCTGGGTAATAAAGAATCCATCATCCAGGATATTTATAATTCCTATACAATGACCATGGAAGAGTTGGAGCAGAGATTTAAAGATGCCCGCATCCAGATAAAAACAGAGAAAGATAATTTTTTCCGCCTCCAGAAGGAAATTGAAAACCTGGGGCCGGTAAATCCTCTGGCCATTTCCGAAAAAAACCGGATTGAGGAGCTGTATAAACATAACCAAGTGCAACTGGATGATATTTTGAAATCCCAGGATAATATCCTGAGTGTGATTCATGATATTGAAAAAAAATCCCAGGATCAGTTTCTGGATTCTTTTGAGCAGATAAAAATTAATTTTCGCTCCACCTTCCGGCAACTTTTCCAGGGCGGGGAAGCGGAACTTTCCCTTCAGGAACCGGAAAAACCGCTGGAATCCGGAATTGAAATTTCCGTTCAGCCTCCGGGTAAAAGGCCCAAATCCATCCGTTTACTTTCCGGAGGGGAAAAAGCCCTGACTGCCATTGCCTTGATGTTTGCCGTTTATATGGTGCGGTCTTCCCCTCTGTGTGTTCTGGATGAAATTGATGCTCCTCTGGATGACCAGAATGTGGGCAGATTTCTGGACCTGTTGCATACCTTTGCGGATAATACCCAGTTTATTCTCATTACCCACAACAAGAAAACAATTTCCCGTACAGATATGGTGTTTGGGGTTACCATGGAAGAGCCGGGAGTGAGTAAAGTACTTACTATTGATTTGCAGAACCAGAAAAAAGTGGATGAAATGATTGTCTGATTTCTTAAGCAATCCCCGCCACACGGAAAAAATTCAGACCCATGTTATGGGTTCCGCACTCTTATAAAAGCAATAGGTGCAATCTATGTTGCATAAATGAACAAATGGGGCAGGGGAAAAAAACCAATATTTTCTTGACTTGGCAGATGCAAAAACCGATTATAATATATCGTCCCAGCGAAAGGCGGATAGTATATATCGGGCTTTTGAAAAGGAGTTTTTATGAAAAAAATATTAGGATTTATTATTGGTGTAACTGCTTTGGCCGTTTTTCCGGCGATGAGTGTTTTCAGTGAAAGCAGTGAATCCTCCAAAAATTATAACATTGACGAATTGAAAGAAAATAGACTGAATCTGGTGGAAGAGGCGGGAGCCGGAACATTTGAAACCAGAATGAAGGCCATCACGGAATGTGGTCTGGGCAGAATGCACTACTGCCTGCGGGTTCTCATTGAAAATCTGGATGATCCCAACCCTACCATACGGAATGAGAGTATCCGGGGGCTGGGCTTTCTGGGAATGGAAGAAGCTGTGGATCCTCTTTTAAAACAGATAGAAAAGCTGGATAAGGAATTGGAAGAGAATAAGAAAAAGGAAGAGGAATTCATAGAAAAGTTAAAAAATGAAAAAGATCTGACACAAAAAGCATATTATGTGACCATCATCCAGGAATTGCATGATGATTATAAAATGATGCTGAATGCAAAAGCCGCAGCCATCTGGGCCATTGGGAGTATTGAAGCAGAGAGTGCTCTGGAGAAAATAAAGGTATATATAAAAGACAAAGAAGACAGCATCAGAAGAATTACCGCAACTGCTATTGGGGAGATTGGGGCAACATCCGGATTGGCCATTCTGGAAGAAGCCATCGAAGCAGAAAAAGTGGACAGGGTAAAAGTGGATATCCTCAAGGCGTATCTATTGATTGAACCCACCAAAACAAAATACATAGACCAGGTGATTATTCTCCTTCGTGATGACGAGCCTTGGGTACGCTATTATGCTGCGAATGCCGTTTATGATCTGAATTTATTTAATGCCCACGTTCCGCTAAGGAGAGCATTAAAAATTGAGTCCGATCCCATGGTCAGAAAAGCATTGCACCGGGCGTACGAGAAAAGCATTGCCCATTAAAGACGGATACGTCCGCCACCCTTAACATATTTCTTTTTGGGATCATACAGGACGCATGCCTGCCCCGGAGTGACGTCCGGTATTGGGTTGTGAAGTTGGATTTTTAATGAAATATCGTTGCGTCTCACGCGGGCTTCCTGAAAAGGTGCATTGTATCTGATTTGGACCAGGGTTTCCACATCTTCCTCCATGGGAAATAATTCCGGATAAGCCAGGTGGATGTTCCAGAGGAAAAATTCAGAGATTTTTCTGTCTTCCCGGTTTCCCAGAATAATATCTCCGTTTTCTCTGATCTCCAGAACATAGAGCGTGCCACCGCCTCCCAGACCCAGGCCACGACGTTGTCCCACGGTAAAAAGTTCCTTTCCTGGATGGTCACCCAGTTTTTTTCCATCGGATGAAAAAAATGTGCCAGGAGTGAGCGGGCCGTTTTCCCTGTAAAAAGAGCGGTAATCTCCATCCGGAAGAAAACAGATGTCCTGGGATTCTGAATCCGGATACTCTCCTCCGAATACCGAATGGTATATTTCCCGCACATTGCTCTTGGTATAATCCGCAAGTGGAAAAAGCACCCGGGAGAGCGTATCCCCGGACAATCGGTAGAGATAATAGGACTGATCTTTATGGACATCCAGGGGCGGAACCAGAAAAATATTTCCGTCAATGCTACCGGTTTTTGCGTAATGCCCGGTGGCAATGTAATCCATTCCATTTTTTTCTCTGAATTCTTCCAGAGCAGAAAATTTTATTTTTTGATTACAGAGAACACAGGGATTAGGCGTTCGGGCAGCATGGTATTCATCCAGAAAATCCCGGATGATGATGCCGGAAAACTGTGGTTGCATATCCATGACTTCCCAATCCACATTCAGAAAATCCGCAAGTGATGCAATTTTTTCCAGGGTTTGTTCCATCCCTGGAACGGGATAGAGTTTCAGATACACCAGGGTGGGGAGGAAGCCGCTTTCCTTCAGAAGGTATGCCGCAATGGAGGAGTCTACCCCGCCGGATACGCCCAGGGCAACTTTCTTCCCGCTGATCATATTAATTTAAAAGAGGATCCTTTACAAAACGGGAATAGTACCGGTATAATCCGCCTCTTCTGCCCATGGTTTTCCGCCAGCAATGGGCACCGTCTTTGAAACCTTCAAAGGGGAAATCTTTTTTTTTGGCAGGGACTGTTATCCAGGATTTTCTCTTCATTTCATTTTCCAATTGCCCTTTGCCCCATCCCGCATATCCATGGATAAACACCATTTCTTCTTCATTTTCCACCAATCGTTCAATGAGGGCTATGGAACTACCCATGTGAATATCCTCCATGATCGAAAGTCCGGCGTCCGGATCTTCTTCCATTTTATGCAGCACAAAAACTATATCCGGCTGGACAGGGCCGCCATAATAGACTGGAATGCGGGAGGCTTTTTCGCTTAAACCAGAAAAAACACTTTTCAGCGAAATATCTTTTTCTCTTCGGTTGAGGATCAGCCCAAAAGCACCATCCCCGCTCTGCTCCACTATGTAAACGACGGATCGGATAAAATTTGGATCCTGGAGATTGGGATGAGCTACAATAAGATTATTTTTGCTCATCCCTGGAAAAAATCTGTCTTGTGAGATTTAATTATTACATTATTTCCCAAAGACAGTTTCATTCTGAAAAATTAAAGATGTCCCAGTCTTTTTAAATCTTCTTTGAGACCTTTTACGGCATTGGCACTGTTATCCAGAGCGGTTTTTTCATCGGCGGTTAATTTGATTTCAATAATTCTCTCAATACCGTTTGCTCCCAGTACAGCAGGAAGCCCAATGAAGAGGTCCTGGTATCCGTACTCGCCTTCGCAAAGAACGGCCGTAGGGAATACTCTTTTCTGGTCTCTTAAAATGCTCTCTGTCATGGCAATTGCACTCTGGGCAGGGGCATAAAACGCTGAACCGGTTTTTAAAAGAGCCACAATTTCTCCCCCACCGTTACGGGTGCGGGTTACCATTGCTTCAATTTTTTCCGCTGTCATGCCAGGATATTCCGGAAGGGGAATTCCGCCGATATAGGAATAACGCGGAAGGGGAACCATGGTATCTCCGTGTCCACCCAATACAAAAGCACTGATATCTTTCTGGGAAATCCCTGTTTCCATAGAGATAAACGTACGGAAGCGGGCTGCGTCCAGAACTCCAGCCATACCCATGACTTTATTTTTGGGCATTCCGGATATCTTTTTAAAAAGGTATACCATCGCATCCAGAGGATTGGAAATGACGATAACAAACGCATCCGGAGCGTATTTTTTGACGTTGGTGGCCACGTCGGTCATGATTTTTGCGTTGGTTCCCAGCAGATCATCCCGGCTCATTCCAGGCTTTCTGGGAAGGCCGGCTGTGATAATGACAACATCGGCACCTTCAATGTCTTTATAATCGTTTGTTCCGGTGATAACAGAGCTGTAGCCTTCCACCGGTGTTGACTGATAGATATCCAGAGCTTTACCCTGGGGCAATCCTTCAACAATATCGAATAAAACTACGTCGCCCAGCCCTTTTTCGGCTGCCATTAATGCAAGATTGCCGCCAATCTGTCCGCCGCCAATCAAAGCTACTTTTGGTCTTTTAAACTTATTCATATATTCTCCTTGGTAAAAAAAACTGGTACCATGGGTTTATTGCCCTCTGTGGTGTCAACAATTTCAGGAGTAAAGGGATTCAGCTCTGGTTGTTCCGGATCATTTGAAGCTGGTCTTCTGAGAAATGAACATATTCTTTCATTGTTTCTTTGAATTCGGAGAGGAAACTTTCCGGATCCAGGGAGACATCATTCTGACGGATCTCAAAGTGCAGATGGGCTCCGGTGGATTGTCCGGTGTTTCCGGAAAAGGCTATAAGCTGCCCTCGTTTTACCTTATCCCCTTTTTTCAGAATGGTCTGGGATAAATGGGCATAACGGGTAATCAATGTGCCCTGGTGCTGGATCACAACGGTGTATCCGTAACCGCCCTCAAAGCCGGAGTGCAGAATAATTCCATCTCCAGCCGCAACCACAGTGGTGCCGATGGGGGCAGCCATGTCCACCCCGGAATGTATGGTTCCAAAAACAGAACGCACTCCCCATTTTTGGGTGATGCTGGAACCCACCATCGGCCAGATAAATTCTCCATGGGGTACGTCCCGGTGGTGCCGTTTGATGCCCATGGATTCCAGCTTTTCCAGGTAGTCATCAGAGAAAGGTATAAAGTATCGGGCGTTGAAAAAAACTTTCTGTTCCGGATTTTTTATCTCATTGACAGCAATGATTTCCTCCCGGGTTGTCCCGTATTTCTCTGCGATGCGTTCCATGCTCTGGCCATGGCCCATGTTCATCCAGAGTCCGGAGTGCTCTTTGTATGTCTGGATATATTTATTATCGATGAAGACTCTTTCTGTTTGCCCGTACGATTCTGCTTTTACCTTGTATTTCTTCCAGAGATCTTCTGCGTAACCCATGGAATTTCCAATAAGGACATAAACAACAATAAAGCTTGATATCTTTGATAGCATCCAAGCCATATTTAAAAAGTGATTTTTTTTGTAAATAATATTTTTAATGTCGCGGTAATAAATTTTAAGAAAGTCTGGATGATATAGAGATAATTATATTTAATTTTAGGTGATAAAAGATATTTTGAAGGTATTTCTGGCGATTATCCGGATCCTGTATCCATCCGCAGGCCGGTCAAATGGTTCACAACGGACGCCCGGAGGGGTTAAAACTCCGGGAGTTGGATTGGGAATTGGCCAGAATCCCGCTAATGGATTTCCCCCGATGACCGCCGGGTGGAATGCTTTCGCAATGGTTCCCGGCTCGCCGGACATCGTGTCCACTAATCGCTGGGCACGCTCCGCTGGGGGATGGCAGGATGGGCTATGGCGGATCCCGTCCGAATGGATAATTATTTTGCCTTTGCATACTATTCAGCATATATCAATATGCATCAGTGAATTTTGAGTTGGATGAGAATAAGAATAGTGCCAATAATAAAAAACATTCTATTCTTTTTGAAGAAGCACAATTGGCATTTTTAGATAAAAACAGGATTATCCTGGAAGATGTGAACCACAGTGATGAGGAGAAAAGATATTTTTGCATTGGGAAAGTGAAACATCAGATTATCACTGTAAGGTTTACACATAGAAAAAATAAAATAAGAATAATTGGTGCCGGTTTATGGTGCAGGGGAA
>DYOA01000001.1:167117-174968 GCA_020720785.1 Leptospira biflexa
GGAAGAGATAGAGGCTGCGTTAAAAAAAAGCCAAGATAGTGGAAGATTTTCTACCCCCACCGCAGGAACTTGTATTGAAAGAAAATACAGTAAGGATAACCATTAATCTAAACCAAAAAACTGTTGATTTTTTCAAGCATCAATCCAAAGAGCTGGGGATTCCCTACCAAAAAATGATTAAAAAAATTCTGGACTTATACTCAGAAAGATATGTAAAATAATCGAGGGGATCAGAGATAATTTCTTTATATCCCAAACCCATCCCCTCCATAAATTCTTGACCGTATGCCCAAATTTTAAAAATGGGGGATTATGGAATTTCTGGAAAAACTGAAAAAGGAAGTGAAAGCTCATCCGCTTTCGCTGGTCGTCTCGGAAGGGGACGATGCACGAGTGATAGCCGCAGCCCGGCAGATAAAAGACCAGGGGTTGGCATCTAAAATATTTCTGGTGGGCAACCCGGAAAAAATCCGGCAGAACTCCGGAGGAATTTCTCTGGACGGGATTGAAATTGTCAACCCAATGGACAGTCCGCACCGGGATGCGTTCGCAGGCCGATTGCTGGAGCTGCGGGCACGGGAGTATAAATCCAAAGAAGAAGCCATGAAAGGCGTGGAAAATCGGGTTTATTTTGGTTCCCTGATGCAGGAAGCCGGCATAGCGGATATCCATGTCTCCGGTGCGGTGGAAACCAGTGCCGATGTGCTCAAAGCGTTTTTCTATATTGTGAAGACAAATAAAAAAGAGGGAATTGCCACCAGTTTCTTTCTGGTGGAAACCCCCAATCCGAATCTGGGTGAAAATGGCGTTTTGTTCCTCGCTGACTGTGCCGTGAACATCGCCCCCAATCCCAAACAGCTTGCCAAAATTGCATACGCCGTGGGTGGCATTGCCAAAGATATTTTTGGTCTGGACGCGAAACTTTCCCTGCTTTCCTATTCCACCAAGGGTTCCGGAAGCGGAGAGCTGGTGGACAAGGTGCTGGAAACCGGCCGGGAGCTGGAGGCACTGAATCCATCGTTCTCGTTTGAGGCGGAAATGCAGTCGGATGCGTCCATTGTGCCGGAAGTGTCCCAGAGAAAAGCCCCCGGAAACAAGCTGGGTGGGAAAGCCAATGTGCTCATTTTCCCCAATCTGGAAGCCGGCAATATCGGTTATAAACTGGTGGAAAGATTTGGTAGTGCAAAGGCCTATGGCCCCGTGATGGCTGGTCTGAACAAAGTGGCCTCTGATCTTTCCAGAGGAACGGATGTGGAATCCATCGTGGGTTCTTATGTTGTCTCCGCGTATTACCATTTAAAGAAAGAAACCATCATTTGATTCTCCAGCGCGGGTCCCCCCATCCGCGCCCATCTTTATGAAAATTGCCGTTTTTGGAGATATCCATAATTCTTTTTCCCAGGCCGATCTGGAATATTTTGAAGGGCATCCATACCCCGTGTATTTATTTGTGGGGGATCTGGGGAAGGCATCTTTCTCCCGTACCCAAAAAACCATCGGCCTTATGAACCGGATAGCACAGAAACCGGATTCGCTTTTTGTGATGCCCGGTAACCACGACGGCCCCGGATTTTTTATGCTGGCTGGGGAGTTGTTCCGATGGGAGTGGCTCCAGAAACTGTTTTTACCCCGGACACTGCGGCACATCCGGCGGATAACGGAAATCCTGTCCAATGGTACTTTTGGGGGATATTCCTTTTTCCCTCTGCCAGAATTCACGTTGCTCCTGTCCCGCCCGTATTCCATGGGCAGCCGGGTGAATTATCCTCCGTTAATGGAAACGCTGTATGGTGTCCGGAATTACCGGGATTCTGTGCGGATGTATAAAAAGATTCTGGACCAAATCCGCCATGAGCATCCGGAAAAACCAGTGGTGATTCTGGCCCACAACGGCCCCAAAGGATGCGGCCACAAAAAGGATGATCTCTGGGGCAGTGATTTTACCCGGAAAATCCGCGACTGGGGAGAAATTGATTTGAAGCTTGCCATTCAATACGGGAAAAAAATCGGGCTGAAAATCCCCGCCGTGGTGGGTGGCCACATGCACCGGACTCCCGTCCAGCCGGACCGCAGGGACATATTGCTAAAAGAGGGGACGCTGTACCTGAATGCCGCCGATGTGCCCAGAGTCATCCAGGGGAAGCACACTTTCTATGAGCTGGAAATCTCCGGGGGGACAGCAAGAGCACAGAAGATAGAGTTTGGCCAATAGAGGAATACGGTTTGGGGAGGTTACAGCGTTTGGATCTCTTCTTCGCTCGGCCGCCGGAGACTGCTCATCCCCTCGATACAATTTCTCCTTCGTTCGAAATCCTCGGGGACCAGATATATGCCCGCCGTCCCGGAGGGTGCGAAGCCGTGCCCGCCAAAGGCGGGTGTATCGAGACGGCGGGTTATGCCAATGACAATATACCAAAAATCATTGATATAATACTATTTTCCGTTAGGCTTCTTCACCATTCCTGAGATAATTTTATCCAAATCAAATTCAGAAATGTCCACCTTCCAGACTCCATTCGATGCCGGGAAATATTTTGATCTGATATTTTTGAGAGATGCTTTGGATTTCCTCCGGGTCAGGAAAGACATCGCGCTCAGTGATACAGACTGTATCTACCCCAAGTTCTTTATATTTAGAAATCAGGCTATCCATGCTAATATTGGAGCATTTGGATCCACTTTTACTATGTGCATGCATTTCAATTGTCATAGGATTCTGCGATTGTATCATTTCATTATCCATCCATCAAGTACTTTTTTCAGGAGGTTTCCACAAACGGCATTCGGCCGCATCTTCCTGTACTGGGAATCCGCTGTTTTGGCCAGGGAAAATTGGATAAAAAAATTGTTCCATTATCATTATTTTTGTTGACAATTCAATCTACATATTGTATAATAATTTATTGTTAAAATATTAGGGAGGAAATATGAAAAATGTTCCAGATATAAACCCGGGGGCTTACGTACTTCTGAGCAGAATGTTACCATCAGCAAAGCCGGTGGCAAGCAAAAAAACCGTTGCCGGAAGTGCTGCTCACAAAAGTCGCAGAGCGGGAAGGAATCAGCGTTTTTTCCACGCTGGAAAACACTTCCTGCGAGTAGGATGGCCAAAGGGTTCCCCTTTTCTGTAAACCCCAAAACTCTAATGACGGTTTGGGATGATAAAAAATAAAAAAAGGAGCGTTTATGAAAAAGAAAGAATGTGTTAGGAAATCAGTAAAGGAGAGCATCAGACCGAAAAGCGATTACGAGTTGCTGAAGAAAAAAATTTCCGGGTTAATCACCCAGGAAAATTTTCTTGAAGATGAAGCGAATTATCAAAAAGTCATGGACATAGTGGCCAAGGTTTTTGCCGGAAAACCTCAGGAAACTTTCTCCAAGATTACCATAAATCATCTTGTGGAACAATTTAAAAATGTGGCCATCCTGATTTATCTTTACATGCAAAAAAGTGATGATTTTGGATTAATGGGTGAACAACGAATTTCCATTTCTTTTTGCCGCATTATCTTGGGAATTCCGGCGAACAAGGCGTTAACACAAAGGGATGCTAATAATTTTATGAGGATTATAGATGACTATGATAATAAATTCGGAAATAAAACAGCGAATAAATACTTAAGAATGGCCATAGAGTATGATTTGGACTTTTATGGTAAGAAAATCATTTCCAAAAATGCCAAAAAGATTATTCCATACTTAGATTTTATGAAAATTAAAATTTTTCTTTATTCTAGCTTTGGCAAGTATCCTAGATTTATTTTGGCAAAAGCAAAAAAATTGCACATTAACCAATATGATGTATTCATATTAAATAAAGAGTTAATTCGAACTCCTGATATGCCTCTCTCCATTGTCGGAAGGAGAGAAATTGTTACAATAATTCGCAAAGAATCCTGTGAAGTTGTTTTCTTCAACGAATGGATGTCATTTTTTGAATCGACCACGTACGATAGAAGAAAAGCCCTCAATCATCCTTATTCTGCTATACGCGAAGGCCTCGAAAAAAAGGCTTTAAGTTTATACAACGTATATAATTTGGAAGATGCATTAAAACTAAAAAGTACATTTAATGATGCAATGGTTGATGGGATATTATGGCATGAATTGGGACATGTAATTAACGAAAAGGAGATGGACCCGGTTTTGAAAACTATGCTCAATTCATTGGATTATCCTGAATTTGCTGTTACTGTGTTAGGTGAGGTGATTGCCGATTGGTCTCCAGAGCTAAATGGAGCCAAGGGAGCTTTTGCCCGATTTCTGGAAATAGCTCAGAAAGATTCCCAAAAAGCCCATAGAGATATATATGTATATCTTTCTGAGAATTGGTATGGGGATGAAATATATGCATTGAGAACCGATGTATTAACAGGAATAGCCATTTCTTTTATTGAGAAAGATGGCTCTGTAAATTTTAATAGAATAGAGAAAGAAATCAATAATATTTATCAATTTGCAATGGATTCTATTAAATCTTTTTCCAATCAAATAATGGAGATATTTCAAACAGAATTATATACTATTTTAGATGATAAAAAGAATGTTAAGAAGAAAAAGATGAACCACGACGCTCTGGACAGGGCAATGATGGAAAATTATAAGAGGAAGAAAAAGAAAGTATCCCTGGAAGATCTTTATAAGGATGGGGACTTTTGGGATAAGAAATTAGTATATCTCCAAAAAAACACCCCAAACGGACAGAAAAGGCTGGACTCCCAGCCGGAAGCTTTTGCCGCTAAACTCCGTATTGATGTCCTGAAATATGTCACCAATAATCATCCGGAAAAATACGACCATTCCCTAAGAGAATATATTATTGCCCGCTATCGGGAGATTGGAGTGCTGGTGGACCCACCCATGGTGGACTATAAAAAAATCAGCAATCAGATTTTCAAAAAAATGAATATGGACAAAAAAGGCAGAGCCAATGTGTGGGAAACAGTAAATGAAATTTTGTCTGGAAAGCTGTATCTTATGATTACAGATTCAATGCCAAGCCCCTTTGTGAATTTTATTCAGGAAATATTACTGAAGACAAACCCCATGGAAATAAGAGGACTCCTGGAGCGTGGTTTTTTTGATGATATAACAATGTACACCATTGCGAAAATAAATCTGGCACTGCGATGGGATGAGGTAATGCTGTGGACGATGGACGAGTTTTTTCTGGAAAGCATTTTTCTGGCCTACCAGAATGGCCATTATCCGGATTAAATCCCCCGGTTCAGATAATGACTGGCAATCCAATCGTTCATGCCCAAAGAAAGGGAAAGAGAAATCAGAAGCCGGTCCATAAACGGAGCATAGAAATAGGTCATTTTCAGGTGCTTTGCCTTCCGGGAGATTGTTTCCGGAAAGAACTCAAAGTGGCTTTCCTCTATCGTGTACACCGCATTCTGTGCCGCAGGGAAACAAAACACCTTCATGGATGTCAGGTCTTCATCATGCTCCCCTTCCAGAATTGCTCCCCAGACAACGTCCGATGAAAGACTATACCGAATGTGCATTTTTTTACCCCGCATGTCAAAGGGAATGGGTGTGCCATGCTCATCCGGAAACCCAAAGCCAATGGCTCCCCCACGGGTTTTATAGCGAAGAAGGCCATCTTCCGTGTTGCCGCTGAACCAGTCCGGGATTTTTCCGGAGTCTTTTTGATTATGCAAAACTATATGTCCTTCCAGATCGACCAGTGAGCTGGAGTGACAAATATAATGATTAATGCGATGGAAACTCAGATCCAGATAATACAGCCCCAGGATGGTGATCAGAACAATGGCCAGAGGAATCAGGATTGATTGTGCTCTTTCATCGGCGTCATCCGAATGGTACTGCATACGCCCGGAGACAAAAAGAGACATAGTGAGAACAAAGAATAAAATTATATAAAGAACAATGCCGGCAAAAAAAAGAAGATGCAGGGTGGCCAGCCCGAATAAAAAATACAAAACCAGAGTATTCCGGATCAGCTTTTGATTTCTGAAAATATTCTCCCGTATCCAATTCATTTTCATTGACCTTTTTCCATTGGTAGAGCGAGTGGAAAGAAAAAATTTTTACACCTTCTTGAAAAATTTCCGGAAGAAGTCCACCCCGTTTCTCTGGGAAAGCTGGAAGAAAATAATCAGATCGGCCGGGGACAAAGAATTGCCCAGAGTGGATTTTATGATTTTATACTCCGGATTTTTTTGCACGTTTTCAATTTCTTTTTCTGTTTGTTTGGCCAGGGTATTCAACCGTCTCACATGTACCTGATAGATATTGCGGTATGTATTCCGGTGGTTTTTGTACAGTATTTTCAGGGGGATATTTCCCGCCTTATATCCCAGAGAGTATCCCATGGCGGAGAGGTATTCCAGATAGTATTTATAGAAACCCCGCTGGTTTTTCAGAGTATTGAACAGTTCCAGCAGTTTCTTTTCCAGCTCCAGGGAAACCTCCTTGTTTTTGGATTCATGGAAAATATACTCTATATCCCATAAATCCGATGGGTCCTCCTGTATAATGTCTTTTTCTTTTTTATCTTTTTTTCCGGTTCCGGATTTATGTTCACCCATTTTTTCTTTGCCCAATGCCCCATTTTTTATATTTGACACAATATGTCAACCGGAATATGGGTATTTTGTGGCGGATAGAGTCTATATTGGAAAGGGGGGGTTTGAGTGGAGAAGACCAGAATAGAAGGTTGACGGGACAATTAATCTGCCCGGAATTGTTACCGGAATAGTCAAAGGAACAGAGATAAAACAAAAGGGAGGAATGCATGAAAAGAAAAATGAGACTGGTTACTTTTACGTCCCTATCAGTGGTGAGCGTCATCATGATTACGGTGGCTGCCAAGGTGCCCCGGGTGTATGCGGGGGATGGAACTAAAAAAGTGTATTTTGTGGGAATAAAAAAAGCCTCCGGAATTGATAAAGTAACGATCGATTCATGGAAAAAAGAGTTTTTCCATCGCTTGGTGGAGAAAAAACCCTCCGGTATAGCGGTGATTGATGAGGATGCCGTGAAGATTATGTATAAGCAACTGGAGGATAGCCAGAGGTTGGGTATGGAAGGAGATGCCTGGTTAAAGCGGATAGAAAAAGCGAAACAACAGGAAGGAATTGACTACTTGGTTTATGGGGTAATTACCAAAAATGGAAACGGTTTCACAATAAACTTCCAGAGGCTGGATTTAGAGACAAACAATAGCCAGACCGGTTCCAGCTTCCTTGAGAATAATATTTCTGAAACCAATATCAGCCACTATCTGGGGGAAGCGGCTTCTAAAATGCTGGATAGTGGATATCAAATCAGAGGTCCCGAAGATGAGCTGACGGTTCCCTCCGCATTGCAAAAATTTAACATTAAACCGGGCAACCAGGAAGCTCTCATCAGAAGGATGATGCAGTTTTCTTTAGCGGAACTCAAAAAAGGGGATGATTTCTATAAAAAAGGGAATTATCTGGGAGCCCAGGAAATCTATGTGGCCGAAATTCGCAGGGTGAACACAAAAGTACCGCAAGATCTGATTGATCAATTCCAGGAATATCTGGGTTTTATCCGTGAGCGGTTTGATACCGTGGAGGAAAGCGGCTGGAATTATCTGGAGCATCGGGTACGGGGGTTTCTGGAAGTCGCAACCTATCTCAATTTTGAGGAAAGGTCACAGGATGTCCGCACCCAGATGGACCAGGCAAAAAACCAGATGGAAACGATGGGCGGCTTTCTCACCCCCACTGTGCTGACAAAATATAATGAGATGGCAGACTTTCTGAAACTACCCTCCTTTGAAAAATCCCGCCCGTCCAAAACCGTGGGCGGGATAGAGTTTGTCCATATCCCGGGCGGCTGCTTCCGGATGGGCTC
>DYOA01000021.1 GCA_020720785.1 Leptospira biflexa
CCAGGGATGCACTCCAATTGGTCGGGAAGTGCATCCTATTGCCGTTCCGGATGTGGATTCTCATTTTCCGGATGAAAAAATATTTGACGTAAGCCATGCGTAAGTATTTATGCGTTAGAGGTATACTATGAAAAGAATATTACGATCCTTGACAGGAATTTTACCGGGAAAATCCACTGCACGGACTCTGGCCGTATCCATGGCTGGAATACTCGCGGCTTTTATTCTGTTCTCCTTTGTTCCCTTTGAGGGTAGCAAGGGTGATTTAAAAGCCCAGTCCCTTGTGGACAGAATGCGCAATAAAAATAAAAAAGAGATGGATGATTTCCGCGAAGAGCTTGCTGCGATGCGCAAAGAAATTAAAGACCGGGGATACAAATTCCGGGTAGAAGCGTATACCAAGGCCCAGAGGAAAATGGCAGAGATCAAGGGGCTGAACATTCCTGATGAAGAAAAAAAGAAACAGGAACAAAAGAGACTGGAAGAAGAGAAGCGGAAACGGGAAAAAGAAGAAAAAGAACGCAGAGAGCGTGAGGAAAAAGAAAAGCGGGATAAAGAAAAACGCGATAGAGATAATGATAAAGATAAGGAAAAAGAGAAGGAAAAAGAGAAGGAAAAAGAGAAGGAAAGTGATGGTGGATCCGGACTCCAGAAAAACTGCAATCCCAAAGCACAATCCTTTGACTGGAGAAAGTACAATGCAGTTACGCCCATTCGTTCCCAGGGAGGATGTGGAAGTTGTTATATGTTTGCTACCATGGCCAGTTATGAAAGTGCATACTATCTTGTTTACCAGAAGCAGATTGACGCCTCAGAGCAGCATTTTCTGAACTGTGAAAAGCAGTTTGGGTGTGATGGTGGTTGGTACGGGACTGTTTGGCAGACCATGAAGGAAAAAAGACCGGTTGATGAGAATGCGTGTGAATACACCGGGAAGGAGACGGTTTGCTTAAATCACTCCAATTTTTATGATCCTGTTTGGGAATATGGTTATGTGGGCGGACAATTGAGCAGTTCTTCCACCACACAGATAAAGGAAGCACTTTGTCAGTACGGGGTATTGGCTACTACCATTAACGCGACCACAATGTTTAGTCATTATAAATCCGGAGTTTTCGATGAAAAGGATCCGGGGCAGATCAACCACGCCATCAGCATCGTGGGATGGGATGATTCCAAGAAAGCCTGGCTCATCCGGAATTCCTGGGGCACTTGGTGGGGGATGGAGGGCTATGCCTGGGTGGATTACGGCAGCAACAAAGTGGGTTATGGCACCGCATGGGTACGCGTGAAATCCAATAAGGACTGATCTCTATGCCGGCTCTTCTCGCAGTGGGGATTTTACTGTTTGTGGCCATAACCGTGGTGTTTTTTCTGCCGGTTTTTGGTAAACCCAGAAAAGGATATTATTTGTCTCCTCGTCCGGTGCAGGAGGACATAACCTTTCCCGATGGGTTTTTATGGGGAACGGCCACGGCAGCACAGCAGATAGAGAATGCTCAGCCCAGCGATTGGAGCCGGTTCATGAAAGCATCCATCAAGGGAAAGAAATTCGGCGTAAATGAGAAGAAAGAGCCTTTGCCGGGGAATATTGCTCATTTTGATGATTATCCGGAAAAGGTATCGTTGAAAACGTCGGATTTTGACACCTATATGGAAAAAGATCTGGAATATGCCCGGAAAAGTGGCCATAATTCTTTCCGTTTCTCTTTCTGCTGGAGTCGTCTTTTCCCCAAGCCAGGGAAAACCAAAGCCGACCCCGAGGGGATCAAGTACTATAAAAAACTCATCGGTCTGCTGGAAAAGAATAAACTGAAACCCTCCGCAACTCTTTTGCATTTTTCCACCCCGGAATGGTTCTGGGAGGAAAAAAACGGGAAAAGTGGTTGGGAAAGAGAGGATGCTCTGGAGCACTGGGATATTTTTGTCCGGGAAGTGGTGAGGCATTTTGGGAAGGATGTCTCCCACTGGTGCACGTTGAATGAGCCGATGGTGTATGTGGTGAATGGTTACATGGCCGGTCTTTTCCCTCCCAATGAGCAGCGGCGGGATGTAGTGGAGGTGATTCCCATCATGGAGACCCTGCTCAAAGCCCATGCTTCTGCATACCGCATTCTGCACGGGGATGCGGCAAAGAGTGGCCGGCAGATTGAGGTGGGTTATACCAAGCACACTCGTGAGTTTGAAGCCTACCGCAATTGGAATTTCTTTGACCGTTTTCTGGCGTATATGGTGGAGAAGGCTTTTATCTGGGATTTTATGGACGCAGTGGATACGGGCATTCTAAAGGTGACCAATACAAAGTATAAAAAAGAAATTCCAGGACTAAAGGGAACCTATGATTATGTGGGGATTAATTACTACAGCCGTTTTTATGTGAAGAGTTCCTTTCCGGAACTGGCTAAATATGAAATCCTGATGTTTGATCCCAAGGATCCACGGGAAAAGAAAAATGATCTCAACTGGGCAGCCTATCCGAATGGTTTCTATGAAATCCTGCGGAAGTCCAAAAAGAAATATAACAAGCCGGTGTATGTGCTGGAAAACGGGACGGCGGATGGAGAGGATCCGGATGTCCGCCGTGAAGAGTTTTTATTTACCCATATTGCGGAAATGTACAAAGCCATGGCTTATGAAAAAGTGGACGTTCGTGGGTATTTTTACTGGTCGCTGATGGATAACTTTGAATGGGCGGAGGGTTTTCGTCCCCGGTTTGGCCTTTTAAATGTGGATTATGCTAAAAAAATGAAAAGGACAGAAAGAGGAGGGGGAAGGATATTTGCGGATATCATCGCACATGGAATTCCCTATACAAAATGGAAAAATGTGCTGGAAAAATACAACATAGAAGAACGGGAAGATTAAAATCTTACTTTTCATGGCAGGGGATGTTTGGAATATTTCCGTGGAATTTTCAAAGAATAAAATAATTAAAACTCGTATACCAAAGGGAGGAAACAATGAGCAATAAACCAGTTTATGTGTTTGGGGATGGTAAAGCCGATGGCGATGCCGGGATGAAAAACCTGTTAGGAGGTAAGGGGGCCAATCTTGCGGAGATGAATAGAATTGGCGTTCCTGTACCTCCCGGATTTACCATAACCACAGAAATGTGTACCATGTATAACCAGAAAGGGAAAGACCAGACGGTTGCCTTCATCAAAAAGGATGTGGAAGACGGGATACACCAGATTGAAAAAATAATGGGTTCCAAATTCGGGGATCGTGAGAATCCGCTTCTGGTTTCTGTTCGTTCCGGTGCACGGGTATCCATGCCGGGTATGATGGACACTGTCCTGAATCTGGGTATCAATGATGATGCCGTGGAAGGTTTGGTAAAGAAAACCGGCCAGGCCAGATTTGCGTGGGATTCTTACCGGCGTTTTGTGCAGATGTACGGTGATGTGGTAATGGGTATGAAACCGGAATCCAAAGAAGACGCTGACCCTTTTGAAGAAATTATAGAATCTCTGAAAGAAAAACGCGGAGTGCATAATGATACAGACTTAACCGCAGATGATTTAAAAGAGCTGGTATCTCTTTTCAAAAAAGCGGTGAAAGAGAAAACCGGGAAAGATTTTCCCTCCAATCCCTGGGATCAGCTCTGGGGTGCCGTGATGGCTGTTTTTGACAGTTGGATGAATGACCGTGCTGTTTACTACCGCCAATTGAACAAGTTCTCGGAAGAATGGGGTACTGCGGTCAATGTGCAGGCCATGGTGTTTGGGAATATGGGCGAATCATCCGCAACCGGGGTTGCCTTTACCCGGGATGCAGCCACGGGAGAGAATCTGTTTAACGGAGAATATCTCATCAATGCCCAGGGGGAAGATGTGGTGGCCGGTATCCGGACTCCGCAGCAGATCACAAAAGAAGGATCCAAACGCTGGGCAAAACTGGCAGAGGTAACGGAAGAGGACCGGGCAAAGAATTATCCTTCTCTGGAAGAGAGCATGCCGGTTGTTTATAAACAGCTTTTTGATACCCAGAAAAAACTGGAAAACCATTATAAAGATATGCAGGATTTGGAGTTTACTATCCAGGACGATAAGCTATGGCTTCTCCAGACCAGAAATGGAAAAAGAACCGGGGCGGCCATGGTGAAAATTGCCATGGATTTACTGGCGGAAGGGTCCATTGACGAAAAAACTGCTCTTCTGCGACTGGAAGCCAATAAGATGGACGAACTGCTGCATCCTGTTTTCAATAAAAGTGAGCTGGCAAATGCTAAAATTATAGCCAAAGGCCTTCCCGCGTCTCCTGGTGCGACTACCGGCCAGGTGGTGTTCTTTGCAGATGAAGCCGAAGAATGGGCCAGCAAAGGTAAAGCGGTGATTCTGGTGCGCATTGAAACCTCCCCGGAGGATCTGAAGGGTATGAACGTGGCCAAAGGTATTTTAACAGCACGGGGGGGGATGACATCCCACGCCGCCGTTGTGGCCAGAGGCATGGGGAAATGCTGCGTGTCCGGAGCCGGTTCCATCAAAATAGATTATAAAACCAGAAAAATGGAAGTGGCCGGTGTGGTGGTCAACGAAGGGGATTTCATTTCCCTGGATGGATCCACTGGTAATGTGTACTCCCAGAAGATTCCCACCATTGATCCGGAGCTGAGTGGGGATTTTGGGAAAATCATGGATTTGAGTGATAAATATGCCCGTATGCAGGTGCGGACGAATGCGGATACTCCCCATGACGCTATTGTGGCACGAGGGTTCGGTGCGAAAGGTATTGGATTGTGCCGTACCGAGCACATGTTCTTTGAGGGTGACCGGATCAAAGCCGTCCGTGAGATGATTCTGGCCAGCGATGAAGCCGGACGCAGAAAAGCCCTGGAGAAGCTGTTACCCATCCAGCGGGGAGATTTTGAGGGCATTTTGGAGGCCATGGAGGGCTTGCCTGTCACCATCCGTCTGCTGGATCCGCCGCTGCATGAATTTGTGCCGCATGAAAAAGCCAACCAGGAAGAAATGGCAAAAGAAATGGGGATCACTTATGAAGCGGTACGCGATAAGGTGGAGGAACTGGCGGAATTCAACCCCATGCTGGGTCACCGTGGTTGCCGTCTGGGCAATACCTATCCGGAAATTACGGAAATGCAGGCAAGGGCCATCATGGAGGCCGCTCTGAACTTAAAGGCAAAAAAAGTGGATGTACATCCGGAAATTATGGTTCCGCTGGTGGGCACGCTGGAAGAGTATAAACTGCAGGAAAAAATTATCCGGGAAACCATTGAAAAAGTATTCAAAGAAAGAAATGACCGTATGGACTATAAAGTGGGTACGATGATTGAGGTTCCCCGTGCGGCTTTAATAGCCGATTTAATTGCCGAAAAAGCGGAATTTTTCTCTTTTGGCACCAACGACCTCACCCAGATGACCTTTGGCTATTCCAGGGACGATGCCGGGAAATTTTTACCGGTATACATAAAAAAAGGTATTCTGAAATCGGATCCTTTTGAAGTACTGGACCAGACCGGAGTGGGACAACTGGTGCAGATGGGAACAGAAAAAGGAAGGAAAGTCCGTCCGGATCTGAAAGTGGGAATCTGTGGCGAGCATGGAGGGGAACCATCTTCCGTGGAATTCTGCCATCGGACCGGTTTAAATTATGTGAGCTGTTCTCCGTACAGAGTACCCATCGCCCGTCTTTCCGCTGCCCAGGCTGTCCTGCGCGGATAGAGGATGTCCCGCGTTCCCAGGATGAAAATCCCCCTTGCTGGTTTTGGGCAGGGGGTTTTCATCGTATTCCTCACGTTTCTTTTTTTCACCCAATGTAAAAAAAATTCAGATTATGCCCCGGTGTATTTTCAGGAGGAATTCCCGGAAGAGACAGACGGGGCCATCCTGAATTTTTCCGCAGAGGAATTTAAAGGGAAGGAAAAATCCTGGGATCTGGTGGCCAAACGGGCGTATTTACTCCGGAGTAATTCCGGGACCATGGTGAAGGATTTTACCCTGAATTACTACGAGAAGGGGAAAAAATCCAATGTGGTCATGGGGAAAACCGGTCATCTGGATAACGCAAAGAAGACCTTGACTGTCACCGGGGATGTCACGGTGGAATCCGCAAATGGCAGGAAGATATTCGCACGGGATGTCCTTTACAACGAGGCCACGGGGAAGATCAGCTCTGATTTGCCGGTGAAAATTCTGTTGGAAACCGGGGACATCATCCTGGCCAGTTCTTTTGAGGCAGATCAGAATCTGGACAAGATTGTTTTAAAATCCGGAAGTGGATATCATCCTCCCCAAAAATAGAATGGAAAATCCGGACGGAGACCGCCAGAAGGCAAAAAACAGCATCATCTTTTCGCTGATGACCGGTATTTCCCGGCTTCTGGGGTTGGGGCGGGATATTCTCAAAGCGTATGCCTTTGGCACAGGAATTTATGCGGTGGCCTTTGATATTGCGTTCCGGCTTCCCAATATGCTGCGGAATCTTGTGGCGGAGGGGGCACTTTCTCATTCCTTTATACCGGTTTATGATCGTTACCGAAAGCTGGGGGATGGGGAGGCCAGAACCGCTGCCGGGGTGGTCTTTTTTCTGACGTTAGGTTTTTTATCTCTTTTATCCTTTTTTATTATGGTGACCATGGATTTATGGTTGCCTTTTCTTATCTCCAACCCATCGACGGAGCTGACGGGAATAACCGTTTCTCTGGGCCAATTGCTGTTCCCATATCTTGTTTTCATTTCCCTCTCATCCATATTCATGGGGATTTTATATTCGCAGAATAAATTTGCCGGTCCGAGCTTTGGATCTGCTTTAATGAACATTGTCATCCTGGTTTTCTTTGGATTATATATGTTTCTTTCCCCGGATAAAAAGAATCAGATTTTTGTATTTTCTATTATAACGCTTTTATCTTCTGTTGTTAATCTGGCTTTTCAGATCTATCTGGTAAAAAAAAGCCATGCACTTCCGGATTTTGGAATGGTGCTGCATCCGGGGAAAATCTGGGATCATCCTGTCCGGGGGGAAATGTGGCTGATGGTCCTTCCCGCAATTTTTGGGGCAGCGGTACAGGAGATCAGCCAGTTAATTGATATTTTTCTGGCAATGGCGGTCCACGATAAAGTCCCTGGAGGGGTATCTGCTCTTTCCTATTCCCATCGGTTGATACAGTTGCCCATTGGGATATTTGGAGTGGCGGTGGCCACGGCATCTCTCACGCAGCTCTCTTCTCTTTTTAACCGGGGAGAAAAAGAAGGATTTCACTCGGCAATGGTTTCTTCCATCAATATGATTCTGTATCTGCTGTTACCGGCCACCATTGGAATGTTCTTTTTATCAGATGAAATTGTGGAAGTGGTATTCCAGCGCGGCAGTTTCAATGTCTCCTCCACCGCCATAACCGGAATTGCTGTGCGTTATTATGCAGTGGGAATTGCGGCATATTCCCTGCAGAAACTGTTTATGAGTGCCTATTTTGCCATGCGCCGCCCCTCCGTGCCGGCCAGGATTACCTTTTTTGTTTTAGTGGCAAACGTGGGGTTAAGCCTTTTGTTTCTGCCCCATCTATACCATGGCGGGCTTGCATTGGGATCTTCCCTGTCTGCGATTCTGGGTGTGGGGGTATATTTTTTTCTGGGGGTATTTTATGGATCATTTGTGCCTCGCAGAAAGGATTTAAAGGTTTGGATTAAAATTTTTTCCGTGAATGGGGTATTGGGGATTTCTATTGTTTTTATGCTGTATCTTTTGCATTCCTATTCCGCCTTCCAGAAAATTTTGATTATCATACCGGCATCCATAACTGCCTATATTGCCATTTCTATGGTTTTTCGCATGGAGGAGTTTATGGCATTATATGCAATGATCCGCAAAAAGCTTACGCGAAAAAAATAGCGGAAAAAAGTTGACGTTGGTTCTCCATTGTCCTTATTGCGGGAAAGGGTGAAACGGGAAATCGATGAAAAAGTTGCTCACTAAGAAAGATATCCAATGGATGAATCTTGCCGGAACGGGTATAGCTCTGCTTTTATTTTCCATCGCTGTGGGTTTCATCATCTACAATGGGTATATTGCCACCTTTCGTTTTAATGTGGAGGAAGTGGAAAAAGATTTTTTAAATCAGAATAAAAGCAAGTTAATCCAGGATGTGACATCTCTGGTTCTTAAAATGGATGCCCGAAGAAAGAACACGGAGGATATACTGAAGAAGGATCTTGCAGTCCATACGGAAATAATCCTGAAATTTACCCAAAGTGTGGATATGCGTGCCATTTCTGACTCAGAAAAAGAAAATTATAAAGAAATTTTCTATTCCTCTTACTATAGCTCGTTAAAAGGCTCTTTCTTCTTTCTTGTCATCAATGCGTCGGGGGAAATAATATTTGCACCGGATTCTATAAAGAGCATTGCATCCGGTCTGGAAAAAAAGGACGGCATGTTTTCATTCCGGAAAGTCCCTTATTCGCGTGGGTTTCATCCCGATGCCCTGATATATTCCAGAAAAATGAATAATGATCAATATCTGTTTTATGGGGGATATTTATTCCAAAAAGAAAAAGAAGTGAAAAGTGCTATTTTGGACATACTGAAAAAGTCGGATTCTTATTATCTGGAAAAGAATACATATTTTACCCTTTATGAGCTAATAAAATCCGATAATCAGTGGAAGCTGGAAGAAATTATATCCAGTGCAAATATCGGAGGAAAGATAGAGAAGTTTCCTCTCGTAAACAATCAAATTAAAAAGGAAATTCTGGCCTCTCTGAAAAATCATTCATCCCAAAAAATATACCAGGGAGGATTCTTTGTGCAGCATTCTTTTCCGGATAATGGTGGCAGAAAGGCAGTGGAGGCATATTATTATTACTATAAACCCTGGAACTGGGTCATATCCAGGGGGATTTTTCTGGAAGAGAATAAAATGGACTTATCCAATGAAAAACAATTTCTATCAGAAAAATTTATTGAGGAATCCAGAAAAAATTTTCTGGCTTTAGGGGTAGCGTTTTTTCTGGTGATTATCATTGCCTATCTTTTCTCCAGAAAAATTGGCACTATTTTCTCCTATTATAACGATCTTGTCCAGGAACAGAACCGGAATTTAAAGAAAAAAAATGAAAGCCTCACAACAGAATTCAAAATCAGGGAGAGAATGGAGATGGCTCTCAAAGGAAATGAAGAGCTATACCACTCCACCATAGACAGTCTCACAGATTATATTCTTGTCATCAATGAAAACTATAAAATAATATTAACCAATCAGGAGTTTGACGGTTTTATCCTCAATGCGTTTAATGTAAAAAAATGCCAGGGAGAGCATCTTTTATCTCTGCATCCATTTTTTAAAAGTATGGAAAAAGCAATCGATATAGTGAGTACAAAGGGTATTATATATATTTCAGAGGAAATCCACCAAAAAGACAGCTTTTCTCTGGACTATGAAATAAAAGTAATTCCATTATCTTCCCAGGATGCCAGTTTGAAAAGGTTTATTATCATTCTGAGGGATTTGACCGAAGCCAGGCGCAATGAGCGGGAAAACAAGCAAATGGAAGTAAAAATGCTGGCCCAGTCAAAAATGGCCACATTGGGGGAGATGGCCACCAGCATTGCCCATGAGATATACCAGCCTTTAAATTTTATTGCCGGATTTATCCAGCTTCTGGAATTGGATGTCCAGAACAACCAGATTGACCAGAATGGTGTGATGGAAATGATCCAGCGGACACACCGTTCCATCCGGAGAATTACAGACATCATTGATCATTTGAGGATTTTTGGACGGGCAGACCAGATATCCAAAAAGCCTGTTCCCTTGAAGGATGTGGTGGATAATACACTGATTCTTCTTCAGGAGAGAATCCGTCTCCGGTCCATTAATCTGTCCATATCTATTCCGGAAAATCTGCCTGCTATTTTGGGAAATGAAACGCAAATGGAGCAGATACTCATCAATTTATTCCAGAATTCTCTGGATGCCTTTGAAGAAGTAGAAAACCGGGAAAAAAATATTTCTCTGGTGGCGGAATCATATTTTTCAGGGGAAATGACATGGATAAAAATTATTTTTGAAGATAACGCGGGCGGTATGGCGGAAGAGGTTAAGAAACGGGCGTTTGAACCATTCTTTACCACAAAGGAGCCGGGGAAGGGGACCGGTTTGGGCATGGCTATTATCTATGGAATCATCTCAGAACACCAGGGGAAAATATCCATAGATTCCCGGCAAGGATACGGTACTTCTTTTATAATGGAATTGCCGTCAGCAGATGGATAATGGAAGGTTTGATCCGGGGGGAAAAACAAAGTCTCCGCAGAGAATATTTTTCCTATGCAAAAACCCATCGCCCTTCGCCAATGGATGAAGCCCGATTGCAGCAGAATATACGGCGTTTTTTTTCTGAATATAGTAACCCTTCCCTTTGGCATAGAAAAAAACGCCGGGTTCTGATTTACCATCCATTTCCCAGCGAACCCAGAGTGGAATTTTTCACACAGGATATAAAGAATATGGAAAGATATTACCCTTGGTTTTTTTCCAGCGGTCTCTATGCCAGATCCGGCAGGATTTTGCATAATATCAATAAAATGGATTATCTGCTGATTCCCGCTTTGTTTATCACTCCGGATGGGTACCGGCTGGGCCGGGGTGGGGGGTTCTATGACCGGGTATTACGGTTTTTTCCGCGATACCGTAGTGTCTTTGCCGGTTATTCCTGGCAGGTGCGGGAAAAGCTACCTTTGGAATCCCATGACCGGAAGGTGGGTTTTATCATTACGGAGGAAAATATCCGGATAACATAATTCTCAATGGATATATTAATATTCCGATACTTATAGTAATGAGGATTTCCGCGTTTCTGTTTTCGCTTTTGTTAGCAATGTCATCTGTAAGAGCGAATGTTTATGAGGTACATGCTTTTGAGAGCTATTCTTCTCCCAAAATGGTGAAAATGAAAATTGTGGGTAAAATTATTGCAAAGACAAAATCACTGTCATCGGATAGAAAAAATGTTCTGGATTATGACGCAAGGGAAATGATTCTTTCCGCCCGATTATTTTCAACGGATGATTTACGGCTGGGGGATAAAGTTTATATTATTGAAAAAGATCCTGATCATGAAAAATTCAAGAATGGCTATATTATTGGGGAGGCTGTACTGTATTCCATGTTTAAAACAGAATTTCAGGGCTGGATGGGTAAGGCCAGCGGGAATATATCCATGGTATCCGCCGGGCAATTCCTGGCCGTTGAAGACCGGAAAAACCAGAGGAAGAATGCCGCCCTTCTAACGAAAAGAGCAGAGAAATATGAATACATTGAGGATGATCCCAAAGCAATCTTTTATTATAATAAAAGTCTTGAAGAGGATCCGGACAGGCCTGAAACTTATATGAAAATGGCAATGCTATATAATCGGAAAGGCAGTTATACCATGGCAATTTCATATTTGAATAAGGCATGGGATCGACTGAACCGTTTTGAAAGCCCAAACCGTGCATTTTCCTTGCCGGGTTATTATATTGAATGGAATCTGAAAGTTGCGGATGCAGAGAGTAAAAACGAAATAGATGCCTTGAAAAGATATATAAAAATTAAAGGTGAAATCGATTCCATGCAAAAAAAGATATCCTATTTCAAAGACCAGCTTCCGCCCGGGATTTATAAAATGATGAAAGATCTGGGAATACCGGATGTCAGGTTTCAATACAACTATGCAATGCTAATGGAAAGGATTTATCACATAATGAAAAAAATTCCTTTGACCCGGGTGATCCGAATGCTCAGTGAAGAGGAAAGAAACTGGTTATACCAACCAATGGAAATGATGGTCAACAACAGAAAGGTATTTTTGAAACCCAAAGCAGAATGGGAAAAGGCATACTTTGAGGCTTCTTTGTTTCACTACCGCATGGCCGTGGAACTGGATGACCAGCATGAAAATGCCTTGTTCCAGATTGTGTATCTGGCATCTCTGGGAGCGTCCTCTGCCCAAGGGGAAATAAAAAAAAGGTATGTGGATTTTATTGAATTTTATGGGGAAAAATTTCTGACCGTTTCTGACAAGAGTATTCAGTTGAACTTTGTCCGCAACCGGATGAACACCTTGGACCAGCTTTGATATTCGCGAAGACGCAGGTATTTATGGTATTTCCGTGCTCCGGAAATGAGAATGGAAATTTTTTTCTCCGCTCTTGAAAAGAAGGAATTCTCCAGGAGGGGGAAATCCGGATGGTTCCGGAAATTCCGGTAAAACCGGTGCAGGGCCAGCACTCTTTTTCTGTCCATTTCCAGAGAGCGGGAAAGCTGTCCCCAGTCTCCAGCAGTTTTAACGGTCAGCTTTTCCTCCACCAGACCGATGGGATAATCCATATTTAACCGCAGCCATAATTCATAATCTTCCGCTACACGGAAAGAGGTGGAAAAACCTCCGGAATTTTCCCAGAATGCTCTCCGGAAACATACGGCGGAAGGGGAGATGAGGCAGCGTTCAAAATTCTGCTCCATGAATTTTCCAGATCGTTTCTGGTGCTTTTTCTGTGGGAAAATCTCCGTTCCGTTTTTTATCCATTTCTCATCCGTGTGAACCCATTGGATTGGGGGATGTTCATTAAAATACAGGATTTGTTTTTCCAGTTTCCGGGGATGCCAGTAATCATCGCTGTCCAGAAAGGATATATAAGGACAGACTCCGGATGCTGCCCCTAGATTCCGGGCATGGGATGGTCCGGCGTTCGCAGGCAGACGTATAATGTGGATGCGGGGATCCAGCTGCAAATAAAGAGAAGAATATTCTGTGGACGCGTCATCCACAATAAACAGATTCCAGTTTTTTACGGTCTGGGAAAAAATTGACCCAATGGCTCGGTTTAATAATTCTCTGCGGTTATGAACCGGAATTATTATGTCTGTGCACATTGGAGATGTACTGGATATGCTCATTGATTTCTTTGGCACGGGGATTCAGGGTGTATGCTTTTTTGAGTGCCTTTTTTGCGGCGTCCAGCTTTCCCTGTTTAAACAGAATCATGGCGAATGTATCCAGATACGCAGCGTTGTTGGGTTCTCTTTTCAGGGCCATCCGTGAATAGTCAATGGCCCGGTGGATATCTTTATTCTGGAGATAAAAAATATATGCCATGGAATTGCACGCATTGGCGTCTTTGGTGTCCATTCGGAGAATCTGACCCAGGACTTTTTCCGCTTCCGGATAGTTTTTTTCCTTTTCATACGCAAAAGCCAGCATATTCAGAAGATGGGTATCAAATGGATGGTTGTCAATTTCAATCTGGAGAAGTTTTTTTGCTTCCACAAATTTGTTTAATTTTAGGAGCAGAAAACTGATCAGTTTTTCCATGGACGGAAGAATATGATTTTCATCCCACTGCTGGATTTGTCGCAGAATGATCAGAGCCCTTTCCGGATTGTTCATCTGGATGAGGCAGAGGGCTTCATAATACAAGGCTTCCAGATCTTCCGGAAGTATCTTTACGGCCTCTTCCAGAAATTTTAATGCATCAATAAAGTTCTTGTTTTTATATTTTTTCAGGGCCAGGTTTTTTAATTCTGCAACTTTTTCCAGACCATCCAGGGTAATACCTTTGGAAGAGCCGGGGATGACAGTTTTTACCGGGTTTTTTCCGGGGAATTTGGTGAGTTTATCTTCCAGTGCCTGTAATTCTTCATAATTAAAAAAATTTTCCATTCTTTAAACCCCCGTAATTTTTTCCCAGTTGGATATGTCCCGGCTTTCATATTTGTTCATGGTTACCGGTGAAATGGATATATATCCTTCTTCATAGGCCTCAAAATCCGTCCCCGGTTCCGGGACATAGCCCAGTAAAGATCCTCCCAGGTTTAAAAACCAGGAAGACCCGGTCAGTTTATAACGCTTATAGGAATCCACATAAATTCTTTTTCCCGGCTTGGTTATTTTCACACCTCGGATGGATTTAGTGGCCGGATAATTAATATTGATGAATAAATCTGGTTGGATTCTGTCCGCGTGATTCTGGATGAAAATCCGGACAAATTCTGCAATATCGCCAAAGTTTCCGTTTTTGTCCAGATATCCGGAGGAAACGCCAATGGAGGGAATATTATGAATGGTGGCATGGCGACATGCACCCAGCGTTCCGGAATAATAAATGTCATCTCCCATATTGACACCTTTATTGATGCCGGAAACCACCATGTCAATTTTTTGATCCATCAATCCGGAAAAAATACCCACGTTAACACAATCGACCGGAAATCCTTCCACCATGAACTCTTTTTCCTGGATTTTCTTCACGTAAATATTGTCATGGATATGCAGGGCACAGGATGTCCCGC
The DNA here is from genome assembly GCA_020720785.1 of Leptospira biflexa. Taxonomy (GTDB): domain Bacteria; phylum Spirochaetota; class Leptospiria; order Turneriellales; family DYLW01; genus DYLW01. The sequence continues at coordinate 14,294 of DYOA01000021.1, forward strand.
TTTGTTCGGTTGCCGGTGCGAACACATAGACGCTGTAGTATTTCTCCAGCTCGCTTTTCAGTGCCCTCAGGCCAATAAAATCCAGCCCGTCATCATTTGTTAATAGAATGTTTTTCATTGTCCGCTTGGGATCAATGGAAGAAACTGACTATCCTGTAAACCTCTTCTACCTGGTTCTGCATTTCCTGAGAGGTGGCGGCCAGTTCTTCGGATGTGGACGCGTTTGCCTCCGTGAGCTGGGAGATAGCAGACATGGCCTTGGAAATGGTTTCAATACGCCCGGACAGATCCAGGGAAGTTTTGTCAATGCCTTCAATGATGGATACGGATTGCTGAACCATGGGGAATAAGTCCTTCATCATCTTTTGGGATCTCTCCGCAGCGTTCAGGCTGGATTTGGCTATTTCCTGGATTTTTTTTGCGGAACTCTGGCTCATCTCCGCCAGTTTTCCCACTTCGCTGGCTACCACAGCAAATCCTTTGCCGTGTTCCCCCGCACGGGCGGCTTCAATGGTGGCATTCAGAGCCAGGAGGTTTGTCTGGGAGGAAATTTCATCAATAATTTTTATATTGTCGTAAATGGTTTTCATGTATGAATAATTTTCGTCCACTGCTTTAAGATTTTCCCCGGCCAGATTTTCTATATGACGGGAAATATCAATGGTGGTCAGGGCGTTGTCCCGGTTCTGCTTGATGATGGTAGACATGGTTTCCCCTGATTCCTGAATGGATGAGCCTTTGTCCTCTGTGTTGGAATATGTGTTCATGGTATTCTGGCTCAGGGAATTTGCAGTGGACGAGATTTCCCGTGCTATTTCTGTTAGGTTTTCCGAAGCCTGCAGAATGTTGTTTTTAAATTCTTTGAGTTTATCCTGCATCGTGGAAATCTGGTGGAACATGACCCCAAATTCATCTTTTCTGAAAGCATCGATCTCCTGGTGGATATTTCCTTCTGAAATTCCGGCAAAAATCCTGTTCGCCCTGGAGATGGGAGTATACAGGCTTCCGGAGATCACAAACCCCGCTACCACGGAGAAAAGGATCGCAATGCCATAAATAACCAGGGCAAGATAGATGATTTTGTTTTGTTCTGCAGCTATGTGGGAATTATCCTTGATGATCCCAATGATTCCGGCATTCTGATTTTTATAATTTTTCAGATGTGTCCAATAAACGGAAACCTGCCGCTTTTCCATGGATTTCCAGCCGGAAGTATCTTCCATATAGTAAAATTCCTTTCCTTCCAGCTTTTTCTCCAGTCTTTCCGGCAATTCCGGTTTGGAGTCGAGGCTGGTGGCGTAAAAATTTATTCCGTCTTTTTCTTTCAGATAGATAATAGAATCCGCATGATAATTATTCCTGAAATTGATCAGAGTTTCTTTCTGCAATGCTATCCCGTATTCAATGGAACCAATATGCCGGCCATTATGGGAAACCGGAGCAATACCCCTCACCCCAAATCCATACTTTCCTGTTTCCAGGCCCCGGACGTAATCTTTTGTCTTATTCACATCCACAACGGTGGGCCGGATGGCAGAGAGATCGTCCCCGTATTTTCCCATCTGGTGGAAGCGGATAAAAGAAATGGCTGGTGGAGTATGAAGGTGAAGCTGATAAATATCATAGCGGTTTTTGATGGTGGTATAGGGTTTTTGCAGGAGCCGGATTACCCTGTTTCTGTCTCCGGAGGCGAAAGCCTCTGCCACTGTATCCATAACAGCAAGCTGGGCAGATAAAGCCTCCGCCATGGCAGATTGGGTGGAGATCATATTCTGGAAATTCTGGTATGTGCTTTCCAGTTCTCTTCTCGCAGAGTTATTCAGGTTTTTTGAATTAATCCGGAAGAAAACACCGGTCAATACAGTAACAATGACGATGGATGAAGCCACAGAAAAGATCACAATTTTATATTTAATGCTGAGGGTTTGATACCATTTCATACCCCAATATTACAATAGCGGATATACCTGCAAGGAATTCTCAGAAAATTAGAATAAGACTAATAAATAGATTGTATATGTCAGTATCCACAAGTATAATTTATGATTCATTATTTGCTTTTACTTCTTCAATCATCAGACGGGTGATGGGCTTCAGATTTTCTATCTTTGCATTCACGGTTTCCTCTATGGTTTCCCTGCGGTATGCGTAACAGGAATCCAGAACCCGACGGTCTTTCATCCACCAGTGCCGCATGGTTTCAATCCGTTCCAGAAGCGGAATTTCCCCAATGTGCATACGGTATTCATCCATTTGCCCCGGTATATTCTTATTTTTCAGATAAAATGCAAAGCCGGAAGTGAACGCCTTCACAGAAACCTGGAAAAGCTCATTCATGTGCAGGCAGTTTCTTTTTTCAAATTCATCCAGTTTTCGTATAATTTTGGTTTCTGACATTTCAATACCAATAAATTCACGGTAGCGGGAAACAGAATCCCTGCACATGGGGAAAGGAGAGCGGTTAAAGACAAATCCCACATCGTCAATCTGCATGTTTGCCAGCGATACCCCTATGTACAGCTCCAGATCATGGTGCGGATCTTTCATGACGGAATGGATGATCCCGCGCGGAGGCCGGGAATCCGGAAGCCAGGAAATGTTTGTTTCATACCGCAGATTAAAGGATGATTCCCGGTGTGCGTGCTGGCTTCTTAATTCATTTAAACCCATAGACTAAATCGAATTGGGGTGGCAGGTGGTCAAGAATTACGCGTTTATCAGCATTTATCATGGACCAAATAGCGGAGATAAATATGGCAGAATACATCCCAAATATGGTGCCATTCGTTTGCATGGTGGATGGACTCCCATGATAAAGAAAATGCCAAAATCGCATGACAGATTATCCATTGTTTAATCTATTGTTTCTTATCACGTGGATGAGAATTACGGTCAGAGTTCATAAACAGAGGAGAAAAAATGAGATTAAACAGTAAAGGTTCCATTGTACTTCAGGGGAAAGATGGGGATATTCAGATATCACGTTCCACCGGGGGAATACCGGAAGTATATGCCCGGAGCTCCCGGGATTTATTTTTTGGCAATGGCTGGATACACGCTAATGACAGACAATTGCATATGATGTTGACCCGGGTAATCATGAAAGGAGAGGCTTCGCAATACCTGGATGATTCATCGGAGCTTATTGCTCTGGATCGTTTCATCCGCCAGATGCGGTTTGCTCCGGATATCCACGAAGAATTGTCAAAGCTGGATGCAGAAACTCGTAGTAGTCTGGACGCTTACTGTGAGGGAGTCAATAATTTTCTGAAGTATGATAAGAATATTTTTGAATTCAAAATTCTGGGTTATAAACCAGAGCCTTGGAAACCGGAAGACACCATGCTGCTTATCAAGGCTTTTACGTACCTGGGGCTCAGCTATGCACAAGCGGATATGGAAAGATTGATTGTCCAGATGGTGCAGCATGGGATATCCAATGAAAAAATAAAAGAATTATACCCATATCTTTCCGATACAATAGACCGGGAACTGTTAAAAAAGGTAACGATGAAAACCCCATTGGTGCCGGAGGCGGTTTCCTGGCTGGAAATTATTCCCAGATTCACCGCCAGCAATAACTGGACAGTATCCGGAGCCCTCACACAATCCGGTAAACCAATTTTATGCGGGGATCCGCATCTTGAGGTAAACCGGATACCAGGGGTGTGGCACGAGATTATTCTCAGAACGCCGCAGAATAAATTCATCGGCGTTGGGATACCCGGTGCTCCGGGGGTGCTGATTGGCAGAAATGATAACATAGCCTGGAGTGCCACCTATTCATTTATGGATATGATCGATTTCCGGATTGAGGAATGCAGAAATGGCAAATATAGGAGAGGGAACAACTGGAAGGATTTTACCGTCCACGAAGAGATAATCCAGACAAAGAAAAGAAACAGAATTATTGAAAAAGTGTATGAAAATGAACACGGGATTCTGGAAGGAGACCCCTATGCCGATGGCTTCTATCTGATTGGAAACTGGTCCACCCGGTATCAATCCGGAGCAGGGGATTTAATGGGATTACATGGGGTGATGCATTCTCAAAATGTAAAGGACGCAATTGTCAATTTTAAAAAGTATGAATGTTCCACATACAACTGGGTTATTGCGGACACGGAAGGGAATATTGGATACCAGATGAGTGGCAAAGCATTCGCCCGCCCTCCGGAGTTCAGCGGTCTTCTGGCACAGAATGGAGATTCCGTGGTATATGATCATAAGGGATTCATTCCAGTACAGGATTTGCCATCGCAATACAATCCACCGGAAGGAATCATCGTCACTGCAAACCAGGATATGAACCATCTGGGGAAAAGCTCTCCCATAAATCTTCCCATGGCCGCTTACCGTTCTGATTACATTGAGCGGAACCTGAAAAAGGAGGCTATGCTTACCACAGAAAAAATGAAGGATATTCACAATAATCTTTATTCTCTCCAGGCAGAGCGCCTCATGCCGATGATTCTGCCCCACATACCCGCTGGGGAAAAGGGTGATATTCTTCGTTCATGGGATTATTATTACACTGGGAATTCATTGGCGGCTTCCATTTTTGAAAATATTTATCTGGCTTTGTTAAAAATTGTCTTCGGTGAAAATTCTCTGGGACGGGATGTGGTCCAATATCTGATGACGGAAACCGGTATTTTTAATGATTATTACGGAAATTTTGATAATATACTTCTGAAAGAAAATTCTTCTTGGTATAATGAAATTTCACGGGATGACATAATTGCCAAAGCAGTGAAGGAAGGGCTGGAACTTCCTGTTATGCCCTATGGGAAAACAAAAAGATTTGTATATTCGCATTTATTGTTTGGCGGAAAGCTCCCCCGTTTCCTGGGTTTTGACCGGGGATTTTTTTCTCTGCCGGGAGGCCGTGCCACAATTCTCCAGGGGCAGTTGTTCCGTAGTTCCGGAAGGGGTACCTCATTCAGCCCGTCGTATCGTTTTATTACGGATATGGGTACAGGGAGTTATGAATCCAATTCGGCTGGAGGAATTTCAGACCGCCGTTTTTCCCGTCTATATTTTAACAGACATGCGGACTGGATACAAGGGAAATACAGTCGGATCCAGTAATCAGTTTCCCCGGAGACGAGCAAATGGTTCCGATCCGGGGTTTTATTTGTTTTTAATAATATTCAGCGTGTATTCTTTCCGGATGGGTACGCCATTTAATCCGGTTGCTTCAATGGTGATATTTGTTGCATCTCGGAAATGGTTCCCCAGATTGTAAAACCTGTCATAAAAAACCCGATGGAATTCCAGCCCGTTCTTGGTGAGCCATTTCTGATTTTTAAAATAAATTGATTCCATATCCCAGGAAATTACGGGTTTTTTATCATTATCTTTATACGTCTTCAGCGAATATACCCCCCATCTTTCCTTCCCGTTTACGGAATCCTCTATGGCGGCATACATGTTATAATCCTTGGTCATGGTCAGTGGCTTTTCAATATCCCGGATAATAGCGAACCGGTCTTCCATCAGCACGCCAAACTGTTTTATGGAGGGCGATGCGTTATTCACATAAAATATTTCTTTTTGCGGAAGATATTTCAATGGGTTGGCAATGCGGTTTTCTTCCGGATAATACAGCCCAAAGTGCAGATGTGCACCGCCGGAGTGTCCTGAATCACCGGAATGACCAATGGTTTGTTCCCTGGAAATATCTTTTTGGGTATAAAGCTGTGCATTGATGGTGTCCAGATGCATGTATACAGACCAGGACAGATCCGGATGTTCCATGACGATGGTTTTGCCTCCGCCAAAGGGCAGTTCATTGGGGCGGATGTTCCTTTCCATGGCGAAGATTACGGCACCTTCTTTCATGGGAAGGACGGGAATTCCTTTCCCGGGGATGTCCACCCCGGCATGGAAATGATCCAGGCGACTTTCCCCAAAAGTGGAACTGATCATGCGGGCATGTTTTTCCGGGATGGGCCATTGGAAGCCTCCGGCAGGAAGCGGAAGTGAGAATACCAGAAACAGGAAAAGAAGTATTGTTCGTAAAAATTCCATTACCAAGCTTCCTTAATGAATTTACGGTGAACATCTTTTTTTAATTAAGGAAACAATGCGGTTTGCTTTTACCATTGCCTATAAAGGGAAATTTTTTAGTGGATTCCAGATACAGAAAGAGGAAAGGACTGTCCAGGCCGAACTGGAAAAAGCGGTAACTATAATTTTAAATGAAAAAATCCGTATTTATACCGCCGGCAGAACCGATGCCGGGGTTTCTGCTCTGGGGCAGGTCATTCATTTGGATGTTCAGTCAGAAAAAGCCATGTCCAGAATGGACAATCTGGCAAGATTCATCTACTCCATGAACTCTCTTATGCCCAATGATATCTCCATTATTTATGGGAATGCTGTCTCTGATAAATTTCATGCAAGATTTTCCGCCCTGTCCCGTGAATATGCATATTTCACGTATGTGGCAGATTATAAACATGCCATTTTTTCTGATCTGGGCTTATGGTTCCGGAAACCGCTCAATGTAAATGCCATGCGTTCGGCGGCAGAGTATCTGACAGGGGAAAAGGATTTTGCAGCTTTTACCAGAGAAATGGTTCTGCGTAACAATGAACCCACCAGAAGAAGACTGGATGAAATCCATATCATTGAAAAAAAACCATTCATTATTTTTTATTACAAAGGATCCGGATTCCTGCATAACATGATCCGTATTCTCACCGGTACTCTGATAATGGCAGGCAGGGAGGAAATCCTTCCGGCGGATATGAAATCCATTCTGGAAGGAAAAAAAAGAGAAAACGCCGGGGTAACCTTACCAGCATTCCCTCTTTATTTTCTGAATGCTTCCTATGAAGAATACCAAACCCCATTGGAAAGAATACCATTTTATAATTATTTCCTGTGATTCGTTAAAATGTTCTTTACGTTTGGTATGGATGGAAAATCCGACTGTATGATGATCATCGGACACCGGGGGGCCATGGGGTACCGGACAGAAAATACTTTATCTTCTTTTCAATATGCCATGGAGCTGAAACTTTCCATGATGGAGCTGGATGTTCAGATGAGCAGGGATGGTCAGTTGGTTGTCTTTCACGACCGCACGCTGGAAAGATTGGCCACAAAGAGCGGGCAGATTTCCGATTATTCTCTGGAAGAGCTGCAGAAAATGGCCCTACCGGATGGGGAAAAAATACCCTCCCTGGAAGAAGTTTTTGCTATGGCCAGTGGAAAAATCAGGCTGAATCTGGAAATAAAAATGCAAAACATTTCCGATAAACTATCTGCCTCTATAAGGGATTATCTATCCCATTATTCGCTGAAGGTGGAGGATGTGGTGGTTTCTTCGTTTGACCACCGGGAATTGCTCCGGTTCCAATCCTTGCTACCGGAAGTTCCCCTCGCGGTGCTGTATTATGGGATTCCTGTTTCCCTGGACGATGTTTTTTCCCGGATGAATCCATTGGCCGTGAATCTGGGGCTGGAATTTCTGGATGTGGCACTGGTGAAAGAAATCCACTCCACTGGCCGGGTTGTGAACGTTTATACTGTCAATGAAGAAAGTGACTTCCGGCTTGTGGAAAATTACGGTGTGGATGGAATTTTTACAAATTATCCTGAAAGGTTTCTTACTCGGAGTTAATGCAGCAATTCATCTGTATAATTTTCCGCAGCCTCGTGCAGGGAATCCTGGGTGAACGTTTCTGAGGATTGGATTGCATCCCGGATTTTATCCAATAAGTCTTTTTTTCTCATTTGGTCCATGTACTTTTCCGGGTTTGCGTATTGTTGTTCCACTCTGTACCCCAGTTTATGGAGCTGGTCATTTCGTATAAATGGATTAATCTCTTTCAGATCAATACGGATGATCCATTCAAAATAGGAATGGGCACTCTGCGGATCATCGGTAATAAGAAAATTGGCTTCTTTTCTGGAATCTGCATATCTGCCGTCATAGAAAAGAAGCTCCATGAGGAAACGCCTCTCCGTGATCTTGCTCCTTTCCGTATCCTTTCTGTAATGAATATATTTTTCCAGAAACATTATCTGTTCTTTCAGTTTAACGTTAAATCCGGCAAGGTCGGCCATTTTCTTTAAAATCTTTTCTTCGTTCAAACCTGTATGGGATAAAATATTCTCAGAGCTGATATCCATTTTTTTTGTGTGTTCCACTATATCCAGAATCCGGTTGTATAAATGCTGTGAGGAATTATAATCAAAATTTTTTTCATACCAGTTGGCCATTTCATGGAGCAGGATTAAAAGTGCAGGTATCCCATCCGGATTCATCTTTTGAATACTGAATGTAACCGGTTTTACGCTGGAAAAGGACGGATGGAAAATACGGTCACCCTTTGGGTCATAAAAATATACATTGGTAATGGCGTGTTCTCTTGCAAATGAAAACAGGTACTTGTTTCCTTTATCAGAAGAGTACATACTGGTTTCCGGAATGCGACAAAGATAAAAATGATTTTCCTTCCGTTCCAGGAAATTCATGATCAGATATTTCATGGGTGGAAGAAAAGCTGATTGCTCTGAAAATTTTACAATTTTATAAAAGTTCTGTTTTTCATTGAACTTTTGGATAATTTCCGGTGGGAATAAATTTGTGGTTATTTCCGAATTTCGTGGAAAAAGGAAGGCCATTTCTGCATCTGGAATTTTATCAGAAAGTTTGCTTTTCAATGGTGAAATCCAGAAAGATTCTGTTGCTGTGGCACTGGATGCTGAATATGCCGCATATCCCCAAGTAGCAAGGCTCACCACAAAAAGATAAACCAGGGCTCTACGGTATTTCTTGTATGTGTACCTGAGGATGAAAAACTGAATTGCAACGATGAAAATACTCACCGGGAGGAACAACCATTTATAGTGAATATGATAGAGTAAGAAACCAATCGCCAGTATTACCCCAAAAAGCAGTTGTTCCTTTTCCACATAGGACTCCACACTTTTTTTGAAATATAGTGTTTCCCAGTTTGCCAGAAACACATACATCAAAGCAAGGGTAAAATGAATGGGAAGATGGATAAACACAATTCCAAAAACCAGAAAAAATCCCCCCAGGCTGATAATGCCAAAACGGATATGGAATCTTTTCTTATGGTATTGCAGGAGGATAAACTGGAGAAGGAAGCCCATTGAGTATAACGCCAGCAAACCAAAGAAATAATGACGGAAGGAATCCAGTATCCCATAAAAAGAGAGAATGAGAAGGAAAAATCGCAGTATATCCAGATTCTGCCGAAGCGGAGTCATTTTATTCCTGCCTCTGGGGGCATAATGCACAGTTTCCCTTAAATACGGTAAAGATAAAAATCCTATCATGGTTCCGGCCAGAAACAGATTAGACGGCAACAGGAGGATTGGATTGGGAATAATTCCCAGGATAATTCCGCCACCAAAGGATAACTTAAAAGGGATAAAATAGGGAAGCCGGTATGCGAGAAGGAAAAAATAAAAACCCAGTGCCAGACTCAACAGAAACGGATACCAGTACTGGATTTTTTCAAAATTGTCATAGTGCACAAAAAATAAAAATAACGCACTCACCAGTCCCAGAACCAGGGGATAGAAGGAAAATGTCTTTCTTTTCTTTTTGTGATAAAAAACATGCCAAAAAAAGGAAACCCAGACAATGGAAAGCAGGAGGAGGAAGAAAATGCTCAGACTTACCATGGGTCGGTAAAACGGATAAAGCGTATCCAGGGTGAAACGGAAAACAACAGAAAAATAATATCCCCAGAAAAAGGGGATAATCCACAGCATGATTTTTAAAAATTTTCGGGTAATCATTGGCTTTCTGGGGTGGTCAGATTGTTTTTGTCTGCCGCCAGACTGAAACGGGTAATCCCGGAAGCATGGACAGCATCCATTACCGATATGATCATTTGGTAATCAGTATTTTTATCTCCCTTTATCATGACCTTCAACTCCGTTTTATTCTGCTTCTTTGCGGTTTTCAGACGGGTCGTCAGATCTTTTAAGCTGATTTTTTCCGAATCCAGAAATATTTCATTTTTATTGTCTATGATAATATTCAGATTATCCTGGCTCATCACACTGGATGTTACCGATTCCGGCAAATCCACCCGGATCATGGTGTTTTTACCCACAGTGGAATTCAGCAGAAAATAGGTGATCAGCAGAAATACAATATCCACCATCGGGGCCATTTCAATCCCCTTGATAATCTTGAGTCTACTTTTCATGGGATTTTCGGATAAAACGCAGATAATAATTCACACGCGATTCCATTTCTTCGGACAGCAGATTTACTTTTCCCACAAAATAGTTATACATGATCAATGCGGGAATGGCAACAATCAAACCCAATGCTGTGGTGATCAGAGCCTCATCTATTCCCGTCATCATGGCGGAGTTCATGGTGGACTCAAACGCACGGAAGGATTTTATCATTCCTGTCACCGTGCCCAGAAGACCCAGAAGCGGAGCCACAGTGGCAATGGTTCCCAGTGCGGGCAGATATTTTTCCATTGCAGAAAGAACATTTTTTTTCTCATTTTCAATGTCTTCTGTAATATCCACAGCGTTTTCCAGAATACTTCCCATGACCAGAAAATGCGGATTACGGTGTATTTGGCAAAATCCAATGGCATCATTTTTGTTCTCATTCTGAAGCATGTTTTCGAAGTGGCTTTCTTCTTCCCGGCTGATTTTTGCCGTGAATGCCCGGAATGCCCAGAGTCTTTCCAAGATGATAGTCAGCGCAATTATGGATACCAGAATAATCAAAACCGGTATAAACCACGCAGGGATTATTGAAATCATTTCACTCATGGTTCATAAATTACTTGGGAGAAGCGGCAACAAGTGTTTTTTATAGTAAAAGCGTTTACGTCCTGTCTCCGGGAAGCGATAATAAACCATGAATAGAGGGAAATATTTAATCTTGGTGGTTTCCATTTTTCTGGTTTATACCTCCATGACCTGTAAATCAGAGGAAGTAGCCAAAGGAAAAACCTCCGGAACGTCGGGATCATCAGAGCAGGGGAAAGAAACAGGCGGAGAAAAACCGCAGATGAAGGATACATCTGCTGTAGTGGCCTCCGGTGCACCCCGGGTTATGTATGGTCTGTATATCAATAATGCCAATGCCAATAATTCCCGGAAGATGGAAACTTTTATCCAGGAAGCAAAAAAATATGGTTTTAATGCTTTTATCATGGATGTCCAGCGGGGAGCCGGACTCAGGATGATGCCCCCAGCCATTGTGCAGAAAATAAAAGATGCCGGTATTTTTACTGTGGCCCGGGTGGTGGTATTTCCCGGTGGTGGACTGATGAGTAACGTGGTCCCGGATGCCAAAATTTCCTCAGTAATCCGGATGATAGAGGAATCCCATCGGGCAGGATTCCAGGAAGTACAGCTGGATTATATCCGGTATGCGGATGATGCCCGATTCTTCCGGCTGGGTCTGGATTTTAAATACAAGCAGATGGAAAGAATCATGAAACCTGCCAGTGAAAAAGCAAAGGAACTGGGAGTTCGCCTGGGAGCCGATGTGTTTGGCAGAGTGAGCCTGAACCGGAACGATCACATCGGGCAGAAGCTGGAAAACTTTGCAATATATATGGACGTGATCTATCCCATGCTGTATCCATCCCATTACGGAGAGGACAGAAAACGCATGTCCAATCCCTATGAAACCGTCAAAGGAGGAGTGGCAGAGTCCAAAAAGAGAATCCCGCAGACAAAAATCATCGCGTATATCCAGGGATTTGATATGCGCATTGGCTATGCCCGGATGGGATTATCCGATTATATCTATGAACAGATGAGGGGAGTCCGGGACGGTGACGGCGATGGTTGGGTGATCTGGAATGCCAATAACGTGTACGGACCATCCTTCACGGCATTGGAAAAACTAACCGCCCAGGGCAATGGAAAATAATAAAGAGATTTCCCAAGGTTGTCTTTATATTGTTTCCCTTCCCATCGGGAATACGGGAGATATAACCCAACGTGCCAGGGATATTCTGGGAAGCGTGGATATTATTCTTGCGGAGGATACCCGTAAGGCCCGTGACTGGTTTTCCCGTGCCGGGATATCGTTTTCCGGATCCATTCAGTCCAGTCATTCTCATAATGAGGAAAATACTTCCATTCGATTTTCTGCTCTGGCAAAAACGGAAAACTCCCGGATTGCTATTGTGACTGACGCTGGTACCCCCGGGATTTCTGATCCCGGTAATAAAGTAGTCCGGAAATTCTATGAAGAAAAGATTCCCGTAATTCCCATTCCCGGGGTCTCTGCTCTGGGAACCATTCTTTCCATGTCTCCTTTTCCGGCAGCCCCCAGCGTGTTTCTGGGATTTCTGTCGCCAAAAAGTGCCCGCAGAAAAAATCAGCTCCAGGATTACGAAGATTTTTCCGGTTCCCTGGTAATCTATGAATCCCGCCATCGGGTTCTATCCTTGTTGACGGATGTTCTGGCACTCTGGGGGGATATGGACGTGTTCATTGGCAGAGATATGACCAAGACCCATGAAGAGTATTTCTCCGGTAGAATATCCGCTGCCATGGCCCTTTTTGCCCAGCCCAGAGGGGAGTTTACCCTGGTACTCTATAAACCCCGGAGGAGGGGTAAAATAGAAAAAAAAGTTTATTGTAATGCTAATTCCTCCGATAATAATGGTAACCAGACAAAGAGAGGTTAATTATGGATATCAGTAAAGTAAGTAATGTAGGGAATGTAGCCATACCCGAAAATATTAAAAAAAGTGCCCCCAAAGCCAATATCCAGTCCGCAGTACAGGATACAGTCACGATATCCAGGGAAGCTGTTAAAGCACAGGAAATTTCCCAGGCCAATAACATTGTTTCCAAAACAAGTGATGTTCGTGCTGATAAAGTGAAAGAAGTGAAGGAAAAAATGGCCCAGGGTAAGTATGATAACCTGGACGCGGAACTCCTGAATATTGTTGCGGATAAAATTGTGGACAGCTTGATTGGCCGATGAAAATAAACAAGGATGAAGGGTGGAAAGAAGCGTACAATTTACCCTTCCATCCCGGGTTTATTTTGAAAAAGATTACAGTTATAAAATGGGTAACAAAATTGCCCAGTATGGAAGAAGACCTCTCTTAATCAATGTAAAGTCAGAAAACAAAAATCCGGAAGAGCTGTCCATTGTCAAAAACGGCCTCAGCAAACATACGGAGGGGGCCATTCTTTATGACGATATTGATTCCACGCCCACCGTGGACCAGTTGGACAGTGCCATCTATTTTGCCAAAAAATCCCATATAGATTCTGTGGTTGCGTTTGGAGGTATTAAAACCTTTTATACCGCAAAAGCGGTTGCGTTGCTGGCCAACAATTCCCTGTTCACAACCGATCTCCTGAACGGAAGAGGAGTTCCCAAAATGGAGGCACTCCCCCTCATAACAATTCCGGTGGAACCCACTATGGGAGAAGAGCTAACCCATGGGTTTGTGATTCATGACTCAAAAAATGATCAGAAAATGTATTATGAAGATGACTCTCTCTTTCCGCGTGCCGTTTTTTATGATTCAAAAATATCCCAGCATCTGAATTCGGATGACGCAGCGAAAATTGGTGGGGCCATGCTGGTTTATGCAATAGAAAGCATTTTGGCACCCCAGTCCAATCCTTTTACCAGTACCCTGATTTTGAGGGCCATAGACTCCATCAAAAAGAATCTGCCCTATTTTTATCAGGATCCGAGTAATGATAAAACCCTGGAAAATATACTATGGTCGTCATCCATGATTGGTGCGTCCATAATCTCCAGTCCGGTGGGGGTCACCTGGGCCATTGCCATGGCGTTATCCTCCCATTCAGAAATATCATTCCATCATGGTCTCACCCTGATGCTGCCGCATGTCATGGAGTACTATCTGACAACGGCCACGGTTGCCTTCATTAATGTGGCCAAAAGTCTGGGGGAGGATGTGAAGGATATTTCTGTCATAGAGGCTGCCATTAAAGCGGTGGAGGGGGTACGCCGGACTTTTCTGGAAGTGAATCTTCCCACCCGGCTTTCAGAGTATAATATTGAAAAAAAAGAACTTTCCAACATCGCCAGGGATGCCGTGGGTTATCCGCACATAGAAAACACAAACCGTAAACTGGTCAAAAACGAAGTGGAATCTATCCTTTTAGCCTGCTACTGATTCCGGTAGTCTGTCCTCAAAGAGAGGACGATCCTTCATAGGGCTTTCCCAGAGAAGAGGAGCTGGAATCAGAACTGTCCGCTATCAGATTGTCTTTATCCGATGGGTGCACGCGGTTATAGCGGGTCATGCTCACTTCTTCAATGAGAACTATCCCATTGGGGATCATGGTGTCCAAAAGTTTTAGAATCTGCTCCACTTTCTTTTCTGTTTCCACTACTTCCAGAAGAATTCCCTTATTCCGGAACAGGGGAAATTCCACATTGCCATGTACCACAAAATTTCCTCCGTAACTGGCTAACGTATAAAAAACAGAGCATCCGGAAACTTCGTTTTTTATAAATTCTTCCAGTAAAGCCTCGTAAAGGGCCTTCCCATTATACTTGTCCTTACGGTTAATGTATATGGATATTTTTTTCCTGCTATCCTGAAACTTCATAATCCCATCATAGGTCTTTGATATCAATGTCAACGATAAAATGCCCTTTCCGGAAAAATAATGGCTTTACCGTCAAATTATGTCTCAAAGAAAAAAACCTTCCCTCCGATACTCTAAAAGGATAAATACTGTGGATTCCAGAATATTAATAGCGGATAAAGACCCATTATTCCGAGGTGTGACAGAAAGAATTGTCCACAGGTCCGGAAGGTCATTAGTAACCGCGGGCACCCTTACCGATGTGGATTCCATGCTGTCACACAATAAAATCAGCCTGGCCATTCTGGATGAAAATCTATTGCCCAACTTAAAAGAATTTTCCCGTTTAAAAAAGCGTTTTCCAATTCCCATGCTACTGACCACGGACAATAATATTGATGACTTTTTTGAGAAAATCGAGGAAGAAAACATTAAGATTGTTTTTTCCAAACCCATAAAGGCAGACGAATTCCGGACGGTACTGGAAAAGCTGGAAAGCCCCTCCTGTGTGACCTGGTTTGGGATTGGGAATTATCTGAAAAATTCCGGGAATTGCCAGACATACTATGTCCGGAGATCCGATGAAATAGCAAAAACAATAGCGAAATTAACCAATCGGCTGGAAGAACTAGGATTTCACACGGATATGGTATTTTTCCTGCAGACCATCTGGTCAGAAATCATCACCAACGGTGTGTATCATTCCGGCGGTTTCACCAGAGAAAAGGAGGATGGACGTCATATTATTCTTCCGGATAACAGGAAAATAGTAGTACAGTGTGCCGCAAATGACACCAAATTCGGGATTTCTGTTTCTGACGGAGAAGGAAAACTGACCGGGGAAAAAATCCTGAAAGCCCTCCATGGTGCCATCCGTCAGGAAAGAGATGTGATCCGGAATCCGGATATGAAGCTTTCCCCCAACGGGCGGGGATTGGATATGATCCGGCGGATGTCTGCCGAATACTATTTTGTGATAGCCCCGGGAATAAACACGGAGATAATAACCATCTATGATAAAAATTACGAAAAAGATGATGCCTATTCTAATCTTAAAATTTTTGAGCTGCCAGAGTCCGCCTGTCGTGACTACCAAACCTCCGGTGACCGCTCCGCCTCCGGTGGCCTCCAGCACTAAAAACTGTTCCGCACGGTATATTGAGATTACCTTTACGGGAATGGATGGGGATTCCATCCTGCCTGACATCGAAAAAAATATAAGAGGGACATATCCCCGCCAGTTCATCTTTTCCCCACCACAGGACCCATCCTGCGATTCCGGATCCATTCCCATACTCGTGGAGAAACACGCAGGGCGTTTCCGTGTTGTCCGTACGGATGGCAAGAATGTCAATTACCGGTATGCACTGAATGAAACAGAAATTCCCATGGTGGTATCCTCCGTCCTGGAAGATTCAGAAATCTGGGAGTAACTACTCTCTCAGAAATTAATTCGCTTGTTAATGGAGATTCCCATATCCTCCCGTCCGATGTGCGGAGTCAGGGAAATATCCCCATTCTCGCATGAACTGCCATAGGAAAACCGGTACATGGGCTGGTTCTTCCGGTTTTTCAGTTCCCATAAGGATTGGGAATGGTAATAGGAAATAATATGCAGGGATGTCTGGGCCAGGATAGAATAGATAAAAAAGAGAAAAAAATAATCGGATTTATTACGGTAATCCTGTACAGAATAAAAAGATCCGGATTTCCGGGGATGCTCAAAATACAGAATTCCCGGCTGTCCTGACTGTGCGGCATAGGATGCACCGGCAACGGAGTCATAGAAACGGTACTGGTTGTACGTATAGGCAATCATATACCATAACCCCACCTTGGAAATACTGTAAAACCCGCTCCAGGCGTATTCTTTTTGCATCCACATTCCATATCCCGGAACAAGGAAATCCGGCCATAGTTCATGTCCAGCTTCTGTTTCCGGAGCGTAAAATTCTGTCTGGATTTTTTGCGGCCATGCCGTTCCTGTCATGAAAAGCAGAGCCAGAAGGAAAGCAGTGAAGCGCATATACCCATAGGCCAATGGAAAATCCAGCGTCAAGGCTAATACGGTTTTCATCTTTACGTCCCCGGATTGCAATTGTTTTTGCCCTATGATTAGGGCTGTTTATCCGGGTTCCTTTGATCCATTTACTAATGGTCATCTGGACATTGTGGAAAGGTCACTTCTGGTGGTGGACCATCTGACCATCGCTGTTCTGAAAAATACAAGCAAAAAAAATCTGCTGGAACCGGAAAAAAGGGTGGAATTAATCCGGGAAGTTTTTAAAGGACGGGAGGATATCAGTGTGGAGACATTTTCTGGTCTTTTGGTGGATTATCTCAAGATGAAAAATACCACCTGTGTGATCCGGGGGCTCCGGGCTGTTTCTGACTTTGATTACGAGCATGCGGTATTTCTTATGAATAACCGCCTTCTTCATGAATTTGAAACCATTTTTTTAATGGCCAGATCAGAAAACTCTTTCATCTCCTCATCCATTGTCAAAGAAGTGGCTTCTCTGGGCGGTAATATATCCGACCAGGTGCCGGAAGTGGTCTACCGCCAATTGCGGGAAATTTATAATAAATAATATTACGATGTTTTCTTCGTCAGGAAATTGTAAAAAAACACAAAAGAAGCACCCATAATGATCCCATCCACTCCGGCATAAGCAAAGTCAATGATAATTCCCGCCAGATGCTCCCACAACCCCAGAGCGGGATCAGAAGCGGTAAATGGAGTGGGGTGCAGGTCATGATAAATCATCCAGAAATTTTCAGCAAACCCCGTGAATCGGCTCCAGACGGACACAATGAGAGAAAAAATGGCAAACAGAATTCCCAGTCCCAGAGATGCAGCCCGTAAATCCAAAGGGACATATCCGGCATCCTGTTTTTTCAATACATCGTCGTTATTATTGTCAGGTTGGTTTTCCATGGGTTATACTATGCGGTGGATTGCCAATGGCAACATTTTTTCCATATTTTCTTTGGGCGGCACCGTGGAGGAACCATAAATAAAAATCATGGATTGGGTTTTTAATGCTTGACGGGTTTTCTTTTCTTCCATCATTTGTGACATAAAAGCGGAAAATTGGGAAGAATGGATGAACCAGAAACAAAGAGATGAATTTGATAATACAGATGAAACTGTCCTCTGGAAAAAGTATAAAAAAGATCCGGATCTGATTATCCGGGAGTACTTTATTGAGAAATATGCACCATTGGTCAAATATGTGGCTGGAAAAGTAGCCGTGGGTATGCCGCATAATGTGGAATATGAAGATCTGGTGAGTTATGGGACATTTGGACTTCTGGACGCCATAGAAAAATTTGACCCCACAAAAGAAGTAAAATTCAAGACCTATGCCATGACCAGAGTCCGGGGAGCCATCTATGATGAACTCCGGACCATTGACTGGATTCCCAGATCCATCCGCCAGAAAGCAAAAGAAGTAGAAAAAATTATTATTGATCTGGAAAATAAGATGGGACGTGCTGTGGAGGATGAGGAGATTGCAAAGGAACTGGATCTTTCCGTGGATGAGCTCCATTCCCTGTTTTCCAAAATTTCCGGAACCAGCCTGGTGTCTCTGAATGATGTATGGCATGGCAGCGATGAGTCAGAAGAATTATCTTTTATTGAGACAATAGAATCCCCTGCGAATATGAATCCGGATGTCATGGTGGAAAGAGAAGAAATAAAAACCATGATTATTTCCGCCATCCAGAAGCTTCCGGACCGGGAAAAAAAGGTCATTGTGCTGTATTATTATGAAGACCTGACTCTGAAAGAAATTGGGGAGGTTCTGGAAGTTACGGAATCCCGGGTATCCCAGCTCCACACAAAAGCAATCATGCGGCTGCGCGGACGGCTTGCGCAGATGAAGAATCTTCTGTAATTTTGCCTCATCCCTCTGTTATTCTGAAAAATCTGGGTGCGTCCGCCCGTAAATCCCTGGGACAGAATTTTCTGGTGGAAACGGGATTAACCAGCATCGCACTGGATAATTTTTTCACTGAAAAAGAATGGGCAGAAAAAGGTTTTCTGGAAATTGGCCCCGGTTTGGGAGCGGTAACCCGGCTACTTCTGCGAAAATCCCGCTCTGTCCATGCCTGTGAATATGATAAAATGTTTGCCCCTTTTCTGAAACAGGAATTTCCGGAAATCAGGGATCAAATTTTCCAGGCAGATTTTCTGGATATCTCTCCGGAATTCTGGCTGGAAAGGAAGATTTCCCATGTGGTGGGGAATCTTCCTTTTTATATTACGTCTCCCATTATTATAAAAATTATCCGGGATATGCCTTTTGTGGAAAAAGCCTTTCTGGGCCTCCAGTGGGATTATGCTTCCAAGCTTCAGGAAGATAAGCTTTCCTCCATTTCCACATTCTTAAAAACCATGGGGGATGTGGCCATGGTTAAAAAAATTCCCCGTGGGCATTTTTTTCCCGTTCCCGGAGTGGACGCTGCCTGGATTGGCTGGGTGAGGAATCCCGGAATACCCCCGGATAAAGTGAACCATTATGAAATATTTCTGCGGGGGGTGTTCTGGGGAAAACGCAAAACCCTGGGCAATTCTCTGATCAATAATCCCCATTATCCGGAGCACCCGTTTTCCGCAGGATGGCCGGAAATCGTGAAAAAGGAAAAGGGTATTTCCCCGGATTTTTTTCAGAAGAGGCCGGAGGATTTAACTCTGGAAGAGATGATCCTTTTATTTCAGAAGCTGGAGGATTTTCCGGGCAATTCCGGATGCATCTAAACCGTATTTATTTTCCAGTTCTTCCATGCTGCCGTGTTCAATGGGGAGGGATGGATAACCAAAAGAATGAAATACCTTACCCTGGATATCTGTAAAAAATTCGGACAGAAAATATGTCCCCACTCCGCCCGGATGGGAATGGTTTTCCAGGGTAAAAATCCCTTTCTTTCCCCGGATGGCTGCCCGGATGGTTTTTGCATCGAACGGTTTGATGCTTTTTAGATTGATTATGGACACGGAATAGCCTTTTTTTTCCAGAATTCCCGCCGCCTCCATTCCATTGCGGAGCATTGGTCCTTCCGTAAAAAGAGCCATATCTTTCCCCTTTTTTACCTCCCTGGCTTTCCAGACGGAGGAATGGTTTTTTTCCGGAAAAGGACGATTTTTTTGCTCCCATTTATAAAAAGATTCTGATTTTGCGGATATCCGGGGGAAGCGAACGGCCACCACGGCGTCTCTTGTGTCCCGCATGGCGTACAGCATCTCCAGCAGATCTTTCTCATCAGCGGCGGAGAGAATTTTTATATTGGGGATGGGATACAGAAATCCAATGTCATACAAGCCCTGGTGGGTCTCTCCATCTCCGCCCACCACTCCCGCCCGATCGATGACAATCCGCACGGGTAGACTCATCAAAGAGATATCGTGGATCACCTGGTCATAGCTACGCTGTAAAAAAGTGGAATAAATGCAGAAAAAGGGAATCTTGCCGTTTTTGGCCAGTGCTCCGGAAAGAGTGGCTGCGTGCTGTTCCGCAATTCCGGTGTCAAAGAACTGAAACGGATATTTCTCTGCAAAAAGGGTTAAACCGGAGCCCTCCCGCATGGCCGGGGTAATGGCGATAATTCTTTCATCCTTATCCGCCATAGCACACAGGGCGTTCCCCACAAATTCACTGAGCGGCCAGGAACCGTTGGAATCTTCGATGATACCTTCTTCCGGATGAAACGGCTTCACTCCATGGTACCCGGTGGGATCCTTTTCTGCATGGGAAAATCCTTTTCCTTTTTTGGTGACCACATGCAGAAGGCTGGGTTTTTCCAGATCTTTAAAGTTTTTTAACAGGCGGATCAGTTTTTTGACATCATGGCCATCCACCGGGCCGTAGTAGGTGAATCCCAGCTCCGTAAAAAACTGGGTATCTGTTATGATGGATTTCATATTCGCGAAAAACCGGACAAACAAACGTTCCGTGGCGGGACCTATGATGGGTATCCATCGGGCGAATTTTAAAAACCGATGCCAAGATTTTTTATAAAAGCGGGTGCTGATCAGACCGGTCAGGGAATAACTGAGTGCCCCCACATTCTGGGAAATGCTCATTTCATTGTCGTTCAGGATCACCAGCATGGGGCTTTTCACATCGCCGGCATGGTTCATCGCTTCAAAAGCCATTCCGGAAGCAATGGACGCATCCCCGATAATGGCCACAACGGAGTAGGGGGTTTCTCCGGTTTTCACCCGCATGTCCCTGTCCAGGGCTTCCCCCAGAGCCTGGGAAATGGAAGTGCCGGCATGGCCCACATCATAATGGTCATGTTCACTTTCTGAACGCTTGGGGAAGCCGGAAATCCCGCCAAAAGAACGAACCCCGGAAATTTCCTTCTTACGTCCGGTCAGTATCTTATGGGTGTATGTCTGGTGTCCCACATCCCAGAGCAGACGGTCCCGGGGGGAATTAAAGACATAATGCAAAGCAACAATTATTTCCACTGTCCCCAGATTGGACGCCAGATGGCCTCCGCTGCGGGAAATGGACTCTATCAGAAAATTCCGGATTTCCACGCAAAGGTTTTCCACCTGGGAGATGCTCAGTTGTTTTAAATCATCAGGAGAATTGATCCGATCTAATAATGATTCCATTGGATACCATTTTCATAAATCAGATTGGGGATATCATCCTCAATTAAATAAAGAATGCCGTTCTCCTTTTCCAGAAGAGCGGCTTCCGGATTTGCCGTGATCGGCTCACCGGAAATATGTTTTATTTCTTTATGTTTGATTTTCTGATTCAGTTGATCCAAGATTTTTTTGTCTGCCAGAATCAGCGACTTTTTGCTCCGGGGACATACAAGGATTTTCAGAAATTCCTGATCCATAGCGTCAGCGATTAACCTGCCGGTGACACGTAAAGAAAAAGCTCATTAATCCATACCCTCCAGGATAACATCTGTCATTTGCCGCAGGTTCAGGGCGGGATTCTTGTCTCCCTGCATGATCAAATCCCCGGTCCGGGCTCCGGAGGCAATGGCTTTTTTTACGGCCTTTTCAATAGCATCCGCTTCTTTGTCCATTTTAAAAGAGAATCTGAGCATCATGGCAGCAGAAAGGATTTGGGCTATGGGGTTGGCAATGCCCTTTCCGGCAATGTCCGGAGCAGAGCCGCCGGCGGGTTCATACAGCCCAAAGGAATATCCTTCTCTCCCCCAGCGGGAATGGGGATCTCCCAGCGAAGCGGAGGCCAGCATGCCGATGGAGCCCGTTATCTGGCTGGCTTCATCGGACAGAATGTCCCCGAATAAATTGGGACATAGCATCACATCAAACTGGGACGGATTTTTCACCAACTGCATGGAGGCATTGTCCACATACTGGTGGATCAGCTTAACATCCGGATAGCTTTTGGCCACACTTTCCACGGTCTCCCGCCAGAAAACCATGGTAGTGAGAACATTGGCTTTATCAATGCTGTGGACAATTTTTTTCCGGCTATGGGCATACGTGAAGGCCAGATGGGCAATTCTTTCAATTTCATATCGATGATAAATCATGGTGTCAAACGCGGCTTCCTCTTTTCCTTCTCCGCGTTTGCCCTTGGGTTGGCCAAAGTATACATCCCCGGTGAGTTCCCGCATAATCAAAATATCCAGACCCTTCTCCACCAGGGAAGGTTTTAACGGGGACGCATCCTTTAATTCCGGATAAATAATGGCCGGGCGTACATTGGCAAACAGCTCAAAATGCTTCCGCAGTGGAAGGAGAGCCGCCCGCTCCGGCTGTTCGGAGGGGGGCAGATGTTCCCATTTGGGGCCACCCACAGAGCCAAAAAGGATGGCGTCGCTTTGTTCCGCCGCTTTCAAGGTTTCTGCCGGGAGGGCATTTCCCGTCTGGTCAATGGCCGCTCCGCCCACCAATACTTCCGTGAATTCAATCTGGTGGGAGGAATTTTTCAATGCCTTATGGATTACTTCCCGTGCACTCTGCATTACTTCCTGTCCGATGCCGTCACCGCTCATCACTGCTACTTTGAAAATCATGGATCAGTTTTTATTTAAAGGTCAAGCTGAAAAACCATTTTCCGGATTTGTTTTTCCGTCCAGGTTTTCTTTTTCTACAATTTTATCCCAGATGTCGTCGGCGGAATTCTGTGTAATGATCATGGTTCGGAAGGATTCTTCATTGACCAGACGGGCAATGCCGGCCAGGGTACGGATATGCTGCTGGAACTGGTTCTTGGGCACAAACAGAAGGATGACAATATGAACGGGACGCTGGTCGATGGAATCAAAATCAATCCCAACCCGGGTGATGCACATGGCACCGATGGCCTCTTTTATAAAAGGGAGGGACGCATGGGGTATGGCCACATTCTCCCCAATTCCGGTGGTCATGGACTTTTCCCGCTCCAGAATGGCTTCCACTGCCTTTGTCACATCCTCCGGGGAAAAACCCGCCCGTTCCAGGATAAGCCTGGACATATTCTCCAGGAGCTGAAATTTATCGCCCATTATACCCGGACTGCTCTGGGGACATCCTGTAAAGATATCTTCTTTTTTTAGCAGGCCGGAGAGTTTCATACTATTGCTGCAATTGAGGAGCTTCTTCCACAGCGTAGATCTCGTCTTTTACCGGAAGTTCGCGACGCAGGTTTTTAATATATGGGTTGGGGTCTCCCATGGGTGCATAATCCGGACAATCTGTCTGTACGCGACGGGCTACCGTGAAAAACTTATACTGTTTTTCTTCCCCGGATCTTTTTGCCCATCTTTTTTTGGAACACTTGACACGCAATACGTATTTAGTGGCATCCTGTTCAAAAGCCCGGACAACCACGCAATGCTCACAGTTTGCACAATACACTTTTTCTTTCATAATATATATGTATTATTTTTTTTCCCGCATACAGTGTCAATTCTTAAACCCCATCTTTTATTTTTTTGGAAACAGTTGCCACATGTTTATTCACTGCGTCCAGAAATCCACGGGCAGAGGCCTCCACGATGTCTGTGGATGTCCCCTTTCCGTAGTAAATCTGGTTATCAATGCGCAGGCCCACCCGGGCTTCCCCCAGAGCGTCCTTTCCGTCACTGATAGGGGTGATCTGGTAGTGTACCAGCCGGGTTTCCAGACCGGTGGCCTTTTCAATGGCCCGGAACAGAGCAGAGATAGGCCCGTCTCCGGTTTCTGCACCCTGGTGGACCTCGCTTTCCGTGCCTTTTTTCAGATTTTCAATCTTCACTGTGGCTGTGGGGATCATGGTGGAGCCAGAAGAGATATGAAAATAGGCCAGTTTGAACATATCATCCGATGAAACGGCGGTTTCATCCTGCAAGAGAACGGCCACATCTTCCTCATAAAGCTCTTTTTTCCGGTCAGCCAGGTCCAGAAATTTCTGGTATGTTTTTTCCATCTCTTCTTTATTTAATTTATAGCCCAGCTCTTTTACTTTTTCAGAAAAGCCGGCTCTTCCGGAATGGCGACCCAATACCAGCCTGGACCCTTCCAATCCCACGGATTCCGGAGTCATGATTTCATAGGTGAGGCGGTTTTTGATCATGCCGTCCTGGTGGATCCCGCTTTCATGGGCAAACGCGTTGGCCCCCACAATAGCCTTATTGGGCTGGACGGGAAGCCCGGAGACATGGGAAACCAGCCGGGAGGTTTTCATGATCTGGCGGGTATTGATTCCGGTCTGGAAGGGAAAATTTTCCGGCCGGGTTTTTATGGCCATGATCACTTCCTCCATGGCGGTGTTTCCAGCACGCTCCCCAATCCCATTGATGGTGCTTTCCACTTGCCGGGCACCATGCTGGAGTGCCGTGAGGGAATTTGCTGTGGCCAGACCCAGGTCATTGTGGCAGTGGGCAGAAAAAATGATATTCCCGTCCGGATCGGTTTTAGATACTAATGTGTCAAAAAAATGTGCATACTCTTTGGGCGTGGTATAGCCCACGGTGTCCGGAATATTGATGGTGGTGGCCCCGGCCTCTATGACCGCGTGCACAATCTCTGTGAGGAACACCAGATCGCTCCGGGTGGCATCTTCTGCGGAAAACTCCACATCGGCCACGAATTCCCTGGCCATCTTCACGGCGTTCACCGCCATCTTCATTACTTCCGCCGGAGTTTTCCCCAATTTATGCTTCATGTGGATTTCACTGGTGGCAATAAACGTATGGATACGCTTTTTTTTGGCCGGGAGCAGAGCCTTATGAGCGGATTCAATATCACCCCGGACGGCACGGGCCAGGGCAGCAATTACCGGCCCGGACACTTCTTTGGATATTCGTTCCACGGCAGAGAACTGGACTGGAGAGGATACGGGGAAACCCGCTTCAATAATATCAATCTTGAGTGCGGCCAGTTGGTGGGCCACAGCAACCTTTTCATCCTCCGTCATGGACGCTCCGGGGCATTGTTCCCCGTCCCTTAAAGTGGTATCAAAAAAATAGACATAATCCTTGTTTTTTCGGTTTTTCATATTTTCCTCTCCCCCATGGGGTTCTTTTCATAGTAATAAATAAATGGACTTTGGCCAAAAATAATTGGATAAAAAAATGTTTTATTAAAAAAATATTATTCCAGAAGGGGAGTCAGGATTTTTTCCCAATCCCCGCAGGGAGCCAGCCGGGCCAGATTTCCCATGTGTCCGCCAATGGTGCGGTCAATGAAAACCATATCGGCGGGAAAAGATAAATCCCTGGCCTGGAATGCATTTCCCCTTGCCTGGTCCATGACCTTTTTAATGAGATTATTTTTCCCGCCAAAGCAGTATGGCTTTTCCGTGAAAATGGGCAGAAAAATTTCCGCATAAGGCTGGATGAAGGACCACGGGATGGGGCTTGTCTGGCTCATGCGGATGCCCATGGTGAACAGAATTTCCGGAATTTTTTCCATTTCCTGCTGCATGGAAGCCTTCATGATTTCCCGGTAGCCATCCCGGATTACCGGGTTGGTTATTTTTACGCTGCCAAAATCATACACGATGATAACCCCCTCCCGCAGAAAGGCAAAATTGGCGGCGTTTGGATCTGTATGGAGCCTTTCCCCCTTTACCAATTGGCCCAATCCCAGCTCAAAAAGAGTCCCTGCCCAGAGGTTCCTTTCTTCCTGGGAAAGCCGGGCCGCTTCCTCCAGGCTGATTCCTGCGACAAATTCCGATGTGATGACTCTGCGGGTGGTTAATTCCGGAAAGGGACGGGGAATCCGGATGCGGGGATGCCCGGAGAAATGATCATTAAAATACTGCTGGTTCCGGGATTCCTGCAAATAATCAATTTCTTCCAGAAGCTTAATTTTTATCTCTGTCCAGATGGGATTGATATCCGTATTGGTGAACCAGGACGCCAGGGCTTTAAAGAGCACCCGGAGGTTTTTTAAATCCCCCAAAATGGCCCGGTCAATTCCGGGATACTGGATTTTTATAATAACATCTTCCCCCTCTCTGGTCACGGCTTTATGCACCTGGCCGATGGAGGCGGAGGCGAAAGGTTTTTCCTCTATGCGGGAAAATTTATCCCGGTAATCCGGCATCTCGCTTTCCAGCGTCTCCTGTATCCGATGGAAGGGGACGGGCAGGGAATCCTTCTGGAGACTCTGGAGCACCGCCATCACCTCCGGTGGCAGCAGACCGTCCTGCAGGGAGAGCATCTGGCCAATTTTCATGGCTCCCCCCTTGAGACGGGACAGGCTTTGCGTGATCCTTTCCGCGTTGCGCAGCAGGTTTTCCAGCTTCTTTTTTTCCTGAGAGTCCTGCGTGTAGAAAAAGTTCAACGCAGCGTTTGTGGCCAGAGATGTCCCCACTTTTGTGGTGAGCTTCCCCAGCTCCCAGAAGCGGTTCCACGCCGACGTAATAATATCATTTTCCCCAGCCATGATCAATCCTGAATCCGGGCCGTGCGGATGGCCAGTTCTGTAAGTTCCGCTGAATGCTCCCGCAGATAACCCCATGCACGTCCCGCTTTTTCCCCGAGGTCTCCCTGATTGGCCAGAGGGTCAATGCCCATCCTGCCGGTGGCAGAGCGGGTGGAAAGCCAACGGGGAAAATCCTCCGGCATATTCTCCGGAAAGCGGGATGCGGACCCATCGGCCGCCAGTTGACCATTCCAGTAGAGATCCCGCAGATAATTCACCGCTATGATTTTATGGAAAAGATGTTGTTTCTCCTGCATAAAGCCGGGGAGGGTGACAGTCACCACTTTACGGATATGCTGCACAATCTCCCCGTCCGATGGGCGAACCACCCGGAAGAGCTTTGTGGTGGTGAGAAGATACTCCGGACTCTCCAGAATGGCCTCAACTTTTTCCGGATACAAATAAAGGAAGGAGGCGGTGGAAATATTGTCCAGGGCAGCGGAGATAAAAAGCCGGAAGGTTTCCTCCGCATCCGGTAGGTGAGGGAGGAATAGGGACAGATACTTGTCCAGCCATTCGGTATCAAAAGATCCGGATACGATCATGTTCTCCCCGGCATAAAGAACAGGAACAGAGAGGACGCCCGCATGTAGGGGGGAAAATGGGTGGTCTGCGGTGTTAATGATTTGCGTGACTTCCCCAAAGCCGGCATTCTCCAGCGTCTCCAGCAGCTTGTGGCTGTACGGGCAGGTTGTATGGATATACGCTTTTAATTGCATCCCGTAAAATAATCAATCCGGCGGTTTGCATCCATATTTTTTTGCCAAAAAGGTGACAGTCACCCATGGAGACAAATCACCCATCGAGATGTGACATAAAA
>DYOA01000064.1 GCA_020720785.1 Leptospira biflexa
CCAGTATCCGGATAAAGCATTTTTGAGTGGCTCCGGCTTTCCCTTTAAAAAGCTCGTCATGACTCTGGGGAATTTTCTCCTCAATTTCTTTTTTCTCAATAATATTGACCGGAGTTTCCTGCTCCAGCTTTTTTGTCCCCGGTCTGCTGGAGGTCACAATCACCGGGTCCAGGATGTAGTATTTTTTTCCTTGTTTTCTTCCTTTTTATCCGTTTCTGGTGCAGCAGAATTTTCTGAGGATTCAGGCTGTGTCTGGGAATAAACGGGGGAAAAAACAAACATAAATAGTATATAATGCAACAATTTCATGTCATTCTCCTTGTTAAAGTTAAATTTGGATTATGTCTTTTTATTATAAATTACAGCAATGCCGATGCGGGGAGAACGGGAAACCCGGTGGATTTTGTAGGAAAACTTTGTTTTGTTCTCCGGAAATAAAAACACATTTGATCTGGCATAGGTTACATCAAGGGAAAAAATATCTTTGTAATACGACGCTTCCTGATAAAGAAAATGCAGAAGCCGGCAGAGATGGGGATGGTCTTCTTCCACCGGTTGCTCCACTTTGTGGATGGGATCAAATTCCCCAAAGTGGTTGTGTTCCATGATGGTATAGCCGGACATCACCAGTTGGAAAATGATAACCAGTGAAAACCATATTCCAGCAACGTTCCCGGCCACGATGGCGTCATCCCCCATATTATGAATTTCTGGTCAATCCATAATCCTGTCGATTCTGAATTTCCCTCGTCAGTAATATTTTTTGCTGCACTTCAGATTTGAATTAGCCATCATCCGGTAGAATCCCCCCCCGGAAAACATTTGACGGGGAGTGCGGAGGAATTTCTTTTATTCCGTGGGAAAAGAGCAGGAACACTGGGGCAGCCGCATCGGGCTGGTACTGGCCATGGCAGGCAATGCCGTGGGTCTGGGGAATTTTCTCCGGTTTCCCGTGCAGGCCATCCAGAATGGGGGTGGGGCGTTTATTCTTCCCTATCTGGTCTCCTTTCTGGTGATGGGTCTTCCTCTTTTATGGGTGGAATGGGCCATCGGGCGGCATGGTGGCATCTATGGAAAGCACTCCCCGCCGTTTTCCTTCTCCCGGTTGAGCCCTAATCCTTTCTGGAAATACTTTGGGGTATTCGGCATTTTTACCAATCTGGGGATTATTGCGTATTATACCTACATTGAATCCTGGACATTGGCCTATGTGTTCTTTGCGATAAAAGGGACATTTCTGGGTATGGGGCAATCCTCGGAATTCGTGAGTTTTTTTGATCATTATGTGGACGTTGGGGATGGGAAAAAAATAAATATTCCCGGCAATGCCCTCATTTTCTTTTTCATAACCTTGTGGATCAATGTTTTTTTCCTTTCCCGTGGGCTCAGCCGGGGGATTGAGATGGTGGCAAAAATTGGAGTGCCCATGCTGTTGGTCATGGGAATAATTCTGGCCATCCGGGCTTTGACTCTGGAGCCGGGGTCTTCCCAGGTGGTCCATGATCCCATGATTGCATTGAATTTTCTATGGGAGCCCAAATTTGACTCTCTCTTAAACCCCAGTGTGTGGCTGGCGGCGGCGGGGCAGGTATTCTTCACCCTTTCTCTGGGCATGGGCCCGATGATTGTGTACGCATCGTATATCGCAAAAAATGATGATATTGTCCTGAATGCGATGGGAGCCGGATGGATGAATGAATTTGTGGAAATTGTCATTGGGGCGTCTGTTGTTATCCCCATTGCCGTGGCGTATATGGGTCTGGACTGGGTGCAGAATAATGCCGGCTTTATGATGGGATTCAAAACCCTCCCTTATCTGTTCAACAACTGGGGGGTGGCCGGTTCCATCCTGGCCAACTTTTTCTGGTTTGCGCTTTTGTTTATTGCTGGGATCACATCGTCCCTTTCCATGGGAACTCCTTGGATGAGCTTTATGGAAGATGAATTCAACTGGAGCCGGAAAAAAGCCGCATACATCTTTGGGATGATCACGGCGATTCTGGCTTTGCCCACCATCCTCTTTTTTCAGCATGGGGTTTTTGACGAATACGATTACTGGACGGGCACCGTTTTTCTGGTGGTTTTTGCGATGGGAGAGATCATTCTTTTCGCGTGGGTATTTGGTATGGAGAATGCCTGGGAAGAAATCACCCGGGGTGCAGATCTGAAAATCCCCGCGTTCTATAAATTTATCATAAAATATGTGACCACTTTTTTTATTTCCATCGTATTTCTGGCATCCCTGGTGAATCCCGTGGGAGGACGATGGGTGGATGCTTGGAATTCTGTATTCTCCGGGAACGGCTGGCCTTTTGGGGAAACTTCCATCATCGGGCGGATTTTGCACTCCGGAGCCAAAGACACCTCGTATTTTGTGGATGGAAATTTTACCCATGTTTTTTTTATGGATATGTCCCGGCTACTTCTGGTTGCGGTTTTTCTGGGGATTGCCTGGATGGTTTATCTGGCCGGTAAGAAAAACCGGGAGGAAGGGCCATGAGCACCTCCGCACTGGTTTTCATGCTGGTGGTACAGATTTCGGTGACGCTCACCGCATTCTATTTTCTCCGGAGAATAGTCTTCACAAAAACAAAACAGGAGAGTTTTTCAAAAGAGGATGAGAATGATTAAACGAATAGCTTTTTTGCTCCTTTTTGTTTTTGTGGGTTTTTCAGCGTCCTGCACCGGCAATTCTGAATATGAGCTGGAGCCCATTGCCACTCCGGCAGCGGTGACTCTGACACAGGATGGAACCGAATACGATCTGGTTTTCACATCGGACAACCGGGAAGCCAATTTCTCCGGTTACGGGATATTCCGGGGAGCGTCTACTGCCCTGGCGGAGGCAAACCTGTCCGATAATAAAGATACTTTTACCTCCGATAATTCCCGCTGCTTTGTGAGCGTCACCTCCTCCCAGATATCCTATGCAGCCCCGCAGGTAAAAATTCGGCTGAAGGCGGCCACCGCTCCGGGTGGCTACCATGGACATTGCTCATCCACAGATTTGCTTCTTTCCCCCGGGGAGTTTGTCTCTGTGCGGGCCTATGTGTCCCGGGACTCCGATGTCTGGTCCAAACCGGCCACCGTGGTGGTTCCATGAAAAAAATCCTGAACAATTTTTTGCAACACCACGTTCTGCCCTGGATCATCCGGGCCGGAATGCGGTTCATTGGGGCGTTCACCCGTATTGTGAAAATAGAAGGAAAAGAAACTCTGGATACCATTTTGAAGGAGAAAAAACCGGTAATCTTCAGTTTCTGGCATAACCGCATCTTCTTTTCCTCCCATTTTCTGCATGTCCGGGTGTTCCAAAAAGGTCTGCATCTGACGGTATTGATCAGCCAATCCAAAGACGGGGAATTCATTGCCCGGGTGGTGAAGGGCTGGGGAGGGGATACCGCCCGTGGTTCCACCAGCCGGGGAGGGAAGGAAGCTCTGCATGCTATTTTTGCCGCTGTCAAAAAGAATTCGGCCATTGCCACCACTCCGGATGGCCCGCGTGGCCCCAGATACATCTTCCAGCCGGGAACCATGGTGGTGGCCCAGATGACGGGACTACCCATAGTGACAGTCACCTTTGCGGCGGAGCCAGCCTGGGTATTAAAATCCTGGGACAGGTTTGTGATCCCCAAGCCGTTTTCCCGGATTGTGGTGGCCATTGGGGAGCCCATCTATGTCCCCCGTAAACTGGAAGAGCCGGAAAAGGAAGTATGGCGTGGGAAGCTGGAAAACGCCATGATGGAGAATCTGCAAACGGCGGAGGATTCCCTGGCCAGAATTCTGACCGGGAAATAAATCAGGTTTCTTTGATGGGCAGAGTTATGGATTTTCCGGCCACAAATTCCATTTTGCGTATGGAAGCGAGGGCGGCGTTCATGCTGCGTCTAAGAGCCCGATGGGTTAATATAACTAGATCCACAATCTTCTTCTCTTTATCCTTGTACTCCGGTTCCTGGTGAACGGTCATGATGCTGATTCCCTCATTGCCCAGAATGGAGGCGATTTGTGCCAGAACACCGGGCTGGTCATAGACTTCCAGACGCAGATAGAACTCATTTTCCAGGGATTCCATGGATCCAATCTCCCCGTAGGTGAATGTCTCTTCCACGGGGTTCATGGACGCAGTGGCGTTGTCCCCGGGAAATTTATCCAATGCACCGTAGTTGATGATGTCTGTCACCACAGAAAAGGCTGTGGGCAGGCTTCCCGCACCTTTCCCCACCAGCATGTGGGACTGGGAATACTCGGTCTGGAGCAGGATGGCGTTATTTTCCATCTCAATATCCCACAGAAAGTGCTTTCTGCCAATCAGAATGGGTTCCACGGAGAGAAGAACCTCCGGGGCGGATCCGGTGTTTTTCCGTTCAATTTTTCCCACCAGACGGATACGGTAGCCCATTTTTTCCGCCCACTGGATATCCACCAGCTCAATATGGTCAATGCCGGTGACGGGAATCTGCTCCACGGAAAACCACTGCCCGGTGACCAGGGCGGCCAGAATGGTCAGTTTATGTGCAGCATCCATTCCGTTGATGTCCAGAGTGGGATCTGCTTCCGCCAGTCCCAGTTTCTGGGCTTCTGCGAGCACTTCCCGGTAATCCCTGTGCTCCTTGCGCATGGTGGTGAGAATATAATTGGATGTCCCGTTCAGGATTCCCTGGAGGGACAGAATGGTATCATTTTTAAAGATATATTTTAAATTATGAATAATGGGGATGGC
The DNA here is from genome assembly GCA_020720785.1 of Leptospira biflexa. Classification (GTDB taxonomy): domain Bacteria; phylum Spirochaetota; class Leptospiria; order Turneriellales; family DYLW01; genus DYLW01. The sequence goes on from DYOA01000064.1 coordinate 4,724, forward strand.
TCCGGCTACGGCAGCCTCATAGCCAATGTGCACGCCTTTTTCCCGTGCTTTTTCAAACAATGCGTATCCGTGTTTGGCCAGCAGGGCTTTGTTTGCGGTGATAAAAGTCTTTTTTCTTTCCAGGGCTTCCCGTGCCACGTACAGGGGGGCTTCCACTCCACCCATCAGTTCCACAAACACATCCACGGATGGATTATCCAGCAGGAACGCAAAATCGTCCGATGTGGGGATTCCGGAAAGGAGATCTTTCTTTTCTTTATAAAACTTGTCCACCACCCCAACAATTTCCAGATCCGGATATTTTTCCCGGATGATCCGTATCACTCCGCTTCCTATGGTGCCGGCTCCAAACAACCCGATTTTAATCTTCATAAGGTTAAATTTTTTTTTCTGATCCGGCGTAAAGTGCTAATCTTGTTTGACAGCACGTCTTAAAGATAATTCCTATCCCCACGCTGCCTTGGCTCAACTGGTAGAGCAACTGACTTGTAATCAGTAGGTTGAGGGTTCGATTCCCTTGGGCAGCTTAAAAAAGGGCAGATTCCCGAGCGGTCAAAGGGAACAGACTGTAAATCTGTCGGCTACGCCTTCGGAGGTTCGAATCCTCCCCTGCCCACATAAATATTATGCAACCTCTGGAAGAGGTAACAAAGAATATTTTCTCCTTCAATTTCGCAAAGGCTTTCCAGGTCGCGGAAGCGTATTTGGAATCCTTTGATTTGGAAACCATTCAACGGGAGCCGGGTGAATATATCAGAGCCAAAGAGATGTACCTGGTCTCCCGCTTTTTCTTTGTCCGTTATGATCGCGTACAATCCAGAAAAAACGGGGTGGAAAAGGCCCGGATGTTCCGGGGTTTTTTCCCGGAGCTGGAAGAATTTTTACAAAAGGAAATTCCCGCTGAGCATTCCAGAAATTCGGAAATCATGAAAGACATCCGTACCTTCATGCACTCCCAGATTGCGGAAGGATTTGCTCAGGAATTTGCCGGACAGAGGTCGTATAATCTGGACCATAAAGAAGTGCTCCAGCTTGTCCAGTCCCTGCTTTTTCTGAAAAATTATAAATCGGCCGGGGATGTGCTGTATTTTTTATACCAGCTCAATGCACGTGACCCGGAGGTGAACATTGTTCTGGGGCTGATCTCCGGAGAATTGGGGGATCAGGATTCTTTCCGGCGATTTCTGTCCGAGGGGTTATTTATTCAGCCCCGGATTCTGGAAAAATACCAGGATCTGATCCCGCCCGGAGTATACCGGGATTTATGGGAGGATCTGGACGGAGAAGACGCAGCTCTCCGGGGGCGGAAGTATGCGATTGTGCTGGAAATTAACGGAATGCTGCAATCCTCCCGCCGATTGGTGGCCTCGGAGAATAAGCGTCTGGAAAGCGAGTATGTCTCCCTGAAAAAGGAATACCAGAACAAACCCTCCGAGGAGTTTAAGCTGAAAATCATCCATATTCTGATCTGGATACTCCGGTTTCACCATGCGTCTGGTAATTTTGACCAGTTGAATTTCTACCGGTCGGAGCTTATGGACTTTGATATGGAATTATGGCGGGTCTTTCAGGAAAAAAACCTCCAGGATAAAAATCCCGGAGGTGTATACTAACGGGTTTTTATTACTTTTGGGGAGGGGCTTCTTTAACTGGAGCATCTTTGGAATTTTCTTCCTTGGGGGCTTCCGGTTTTGTTTCTGTCTGCTTCTTTACACTCTTTTCTGAAATCAGGGCTTCCAGAGCAGAATCATTGGTTTCAATTTTGTATTTATCCCGGATCTGCTGGTTGATACGGGCGTTCATTTCCATCATTTTGCGCATCATGATTCTCTGCTGTGCCATTTTCTGCCCTTCCAGAATGGGCACGGCGGCATAGCGGCGGTCGGACTGGCGGATTTTATCCCACATTTCCAGGCTTTCATCGTCCGATACCTTGATACTTTCCGGATTGATTTTATCCATCAGATACAGGTTGGAGAGAAAATAATTGTGCATAAACTCCAGCTTGTTTTTCACGTCCGGTTTTTCCAGAAATTTTGTTTTTTCTGCTTCCATCTTGAGCATCAGGATCATCTGGTACTGTTCCACAAACGCCTTTTTGCTCAACTGCAGGAACATGGCCCGCAGTTGCGGATTTTCAATCAGCTCCGGATTCTCAATATATTTCATAAATTCTTCATCGGAAAGGGCGGAACGGGTGGCCTGCTGCATCTGTTCCTTCATCATAAACAGATAACCTTTGTATGCTGCGTTTAAATCGTTCTGGGTAATTTTTTCCCCTTCAATGTTCCAGACCCATTCGCTGTGGTCGCTTCCTGAACAGGAAAGTATCATCATGGAGAGGATCCCCATAATCAGTTTTTTCATAAATACTCCTTTATAGTTGTCCTTCAATCTTCCTTCAATCATAGTGGGCTTCTGGCCGATTTTGGATTTTTTCAGGATAATTTACAAAGTCACGATAGAATGAGAATCATAAAAGCGTCCGCCGCCGATATTTTGTTGATTTTTTCAGAGGATTTTCCATTCTGAATGGCCGTAAAAAAATCTTGAAGAGGGAACAATGTTAAAAACGGTAAAAAAACTATGTCTGTCTTTCCTTGTTTTTGCTCTTTCCGCCGGCTTTGTGTTCAGCCAGGCAGAACCCAGAAAAGGGAAAAAGCCCCACCGTGGTCCCGTGCGGAGTAGTCTATGAAAATATCAGCAGAGACGGTGATTCTGGTGTCTTTTTTGGCCGGGGGATTGCGGTTTATCTCCTTTCTTATTTTACCCTGAAACGCCTTGCGGTAAAAATCCAGTCCGGAAAGCACATTAAGAATACATTCAATTTATGGCGGAAACTGACGAAAGTTTTATACCCATCGGCTTTACAGGAAATCATCCTGAAGATTTGTAAATTCCGTTCTGTTATCAGTCTGCACAAGCTTTGTCATGCCATATTTGTATATGAAATTTTCCAGAGTTTTCGTGGCCTCAAAACAACCTTTGGCATCATGAAGCTCGCCATAGGCCAGACGCGAATGATCGTCAATGAACCCAACCATGTAGACTCTATTTCCGTTTTTATCCACTAAACCGGTAAAGGGTATCAGATTGGAATCTTTCCAAAGGTTTTGAGGCTGAATAGTGGCGGTTGAAGGGATTTGGCTTGATACTTTTATATACCCGGGTTCTGCCGTTACGCTGTAAAATCCTGGAAACGGTGGAGTGGGAAAGGTGGTGTCCCGTTCGGTTTTCAAGTTCAATGGCGAGTAATCTGTCCGAATTTCCATGCTCTTTGTTAATATCCAGAAAGAGACTTTAATTTGCAACTAAAATCCGCCTTCTGGGTGTCGGAAATCTATCCGGGTTGCATACCATTTTCCCTATGCCTATGGTAACAAAATAACGGAAAATTAGGCTTTTTCCCGATAATTCTTTACAATATTGAGATGGATTATAGTATTGTCTCTGGAATAATAGAATATGCGGATTAAGGTGGGGATATGAGGCTGATGTTTTCTTTTGTGGACCAGGGGAAGGGCGGGAAAGACGCCCATGTGGTGGACTGGAATTATCTACCCAAACTGGCGGGAAGGCTGCATCGTTGGATGGGGGCGGATAATGCGGAGCATGGAAAGGTGAGTTTATACTCCCTGAGTACGCTGTATGGTGGCAAGGCATCCAAAGATGGACTGCGTTTTGACAAAACCGGCGGTAGTTTTTTCATTAGTTTTTATGATGAGGTTCTGGCAAAGAAGGTTTTGGATGCGGCGATGCATGACCGCCGGCTTTTTGATCTTGCGGAGTTGTATATTGATTCCATCCAGATTCGTTTACCACCGCAGCCTAAGGGTGAGCGAACCACTTATATGGCAGCATCTCCCGTTCTGGTGCGGGAATATGTGGATGGAAAATCCATCGACCTAAGCTGTGAAAAGGATGGATGCCAGGAGAGATGTGATACCATATTAACGCACACTCTGCACACCCGATTAAAGCATGCGGGTTTGCCGGTGGACGGGAAAGTATCTTTTGACTGGAATTATGCTTTGCGTTATGCAAAATCGGCCGGGGGACAAAAGGGTGGAAAGAAATTTCCGCTCACCAAGTCCATGGAGTACACCACGGATCCCAAAAAGCAGGTGTGGCATCTGGCAAATCTGGTTCCCGTGGTGGTGGAGGGTTCCCCGGAGACGCAGAAATTTTTGTGGTTGGTGGGGGCGGGACATTCCACTGGGATTGGTTTTGGGGCGTTGCGGTGATGGATTGTTAAGGGGGGGAGATATGTTGGATATTAGTTTATTAGAAATAGTGCCCAAATTAGATACTAAGGTTAAATTAGAAATATTGCCTTTAGCACCTTTA
>DYOA01000065.1 GCA_020720785.1 Leptospira biflexa
CGCCCCCCCATGAAAAAACTCATCGCGATCCCCATCCCATATTTTTTGAAGGCAGAAACGGAGAATGTATTTCACCAGTTTTTTCGGTATCTGGTTGTGGGAGGGGTTGCATTTCTGGTGGATTTTTCCATATATTATATTTTGATCCAGGTGCCCTTTTTCCGGCATTATTATTTATTGGCTGGTTCCTTGTCTTTTCTGGGTGGGCTGGTTACGAATTATTATTTGAGTATCCACTGGGTCTTTGGGAGGCGGAAGGTTCCGCATGCGTATAAAGAATTCATCCTATTTTCTGTCATTGGGATTTTGGGGTTACTATTCAATCTTTTTTTCTTATGGCTGTTTTCGGATTATGTATTTTCCATGATCACGGATTGGGAGAAAGAGAATATACTGGTTGCTTCCAAAATTGTGACAACCGGCCTGGTGCTAATCTGGAATTTTGTCGCCAGGAAAATAATACTGTTTTGAAGGGAATAATGAACAAGAAAAAGTCATCCAAAACCGCGATCATCATTGGAGCGGGGCCAGCCGGGCTCACTGCTGCTTATGAGTTATTAAAAACTACGGATATCCGGCCAATAATTCTGGAGGCAACCGGTACCATTGGGGGAATTTCCCAGACAGTGAACTACAAGGGAAATCGCATGGATATTGGCGGGCACAGGTTTTTTTCCAAATCTGATATTGTCATGGAATACTGGCGGGACATTTTGCCCACGCAAAGTGCTCCTTCCATGGACGATAGAATTCTGGGTATTGAAAAAAATCTGGAAACGGATGGAAACGCGGATCCGGAAAAAACAGATGCGGTTTTGCTTCTGCGGGATAGATTGTCGCGCATTTTGTATTTACGAAAGTTTTATGATTATCCCATTTCCCTGAGTATGCAGACAATATCCAACCTGGGCATAATAAAAATGGCGAAGATTGGATTCTGGTATGGGGTTGCACGGGTTATGCCCATCAGGCCGGAAAGATCACTGGAAGATTTTTTTATTAACCGGTTTGGCAGGGAGTTATACAAGACATTTTTTAAGGATTACACAGAGAAGGTATGGGGAGTCCGCTGTACGGAAATCAAGCCAGAGTGGGGTGCTCAGAGAATAAAAGGGCTGTCCATTTCAAAGGCAATATGGCATGCCGTGAAGTCCTTGCGGAGAAAGGGCACATCGGCGGATATTTCCCAGAAAGATGTGGAGACCAGTCTGATTGACCGTTTTCTATACCCAAAGTATGGTCCCGGCCAGATGTGGGAAGAATTGGCAAAAAAAGTGGTGGAGCGGGGCGGGGTGATCCACAGGAAGAAAAAAGTTACCCGTATAAATTTCAGCAATAATAAAATAATTTCCGTATTTGCGGGAAAAGAGGAATTCTCTGCGGATTATTGTTTTTCCACCATGCCGGTTAAGGATTTGGTCGCCGCCATGGGAAAAAATGTTCCGGAAAATGTACAATCGGTGGCGGCGGATTTGCGGTACCGGGATTTTATTACCGTGGGTATGCTTCTGAAAAAATTAAAAATAAGCAATACCACGCACAGAAAAACCATCCATAATATAATTCCGGATAATTGGATTTATATCCAGGAGTCTGATGTTAAGGTGGGCCGGTTGCAGGTTTTCAATAACTGGAGTCCTTATCTGGTGGCGGATTCTTCCCGTGTCTGGATTGGGCTTGAATATTTTTGCAATGAGGGCGATGGGTTATGGACCATGAAGGATGCGGATTTTCTGGAGTTCGCAAAAAATGAAATGGAAAAAATCGGTGTGATTGATAAAAATGATTTTATGGATGGAGTTGTCATTCGTGTCCCCAAGACATATCCGGCATATTTTGGCAGTTATGAACGGTTTTCTGAAATCCGCGAATATGTGGATAAAATGGAAAATTTATTTTTAGTGGGAAGAAATGGGATGCACAGATATAATAATATGGATCACTCCATGCTCGCGGCCATGGATGCTGTGAAGTGCATAAAAGACGGGATTAAGGACAAAGAAAGTGTCTGGAGTGTGAATACAGAGGAAGAGTATCACGAGAAAAAATAATACTCAAATGTGGTTTTAAAATTCCTGTTTTATCTCATCCAGAGTGGGCAGGTTTACGATTCGTTCCGGGGCAAAGCAGATTTCAAAGTGCAGGGCATGGAGAATGGCATCCAGGGTTTTCAGGGAGATGGAGGCAATCTCTCCGCGTTCCAGCCGGCCCAGGGTAATTCTGCTGATTCCGCATTTCTGTCCCAGTTCTTCCTGGGTGATTCCGGAGTCACGGCGTAATTTCCGGATTTCCCTTCCAATATCATATAATTTCACGGGGGAGCTCCTTGAATGTCGTTGCATGGTTTTCCAGGGAATGTTTCCAGATACGCATCATCCGGTTACCAATAATAGAAAAATCCGGATTATCCCTGATCCACCCATCGGTCTTGCGAATTATCTGATCCAGAGCCTGGATACATTCCAAAAAACTTTTATCCACCTGGCTGTTGGTCAATTGACAGTGGGTTTTTCCAAACCGAAGCAGGGATTTTTTCCCATGCCAGACTTTTTGACCAAACATGGTCAGTGCCGGGACATCTTTAAATACATAGGCTACCGTATTAACCACATCGTAAGCGGGTGCCAGCCAGATGGATAATCCCTCTGGATTTCCAGAGCCCAATGGATTATCATATAGAATCCCAAAATTTTTTAAATGGGCATCCCCGTTTCGCAGGAGATAGTTCATGACAATCATTTTAAATAGAGTAATCATTGTTTTGTCTTTATCTGTCACAACGTTATAAATCACGCGGGTGATCTGTTCGTAGCTGCCGTTGTATTTTTCTTCTCTGTTTTTTCCCAGCAATACCAGCACCTCTTCAAATCCCAGGAAGGTATTATTCTCCTTGTCATAGTTAAACCGTTCCACTAATAAAAAACGGTTATTCCGGGAAAGCTGGCACCGGGCAGTGGGGACACCCGCCAAAGCAACAGCTTGTAAAGAGACATATTCATTGAAGGCAAGCTGAGGAAATTCGCTGCCCCAGGTTTTGACTATGTATTCTTTCAAAACAAGGGAATCTTTTTCCCGCAGGATAGCCAAGGTTTTGGGCTGTACTCCGGAAATTGCGTTTTTTCCCAGAAAGGTTTGGACCAGATTCCGGAAGGTGTCTTCTGTATCTTCTTCCAGGACGGTATCCATTTCCAGATAAGGAAATTCTGTTTCAGCAAAATCACTCCGGTAGTTCAGGTGCCCATGAATATTGGGGCATAAAAAAGAAAAGAGAATATAATCATTCATATTTCCCATTCGTTTGCTCAAATAATTTTTCAGAAGTTCAAGGAGATAGCCTTCCGGCATGACCATATCAAAAATGGGATGCAGTTTTCTTTGCCAAACATAACTGGAAGGTTTAAATGGCATATTCAGGGATATTGGTGAAAATTTTTCTGTATAGTTAAAAACATACAGATTTTTTTCCGCATCGTAAAAAAGTTCTCCGTTTTTCCGCCGATGGGATTTCTTGCCTGTGGTGTATACTTCTACCATATAAACAATGATAAATATGTGAATCATTATGTCAATAAATAACTGATATGATTTATACTATTATCATATTTTGCCACAATCGGACGGCTATACGGGCGTATTTTCCCATTATGGGAACGGTTTAACTTGAAACGTTGGGATTTCATCGGCCATTTGGGAAGGGGATTTTTGATGAAAAAAGTAATGCCGTGGCCATGGTAACTATTGTATTGTATATTCGTAATAAATATTAAAGGTGGTTTATGGAAGAGGTGGGTATTAGAATCCTGAAGAATAATCTGAGTAAATATCTAAAATTAGTAAAAAGCGGGGAGATTATTTACATAAAGGATCGCAACGAGATAATTGCAGAAATCAGAAGACCTTCCTTGCTGGATGGAAGAAATAAAATTCTTGAAAATTTTGTGAAAGAATTAATTTCCAATGGGGATATCATTAAAGCAGAAACAGATGGTCTGAGCAAGGAAGCGGTTAAATTCATTAAAAATTCAGAAATCCCAAAGGAAAAATTATCCTGGCAAAAAATTTACGAAGAGACGAAGCAAGAGCGGTATTAAAATGATAACATATTTTGATTCAAGTTTTGCATTGGCCTATATTTTTAAAGAAATAGACGATAAGGTCTTTTTAGATTTTTATAATAATGCAGAATGTAAAAGATGACGTGCTGTTTGGCCTGCACCCCAAATCCAATACGATACTGGCTTTGCATATAAAAATAAGTTCACCGTTTATCTGGTAAAAAATAATAACCCATAATGCTCCGTGTTCTTTATACAATAACAACCCTTGCGATTGGATTATTTCTGGTTTATCTGGGCTTTTCCCGCCTGACTTCTTCTGATGTTGAAAATATCAAATCTTCCTTTGGCAATATCCATTACATATATATCTTTTTTGCGGTTATAACCGGAGTCATCAGCCATTATGCCAGATCCCATCGTTGGAAATATCTATTACAGCCCATGGGATATGAGTCCGGTAAAATGGAACGTTTTTATATCGTTATGATTGGCTATCTGGTCAACCTGGGTGTTCCCCGTCTGGGTGAGGTTTCCAGATCTGTCATTATGGCAAAAAGAAATAATTTCTCCACGAGCAAAGTCCTGGGGACAATTATTACAGAAAGAATTATTGATCTGGCGATTCTGGCATTTCTGACCGTTCTGGTATTTTTCCTGGATTTTAAAATTGTTATCTCCATGTATACAAAATTCCAGAGCAGTATCCAGGGAAAATTTTCCAGTCTTATCACATTGGGATATCTGGTTCTGTTTTTTGCCATTGGTATTGCTTTTCTTGCCTATCTGTCCCGGAAGAGCAGAATTATTTCATTCATTACGCAAAAAATCCGCCTTGCCTGGGAGGGGATAAAAACCGTTTTCACCCTGGACAATAAAATAACCTTCCTTGCGGACACGTTTCTGATATGGTTTTTATATGTGCTGATGTTTTATTTTACCTTTTTGAGCCTGCCTGGTTTAAGCGACGTTCCTTTTTATGCTGCCCTGACAACCTATGTCATTGCCACTTACAGCGTCCTTTTTATCCAGGGCGGGATTGGGGTTTATCCCATTGTTGTGATGATTGTGCTGAAGTTTTTTAATGTGGAGGAATATCTGGGTTATGCTGTGGGGTGGGTCTTCTGGACGCTGCAGGTGGTAGTTATTGTATCCCTGGGGGTCTTATCTCTCGCATTTCTGGCGTTAAAAAAAAATGAACCTGCAAACTAAAAGATTTATTGATTCTTTTCTGGGAGTATCGCTGATTGTTTTCCATTTATTGTTGAATCTCCCCATTCAATTGTTCAGAAGAAAAAAGGAAAATCTGACGGATCCGGATCATATCATATTTATAAAAATTCTGGGAGTGGGCAGTATTTTTCTGGCCAGTGACACCATATACTCCACCCGCAAAAAATATCCTGCCGCAAAAATATCTGTGGTTACGCTCCATTCTTTCCGGTCTGCCCTGGAGCCGATTGGTTTATTTGATTCCATAATCCCCATCAAGGATAAAACATTTCTGCAATTAATAACATCCAGCGTAAACGCCTTTTATACTATAGGGAAAATGAAAAACCGATGGGTGGTGGATTTGGAAGCCCATTCCAGATTGACCACAATATTTTCTTTCTGGGCATTTCCCTCCTTAAAAATGGGGTTTTATAATGATCTGAGTTCCATGCGGAAACGTCTCTTTGACAGAAGTGTTGTTTTTGATATGGATGTTCTGGTCATAAAGAATTATGATGCATTGCTGGAGTCCATTGGGGTTACAGAAAAATTCTATTTTCATCCGGATAGGTACCCGCACAGAAGAACGGGGAAAAAACCGGACCAGATTATTATCAATAATACGTGTACTGCACTTTCTCTGGAAAGAAAATTGACCCAGCCCATGATGGTGGAAATTCTGGAATATCTTTTGGAAAAGACCAGGTCCAGGATTATTCTTTCCGGTGCACCCTCTGATTTTAACGAAAACGAAGACCTTACCAGAATCGTACAGAACAATCGGCTGGAAAATATTGCGGGTAAATACTCTTTTTCTGATTGGATGGATTATATTTACCGGAATGGATGCTGCATGATCTCCGTGGACAGTGCTCCCCTGCATATTGCCCGTAAAATGGGAATGCCCAATCTTTCTATATGGGGTCCCACGGATCCGGACCACCGTCTTCTCTATGATGCCAAGCATTATCCCTATACGGACACCATTTATGTGAAAAAAGCATGCTCTCCCTGTGTCCATGTCCATAATCATCCCCCTTGCGGTGGAGATAATATATGTATCAAGGATCTGGATATGAAGATGATCAAAAGTAAACTGGATAAACTGATTAAAGCGAGTATAAAATGAAACAATGGACAATCCTCAAAATAGTGGCATTTACCTTTGCCTTTTTTCTGATCATCTGGCGTCTGGTATTCATCCCCATTACCGATGAGAAAAATGGCAGAGATTCCAATCATGGAGATTTATATTCTGACCAGAATGTATATTCTGCTGCCATGTATTATTATGATTTTGGGTTTTTTAAAACGTCACTCGTTCCGGTGCAGCAATACAAAGGGGATGGAGATGCGAAGGCGGGCGTTCTTTATACCCACTATCCTCCGGTGCCGGATATCATGGGGGGGGTTTTTATGGTCATCAACCATTCCAAGGATCCCCGGCTGTTGCGGATCTGGATGGTTTTACTATCCATTGGTTTATTTTTTCTCATATTTTATGCGTTAAAAGTATTCCTGAAGGATGACAAGCTGGCCATCACCTCCGGAGTGATTCTGGTGGTTTCCAATTATTTCATTGGCTTTGGTGACAGTCTGCATAAGCATATCTATGAAGAGCTGTTTAAATGGGGATTTGTTCTCATCTTATATAATTACTATATGGGCGGGCGTAAAAATAAAATGCTGGTGGGGTGGCTGACCCTGCTCATGGTGATTGGGGTGAATGTCTCTTTTGAGCTGGTGGTTTATTCCGCTGTCATTACTGTGGGCTTTTCCATAATCTTCTTAAAAAGGATTTTCAATTGGGAAAATTTTGCTCTGGGATTTGCCAGCATTTTTGGTCTGGGGTTGCACTTTTTGCAGAATGCCATTGCCCTGGGAGGATGGGATAAGGCATGGGAAGACCAGGTGGTGAGCTTTGGGCAGCGAACATCCGGAGAAAATCATTCTGTTAAAGTGGGGATTAAGGAATTTCTGACATTTCCACTTCCCTTTATTAACCGGGTGGAAAGAATGTTTGCCATTCCCGGTTGGACTCTGGTATTAATGTCCTATTGGTTGATAAAATGGATACGGGAGCAGGAAAAAATGATGGGAAAAATACTTCTGGTTTTGTTGTTTGCGGGATACTCCTGGTCCTTGACCATTTTTCAGCATGCCTATGTCCACGAATTCACTGTCCGCCAGATGAGTCTTTTTTATGGTATTGTCATTGGGCCGATGTTTTATATCTATCTTCAGAAATTCCGGGAATATTACCATGCCAGGGCCTATGGGAAATTTTCCTTTATTGCGTTCATTGGAATTTATTCCGTGGGAATGTTTCTGACCCAACAGGTGTGGCAGGTTTTTCTCCGCCGAAGTCTGCTTTACCCTTTCCTGTAATCCCATGCCCATATTTGGTTCACTGGAATATATGTCTCGCGTGGTAAAGGATCCGGCCTTTGCCGATGTGTTTGCATATCTGCGGGGGTTTCTGGATCTGCGTTCATCCCAATTAGCGAAAATCAAAGAAATGGCTTCCGGGGAGTCCCGGCGGGTTTCTCTGGGCGGGGAGGATTTTGCCATTGAGTCTGTGTATGACACGCGGCGGAGAGAGGATGCTTTCTTTGAATCCCACCGGAAATACATTGATGTGCAGTTTGTCCTGGAAGGGGAAGAAATGATGGAGACCGCAGACATCGCTTCTCTGGCCATTTCTCACCCTTATGATGAGACAGCAGATTTGATAAAATACCTAACCCCGCAACAAGGCACATCTGCCCTGGGTATCCGGGAGGGGATGGGGGCGATTTTTTTTCCCGATGATGGCCACATGCCGGGGTTGTGGCTGGATCCTTTGCGTCCGGTGAGGATCAGGAAGACGGTGGTGAAGGTGCGGGTGTGGTGATGCGGCTGGAAGAGTGTTGTTCTTTAAGCAAATGGGGAATAAAATGAAAGTATATCTTGATAATTGTACGTTTAATCGTCCCTATGATGATCAGGTTGACAATATTATATATCTTGAGTCGGAAGCCAAATTATTCATCCAGGAAATGATTAAACAGGGGGAAATAGAATTAATATGGTCATACATGCTCACTTACGAAAATTCGCATAACCCTGATCCGGACATCCGCGAGAAGATTGAAAACTGGTCGGAACTGGCTGTGGCCACAATAATTGAGTCATCAGACATTATTTCTCTTGGTTCCCATATTGTAAAGCTTGGAATAAAATCAAAGGATGCTTTGCATATTGCGTGTGCCATAGAGGGTCAAGCAGATATTTTTGTGACAACAGATAAAGGTATCCTTAAAAAAAGGGACCGAATAGCTAATTTAAAAATTGTAAACCCTTTAGAATATCTACTTTGGGAGAAAAAAACATGAGAACAGATGTTGAAATTAAGCACGATGGATACCAGGCTATATTTGAGAAACTGGATATTGTGGAAGCGGAAAAATTTATTACTCTTTTGAGAAGGGATAAATTTGATTACACCAAATGGAGAGAACATCTCTTTGAAAGTATGTCTTTAGAAGAATTGTCAATTCAAGCAATGAACCATTGGCGAAAAAAGAAAGATGGTGAGATGCCGTAAGTTAGGTGAGGATCCGGAAGACGGTGGGAAGGTGCGGATGCGTTGATGCGGCTGGATGATGCTCAAGAGA
>DYOA01000022.1:0-1247 GCA_020720785.1 Leptospira biflexa
TGCATTAGTTTTTTCATGTTTTTGTCATAGTATAAAAAGTGCATCTTCACCAGAATGTGAATGATAAAACAAAATTTTTCCGTGGATGTCGCCAAAGCATCCATTGTATCATTTATCATGGAGTCGTTCTCTCTCTGCGTGAATGTAAATTCCAGGGCTTTGCGGTATAATTCCTCTTTGCTGACAAAATAATAATACAGCATGGCTTTATTCACCCCGGCCGATCTGGCAATGGAATCCATACGGGCACCATGATACCCACGGCTGGTAAATTCCTCCAGGGCATTTTTAATAATCCGGATTTTGGGGTCATCCGGCAGGATGGACGCAACTTTTTCTTTCATATTTCCAACTAAACGTTTAGTTTAACCATTTGGTTAATTGGCATGGCCGCATCAAGTACAATCCGGAAATTTGTTGACGTATCCGCCGGATCATAAATCATCTTCCCAACGGGAAGTATTTCCGGATGGTTTATTCGTTGGAGAGAAAACCCGAATCTGATTATGCTGAGGAGATAACATGAAAAAAATAATAGCACCCGTGGCGGTCATATTTCTTTTTGGTGCATCCTGCCAGACCGTGCAGGATAATGTGGACGCACGGAAAAATCTGGCAAAATGCACGTATGAATTTGACCGCATAGAGCTGCGGAAAGTGGAGATTGGCGGAGTCCGGCTCCAGACCATGGATTTCAATGTGTTCGTGAAAATCACCAATAATTCCCCCACCGATGTGGCCCTGGATAAAGTGGAGGGAGATATCTTTCTGGATGAGCATAAAACCATCAATATTTCCCATAAAAAATTCCTGCGCATCAAACCCGGAGAATCCGCATCGGAACCCATTGTGCTGCATATCCCGTTCGCCAGTGCACTGAAAACCATAGGGCACAGACCGGAGAATCTCACCGTCGCAGTAAAAATTTACATGACCCTGATGCTGAAGGAAAAACACATAACTTCCCCGTATCCACTGGATGTGGAAAAAACTTTCCCCATTCCATGGGACCAGATTAACGCAGAGATAAAAAAACAATCCGGCCAGATAGAAGAGAAAAAAGCGGAAGTCCAGGAAAAAGCAAAGGATAAAATCTCTGACCAGACAGAGGCCGCAAAAAAGAAGGTGAAGTTTAAAAAACCATTTTAATGGGATTAGCTCACTATAAAAGATATATATATTAATAATGGGTGACATAATCCGTGGGACATACAATATGATGTATGTCTTCCGGGGTGACTGTCACC
>DYOA01000022.1:1347-40110 GCA_020720785.1 Leptospira biflexa
GTATGTCTTCCGGGGTGACTGTCACCTTTTATGTCGTATCCGGGGGGCATCGGGGGAGGGGAACTTTTTTTCCCTGCATGGTTGGTGCAAAATCGTTTGACGATGCGTTCCTTAAACGGTTTTAATCCATCGGCCAGAGGAAGGAGGGAGAATGGACTGGAAACCTGTACCGTCATTTTCATTTAAAGATATTTTATACCAGAAATACGCCGGCATTGCGAAAATAACCATAAACCGGCCGGATGTCCGCAACGCGTTCCGTCCGCTCACCGTGGATGAAATGCTGGAAGCGTTCCGGCATGCTTTTATGGACCAGGACACCGGGGTAATCATTCTCACCGGGGCGGGGGATATGGCTTTCTGCAGCGGAGGGGATCAGAAAATCCGCTCGGATTCCGGGTACCAGAATGAGAAAGGTGCCGGGATTCCCCGTTTGAATGTGCTGGAGCTCCAGCGTGTGATCCGATCCGGTCCCAAACCGGTGATTGCCATGGTGGCGGGATATGCCATTGGTGGCGGCCATGTTCTCCATTTAATATGTGATATGACCATTGCGGCGGATAATGCCCGATTTGGGCAGACCGGTCCCAAGGTGGGTTCCTTTGACGGTGGGTTTGGTGCGTCCTATATGGCGGATTTGATTGGCCCCAAAAAAGCAAAAGAAATATGGTATATGTGCCGCCAGTATGATGCGATGGAAGCCTTTCAGATGGGGTTGGTGAATTATGTGGTGCCTCTATCGAAGCTGGAGGAGGAAACCGTTGCCTGGGCAAAGGAGATTTTACAGCATTCTCCATCGGCTCTGCGTTGCTTAAAAGCGGCGTTCAATGCGGGTACCGACGGGCAGGCGGGAATCCAGGAGCTGGCGGGTTGTGCCACCATGCTTTTTTACCAGACCCCGGAAGCCCAGGAAGGGCGTAATGCGTTCAATGAGAAACGCAAACCGGATTTTACCCGTTTCCCCAAGCCGCCGCAATGAACATGATTCCGTGGAAAGCATATATTATGGCCGCCCGTCCCCGGACGCTACCGGCAGCCTTGGCCAGTGTGGTTCTGGGCGGGTTTCTGGCCTATGTCATGAACCAGTTCCGGATTTGGCCACTTTTTGCCGCTTTTACCGGAGCCATGCTCATACAGATTGGCACCAATTACGCCAACGATTATTTTGATTTTATTAAGGGGAAAGATACCGCAGAGCGAATTGGTCCCCGGCGTGCCACCGCCTCCGGTTTGATCCCTCCGGAAAGCATGAAAAAGGCATTTACTCTGGTTTTTGCTCTCTCTGTGTTTCCGGGGATTTTTCTGGTATATGAAGGAGGATGGCCCATTCTGTTGATTGGTGTTCTGTCCATTATCTCCGGCATTGCGTATACTGGCGGCCCGTATCCTCTGGGATACCATGGATGGGGGGACTTTTTTGTGCTTGTTTTCTTTGGCCCGGTAGCTGTCTGCGGTACATATTATGTCTCTGCCCTGGACTGGAGCTGGTATGTGTTCTATATGTCCTTTGCACCGGGGCTCATCAGTGTGGCCATACTTACCGTGAATAATTTCCGGGATAAAGTGACGGACACAAAAACCGGAAAACGCACTCTGGCCGTTCGCTACGGTGACCAGTTTTCCCGCATGGAATATCTGGGTGCCCTCACTCTGGCCGGTATGGTTCCTTCTCTGGCATTTTTTCTTTCCGGGGGTATTAACTATCCGGGATCTCTCGCGGTTTTTTACCTCATCTTTGCGTTTACACCCGTAAAGAATGTATTGTCTTTTCAGCCGATGGCGAATAATCTGGATATGAATAAGGTGCTGGCTACCACCGGAGGATTGCAGATTGTATTTACCGCCGTGTTTATGGCCGTTACTCTGGCCGGACTGTATTTACGGCGTTAGATTTTTATGGAAGAGGATTACCCGCTCCGCGTTGTCCGGTATTCCGTACCGTTTGTAAAAAGCATATTTCCCGCTAAAAATAGAGAGGGGTTATATCTTGTCTGGAAGGATCAACCAGAATTCCAGGCGGAAGTTATGGCGGAGATTGCTCCTTTGCCGGGATTCAGTGGGGATACTCTGGAAGATAGCGTGCAACAAATGTCCGTATTTCTGGATAGTATGAAAGACGAATATCCCTCGCCCCGGAAAAAAGATATTATCCAAGCGGCTGCAATGTACAGAAATGATAATTTTCTTCAATCCTCCGCCGATTGGGGGATCTATTCCTTGAGTATACACGGCCAGCAGGAGATTTCTCCAGAGAAGTCATCGTCACCGGGGAAGCTGGAAATTCCCCTCCAGGTACTGGTCACGCAAACCCCGGAGGAACTGGGTGCGGAAATCCTGAAAGAAGACTCGCCTTTGGCATGGAAAATACAGAACGCAAAGGCCATAAAAGTAAAAATCGCACGGAATTTTTCCTCCGGCAGGAGAAAGGAAATCCTGCGGCAGGACCGGAACAAAATGGAAATTCTCCGCCAGATCAATCCCCACGCCAGGATCATAGCGGATGCAAACCGGGGGCTGAACCTGGACGATTTGGCGATGTATGCGGACGAAATGTCTTCCTACGGTCTGGATTATTTTGAAGATCCACTGGATCTCATTGAGGACACCTTTTCCGCACTGGAGGATTTTCCCATCGCCCTGGACGAAAGTTTTCTTGTGGATGAGGCTTTCATGGATCTGGTATATGAACCTGTTTTCCGGAAGCTCCGGGCGGTGGTGGTCAAGCCCATGATTCTGGGAACCCGGCGTCTGGAATTTATTCTCCAAATGGCGGATAGGACAAAAACCCCGGTTGTCTTCTCCTCTTCCTTTGAGACCGCTCCGGGAATTGCCCAGATTATCGCTTATGCCCGGAACAGCGGGTTTGCGAATGTTCCCGCCGGTCTGGACACCCTGGAGTATCTGGACGGACAGAAGGATTCATACGGTTACAGAACCTCACAGGAGCACGGGCTTGTTCTGGAGTTAAGCGTATGAACTCATTAGGATAAAAAATCGCTTGAATATACCGGAAATTCTCCGTCTATAGTACTATATGAAGCAAATCCGGAACCATTGTTTGTGGATTGTATTTCTGTTATTCCTATATGCACCCTCGCTGGTGGCCGATGTCAATTTCACCTTTCCCGCATTCCCCACCATTGATTTTACCGGCTGTGCGAATAATGCCTGTATGAAAACCAGGGCACAAGCTGGCTTTGATGCGTACCTGCAGACCGCTGCTACCGATCTGGGAACCCAGCTCAATGCGAATTTTGGGGATTACGCCAGCTCGCTGGGGCAGCATTACGGGAATGCGGCTGTTCTGACCGGACAATCCCTGTATCCCATCGGTAAGGATAATATGGGAATATTTCCCTCCTTTTATGGTGGACTGGGTACGGGCATGGCCTTTGCCGATGTGGGCTCTCTGAACCAGGATGCTCCAGATGGGATGAACAATCTGTCCATGCTCCCGGCGTTTGGATTGTCTTTTAATACCGGTTTTGGGCTTTCCCGCAAATGGGATCTGCGGCTGGGGTTTTTTCCGCTGGTGGACTTTGCCATGCCGCCGGATCTTTCCAAGGAATTCACGGCCACCCTGAATTATGGGGCCATGAAGGCAAAGCTGGGTTACCATGTCCTGGAAGGAGGCCTTTTCCAGCCTGGCCTCACCCTGAGCGGATATACCTCCTTTAGCGGTGGAACATTGGGGATTACCGCTACGGAAAAGGCTTACAATGACATCACTATTGCCCAGGCTGGCGCCCCAGCTTTTGCGGGTACGGTGAAACCCACCTACCAGTGGAGTGCCAATGCCAAATGGCGGTATTACGGCATAGGTGCGGAGGCCAGAATCTGGTATGACCTTCTCTTTATAGTCCCTTATTTTGGGGTGGGCACCGGACTGAATATGGGTAGCTTTACCACCTCTTTTAACCTGGACGCCGATGTGTTGATGACCGGTGCGACGGTGGACATTGATGGAGGGGGAGCGGGAGCACCGGAAGCAGTGGATGACATGACCTCCACCGCCGCCGTTAAGTTTGCCAAAAAAGTCCGGCCAGATACCCTTCTGCACAGGGTCTTCTTTGGTCTGGAAATGCACATCGTCCTGCTGACCATTGGAACGGAGCTCCAGGTTGATATCTCCAACCGTCTGGTGGGTGCATCTTTTGGGGCAGCCCTTCAGTTTTAATTGCCGGACACATTCGCAAAAATTTTCTGGCTCATGAAAAAAATCGGTATTGCTAGTGACCATGGTGGGTATTCTCTGAAAGAAATGATCCGGAAAAATTTTCCGGAACTGGATTTGCAGGATTATGGAACTTTTTCTGAAGAATCTGTGGATTATCCCGATTATATAAGCAAACTGGCGGTGGATGTTGCGGCCGGGAAGCTGGAACTGGGGATTGCCTTATGCGGAACCGGAATCGGAGCCAGCATTGTCGCCAACAAGGTAAAAGGAATCCGGGCTGCCTTATGCCATAATGGTTATACTGCGGGAATGTCCAGAGCCCATAACAACGCAAATGTTCTGGTGATGGGCGGAAGGGTGACAGGTCCGGAGATTGCGTTCCAAATGGTTCGGAAGTTTTTGGAGACTCCGTTTGAAGCGGGCAGGCATGAAAAACGAATTGATAAAATATCAACAATGGAAAAAAACCACGCGTAGATTTCTCATAATTGCGTCCGTATTTCTTTTTTCCCCGTCTCTCTTTGCCGGCATTTATGAGTGGGGACACCCCGGTTCTCTGGATTATCATTCCATAGATAATGTTAAAGTAGAAAAAATCAACGGAAATCCCGTGGCACGTCTGGTGCGGTTTCCCGCACGACCGGAACCGGATATGGAAGAGGATTCCGTTTATTTTTCTTTTAATGAATCCTTTCTGGACACGTCCATGTCTGGGAAATCAGAAAGGGCGGATCATTACCGTGCCCTTATGGGGGAAACCATCATCAAAGCGGACTACCGTACCATATCCCCACCGGATGCCATTGGAAAAGCGGCCAGTTTTGAGATCAAAAGCCATGCCCTGTGGTTGCGAATGCCGGAATATACCTTTTTTCAGAATAAAAACGGTATTGATGATTTTTCTCTCTTTTTCAGGATAAAATTTTACCGCACCAGCCATAACGCAGAATTCTTTTCCCGTTATGGGTATTATGGTGGCCGGAAATACGGTATGGCCGGGGTTTGGGATAAAAAGAAAATCAAATTTGAGTTCTTCAATTTCTTCTCTGATAAAGAATCCATGATTCCCCAGATGGAAATATCTTCCCTGGATACGATGAGCATTAATCGTTATTATAATGCAATGCTTCATTATCGCGGAAATGAAGGAAGCCTCACTCTTTATCTGGATGGAAAAGAGCAGGATAAAATCTTTGTGACTGTCACCGGAAAAAAATATGGGAAAATTCTCATCCCGCGTTTCCACCCTTACGACCGATCTCCGGCGGTATTTGGCAAAAATTTTCTGGGCAGCATTGATGAGATTATCGTTTCCAATAAAATACTTCCCCTGGATCCTTCCACCGGAAATTTCGGAAGCGTCTATCAGAAAGAAAATTCCCCGGAACAGAAACGCGGAATGATTTTGGGGAATGTACAGAAACTGGCACACTCCAGGTCTTTCATCGAGAAAATTGAGTATGCCGGAGAAGCCCCGGATTCTTCCTTGTTGAGGGTATATTTCCGTTCTGCGGATTCCCTTTTTCCCGCAGAGGAACCGGAATCCGTTCTGCCGTTTCGCAAAGTGGATTCCGGAAAAATGATCAATATGAAAGGCCGCTTTTTTCAGTTTAAAGTGGAAATGATGTCCAATTCCATAGGGAGTATATCTCCTTCTCTGGATTATATCCGCCTGCGGTACACAGAAAATCCACCCCCATCCGCACCCAAATTTCTGGATGTGTATAAAGTGGAAAATGGGAAAATTGCCCTGATCTTTATGCGCAATAATGAAATGGATGTCATTAACGGCGGAAAGTATATGGTATATTACGGCATCCGTCCTTACGAACCGCTGGGAAAAATATATTTTAAGGACATCGTTTATGAGGGCGGCGTGATAAAAAAAACCTTCTTTCATGACCGTGCCGATCGTTTATCTGATAAAGACCTGCGTCTCCAGAACAGGATTTTACTGGAAATGGACAATGAACTCATTGAAAAAAATTCCGTCTATATCCGCAGTAAACCCTGGATGTATTTCCCCAATCCGGTGTTAAAATCAGATATCCCCTATTATTTCTGGGTTACCGCCGTGGATTCGGCATGGGATGAAGACCCCGCATACCAGGATCATGAATCGGCTCCATCCAATACCGTTGTGGTGCGTCCATAACGTTCCCTGGCAATAATCCCTTTACAGAGAGTCCGCCCAAAAAAACCTGAAAGTGGCGGGAAACATGAAAGAAGTAAGAAGAGAAATTGCGGGGAAAGAACTCATTGAATTATATGAAAGTATGGGGGATTCCCATGCCGGCTCTGGGGCGGATACACCGCTACGGCCGGATGCCTTTGATATATCGGATGAAGAAAAAGTAGAAAAAATTGCTCATCATTTCCGGGAAATTATGCTCACCCTGGGGCTGGATCTGGAGGATGACAGCCTCAAGGGAACACCTTACCGGGTGGCCAGCTCTTATGTCTACGAATTTTTTTCCGGTTTGAATCCGGTAAATAAACCAAAAATTTCTTTATTTGAGAATAAATACCAATACGACCAGATGCTGGTGGAAAAAAATATTACCCTCTTCAGCAATTGCGAACACCATTTTGTACCCATAATGGGAAAAGTCCATGTGGGTTATTTTCCACGCGAAAACGGGATAATTGGTCTTTCCAAAATCAACCGTATTGTACAGTATTATGGCCGCCGACCCCAGGTGCAGGAGAGACTCACCATGCAGATTTACAACGAGCTCTCCCATGCACTCCAAACGGATGATATTGCTGTTGTGGTCAATGCAAAGCATCTTTGTGTAATCACCCGGGGTGTCAAAGATACAGCTTCTTCCACCGTAACTTCGGTTTTCCGGGGAAAATTTGAGAACCGCAGTATCCGGGATGAATTTCTGCACTATATTGATATGAATATTTCCTGTGTGGATAATAAATCCTGAAAATGAACCCATCGGAAACCAGCATCCACCGTGCACAGGAATTAACGGACAATTGGATCCAGGAGCACGGCGTCCGCTATTTCAATGAACTCACCAATCTGGCCATATTAATGGAGGAAACCGGCGAACTGGCCAGAATTTTTTCCCGTCGCTATGGGGAGCAATCGGCAAAAGATCAGGAAGATATCTCCAGGGAAAAAATGGGAGAAGAGATGGCCGATGTGTTATTTGTTCTTTTCTGTCTGGCAAACCAGACCGGGATCAATCTGGAAGAAGAATTTCTGAAAACCATGGAGAAAAAAACAAAAAGAGATTTACACCGTCATAAAAATAACCATAAGATAATATAGTATTAAAAGGGGGGGATATGGAAATTTTTTACACAATTATCTGGGACGCACGGCCGGAAATTTTCACCATTTTTGGAAGGGAAATCCGATGGTATGGGCTTTTTTTTGCCACCGGTTTTTTTCTGGCATATATGATTATGGCCAAGGTTTTCCAGAGAGAGCGTTATTCTGTGGAGCTTCTGGATAAACTCACGCTGTACCTGTTCATTGGACTGATTGTGGGGTTGCGTCTGGGGCACACAATGTTTTACCATCCGGGGTATTATCTTTCCCATCCTCTGGAAATTCTGATGATCTGGAAAGGCGGATTGGCCTCCCACGGAGGAGCTATGGGACTTCTGCTGGCAGGTTATTTATATGTCAGAAAATACAAAATGCCTTTCCCGTGGATTATGGCCAGGGTTGCCATGGTGGTGCCTCTGACCGGGGGTTTTGTACGCTTTGGAAATCTTATGAATTCAGAAATTATCGGGAAACCCACCGATGTTCCCTGGGCGTTCATATTCACCAGCGTGGACCAGATGCCCCGTCACCCGTCCCAGATCTATGAAGCACTCTCGTACTGGGCATTATTTGCGTTTATGGTTTTTTACTACCGGCGGGGGCTGACGAAAGGTAAGATTAATGATTATAAAATGTTTGGTATGTATTTGTCCATTCTGTTCACCATCCGGCTGGTCATTGAATTTCTGAAGGATATCCAGGTGGGCTTTGAGCAGAGTATGCTTTTAAATATGGGACAGCTTTTGAGCATTCCCTTTATTCTGGCTGGGTTGTACCTTTACTTTGTAACATCCAGGAGACAGGGGGAGGGAAGAGAAATTCCCCCCGCCGAATAAACATAAAGGAAACTGCGTCTTATGCGGACTGTAGTTTTTTGATTCTGTCTTCCAATGGTGGGTGGGTGGAAAAAAGAGCCAGCCATCCGGCCTTGGAGGAGATCTGGAGACTGGCAATGGATGCCGCTCTGGAATCATGGATATGGTGTGCTTCCTGAAGGCGTCTCAGGGCGGAGATCATCCTGTCCTTACCCGCAATTTTTGCGGATCCGGCATCGGCCCGGAACTCTCTGGCACGGGAAAATGCAGCAGTGACCAGACTGCCCAGAATGCTGAAGACAATATCAAACACAATCACCAGACCATACTGAACCAAAAAGGATGGCCCGTCTTCGTCTTTGGAAATCAGGCTTCCCACAAAAAACGCTACAATCCGGGAAAGGAAAATGGTGAATGCATTCACTACCCCCTGGATCAGGGTCATGGTGACCATGTCTCCATTGGCAATGTGGCTGATCTCATGCCCAATCACGCCTTCCACCTCATCTCGCCGCATATTATGCAGAAGGCCGGTGGAAACCGCTACCATGGAATTGCTTTTGGATGGCCCGGTGGCAAAGGCATTCACCTCCGGGGATTCATACACCCCCACTTCCGGCATTTTGGGAAGATTTGCCCGGCGTGCCAAGGAATGCACCATATCCACCAGCTCCGCAAGCTCCCCGGAAGCGGAAGAACGGTTGATGATCTTTACTCCCATGGTCCATTTGGCCATGGTTTTGGATAATGCCAGAGAGATAAATGCACCCCCCATCCCCCAGACAGATGCAAAAATAAGCAGGGACATGTAATTAATCCCGCTTTCCTCCAGATACGGCCGTACTCCCAGTACGTTCAGAACAATACTGATGGTTGTGATCACCAGAATGTTGGTTAACAAAAATAGTCCAATTCTTTTTAACATAAATCCTCCTTAAATATAGAACTCCGGGGATGGAATGTGGTTCCCTGCCCGGATGATTTTACGCACATTATACATAACCTTTGCCGTTTTGGCCAAAAAAAATCCGGCAGTTGATCCCGTACCGGATTTTTTGCCAAGGAACTCATTTATAGTGTCAATGCAGAGCCTGGATCATCAATGATTTCCGTGCCCACGCCCATATCCGTAAAAATCTCCAGAAGAACGGCGTGGGGAACCCTTCCGTCAATAATGTGGGTCTTTGTGACTCCGGCACGCACGGCGTTCACGGCACATTCGGTTTTGGGGATCATGCCGCCCTTGATTTTTCCGGATGCCACATAATTTTTTATGGAAGCGGGCGTTAACTGCTGGGCCAGCTTATCCTCAATGATGACTCCTTCAATATCTGTCAATAAAATCAGCTTTTCCGCCCCAATGGCCGCAGCAATTTCCCCGGCAACAGTATCCGCGTTGATATTCAGGGTTTCCCCATCATCGGAAAAACCCACCGGAGCTATGATGGGGATGAATCCTCCCGATTGGATATGTTCAATGATATCTGGATTAATGGAGATGACCTCTCCCACTTTGCCGATGTCAATAATCTCCGGCGGCTTCCCTTCCACGGATTCCTTTTTTAGGGTCATTTTCCGGGCATGGATGCACTTCCCGTCCTTTCCGGAAAGACCAATGCAGGAAACCCCCTGCTGGTTGATGAGATTCACGATGCTTTTATTTACCTGTCCCACCAGCACCATTTCCACCACGTCCATGGTCGCGGAATCCGTAACCCGCAGTCCATCCACAAACGTGCTTTTGATTCCCATCTGCTCCAGCACCTTCCCAATCTGGGGACCGCCCCCGTGCACAATCACCGGATTGATTCCGGTATAATGGAGCAGGGCAATGTCTTTGGCAAACGTAGTCTTTAACTCTTCGGAAACCATGGCGTTTCCACCATATTTAATGACCACGGTTTTCCCATGGAATTTATTGATATAGGGCAGGGCCTCCATGAGGATGTCCGCTTTTTTGACATACCTGTCAATATCTTCTCTGTAAAGCTGCATGGGTGGATATTCTGATCTGGCTTTGCCGGTAAAGCATTTTCGTATAAAGCAGAAATCGCTTGACCCTGTTTCCCGCTTGTTTTAAATGCTAAAAACTATGGGAAGCACCGTCATTGAGCTATCGGTAATATCATCCATTACCCGGAAAATAAATTCCCGTATGCCCCTGGCCACGCTGCTGTCCAATATTCTGGATGTGGCCAAGGAGCTGGCCAGTGCGGAAGGTGCTTCCATTCTTTTGTCCGATAAAAAAACCGGGGATTTAATTTTTAATATTGTGATTGGCGAGAAAGGCAATATTATCCGGGGGGAAAAAGTGCCCAAAGGCAAGGGAATTTCCGGAATGGTGGCCCAGACCTGCCGGGCAATGATTGTGAATGACAGCCAGAATGATCCGCATTTTTTTCATGAGATTGACCAGAAATCTAATTTCACAACCAGAAATGTTTTATGCCTGCCGATGATTGTCATAGAGGAAACGGTGGGAGTACTGGAAATTGTGAACGCCACCAATCGGGAAGGATTTGATGAGGATGATCTGAACCGTTCCCAGTATCTCGCAGACCAGGCGGCCATTGCCATCAATTCCCGGCAGCTTGTGGACGAATTAAATAAAAAAATTGAAGAGGTGACCGCCCTTTATAAAATCTCCCAATCGGTTGCTTTCGCTGACCCCAGTGATGATATCTTGGAGGGGATTTTGGCTTCCATTGCCAGTGCACTGCGTGTGGAAAAGGCCTCTCTGGCCATCTATGACAAGGAAAACCATAACCTCAAACTGGAGGCATCCATCGGCCTGCATCTGGAAAAAGGCTCCTGGATTGCCATGGAAAAAAGTGTGGCCGGTCATATCTACAAAACCGGAGAACCATTGATAGTTTCTGACTTAAATATGGATCCGGATATTGAATTTATTTCCCAAGGATCCTATAAAACAGGATCCTTTATTTCCATTCCCGTTTTTTATAAAAACAGGACGATGGGTGTCCTTTCTCTTGCTGACCGCTTGGATAAAGATGAATTTGACACCAGCGATTTTCAGATTCTATCCACCATCGCCAGCCAGATAGCGGAAATTTACCAGAATCTGATGAACCAGAAAAACATGGAGAACCAGAAAAAACTTTCCCGTGAAATTGAGATCGCCGCAGAAATTCAGAAGAAAAACCTGCCGGTCATTCCCGCAGAAGTCTATGGACACCAGATAGCGGCGTTCAACCGTCCCGCAAAAGAGGTGGGAGGGGATTTTTATGATTATTTTCCCATTGATGATACCA
The DNA here is from genome assembly GCA_020720785.1 of Leptospira biflexa. Classification (GTDB taxonomy): domain Bacteria; phylum Spirochaetota; class Leptospiria; order Turneriellales; family DYLW01; genus DYLW01. The sequence goes on from DYOA01000022.1 coordinate 12,901, forward strand.
CATACGGAGTCCTTGTCGCCGATATTGCCGGTAAAGGTATACCGGCAGCCCTGTATATGGGCAGTGTCCGGAACATCATCCGTGCGGAACGCAGGTCCCATTATGCTCCCAAGGATTTATTCCAGTCCACGAATCGTCATATTTACCGGGAATCCGAATCCGGGATGTTCCTTACGGCTGTTTATATGGTGATCCAGACCAGAAGCCGGAAAATTCTCTACGCAAATTCCGGCCACGGCAACCAGCTTCTTTTCCGGGGTCAAACGGGAGAGGCCATCCCTCTCCGGGTATCCGGAAGACCTCTGGGTGTTACAGAGGACACCACGTATGAACAGGGTTCTGTGGATTACCTGCCCGGGGATGTCCTTCTTCTTTTCACGGATGGGGTGAGTGAGTTTCTGGGAGGGGAAAACCTGGATATTGACATTGGAGAAGCCCGGTTGGTCAAAATTGCCCGGCAGTTTCTGGATAAAACCCCGGGACGGCTGATTAAAGCCCTCAAACGCTATGTGAATCAGTATAAAGGAAACAAAGAATTTTTGGATGATTTCACTATCGTAGCAATAAAATTTTAGTTTTTTCAGTATTTGTAGTTTTTTTGTTGACCATTGGTCTTTCTTTCCGTATATTAACAGTAAAGGTAAGCTGGAGAATGTCTGTCTTAAATAAAGACGGAGACTTCGGTATATATTAAAATAGGATAGTATTCTTATACTTTTAAAAGGAGGGAACATGAATAAAACAACAAGATTTCTTGCACTGGTTATTTCTCTGGCAGTCATTCCCTCGATTCATGCGGATGATATTGTCTCAGAGTTTATGAAAGGAAAAGTGGCCACGTTTATGGATGCCGCATCCCTGCTGTATTATTCCTTCCAGGGAGCCACTTCCAAAGATAAGAAAAACCAGAAAAATAATCCCAAGGAAGATGCCAGAAAGCATTCACCGGAAGAAATCAAGAGGTTTTTACAGAATAAAGGGGTAGCCGTTTCTCTGGATTCCAGGCCCATCACCAGAAAAGAGTTTGCAAAGACACTCATAGACCGGTTTAACTTAAAAACAAGCTACCTAACCGATATATTTGGCGGTCTGGATAGTTACTTTGAAGATGCAGTGGATCTTGGTATCTTCAGCGAAGCGGACAGTGGAAACGAAAACCTCACCACAAGGGAACTGCTTTCTGCATATCTGAAAGCGGAAAAAATGTCAAAAAGACATAACTAATCCCATTTTTTATTTTTTCACAGGTGCTTTTTCAGCATATTCTTATACAGCTCTTTGGGTCCAGCCCCCACAATCCGATCCACCATTTCCCCCCCCCTGAACAGGAGAAGCGTGGGGATGGAAGTTATGGAATACCGGGTGGCAATATTCGGGTTTTCATCCACGTTGAGCTTCACCACGCTTAAAAGATCTTTCATCTCTCCCTGGAGATCTTCCAGAACCGGGGCCACCATACGGCAGGGAGCACACCAGGGTGCCCAGAAATCCACCATGACCAAACCGGTCGCAATATCCGTGTCAAAACTTGAATCACTCGTTTCTTTCAACATTCCCATAATAAACCACTGAAAAAATTCCATTCTTCCTGAAAATTCTTTTCCTGAATGATTCCCAGGAAATGGATGTCTTTTTATCAACCCTGAATTTATTGGTTTGACATTCCCGGATAATGTTATAGCATGGGGTATGGCTATTGAAGTGGTAATTGACAAGGATCTGGAAGACCTGATTCCGGGTTATCTGGAAAACCGTAAAAAGGACATTGTCAAAACAGAGAAATCCCTTTTGGAAAAGGATTTTGAAACCATCCGGGTGATAGGGCACAGCATGAAAGGTTCCGGTGGGGGCTATGGATTTGACAAAATATCGGAAATTGGCAAAGGCATTGAAGAGGCAGCCAAATCCGGGGACGTAGCGTCCATCCAGACCAGATTAAAGGAATTGGGGGAATATGTGGAAAATGTCCGGATAAGCTATAACTAAAAATACAGGCTGAACGTCAGAATCATCCGTTCAATCTGGTTGTTTTTCTGTGCAATCACTGATGGAATAAAACTGGAAGCATATCCAAACGATATTTTTAATCTTTCCTGCCAGAAGTCCCTTCCGGCAATGCCGGAAATACCAAACGTCCAGATGATCTGCGGGTCATTTTCCCCGGCGTAATCGTAATAGTCTTCTGTCATCAAACCGGTATAGAGAGTAATCCCCGGCCATCGGCGGACCGGAAACTGTGCCCCCAGATGCGGATGAAATTCTCCGGCGGGATACTGCGGGGTATAATCCCTGGAAAGAGAAACAAACCGCACCCCGGAATAACGGATATAGTCGGTTTCCAGGGTAAGGATTCCCCATTGCCGGTAGAAGCTGATCCCGCCCTGGGAAACGCCGGGGAAAGTCTCTTCCAGTGGATTCCCGTCCGTGAATACGGGGTACCGGATGGACGTACCGGGACGGTGGGACAAGCCAATGGAGATTTTATCCTGCCGGAAGAGCAACCCCACCGATCCGGTAAAACCCCACCCATCGAACCGCTTTGCCTGCAATCCGGCCATGGCTCCAGCGGATACGCCCAGGCTGAAATTTCTGGACAGGGAGCGGGCGTAGAATGCTTCCAGGGAATAAGCAATAAACTCATCGTCCAGGCGGCGGGAAAAGGGCGATTGCAGAATCAGAGCAGCGGAGGAATCCGGAAACAGTGGGATGGCCCCCCCCACCAGAGGCACATATTCCGGATCCACCCTGTAATCAGAATTTAGACGGTCAATGCGGGTGAGGGCATCCATCCCAAAAGACATCTGTGGTTCCATGATTTCTGCAAGGGCTGCCGGATTACGGGCGGCAAAAAGCATGTCCATCCCCCGGGATACGCCACCGCCACCCAGAGCCAGGGATGTCGCGTCTGGAATCACAATATTCACGGGACGGTACACCAAGGCATGGAGGGGATAGCCGGAGACCAGGATCAGAAATGGGATGATTTTACGGAGCATATTCAGGACAGGTAGAATTTTTCCAGAAACTCAGTCAGATATTGGAATGCCTCATCCACAGACTGGGAGAAATAAAGATAATTCATGTCTTCTTCAGAAATCATACCGTATTCAATCAGTTTATCAAAGTTAATGACGCTTTTCCAGAATTCCGTTCCATACAGAACAATGGGGATGGGTTTGACTACCTTTCTGGTCTGGACCAGAGTCAGCAATTCTGTCAGCTCATCCAGAGTACCAAATCCACCCGGAAATATGAGCATGGCTTTGGCCAGATAGATAAACCAGTACTTCCGCATGAAAAAATAATTGAAATCGAAAGACAGCTCTTTGGTAATATATGGGTTTGGGTGTTGCTCAAACGGCAGTTCAATATTCAGCCCCACTGTTTTTCCCTTCGCGTAATGGGCTCCCCGATTGGCTGCTTCCATAATGCCCGGCCCGCCACCGGAAGCCATAAAGAATTTCCCCTTCTTTTTTATATTTTTGGACCATCGGGTGAGCAAAAAGGCCAGTTTAACCGCGTCCTTATAATAACCGGTCATCTTCCGGGATGTTTCCAGCTCCCGGATTTCCTTTTCCGTAGGAATTTTTCTTTCCATTTGTTTCCGGTACTGGTATAAACCCAGAGGGGAGAGAATCCTGGCCGAACCAAAAAAAACTATGGTATTTTCTATTTTATGCTGGGAAAAAACTTTGGCCGGATGCAGGTATTCAGACAGAATACGTATGGGACGGGCTTCTGAGGATGTAATAAAATCCGGATTGAGATAGGATTCCGGGACATTCTGGGGCTTGTTCAGCATATTCGAAGATGGTATTTTCTCTCCCATGGTCAAGCGATTTAACTCCCGTGGCAATTTTTACGGATATTATCCTCAGTGGAGGGGCAGGAACTCTCTCACAAGAGGAAAGGTATCCCTGCGGTCAACCTTTCATTTGTTGCACTTATTACTTGAATTCAGCTGCTGATATTTGCGGCCACCGGCGTTCATCCGTTTTTTCCCCGGCTTCTTTGCGGCTGAAAACGCTTTTTCTGGGCAAAACCGCATGGATAAATGCTTTGCCTTCATTCTGTATAATGGTTGCAGCCACCCAATCGCCCACTGTGGGGAAATTGCTTTGGGAGCGGTTGTCAAATCGGAATTTTCCGGTCACTTCGCATATATATTCCCGGTTATGATCCCGGCCAATGTATTTTTTCCTGTTCTCCCGGAAAATCAGGAGAGGAGAATACCTCAGAGTTTGATAGGGAAAAAATGATTCCTCAAAGAATGGATTCCATCCCAAATCAGCCAGCTCCAAGTTTTCCTCCTTCTTTCAGAAAGACCGATGATTCAATCCGCCGGCAATTGGAAATTTTGAATGACCCATTGGCGGTGCAATAGTATCCCCGGTACAGGGCATTCGGATAAGAAAGAGGACGTTGCGGATAATCTTTTGCTGCTTCCTGCATAAGTTTGTACCAGGCAGCCACTGCACCAAAATTTTTTTTCTTCCGAGCAGTATCTGACCCCAGCCAAACCCCAATGATCAGATCTTCTGTGTAGCCAATGAACCAGGAATCCCTGTCATTGCTTCCGGATTTACCGCCAATTTCCTTTGCGATCAATGGGTTTTTTCCTGAAGTATTCATGGAAAGCATATAGCCGGTTCCCAGAACTCCGGAAATCCCTGTGAGCATTTCTTTCATCTGCCAGGCGGATCTGGGAGAGTATACAGAAATGCCCTTTCCCGGCGGGTCTTGATGGCTCCAGCGAAGAGGGGCTATCATTCCTTCGCGGAGAATCACGGAATACGCCTGCGTAATATCGATAATCCCAGCCTCCAGAGTCCCCAGTGCCAGGGAATAGACTTTGGGAATTAAAACATTGGCGGTGGAATCTTGGTAATCATTTCTAATTTCAGGATAGAATACCCTGCGGATTTTGGTATACGCATAATCCATTCCCACTGAATCCAGAATTTTCAAACTGACCGTATTGGAGGAAAATTTCAGGGCACTTTTCAGGGAGAGATCTCCTTTGGGAAACCGGTAGTAGTTCTCCGGGGAATAATCTGTAGCTTCGTCTATCTCCACGGTAATTCTGGAATCATTGACAATATAATTTGGCTGCCATTGAAATTTATCCATTGCGGATAAATAAATGAGTGGTTTGATCACAGAGGAAACCGGACGCCTTGCGGTCAGCTCATTGAATGTGCTGCACTTTGCTTCCCCCGCAGATATGATTGTATTTGTCTTTGGGTGAATCACTGAATATGCACCGTACACTGAGCAGGGTTTTTTTCCCACCGCATTGACTTTCTCCAGATACGCATTAAACTGTGTGTTCAATCTCTGATCCAGATCCTGCCGGTAGTATAGGTGCACTTTTTCCGATGGTGGAACCGGATGGTAGTAAAACCATGCATTGATAAAAGCACTTCGGGGGGAAATTGCCAGTCTTCGCAGGAGAGCATTTTTTTTTGTGCCGTAATTCATCGCAATATCAGAAGCATCCGCTTTACGAAAAATTCGATGGTTATCCATAAGGACATAAGTAATTTTATTGATGATTGGTTCCTTGATGCGGATATTGCCGGTATAAAAAACACCGGGGGCATGAATAACCGCAAGCAGCATTATCCTCTCCTCCTGGGATAAATTATTAATGCTGTCTTTGCCAAAGAGAATCATGGACGCACTTGCTATCCCACGGGTTCGGAAACCGGTGTATACATTGTTCAGATATGTCTCCAGAACTCTCCTTTTCGCGTCCATACGGCTTCTTTCCCCATTATAAAGAAAAAGCTCCAGCCGCAGTGCCAGGTATATTTCTTTCATTTTGTTTTTTATGGTTCTGGGTGGATTATCCAGCATGATTTTTACCGTCTGCTGGGTGATGGTGCTTCCCCCTCTGTATGAAAAGGTGTGACTGTGCCCAAAAAGTGAGTAAATTCCCTTCTGCAGGCTGTGAAAAATATGGCGTACAACGGCATAAGCACTGGTACTGAATGAAAATCCCCAATGGACATAAAAAGTCCTGTCTTCAAAAATAAGCAAATCCTTTATAAACTCCGGATCGATATCGTTTATGCTGATATATTTTTTATAAACAGGATAGTGATCCGGACTCTGGAGCCCGGTTTTTATCAATATGGATCCCCGGGAATCCAGAAATGTAATCCTGGTATGGGTATCCACTTTGATCTTTTTTTCGATTAATGCGAAATCCTTCTCTGCGGAGGAAAAAAAACCCGCAAGGAATAACAAAGTCCCAATGAAAATAAGAAAACTAAAAATTAAACCAAAGAAATACGCAGGATTTTTTTTACAAAAAAAAACCTCAATATTCATTGGGAGAAACACGACAGGGAATCTTCGGTTCCTTTATACAGAGGGTGAGCTTCCGGAGTAGTTTCTTTGTATTTGGATTTTTTTCTGCTTTGGAATTATTTTCCAGAATTTTTTGTACACTGTTTTTTTTGGCTGGAAATTCTTTCTGCAGCTCCCAGAGCATCACGCTGGAAAAAGATCGAATTTTGGAATCCTTACTGTGAAATCCTCCGGAGTAAAACCGGATCTCCCGGTTAATGCTTTCTTCCTTTCTTCCAGGTTCACTGCCGGGGAGACCCTTTTCCACAAAATCCAGTATTTCTGTAAATTCAATCTTGGCCAGAAACGCTGCATCTCCAGAGTTCTTCGCTTCCAGAAATCTGGCCAGATTCATCTTAATTAAAAGATCCTGAAGAGACAGTCTGGCCGGTGGATATTCCTCTTTTTTCAGATAATCACGTATGTACTTTTTATGAATATAATTTACCTTCAGAGTGTACATATAATCCGCACAGATTTTCCGCACTTTACCATCAGGATTTTTCAAACAGCCCAGCAGACTGCGGAGTGAATTCTGGCCAATTACCTGAGGTATAAAATAATATCGGCCTTTGTAATTTTCCAATGGTTTAAAATCCGCGTATGTGATGCGGGTAAGGGCATCACGTTCCTGTTTTTCAATTTTTTTAATGATATCATCTGCCGGAGTAGCAAAGAGGGTTGTAAAGCCCGCTAATATCAGAATAAATACTATTTTATTGTACATTGAATTTTCCTATTGTAATTCCTTCTCCCGACTTATATAAAAATGCGGGGAACGTATATTTTTTTTCCCTGGGTGTTCCGGGGTATAAATATACCACCACCCGTGCTACAGTGGGGGTTGTCCCACCAAAATACTGAGCCTGTACAGAATATTCGCCGGGTATTGCCTTCATGAGAGTGAATGTCTCCGGTCCGTATCCGGTTGTAATGTCAATATCCAGTGTCCCGCCAATTCTGGAGCGCTTATGGGCATAGTAAACTCTTTCCGCATTGGGATCCGTAACCCATAAATCCACGTCTGTATGATTGGTATCCCAGAATAGAATTACCATCATATCAATATTGGAATTTTCTGTGACCAGTCTCAATGAATCCGAACTTACCCCGTACTGATTTTTTGCCACTACTTTAATGTAATTCGCTCCGGCTCCCAGAACAATACTCTGAGAGAATCTTCCGTTCTGAATGGCCACATTGCGTCCCACTCCATTCAGATAAAACTCCACTTCTTCCATGCCATAGGAGCCGAATACCTCTCCTTCCACGGTGACCACTTTACTGGCACTCCACCCGGATGCGGGAGAGAGAAACCTCACCTGCGGAGCTGTTTTTTCCACGGGGAAGACCGTGAACCCGGTAAAAACAAAAAGTGTCGCCGTTACAGTCACTCCAAATTTCCAATTTATAAATATTCTATCTCTCATTTTCCTCTCCCGGAATTTTAAAATTTTCATACGAAATAAATTCTTCCTTTCTGAGGCTGTCCCCAGCGAAGTACTGGCGGCGCATCTCCACGGAACGGGTATGGGATGCAGGATTATCCCGGACATGACGGATGATTTTAATCCAGGAATCCTCTTCGCGGGTAAAATAAAACCTTGCCTTCAGATACCTGCCTTCTCTTTCCAGGATAATACGGACAGGATTGGGAAGGTTATTCTTTATCTTCAAATCCTTATGCCCGTAGCTTAATGCTGCGTCATAGCCTTCCGGAGTGTAGGAAACCGGTTTTGTGTGGGGATGGCGTTCCATAATTTCCAGACCGGCTTCCAATGCCCCATGATATAGAATACTGGAAACCATACACAGCCCGCCACCTTCTTCCAGGATAACGGTTCCATCCAGAAAGTATGTCCGGGCTTTTTTGAAATCATGCTTACGGTGTCCCAGTGCATTGTTCAATGAGAAATGTCCTCCTGGTAGCAGGGTTATCTCTTTCAATCTGGATACCGCAAGATCCAGATTGAAGACAACAGGATAATCATAGGCAGAGATGACATAGGTTTTCATAAGGGAATCCGCCTCTATGTCCGGGGCAAGAAGCATAAATCCGGCAAGGAATATCCACCTATGGATGCGACTATTTATCATCGTCCCCTCCCATAACCTGGATCACCTCCGGTTTTGATACACCATAAATTTCATCATTGTACATGAATTCCGCCCGGCTTCCCGGAACCAGAAAAAATCCCGAATTCACCGCACGCAGGCGATATTGAAAAACCGGCCGCTCTGAATAATTTTCCAGATAGAAATAAATCCGGTCTTTTTCAATGAGGACATTGCTGCGTCCATAGGAATAATCGTAGTCACTTTCCAATACAAAGCCAGGGGGGATTTTTTCCGTTACCATTAAATAATTATCCTTAACATTTCCGGAATTCAAAGTAATGGTCACATCCAGGGTCTCTCCGGTCGCCATTTTGCCGTTAAACGGACTCTGGTCTGTGCGACTGAAAACCCGTTTCACCTCAACTCCCCGGTTGTGTTCTTTAAATTCCCCGGTCTTTTCAAATACTTTGGCCACGAAGTAAATCCCTGCCAGACCGCTTCCTTTTGCGTTAACCTGAATTTTTTCCTGTATTTTTTTCAGGGTTCCGGGGCTGACCGGCAAGTTCACCCGAAGAACAGAATCCCGGCCTTTTGTGGTAATCTTTTTTTCCTGACCTTCCATCGTCAGGGTGACGGTTAAATCCGATTTTAAAAATGCTTTATATTTTTCCAGAAACGCAATGGTTGTCCCCAGATGGGCCAGGGTTCCGCGAGTGGACATCAGTTTGCCGTTGTATTTCTGGGCATTCAGAATATCCATTAACAGCTCCATGTCCTCTTTTTCCGAATTTTTTGTTTTTAACAGACTGAATATCTGGGAATAAACCATGGCATTCTGAAAAATAAATTCTCCATTGGGGGATTCAATCAGATACTGGGCGACAGTCCCTTCCTCCATCCTCTTCTGTACAACGGCGATGGTACGGGCAGCTTCCTGCCCCCGGCCACTTTCGTTCATAGCCATAGCCGACCAGGCCAAAGTCTCATTGAACAAATCCTCCTTCAGCTCAAAAAGGGCGTCCAGACTGGAATGGTCCGGCTCCCCGCTTATGCTCAGAACATAGGATGCGAACCCCACAAAGGACTCTGTTTGCGGAAAATCCGAATAATCCATGGAAGCATATTTTTCCTCCCCTGTCTGGTGGAGATAATTGCGGAGGGATTTTAATCCGGATTTGAACTGGCTGGCATCCACCGGATAACCCGTTTTTTTTGCGATCGCAAGTCCATACATGGCATAAGCCGTCATCCAATGGTTTACCGCATATTCATTTTCGCTTTGCCACCATCCCCATGCTCCCCTTTTTTTATTCTGCATGGTCAGGATGGTCTTAATCCCACCCTTGATGTGCAAATCCAGCTTGCTTTCCAGCTTTGGGTTGGCAATTTTGTTTTTTTTCAGGAATTCCCGGACTTTCAGGTTTGCCAGCATCTGGCTGGTGGTCTGCTCTGTGCATCCGTGGGGATATTCCACCAGATACTCCAGATTCTGCATGGCACTGGCCGCCAGGTTGGGGACCACAACCATTTCATAGCGTTTTACCTCCGGAGAATTTTCCATGTTGATCCCCTCCTCAGAGAGAGCCGGAAATGCCACAGTGTAATCCTGACTGTCACCATTTTTTTGTATAATCCAAAGCGGTGGCGTGGAAACCACGTGATCCATTCCGCTTTCATAAACAGGAATGGATCGTATTATGGAATCTTTCCGCTTGCCGTCTGTCTCCTGTGCGGAAAAACGAATGATCACCTCCCCGCCCACCGTTTTTTCCGGAGCTTTGAGCTTATGGGTAATGGCCATAATGTCCTTTGCGGGGATAGTCACCGTTTTTTCCTTATCCCCCCTTGCGTCGGCTCCGGTGAATTCCCATTTAAGCCGGAGTTCCATGGGTTCCCCGGTGCGGTTCTGGACCAGAGAAACCACTTCTGCCTCACTCATCGTGTCCAGATAACGGGGAAGACGCAGATCGGCTATGAGTTCTTTATTGGAGAGTATGGTCACCTGGGAAGATCCCACTTTGTCCGCCCCATCCGCACCCACGGCAGAAATCCGCCACGCAGTTATGTTATCCGGGAGGGTAAATTGAAAGCTTCCGCGTCCGTCTTTATCCGTAATTACGGAATTATTGAAATAGGCCGTATCTTTAAATTTAAACCGGTCTTCCTCGCCCATGGAAGAACTTTTGGAATCCCCTCCCGTAAAAACATCCGGAAAGGAATACGCAGTGGCAACCCGATTGGGTCTTCTACCATAGAAAAACTTACGGATATCCGGAGCCAAAGGCGACTGTACCAGAAACACACTCTCATCCACCACAGAGATCGTCAGAGATGCGGGCACGGGACGATTTTTATGGTCTTTTGTGACCACCGTTACCGATACATTTTCCTTGGGCCGATAATTCTTCCGTTCGGGCTGAATCTCAATCTGCAAAAATTTTTCCCGAGGGGAAATGAACAAGGGAAGAGATCCTTCCATCAGCTTCCCGTCTTTCACATAAAAAGCATGGATATAAAAATTGGGAAGATATGCATCGTTATCCAGTTTAACAGACAGCTCTTTATGGGAATTGGCAAAGGAAACCGCCTTCACCGCATATATACTTTCCCCCTCCAGAGAGTAATAAAATGGCTGATCCTTGAGGGATGCGGTTATCAGAATTTTTGCGGTTTCTCCTTTTTCGTAAAAGGCTTTATCGGATTCAATGTCCAGATCATGGTAAATTCCGCCGGCCAGATCCGCACTCTGGGCGGTGACCCAATAGTATTCATCCGTCACAACAGAATATTTATAAGGATCAATGGCAGAAATGGAGACCCGGTATCGACCCGGTTCGCTGAAATCAAAAATGGCCTCTCCCTCTCCGGATTCTGACGTCCTTGCCCGAACGGTTTTTACCGGAACATACTCAATTTTTGCCCGCTGGTGGAAATAGCCGGATTTGGAATCCCATACTTCCCGGAACATGGCAACATCCACAGAATGGTTTTTCATCGGCCGATTTTGAATATCCGTCAGATGAAAACGCAGGCGTTCCTTTTGCCCGGAGGATAATATATAATTTGTCTTTTTTGATTGGAGAATAAAGGAGGACGCAAATATTTTCACTGATCCGGAGCCGCTTCCGGTATCAAAGGTGAATCTGTCTTTTTTTGCACTGACCCTGACCAGGATGGAATAACGCATATTCTTTCTTTCTTCGCTTTTGGGAATAATGAAATCCATCTGTCCATTTGCGTCCAGAACACCTTTTCCGGTAATCACCACATCATCCGCGTGGGATGGTTGCGGAGTTAATATGTCAAAAAACCTTTCTGTCTCCTCTATTCCAAAGGCTGGCGGATTGTAAAATCCCTTGTACACGGTGTAATCCACTGTGGCCCCGGCGGGGATGTCTCCGTACAGAAATTTTGCGGAAATCTTCCCTTTGATGTCTTCATTGAAAAGGTAGGATTCTTTTTCTGTTGAAACGGAAACGGAGATCTGCGGTGCCACATAGTCTTTAATCAGGACCTCACCCTGGTGCTTTTCCCCCTCAATTTCCAGGGATATTTTCGCAATCCCACCAGTTCCGGAAGGAATTTTCCATAAATCCGCGATTTTTCCAAAGGCATCCGTGGTCACCTTTCCGGTCTGGGCAGCCACCCCGGCCCCGGTAAGGATTTTATATTGGATTGGACGGTTTGCGTATGATATAAATTTTCCATCCCGGTATTCCCGGATAATCCCATACCAGTTTACGGAGTGAGTATTTTTATAAATGGGCTTTTCAGTGGAAATATAAACATAAAACCGGGAATCCGTGTACGGTGATGCGGATGCATAGACAAAAGCCCGTCCCAGAGATGCACTCTGTGCGGAAACCTGGATAGCCTCCGGATTCCATTTTTGGTCAAAATCCAGAAAAGCCATTCCCGCTTGATCACTTTTCAATTCCGATTTATTCTTACCGTCGGTGAGCTGAATCGTGGAGCCGGGAATGGGTTTTCCCGTCTTTAAATGGACGGTGAAAATATAAATCCGGGTCCGGGAAAGCTTGGTGATAATCCCCAGATCGCTCACCATGACCGGTGTGACAGTCACACTGCCGTTATCCGCTTTTGCAGCAAACATATAATAACCGCTTTTAAACTGATTGGGGATCTCCAGATAATTTCCGCCATCACTCACCGGATACTCCGTGGAGGACACCGCTTTTCTGGATTCCAAGCGGACTTTTTTCATCCTCTCCTGGTATGAGGGAGACCAGATATTTCCCGTCAGCTCCCTGTATTCACTTTCCGTGATGGAATACACAGAGAGGGTAATTTTCTGTGCCCCCCGGTTGAACAGACTGATGGAAATATTCTGTCTGGAATGATAACTTTTTTTCTGGGGATATATCCGCAGAAAATTGTCTTCCGCCGGGAAAGTGACCGTAACCCCCGCAAAAAAGGTGAAAATAAAAATATAAAAAGCAAAGACTCCGGTGATTTTTCTATTTGTTTTGATCATATTTCCTCTTCCCCTCATTATTATTACATTAAATATTGTCCGCTTCCAAAACGGATTCCGGATAGCCGGTAAAAAGTCATGGCCTGTAAGGGCACATCGGCGGGTAAAGCTAATTTTTCCCGCACCATTTTGTATGCGTATGACGATGTCCGGGCCTCCCCCGGCAATACCAAAGCCTCTCTGCCTCTGTATCGCACTGCCAGCCCATAACGGATGGGGTCCACTACCTCCGGGCTGGATATTTTTTCTTTTTTCCGGATCACGGAAATCACAATTTTAATATTCCCGGAGGAAATTTCCTGCCGGTGTCTCCGGGATGTTCGGGGATCCATTAAAAATGCCATATTCGCCCAATGGGTGAGCTCGTCATAAAAATTATCTCTGGTTGGCGATGTGGAACCCATGCATCCCATGAGCATTTTTGTCTTCCCGTTGAAAAGAGAAATAAAAACCCCGCTACGGGACGGTGTATTCCTGAGAAATGCCACTCGGGAATTCTCCTCCGCAGTCATGGTAACCTCCGGGTGTTTTTCCATATATATTGCAATCTCCCTCCGGACGATTTTTTCTATGGTCTTCTGGTATTGGATATCCAGCAACCAGTCTGTCTCTGCGGAAAGTGCTGGGATTAATATTCGCCCCGTCAGAAGATACACAAGGAAAAGAAATGCCTCGATGCGTAGCTTATACTGTGATTTCTTTTTTATGGTCCGCATTCACCGCGAAAATATAACCAGTCAATGCATTCCTTCCCGTTCGGGAAAATGCAGTATCCGGTTTCTGATCCATCCTGATTTTTCCGGATCTCATATTTGTTGTCTTTATTCTGGTTAATACAGAATGTGGCGGCGGGATTTGCTATCTGCACATCCGTGGTCTGTACGGATTCCTCTTTTGTGTTTTTACCGTCCGTACAACCCATGGCAACCCCTGTCAGAACCGCCACAATAATAAAAAACCCGATGGCCTTTTTTTTTTCTGAAATATTTTTTCCCATATCACATCTTTACGGAAAAGCGGGAGGCGTCAATAAAAAAAGATGTCAAAGTATAGGGTGACTGTCACCATAAAAGACATATACTACTGTAAGATGTGACATATAAATAACGACATACAATATTATGAATGTCTCTCTGGGTGACTGTCACCACAAGTGATATATTTATTCCTGAGATGTGACATAAATAAGAGGACATATATTGTTATGAATGTCTTCCGGTGTGACTGTCACGTTTTATGTCGCATCCGCCGGTGATGTCACCATTATGGGAATTTACTTCTTGAACAACCCGGAAAGCTGGTCCCTGGCCGATGCCTTTTCATAATCCCGGTAATCAATCAGGGTAAGAGAAATTTTTTCTCCCCGGATTGCGTCCAGGATTCTGCCAATATCCCCCGGAGAGTCATTTTTTACCGCCACATACTCAAAGGTGGTTCCGCAGCCGGGGCAGGTTTTATGATTTTTATAATTGATATTCAATTGGCGGCATTTGCCACACATGCCAATGACATCTTCTGTGATAATTAAATGGTCCTTAATGTGGGAAATGTCCACCTTTTGCCAGACACGGATATTTTTTGTCTCCATATCAAACCACCTTAATCCGGATGAATTTTCTTTTCCCCAGCCGGAAAATATACTCACCGGCAGAAAGCCGTATCCGGGGATCTCCCACTCTTTCTTCTTTTTCTCCGGAAGCGTCCACCAGATACACCCCGCCGGATTCCACCATTCTTCTGGCTTCTGAATTTGTGGCCACGGCTTTTGCTTCGCTCAGGACAGACAGAAGCCCGGTTTCTTTTTCATCGGTCAGGTTTTTGATAAAAAGAGGAATGTCCTCCGGGAGTCCTCTTTTCTGGGGGTTGTGGATTTTTTCCCATTCCATTTTTGCACTGTCTGCTTTTTCCGGCGAGGAAAACCGTTTTGTGATCTCCAAAGCAAATTCTTTTTTTACTTCCATTGGGTGTAACCCGGCCACTTTTGTATTTTCTTCCAAGGTTTTTATTTCCCCGATGGTTTTATCGGACAGAAGGCGCATGTATGTCCACATGGTCTCATCAGAAATGGACATTAATTTTCCATAAACTTCCATGGGATCTTCCTGGATACCGATGTAGTTGCCCAGAGATTTGCTCATTTTTTTCTCTCCGTCCAATCCCACCAGCAGGGGCAGGGTCATAATGGCCTGGGTTTTTTTTCCATAGGCTGCCTGGAGATTTCTTCCCATCAGAAGATTGAATTTCTGGTCCGTTCCTCCCAGCTCCACATCTGCGTCCAGTGCAACGGAATCATAACCCTGGAGCAGGGGATACATAAATTCCACCAGAGAAATGGGAACACCACTGGAATATCTTTTGGAAAAATCGTCCCGCTCCAGAAGCCGGGCAACGGTGGTCTTTGCGGTGAGTTCAATGATATTTTTGAGGCTCAGGTTTTTGAGCCATTCGGAGTTAAACACAATTTTTGTCTTTTCCGGATCCAGGATTTTGAAGACCTGTATCTGGTATGTCTTCGCATTCTCCAAAACCTCATCCGATGAAAGTGCCTTACGGGTTTCTGATTTTCCGGTGGGATCCCCAATCATTGCGGTATAATCCCCAATCAGGAAATAGATTTCATGCCCGTATTTCTGGAATTGCCGCAGTTTTTGAATCAGAACAGTATGCCCCAGATGCAGATCCGGAGCGGTGGGATCAAAGCCGGCTTTTATTTTCAATGGTTTGCCGTTTTTGTGGGATGATATTATTTTTTCTTTGAATTCGGTTTCCGGAATAACTTCCTCAATGCCCCGGACAAGTTCCGCGTATTCTTCCGCCAGTTCGGGGGGAATTTCCACTTCATTTTTTTCCATATCGGCAAAACCCATGGGGGAAACCGCCGGACAACGATTTTTCCATACGGATAGTTGGACGCGGGTTGGCCGGCAGGAAACAAAAGTATGGTGCAAATAAAAAAGGATTGATCCGGCATCGGATTTGGTTTTAGTGAACGATGGTGGAACAACCGGAGAAACCGGGGATTATTCTGGTAGAGGATGATCCTGTATTTGCCACTTATGCAAAAAAAATCCTCAAGGATCAGAAATTTATAGTCCATCATTTTTCCAATCCAGGAGAGGCAATAGATCATTTTAAAATAAATAATAAAATCGAACTGGTGTTGATGGACTATGAGCTGGGTGGTCCGATGGACGGAGTGGATACTGCCAGAAAAATTCTGGAGATCCGGGATGTTCCCATTGTGTTTCTCACCTCCCACGATGAGGAGGGCATTGTCCGCAAGGTGAATACGGTAAAAAGCTATGGATATGTGTTGAAAAGCTCTTCCCCGGCTTTAATCCTCCAGAGTGTTGCGATGGCGTATAATCTCTTTACCGCCATGAAAAAAGTGGAAGAAAGTGAAAACCGGTTCAGGATGATGTATGAGAATCATCCCGCCGTGATGATAATTGTGGATTCTGTTACCGGAAAAATCAGGGAAGCCAACCACGCGGCGGCAGCGTTTTATGGGTATTCGCGGGAGGTTTTAAAATCCAAAAATGTCCGGGAGATCAACATCAAAACAGATGAGGAGATACGTCGTCAGATGGAAAAAGCCCTGACGGAAGAGCAAAATCACTTTTATTTCCGTCATCGCCTATCCAGCGGGGAAATCCGGGATGTTTCTGTACATTCCGGTCCCATCCGCGAGGGGGGGGATCTTCTGCTCTTTTCCATTGTCCGGGATGTGACTCTGGAAAAACGCCTAGAAAAAAAACAGGCCCGTCTCCAGACCAGAATTGAGCTGATCACCCGGCAGTTGGATGAGCTGAGTGAGCTTCTGCTGGAAACCGGTGCATACCAGTATTCCATGAGCACCCCGTCCCTCCGGATTGCGGAGAAAGACAGTACCATCATTCATCTGATCCAAAAAGGGTTGAATAACCGCGAGATTGGGGATAAAATGAATGTGGCGGAAATAACTGTTAAAAAAAGGCTCGCTGCGTTGTATAAGCAGTTTGGGGTGAAAAATAAATACCAGCTCATTGAATATCTGAGCAGTCATTACTTACTTTAAGTAAAATAATTCCATTGGCGTTGGTGCCCATTGGCCGATAATAAAGATATGAAAAAGTTTATTTTTTTCGGTGCCTGGATTTTGCAGGGGATATTCATGGCTTCCTTTTCTGTTCCGGACGATGAATTTTTCAAAAAAGCGGAGGCTTACTATTTTCAGAAAAAATATGAAATTGCCCTGAAAATGCTGGAAGCGGTGCTGGAGAAAACACCGGATAATGCAAAGGCTCTTTCCTATACCGGAGATATTTATCTCATAAAAAAGGATTATGATAAGGCCATACAGCGGTACAACCAGAGTGTGGAATTGTCCGCAGATCCGGCGATGGATTATTTCCGGCTGGGGCAGGTGTACACTGCCAGAAAGGAAATCCCCCAAGCAAAAGAGAATTACCAGAAGGCATACAGCCTCAATCCATCCAAAACTGCGTCTCTATTCCAGTTGGGATATTTGTCTCTGGTTTATGAAAGAGATAAGAATGCCTGCATCCGCTACTGGCGGGATTATGTTCTGCGTACTCCCAATGATCCCCAGAAGGAAAAAATACAGAAAGTCATTGACCTTTTGAAAAATCCTGATTTTGTGATTCCGCCTTTGGGATCGGATATTTCCCTGGAGGAGGCCCTGATAATGGGCGGAAAAACATCCCGCGAGGAGGAAGTGGATCTGAAAGATAAGACCACCGGCCACGAAAAGGGAAAAATCTCGAATGAATCCAAAGGTCTTCTGGATGATGAGAATCTCTGATTTTTTTGTATACACCAGCGGCGGATAAAAAAATATTCTTTATGGAAATCTCCATCATCCTTCCCACCTATAACGAGGCACAGAATATTCCGCTGGTCACGGAGCGTATCAGGAAAGTCCTGGATGAGGCAAAAATATCCCACGAAATCATTGTGGCCGATGATAATTCTCCCGATATGACCTGGCAGATAGCGGAAAAACTCCGGAAAAAGATTCCTCATCTGCGGGTACTGCGGCGGATGGTAAACAAAGGACTCTCCCCGGCGGTGATGGACGGATTTCGTGCGGCGGCAGGAACCTATATGGTGGTTATGGATGCGGATATGCAACATGATGAAAAAGTTCTTCCAGAGTTTGTGGAGAAATTCCGTGCCGGAGCGGACATCGTGGTGGGAACCAGAAAGGCAAGCGGGGGCTCCATTGAAGGATGGTCACGCAGACGGAGGTTTATATCATGGGGAGCCACTTTGCTGGCAAAATTTTTCCTGCCTCGTTCCCCCAGCGATCCCATGAGCGGATATTTTGGGATATCCAGAGATTTATACCATGAAATAGCAGATAAAATCAATCCACGGGGGTTTAAAATTTTGCTGGAAATATTGTCCCATTCACGCAACAAAAAACTGGAAGAGGTGGGTTATACCTTTTCCCCGCGTGTTCACGGGGAGAGCAAACTGAGCGGTTCTGTCATTCTTCAGTATCTGATTGGGCTTTATGATATCCGGTTTGGGAAAATCATTCCGCTCCGCTTTATTAAATATGGGATGGTTGGGGCATCCGGAGTGGTGGTGAATCAGGCTGGCCTGTATCTGGGAAAAGCGTTCCTGTCCATGGCCAATGAGAATTCTCTGCTCATGGGGATTGAGGTTTCCATCATCAGCAATTATTTTCTGAACAATTATTTTACTTTCGCGGACCGCCACAGAAAAGGATTCCGGGGTCAGTTTTACGGGCTTTTTCTTTTTCATCTGGTTTCCATTGCCGGGGCTGTCATTAATTATGCGGTGGCCATTTTATTCTCAGAAGGGTTTGGTATGAATATTTACATAGCCAATCTGATTGGCATTGCCCTTGCCACCGTTTGGAATTTTATGCTGAACATCCAGTGGACGTGGAAGGAAAAATAAGAGATGGGGTTGATGAAAAACCTTTTTCCCGGAAGTGTATTTATTTTACTATTTTCCGCTATCTTTATCCGGTGTGACCATTGTTCCTTATCTGTAAAAACATCGTATCGGGATCTTCCATCGGCTGGATGATTTTTATGACCGGTTTTATACATCCAGCGGGGAGATGCGGATGACGGAGAATGCACAAATACGGGAACGCTTTCACAGAGCCTATGGATTCACCGCCATGGATCTGGAGGAGCTACTGGCCGCGGATCTGGGGTTTACCGGAGAGAATGAGGATTACTGGAATGGATCTCTTTCTTTCTGGATGCGGCGGAACCGGGAAAAAAATATGGACGTGTTATACAAAATCCTGCTGGAGGTCCGTAAGGAGTACCAAAACCCGTAATTCTATATTTTCCAATCTCATATTGGCTTGACGTTTGGTTGGAGCATGTACAAATTGTCCATGGCATATATTGAATGGACAGATTCCCTGAGTGTGGGGGTGGAACTCTTCAACAGACAACACCGTAAACTGCTGGATATGGTAAATGAGATGTATGATGCGTTGACCTCAGGAAAAACCAATGACGTTATGGAGGAAATCCTGGAACGTCTCATTGACTATACCGTGGAGCACTTTCAAAGTGAGGAAGGATATTTTAAAAAATACGATTATCCATTGAATAAGCAGCACAAACAGGAACATGACAGTCTGGTGAAAGATGTATTGCTCCTGAAAGAAAAATTTGTCAACGGAGATGTTACCATTTCTTATGAAACCATGTCTTTTTTGCAGGACTGGCTTCAGAAACACATCCTGGAATCCGATATGGATTATAAAGCATTTTTCAATGGAAAAGGTGTTTACTGAATATGGCATATATTGAATGGACAGATTCCCTGAGTGTGGGGGTGAAGAAATTTGATGAGCAGCATAAAATACTCATTTCCATCATAAATGAACTCCACCAATCCCTGAGCGAAGGAAGAACCAATGACGTAATGTCCAAAATACTGGAAAAATTACTGGATTATACCATTGAACACTTTGCTGAGGAAGAAAAATATTTTATAAAATATGACTACCCAGAGACCACAGACCATAAAGAAAAACATACCAAACTGATTGATGAAGTGGTTCACTTGAAAAATAAACTGGATGAAGGAGACATTACCATTTCTTATGAAACCATGTCTTTTTTGCAGAATTGGCTGGTTGAGCATGTCCTGCAAGCAGATATGAAATATAAGAATTTTTTTCACAGCAAAAAAGTGGATTAATTATTGATGGATGTGAATGACTCCCTTGAAAAAAAATTGGAGGATGCACAAATCCGGATTGAAGAACTGGAGGGTGCCCTCATTGAACAAAAATTATTCCTGTATGACATTGCATCCAAGTTTATTCCCAGAAAAATATTACGGCTGTTGGATAAGTCCTCCCTGGAAGATCTGAAACTGGGAGAATCCACCAACAAGGAAATGACCGTTTTATTTTCTGATATCCGTGGGTTCACCACCATATCTGAATCCATGAGTTCGGAAAAAGTATTCAAATTTTTAAATTTTTATTTTAAAAATATGGTTCCATACATTGATAAAAACCATGGATTCGTTGACAAGTTTATTGGTGATGCCATCATGGCGTTGTTTCCGGAATCTGCGGAAGACGCCCTGAAAGCAGCCATTACCATGAAAAAAGTGATCAAAAAAATCAATAAGCATAATTCCTATTTTGAGAAAAATCCCATAAACGCCGGCACTGGTCTGCACCACGGACTCCTGACTTTGGGATTGATTGGCTGGACAACCCGCATTGAGAGTACGGCCATTGGGGATACGGTTAATCTGGCTTCCCGGATTGAAAACGCAACCAAAATGTATAATGTGAATATTATTATCTCAGATACAGTAAAAAAAGAGCTTCCACAGATCAATAATTACCATTTTCGCGAAATTGATACGGTAAGGGTAAAAGGTAAAGATAATTTTATTGTTCTTTACGAGGTTTATGACGCCGATGAAGAGGAAATATTCTCCGCAAAAAAAGAATCCCAGGGACATTTTCAGGAAGCAATTGACCTTTTTAAGGCAGGGAGCTTTGCACAGTCCCTGGAACTATTCAATGATATCCAGAGTCTCTCACCAAAGGATCCCATCGTCCCCATTTACCAGAAAAGACTGCATACCCTCGTTCGCATACCCCCAGGACCCGGTTGGACAGGAGTGAGCGGAATCATATAGGGGAAAGTCATGAAAAAAACAGATAAAAATGCCGTGATCAATGTGGGCTTCATTGGAACCGGACGCATCGCGGACATGCACTATCCCGGGTATCTGCGGTATCCAAAGGCAAAATTAATTGCGGTTGCGGATCTGGATAAGGGCTCGCTGGAAAAGCGGAAAAAAGAATGGAAATTAAAGAATATCTATTCAGATTACCGGGAGCTTCTGGCCAATCCGGAAATTGACGCGGTGGAAATCCTGTTGCCGCAAAAACTCCATGAGATGGTAACCCTGGACGCCCTTCGTGCGGGAAAACACGTGGCCCTGCAGAAACCCATGACCGTGGATCTGGCGTCTGCCGGGAGAATCCAGGAAGAAGTGGAAAAAACAGACCGCATATTCCGGGTGACCGATAATTACATTTTCTATCCGCCGGTGCAGTTTGCCCGCCATTATATTGAAAGTGGCAAACTGGGGGAAATCACCAATATCCGTATCCGCTTCACCAGCGGAGGACTGGGCGGTTGGAATATCAACCCTGCCACATGGCAATGGAGACTCCAGGAAAAAAATGAAGGTCGTGGACTCCAGACCTTTGATCACGGCCATCATCTCTGGGCCACCGCCTGGTATCTTCTGGGAGATATGGAAAAAGTATTCGCCTGGATTGACAGCACAGATGGAGTGGTGGATTCCCCGGCCATTATTAACTGGAAATATAAAGACAAAGTATGTTATGGTGTCTGTGATTACGCCCACGCAAAGGAAATGAACCTGCCGTCCAAATACTATGCCAACGATGAGATGGTGGAAATTACAGGATCCCGTGGAATAATGGTGATTGAACGTATGACCGGGCATCTGAATTCTGGAGCCATTGTCCGCGTTTTCCATGGAAAATCCTGGGAGTTTTTTCCGGATATAAAAAATGACTGGAAGGATGGTTTCATTGGGGCCACCCATAATTTTATTGATTCCATTCTGGGAAAAGAAAAACCCATGCTGGATATCCACGATGCGATTAAAATCCTGAAGATAAATCTGTCCATAGCCAAGTCTTCCATGAAAGCCAGAGAGGTGTATCTGGAGGAATGGGACCAGCCGGATTCAGAAGTATATTTCCGCATGAAAAATACAGAAGCCCGGCAGAAATCCTTTTTCCAAGTGGAGGAACCGCCTTCTCTGGCACGGCGACTGATGGGAATTTTCTCCATTTTCTTCTCCCCATCAGAAGATTATTCGGATCAGGCAGAGCCGCTGACGGATGGTCTCAAAAACGCCTTCTCCGCAGAAAAAGCAAAAAACTGGGAAGCGGTGGTGAATCTGAATCTGGATAATAATGGAGTCCCGCTTCAATACCATTATATAATAAAAAAGGGGGCACTCACGGAGAAAAAGGGAGAGCTGCATAAAACCCCCACGCTGGAAATAGAAGCCTCAGCGTCCGATTGGGCAGCCATTCTGCTGAAAAAGAAAAGAATGGAAATGGCATACCTGCAGAAAAAAATCCGCATTGCAAAAGGAAAAGCAGAAGACGCCCTGACTCTGAAAAATATTTTTTCCCTGTAAATCCGGAAACAAACAAACCACGGGGGAAATTATGTTTAGCATGAGTAACGATGCTTATCGCAGGAGAGTCCATTACTTTTCGTTATTTTTATACGGATTGACCATCACCACCATCGGCCCCATGCTGCCGGTCATCGCGGAAAAATTCCAGATTGCCCAGAAAACCGCGTCTCTGGTGAATACCTTTCTTTCTGCGGGTTTTCTGGCTGGAGTGGCGTCTGCCTCCTATCTGATGAAAAAGCCCAAACGTTCTTCCCTTCTGAGTATGGTGGTCATGGCCGTCGCCGGAATCATTGCTTTTTTCTCCGGGAATTTCACTATGATGGCTCTGGCTTTTGCGGGCATTGGGGCGTCCGGCGGCCTGATTGAGATGAACTCCAATACGTCCATGGTAAAATACGGAGTAGAAAAGACCGCCTTGTATCTGAACATTCTGCATTTTTATTTTGGGGTGGGGGCTCTCCTGGGGCCGGTGCTCGCCTCCTGGTTCATCCTGCACGGTCTGTGGAAATCCCTGTATCTGGTGCTTGCTTCCCTTGCCGTTGTGGTGGGAATGACCATGACCAGAATTGTCTGTGAGGATGAGGATACCCATGATGTGTGGAGTTTTCTGGGGCTTTTCAAAAATCCTTTTTATGTGGCCGGTGGTATGATTGCCCTCCTTTACGTGGGTTTTGAAATGAGTTATAATTCCTGGTTGGTAACCTATCTGAACCAGACCGGCCGCTATGACATCCAGACTGCATCCATGGCATTGAGTATTTTCTGGATAACCATGACCTTTGGGCGGATTTTCTTTGGGTACCTGGCACTGAAAGCATCCCGGCGGGTCATTCTGAGCTCCATCATCCTGGTGGCATCTCTGGCCTATCTGTTTTTTCTGTATGGATCTTCCAGCCGTGCCGGGGAGATTCCCTCCATTGCCGTTACCGGTTTTTTCCTTTCCTCTATTTTTCCCATGCTGGTGGCCGTTATGAATATCATTGGGAATGCAAAGGGAAAAGACATTAATACGTTTGCCATGATTTTTATGGGTATGGGTATTATGATTTTCCCGTATTTGGCCGGAATGGCAGCGGAAACCTATGATTTAAAAACGGCCATGGGTTGGCTGGCCTCACTTCTGGTGGCTTCCTTTATACTTTCACTTTTATTTTTACTGAAATTAAAAAAAAGATAGACAAAACCCGGTTTCCTGTCTATTATTTATTTATCATGAAGAGAATGTACCATGGCAGAAGTCTGGGTTTATTCCTTGCGGGGGTTTTTCTTTTTTCTGTATCCTGTAATTCCCGGAAGGAAAAAGATCCGGATATTATTACTTCCCTTTTCCCCGTGGCCGATATTGTATCCGAAGCAGGGAAGGGTGCGTTTTCTGTGGATTTTGTCATTCCGGAAGGGGCAAATCCTCATTTGTTTGAGCCCACCCCGTCTCTGGTTTCCCGTATCCGGAAGGCAAAAATATTTGTGGGGGTGGAGCCCCATCTGGATGGATGGATGGAGAAATATCTGGCTCCGGATGCGAAGAAAATATATCTGAGTGACGCCATTCCGGACGCCCCCAATCCCCATCTGTGGCTGAGTCTGGAAAATGCCGGGAAAATAACATCCCACCTCTTTGCAAGGCTGTCAGAACTGGATCCGGCCAAAAAGGAAATTCTGGAAAAAAATTCTTCTCTTTACGGAAAGGAGATTGAAAACCTGCATGCTCAACTGAAGGAAGATTTTAAACCATACAAAGGTACCCGCATTATACAGTGGCATCCCGCCTGGGATTATATGGCCCGGGATTATGATCTCATCATTCTGGATTCCATAGAGAAAGGACATGGGGATCAGCCATCATTGAAAAAGATGAAGAATTTAATGGAACGTGCCAGGAAAGAGAAAGCAAATCTGGTGATTATCGGGCTGGAGGTAAATTCCCCGGCGGCAGAAATTCTGGCCAGGGAAATCCATGGCTCGCTGGTGCGCGTGGATGGCATAGGCCGGAAAAATGACCCAAGCAGAAATTCTTATCTGAAATTGATGCGTTACAACGCCGATGTGCTCATCCAGGCCATGAAAGAAAACAAAAAATAAGGTAATACTCCGGGGATATGGAAATGAACACCACGCAGGATTTACCGTTATTGGAGCTGAAAGATGTGAGCGTTCTTTATGAAAAAAATAATGTCATCCTTCAGGGCATCCATTTTGCCCTTCAGAAATCGGAATTCATCGCCATCATTGGTCCCAACGGAAGCGGAAAAAGCACTCTGATCAAGACAATAGCCGGTATCCTGAAAATCTCCTCCGGAGAATTCCATCTTATGGGAAAGCCCTTCACGGGTAACAAAAGGATTGCGTATCTGCCCCAGTTAAAAAAACACGAAATCCGGTTTCCCATTCCGGTGTATGAAGTGGTGGCTCTGGCCCGGCATGCCCAGAAAGGCTTTGTGGAATGCCTGGATTCCACGGACAGGGAGATCATTCAGGATAATCTCAAAAAAACCGGCATGTGGGATAAAAAAGACCGGTGTTTCTGTGAACTCTCCGAAGGGCAGAAACAGAGAGTGCTCATTGCCCGCACTCTGGCCACCGATTCCCCCCTCATTTTGATGGATGAACCCACCATTGGATTGGATTCTGATTCCAGGGAGAAATTATATCAGATTATCGGCGGAGAAAAGGAACGCGGCAGATCCATTCTGATGGTATCCCATGATATTCCGGAGATTTACCAGTATGCGGACAGGGTGGCCTGTATTATGAAGAAAATAACTTGGAACACAGATCCCAAGGAGTGCCAGTCACTGCTATGAACCCATTTACCGATTCCTTTTTTCTCAATGCACTTTTTATGGTGGCGATCCTGAGTTTGTTATTTGGGATTCTCTCCTTTTTTATTGTCATACGTAAAATGTCCTTCATCGGTGCGGGGATAGCACACACTGCCTTTGGGGGGGCTGCCCTGGGTTTTTTTCTGGGAATTTCTCCGTTTGCAACATCCATTATCTTCTGTATCATCACCGCAATTATAATTGTTAAAATGACAAAAAAAACCAATGTGAGTTATGACACCGGCATTGGGATTTTCTTCGCTTTTTCCATGGCTTTGGGGATTCTGTTTGTTTCTCTGAAGAAAGAGTATAATTTTGATTTAATGGGTTATCTTTTTGGGAATATACTGGGGGTTCATGCTCTGGATATACTTCTGGCTCTGGGAATTCTGGTTGCGTTCATTGGTTTTAACCAGCTATTCATGCGAAGGCTCATCTTCATCTCTTTTGATTCGGAGTCCGCCCAGTCCGCCGGGATTGCCGTATCTTATCTGGAAACCATTCTGCTGGCGTTTCTGGTGGCCATTATTGTGGTTTCCATAAAAATGGTGGGGATTATTCTGGTGACTTCTCTGGTGGTTTTGCCCGCCAGTTTTGGACTCCTTTTTTTCAAGCACTATAAGCATGTGATCTGGGCAGGGATTTTCTTTTCCTTGATCACCATGATGGGCGGACTGGCCATTTCCTGGTTTGTGGATATTCCCAGCGGAGCGTCCATGGTTATCCTGAGCTCCTTGGTATATTTCATATCGCTTCCATTCCAGAAAAAATAGCTCTATTGGATCAAAAATCGGCCTTCGTGCAGAGAGAAAAACGCGGACAAATCCCACCGGATTACTGCATCAGGGATTCCGGAGAGTTTCTGATGATAAACAGTGCACGGCGGAGTCTATCCCTGACCGCTTTTTCTCCTTCAATTTGTAACGCATCCTGCAGTGGGATGGTGGCTTCTTTTAGCCTTAATTTTTCCAGGGACAGGGCGACGTAGTAGCGCACTTCCGGATCATTGTTTTTTATGAGCAGGATCAACATGGTTCGGTACTTTGCGTTTTGCGGTTCCATCTGCACCAGACTGGTCAGAAGGGATATTCTTACCCGGAAATTTTTCTCTGATTCCAGCATTTTCTCCAGAGTTTCTTTCTGGGAATCTGCCTGTATATTTCCCATCGTTTCCACGGCAGCATTCCGGAGCTGCCATTTATCTTCTTTAAGATAAATTTCAATTTTTTCAACGGATTCCTTTTCTCCAATGTAACCAATCGCCCAGATGATATCCGCTTTGATTTCCGTATCTGTTTCCTTTTCCAATGCGGGATATAAAAAAACCAATGCGTCATTGGCACGGATGAATCCCAGATTCCGGGCACTCATTTTGCGGATGCGGGGATTTTCATCGGAAAGGTTTTCCCCCAATGCCCGTATGCAGAAATGGTGGCGACCTAGGCCACATTCCAGAATCGCCTGCAAACGTGCCTCTGTAAAACCCTCCTTGGCTTCCGATACCAGAATAAATTTATTGGGCTCATTGGAGTATTCCCGGATATTATAAAACCGGGAATATACCGGAATTCCGGCAAATAATAATAAAAAAAAGAGAATAATTAGTTTAAGCTTCCACACCATCTTTATTATCGGCATAAAGCTCCAGAGAGTAGTCCAGCATTTTAATTTTTTCGCCCATATCCATATCCGTAAATTCCACTGCCGTAAGGTTGTATTCGGACTCCTCGCAGGGTTCTGACCGGATCACCTTGGCTTTCCCAT
>DYOA01000023.1:0-31305 GCA_020720785.1 Leptospira biflexa
GAAAGACATCCATAACGATGTATGTCTCCCGCATTATGTCACATCTTGCGGTGGGAAATCCTTGGCCAAAAATAAAACCCTTTACATCCCGGTCACGGGAAAATTTTTTACACATGGGAATCTCACTAATTGACTGTCACTATGTGCAGAAGGAAACAGCGGCCGTTTATCTCATCTGGGATGAAAATTCCGGCCAAACGGAGGCTGCCCTTGTGGAGACCAATACCCCCGGATGTCTGAAATATGTTCTGGAGGAAATGGCCAAAAATGGTATCACAAGAGATATGATCAAATACCTTTTTGTGACCCATATCCATCTGGACCATTCCGGTGGTGCCCCCCGGTTTCTGGAGGAATTTCCCAACGCTACCGTGGTATGCCATCCCATGGGTGTCCGCTATCTTAAAGATCCCTCCCGCATCATCAAGGGAGCCCGTGCCGTATACGGAGACGCTCTCTTTGACAGCCTGTATGGAGATATCCCACCCATCGCCCCGGAAAGAATTCTGGCGGCGGAAGATGGACAGGAATTTTTCATTGGAAAGGATAAGGTGATTGCTCTTTTTACGCCGGGACATGCCAGTCATCATATTGCCATTTATCATCCGGCCACCTCCGGGGTTTTCAGCGGCGATGTGTTTGGGGTTTCCTATCCGGGAATGCGGGCGGCGGGCTCCCCTTACCTTCTGGCCACCACCTCCCCCACGGAATTTGAGCCGGATCTGGCCATAGAATCCATGGAAAAAATTCTCGCAACCGGAGCCACCCGGATTTATCTCACCCATTTTGGCATCTGGGAAGACGCCGCAGGAGGTGGGGCCATGCTGAGGGAAAATCTGGAGCACATTAAAACCCTTATCTCCCAGGCGATGAATTTGGAAAATCCGGAAATATATCCATTCATCCGGGAAAAGATACAGGAGTATTTTGATGGTAAAATCGCAGGAAATAAAATCCCGCTCACGGAAGAGGAAAGAGGATTCTTAAAGCTGGATCTGGATCTCAACGCACAGGGAATCGCCTACTACACCCAGAAAAGGAAGAAAAAACAACCGGCATAACATAGAAAACAATTTTTAATGCAGGATG
The DNA here is from genome assembly GCA_020720785.1 of Leptospira biflexa. Taxonomy (GTDB): domain Bacteria; phylum Spirochaetota; class Leptospiria; order Turneriellales; family DYLW01; genus DYLW01. The sequence continues at coordinate 1,090 of DYOA01000023.1, forward strand.
TTTTTCTTTGCGTGGATGCGTACCTGGTATTTCTGTATTTCTTTGAGATGTGCATCCATAGCAGCATCCCCGGAGATGGATTTTTTCAATAATTTTGCCAGTATTTCTTCTTCTTCAAAAAGGTCAATCTCATTGAGAGGAATGGCTCCCTCCACCAAAACATTCACACGGTCATTTTTTACTTCCGCAAATCCTTCGTCAATCAGGAGAACCAGGTCATCCGTCTGGACAACCCCGGCTTCCAAGGCGGACAAAAGAGGTGCATGGTGGTTCCAGACGGTAAAAGAGCCGCTCACCCCCGGAAGGAGGATGGAGTTCACCTCTCCTTCAAAAACTGTTTTCTCCGGTGAAAGAATGGTCACTTTCATGTTCGTATCAATGAGAAGACTTCAGGGCTTCCGCTTTCTGCACGGCTTCTTCAATCACACCCACAAACGCAAACGCCTGTTCGGGCAGATGGTCATATTTCCCGGAAAGGAGCTCTTCAAAGGAGCGGATGGTATCCTCAATTTTCACATACTTTCCTTCCATACCGGTAAACTGTTCGGCCACATGGAAAGGCTGGGATAAAAACCGCTCAATCCGACGTGCCCGTCCCACCAGTACCTTATCTTCTTCGGAAAGCTCATCCATACCCAGAATGGCAATAATATCCTGGAGATCCTGATAACGCTGGAGAATCCGCTGGACTTCCCGAGCCACAGTATAATGACGCATCCCCACCACATCCGGGGTCAGGGCACGGCTGGAGGAGTTCAGAGGATCCACCGCCGGGTAAATCCCTTTCTCAGAAATTTTACGAGAAAGTACGGTGGACGCATCCAGGTGGGTAAACGCCGTGGCCGGTGCCGGGTCAGTAATATCGTCCGCCGGTACATAAATGGCCTGTACAGAAGTGATGGAACCATGACGGGTGGAGGTGATCCTCTCCTGGAGCTGTCCCATTTCTGTGGCCAGGGTGGGCTGGTATCCCACCGCCGATGGCATCCTTCCCAGCAAAGCAGATACTTCCGATCCGGCCTGGGAAAAACGGAATATGTTATCAACAAAAAGAAGAACGTCCGTACCGGAATAATCCCGGAGCCACTCCGCATTGGTCAGAGCTGTCAGAGCCACCCGCAAACGAGCCCCCGGCGGTTCATTCATCTGGCCGTAAACCAGACATGTTTTGCTGATCACTCCGGATTCTTCCATTTCCAGTTTGAGGTCAGTACCTTCTCTGGTTCTTTCCCCCACCCCGGCAAATACGGAATATCCACCGTGCTCTTTGGCAATGTTATGGATCAACTCCATGATCACAACGGTTTTTCCCACACCGGCCCCACCGAACAATCCGGTCTTTCCTCCCCGGATATACGGCTCCAGCAGGTCAATGACCTTAATCCCGGTTTCAAAAATCTGCACTTTGGGCTCTATTTCTTCAAACCCCGGACTTTCTCTGTGGATACTGCGTTTTTCTTCTGTCTGGATGGGCCCTTTTTCGTCCACGGGTTCGCCCAGAACATTCATAATCCGTCCCAGGGTGGTCAACCCCACGGGAACAGTGATTGGATTCATGGTATCAGTAACTTGCTGGCCTCTTTTTACTCCATCAGTGGAGCCCAGACCCACGGCACGGACAACCCCACCACCCAGATGCTGCTGGACTTCGCAAACCAGTCTTTTCCCGTCCGCTTCCAGTTCCAGTGCACTGTATATTTTGGGAAGCTTATCATCGTCAAACTTTGCGTCCAGTACGGAACCAATTACCTGGGTGACAATTCCTGTGTTTTTTTCAGACATTTAATTTCTCCTGGGTTTCATTAATCTTATCATTTTATATTTACAACGCATCGGATCCGGCCACAATCTCCGCTATCTCCTGCGTAATTTTTGCCTGGCGTGCCCGATTATAAAGCAGGGTCATATTGCGGATCATGTCGTCAGCAGCGTCCGTTGCGTTTTTCATGGCAATCCGGCGTGCAATGTGTTCCCCGGCTGCCGATTCCAAAAGCAGGGAAAACAGATTCACCCGCACAATCTTGGGAAGCAGGGCTTTCATGATTTCCTCCGGCCCTGGCTCCAGAATGGTCACCCCGGTGTCCCGCGAAGTTGCTTCCGCTTCCGTTTGGGATTTACGGCCATCCGATTTATCCGGTTCCGCGTCCAGAGGCAACAAGGTTCTGTGGTATGGTTTCTGCACCACGGCATTGTAGTAACGGGTATAGAAAACTTCAATGGAATCCACATTTCCCTGGGAAAACTCATCCATAAAAAATTCAGCCAGACCTTTAGCCTTGTCAAAATGGACGGAGTCATCAAATTCCTGCAGGAATTTTTCATAGGCCAGTTTCTTGAACTTAAAAAAATTGAACGCCTTTTTTCCAATGATAAAAGTACGGACTTCCCCGCCCGATTTCTCCGCTTCTTTGGTAAAATCCACGGCCAGCTTGATCACATTATTATTAAAACCACCGCAAAGCCCCCGGTTGGACGTTACCACCAGAACAATGGATTTTTTTCTTTCTTCCGGCTTGGGATTCCGGAGCAACGGATGGGAAATCTCCACTCCGCTGGCTGTTAGGCTGCCGGCAAACTGCAAAAGCTTCCGGGAGTATGGCTGGGCCGTCCCCACCCTGGAAACCGCCTTTTTGGATTTGGCTGTGGAAACCAGCTCCATGGTCTTGGTGATTTTCCGGGTGTTGCTGACAGAACTGATGCGGTTTTTTATCTCTTTGGGAGTGGCCATAATCGTTTACTGGTTCTCTGCTCCAAGGCCGATGGTTTTTTTATAATTTTCCGTGAATTCCAGAATGATGGACTTTAACTTATCTTCCGCCGGCAACTCTCCGGTTTCCGTAATGCCTTGATAAATCTCCGGATATTTGTCACCCACAAATTCCAGCAGCCCGGATTCATAATCCCGGACTTTATCTACGGGAATTTTATCTAGATAGCCCCGGGTTCCGGCAAAGATGGAAACAACCTGCCGCTCCACCGGATATGGCTGAAACTGTCCCTGTTTGAGAAGCTCCACCATCCGCATCCCACGGTCAATCTGCCGCTGGGTGGATTCATCCAGCTCCGTACCCAACTGGGCAAAGGCTTCCAATGCCCGGTAAGACGCCAGATCCAGACGCAGGGTTCCAGCCACCTTTTTCATGGCTTTTATCTGGGCGTTACCACCCACCCTGGATACGGAAATACCCACATCCACCGCCGGGCGAACCCCGGAGGCAAACAGGTTGGGCTGGAGATATATCTGGCCGTCTGTGATGGAAATAACGTTTGTGGGAATATACGCGGAAACCTCGCCTTCCTGGGTTTCAATAATGGGAAGAGCTGTCAGGGAGCCGCCACCATAGTTACGGTGCATTTTTACCGCTCTTTCCAGAAGCCGGGAGTGGAGATAAAAAACGTCTCCGGGGAATGCCTCCCGTCCGGGAGGACGCCGCAACAGAAGGGACATCTGGCGGTATGCGTTGGCCTGCTTGGTAAGGTCATCATAAACGCACAGCGTGGGTTTATTCTGGTTATACATAAATTCTTCCGCCATGGCGGTTCCCGCGTAGGGTGCCAGGTACTGGAGAGCAGCAGGATCAGAGGCGTTTGCTGCCACAACAATGCTATATTCCATGGCACCGGCGGCCTGAAGCTTTTCAATGACAGCGGCCACGGTGGATGCTTTCTGGGCAATGGCCACATAGACGCAGATAACCCCTTTGCCTTTCTGGTTCACAATGGTATCCACGGCAACGGCGGTTTTCCCCGTTCCCCGGTCGCCAATGATCAACTCCCTCTGTCCCCGGCCAATGGGGATCATGGAGTCGATGGCTTTGATACCCGTCTGGAGTGGTTCGCTCACCGGCTCTCTTTTTGCAATTCCGGGGGCAATAATCTCCACAGGACGGGAGGAACTGGTCTGGATGGGTCCTTTTCCATCCAGAGGCTCACCCAGGGGATTCACCACCCGGCCGATGAGGGCATTTCCGGTGGGAACTTCCAGAATTTTCCCCGTTCTTTTCACGGTGAAGCCTTCTTTGATCTGTAAAAAATCGCCCAGGATCACAATACCCACAGAGCTTTCTTCCAGGTTGAGGGCCAGACCCACTACTCCGTTTTCAAACTCCACCATTTCATTGGACATGACATTTTTTAAGCCATAGGCACGGGCAATACCATCGCCCACTTCAATGACTGTCCCAACCTCATCTACCTGCAGGTCTTTCCCGTAGTTTTCAATTTCGCTTTTTAATACTGATACAATTTCCTGCGTGTTTAATTTCATTTGTTACTCCCAAACATTATTCCCGTATTTTTTTGATGATAGCACTCTTTTTTTCCAGTCAGAAAGATATTTTTTTGCGGACGCATCCCAGACATAATCCCCAATCCGGATAACAAAGCCGGCCACAATGGACGTATCCACTCTGGATTTCATCTGCAATTCGGAGATTGGTTTTGTCAGCCCAAAGCTGGCTTTTTCTGCTTTTATTTTTTCATCCAGAATGGCATAAATTCCATCCTGCTCATTTTTCATATCCACGGCAAATGCTGCCTCCACTCGCACAACTCCCCTTTCTTCATAAACCAGCCGGCGGAGCTCATTTTCAATTTCGGCCAGTTCATTCTCTCTTCTCTTGTCAATGAGAAGCTGCAAAAACGGAATCATTCCCGCGTGAAGATTCTGGATTCTGCCCAGAGACTTCAGAATCCATTCTTTCTTCTGGCGGACACCCATCCGTACCGATAAAAAAGCCCGGGACAGGGATGGATCTGCCAAGGCGTCCTTTACCATGGCAAGGGATTCCAGAAAAGAATCTATATCCTTTTTGTGCACGTCAAAGAGGGCGACCGCGTATTTCGCTGCAGTGGTGGTTTTCTCTGCCATATTAATGCTTTATATTCTGTATTTCCTTCTGGATAATATCCCGGTGGTCTTTTTCGTTAAAATGACCCTGAAAAAGACGGGACAGGACATCTGTGGTCAAATCCACCACATGGCCTTCAATGGACTCAATGGCCTTCAACTTCGCATTTTCAATTTCTTTCTGTGCGTTGTCTTTGATCTTGCGGGCTTCTTCGGAAGCTTCTTTCATCATGTCTGCTTTAATCTTTTCTGCCCGAATTCTGGCGTCATTGACCAAAGCGGATGCTTCCTGGTGGGTCTGGGCCATACGTGCTTCCATCTCTTCCAGAAGTTTTTCCGCTCTTTCCCGCAGATCCCGGCTTTCATTGAGATCAGTTTCTACTTTATGGTTCCTTTTATCCAGTTGGGAGATGATGGGCTTCCAGGCAAAAAGCCACAGGACGGCAAGTACCACTAGGAATACTGCAACCGTCCATACCACCAGTCCCGGTTCCGGGGTCAAAAGGTTTAATCCGCTGAGAAAAATCATTATTTCTCCGGATGTGAATTAAGCTTTTTCAATCAGCATGAAAGCGATTGCCAGGGCAAAAAAGGCAATACCTTCAATCAAAGCAGCAGCAATAATCATGGCTGTCTGGATTTTTCCGGATGCTTCCGGCTGGCGGGAAATTCCTTCTGTTGCACTTTTTCCAATGTTTCCAATTCCAAAGGCAGCACCAAACACTGCAAGACCCGCACCCACTGCTATTCCTAATACTCCTAATCCCATCTTAGTCTCCTTTACCTTTATTATGTTTTACTTACTTTTTATTAAACCAATATAAGCCGTCAATGCCGGTGTTGTGCCCCCGCAATAAACAAAGCGGTGAGGAACACAAAAATGTACGCCTGCAGGAATGCCACAAAAAGCTCCAGCAGAAATATGGCGGACGCTCCCAGGACACTCACCGGAACCACACCATAGCTTTCAAACTGAAAAATAAAACCCATTAAAACCAGTATCACAATATGCCCGGCGGTCATGTTGGCCAGAAGACGAATGGCCAGTGCGAAGGGCTTGGTGAACTGCCCCACCAGCTCAATGACCCACATCAGCGGGAATAAAAACATGGGGATGCCGTTGGGGACAATATTCCGGACATACAACGCACCCTGGTGGACAAAGCCGGCAATCTGGATCACCAGAAAACTGAAGATGGCCAGCGAAGCGGTCACGGCCACATCGCCCGTGGCGGTAATACCCGGCCACAGCTTGGCAATGAGGGGCAGAGTCAGGGAATCATGACCATGGTGGGGATGCATCATCCCGGTCACAGTACCGATGAAGACGGCCAAATCCCCCAGAGGCGGAATCAAACCCAGAAGATTGGATATAAGAATGAAAAAAAACATGGTCAGAAGAAAGGGTTCATAGCCGTGGGAATGGTGTCCCATGGAGCCCTTTCCCACATCGTTCCGGATGAATTGGACAAACACTTCAATGAGCCCTTGGAAACGCCCCGGACGTCCGTATGGATTTTTTGCGATTTTCCGGGCGATGGGAATAAAAACAACAAACAGAATCAGTGCGGCAATCCACATCATCACCACTCTTTTGGTGATGGACAGATCAATGCCGTACATATTGGTCAGGTCAATGCCAAAGATACTGGTAAAAAGCCGCCCATCCTGGAGGTGGTGGACAATCATTTCAGAAACATTAAAACCACTTTTTTTTACATGCTCAGCACCATGAGCGACGTTCTGTATATTCGTTAAAAATGTTATCATTTATCTGTTCCGTTTCTTTGCTGCGACGGGAAGGCCAGCCTTCCGCAAGGTGACGCACGTATCCAGAATTACCATCAATCCGTAAACTACAAAATATGCCAGAATCGCATCTTTTGCTCTCACGCCAGAAACCCCGGGCTGCCCGTCCTGGGTATAATAAGGGGAAAACATGGCAAAACTCCCAAACGCTGCCAGACCGGATAATCGCACCATAAAACCGATGATCCAGCTTTGCCAGAGAGACAAATCATTCTTTGCACCGGGCATGGAGCCCCCCCGTCTTTGGAGAATCCTCTCCGCTGCCAACTGGATGATCCAGGCGAGGCCATTGATGAGGACAGATAAGAGAAGGGCAATTTTCACTCGGCATATCCATTGACTGGCCGGGAAATTACATGGCAACTTTTTTTCATTTTCCTGTGACCGCATATTTTTATTTTGTCTTATGTGCAAAAACCAAGATGCAAATGAAACCCAACCCCAGAATGCCGCACTGTCCGTCCTGAAAAATGGAATCTTAAAAGCGGGTGAAATCCCTCTGAAATACCTGAATACAGAGAAATTCATTGAAAATAAATCCTCTGTCAATCTGCTGACTATAGCAGACAAGGAGACGGAGGAATTTCTGGTTCAATACCTCATTGAAAGTTTCCCCGATGACGGAATCCTGGCAGAAGAAGGGCATGAGCATCCCAGCCGCTCCGGAAACCGATGGGTCATCGATCCCATTGATGGAACCACCAGCTATGCCCACGGCTTTCCGGCATTCACTATATCCGCCGCTCTGGTGGACGCGGAAAACCATCCCATCCTGGGTGTGGTGTACCATCCTCTTTGTAAGGAAATGTATTCCGCTGTGAATGGCCAGGGTGCCTGGATGAACGGAAAGCCCATAAAGGTGTCCGGCCAGGAAGATATCCAGTCATCGCTTATTGGTACCGGATTCCCATATAACCGCCGGGAGATCATGGATCAGCTCATGAAAAGACTCTCCGCATTTCTGCATAATACCCATGACATCCGCCGGACCGGTTCCGCCTCTCTGGATATCTGCTACGTGGCCATGGGGAGACTGGATGGATATTATGAAGGTGGTCTCCAGCCATGGGATACGGCTGCGGCATCGCTGATAGCTCAGGAAGCGGGTGCAGTTTTAACCAAGTTCGATGGAAGCCCTTATGACATTTTCTTTCCGGAGGCGGTAATTGCATCCCCCGGAATCCATCCGGATATGCTTCGGCTCATCCGGGAAAGTACAATCTAACCCTTCGCGACGTTCAGAATCAGATACAGATTGTACGCAAAATATATAATGAGGAAAAAAACTCCGTGAACCCGGAGAAGCATTTTTTTTGCATTCCCAAAAATGAACACAAAAAGCAGGATTCCCAGGGACGTCATCACCAATAAATCCACATTGTTTTCCGCTTTCAGTTCCATGGGGTAGACAATGGTGGTAATCCCCAATACCCAGAGCATATTAAACAGCACGGACCCCACAATATTCCCAATGGCAATATCGGAGTTTTTTTTCATGGCAGCCACCGTACTCGCGGCCAGCTCCGGCAGGGATGTACCAATGGCCACAATGGTGAGACCAATCACACCTTCAGAGATTTGGAAAAACCGGGCAATGGCCACGGCACCCCCCACAATCCAGTCTCCCCCCAGAATCAGTCCACCCAGACCGATGAATATATATACAACAGACTGCCACAACGGCAATATTTTATATTCTTCATCGGAAGAATTGGTGGAGGATTTGGAAATATGGCGGATATAACGCAGGAATACCAGAAAAAACCCAATCAGAATTATGCCATCGATACGGGAAATAATATTCCCGGATGCCCCGTCCAGAAAGTGGTCATTTGCCATAGAAAACAATACCAGGGAGGTAACAATCACCAGCGGAATTTCATTTTTTAACGTTGCCTTCTGGACTGTCAGCGGATAGATGATGGACACCACTCCCAGGATAAATGCAATATTGACGATGTTGGAACCCACAATGTTTCCAAACGCCAATGAGGAATTTTTCTGGACAGATGCCATCACATTGACGGCAAACTCCGGAGCGGAAGAACCAAAGGCCACAATGGTAAGCCCAATCACTACATGGGGGATGGAATACTTTTCCGCAAAAGAAGTCGCTCCGTCAATGAGCCATCCGGCTCCTTTAATTAAAAGAAAGAAGCCGGCAAGAAATAATACATAATCCATTATTTCCTTTTTTTATGGAAAATGGAGTCCCAAACAAGGACAATGGGGCTAGCAATAAACGAAGAGGAATATGTTCCAATGCCAATGCCCACGATTAAAACAAAGGACATTTCCTCCAGCCCTTCTCCTCCGTACAAATAAACCCAGAATATGGCCAGGACGGTAGTGAAGGATGTCAATATTGTCCGGGAGAGGGATTCGTTAATGGAAATATCAATGAGGCTTTTCATGTCCGGATCTTCTGTTTTTTTCACGTTCTCCCGAATCCGGTCAAAGATCACAATGGTATCATTGATGGAATAACCCAGAATGGACAGCAGAGCCGCAATCACCGGTATGGAAAGCGGAATCTGGAAAAAGCCAATCACTCCCATGGTCATAAAAAGGTCATGTACCAGTGCCACCATAGCACCCACAGCGTAATTGATACGGAAGCGGAAGGCCACATAGATGGTGATCAACACCATCACCAGAAAAAGGACTTTTACGGCAGATTTTCTCAAGTAATCCCCCACAGTGGGCCCCACGTGGGAAGCACTTTCAAAAACCACTGCGGTTTTATCCCCGGCAACCAGATCCCTGGCCATGATATAACGAAGGTAATCCACGGAATTGGGCGATAACTCTTCTTTCTCCAGTGCTTCTTTGATTTCCACCGCTTTTTTCTCCAGAACAATCTCCTGCTGGAGCCCAATGTCCACCTTAAAAAGATTGTGGATATTCTTTCCGGTTTTCTGGAGAGAGGCGGGAATCTTTTCCTTTTGAAGATAATCCCGGACTTTTTCCATGGTAACGACTTCATTGGCTTTCATGGTTAATACTATCCCGCCGGCAAAGTCAATGCTTTCCGCAAATCCCTTTTTCTGCTCAAAGGTGTAAAAAAACAATAACGCAATTACCAGAAGGGAACCCATCATGGAAACCCATCGAACTTTCATAAATGGAATCATAGCATCTCCTTCCTATTGATTATAGAAATATTTTTGGGATTCATTTTTTCTCCTCCCCTTTCTGCATTTTCCAATACCCACCCCAACCAATAGAAAACTTTTTGAGGTTTAACCCATAGACAATTCCATACAGAATGGCCTTGGTGATATACAGGGAGGTGAAAAGGGATGTGATAATCCCCACAAATAACGTCACCCCAAAGCCTTTGATGGGACCGGCACCCAGGCGGGATGCCAGAACCACGGCAGCAATCATCGTGGTCAGGTTGGAGTCCAGAACTGTCCAGGTGGCACGGTCAAATCCGGTTTCCAATGCCACTTTCAGGGGTTTGCCACGCCGCAGCTCTTCCCGTATCCTCTCAAAAATAATCACATTGGCGTCCACGGCCATCCCCAGGGTGAGCACAATTCCAGCCAAGCCGGGAAGGGTGATGGTAAAATCCATCAGGGCAAAAATACCCGCAATAAAAAGCAGGTTTAAAAACAGGGCAATGTCTGCCACCACCCCGGCTCCATGGTAGTAAAGAATCATGAATCCAGCCACGGAGAGAAATCCCAGAAGAACAGCAAATACACCTTTTTCAATGGATTCCTGTCCCAATGTGGGTCCCACACTGCGCTCTTCCGCAATTTTTATGGGTACCGGCAGTGCCCCCTCTTTCATAATCAGGGCAATATCCTGGGCTTCCTGCTGGGTAAACGATCCGCTGATCTGGGCTGATCCTCCGGTAATGGGCTCGCGGATATTAGGGGCGGATCTCACTTTCTCATCAATCACAACAGCAAGCTGGCGCCCGGTATTTTTTGTGGTGATTTCCGCGAATTTTGTTCTCCCTTCATCGGTCAGGGTGAATTCAATCACATGCTGCATCTGCTCCGGATAAAAATTTGCGTACACGTTACTGGATATATCATCCCCGGAAAGGGAAATTTCATTTTCCAGCACCATGAACCGGGTGGGGGCCAGTTTCACCACACCGTCCTCATTTTTGCGTTTTTCCCAATATACATAAATTCCATATTCCTGTGGCAGACTGATTTTTTCCGCCACTTCTTTTAAGTGCATCCTCCTCTGGGCATCGCTTTCCATATCTTTATAACCGGCAACATGCTCGTTGGCACGCCGGGTAAAGGGCATGGGATCAGGCTCGGAAAGGTGGTATTCCACTTTTGCGGTGGAAGATATTATTTTCTTTGCCTGCTGGGGAGAGGCCACGCCGGGAAGGGATATTTCAATTTTATCATTTCCCTGAAGGCGGATCAATGGCTCAGAAACTCCGGTGGAGTCAATCCGGGAGCGGATAATTTCCATGGCCCCGGCCATATCATTTTTCTTGCGTTCATCGCTGAAGTCCAGAGAGGTTTCAATCTGTTTGATCTTGAAATCCAGCTCCTTACGTTTTTCCTCTTTTGCGGAATCCCGTTCCTGCTTCAGCTTTTCCATATATTCCGCTGGAAATTTTGCCTGGAGTGCCTCTTTCATGGTTTCAAAATCGCCCTCTAAAACAAGGTTCATACCACCCTGGAGGTCCAGGCCCAGCTTAAAGGGTTTCGCCTTCAGCGTGCGTTCCACCCAGAGCTGCTGGAGCAGAACCCTCTCCGGATCCACCCCTTTGCGTTGCCCCATTTCATTTAAAAATGCTGCCTGGATAAATGGTCCCAGAATCCGAACCATTTTCTCTCCGGTCTTCTGGTCATTTCCTGCCTCCCAGGTATATCTTCCGGAATAATTCCGCTGGAGATATTCCTGCAAATTTTTTGATGCATCCTGGGATTCTTCCTGAGTGAGAGTGGGGAGAAAATAAACATTCACTTCCCGCTGGGATATATTGGGCCATACCAGCAGGGTGAAAAAAATAACCACCACAACAATAAAAAATAACCTTGTTTTAATATTCAAAATATTCTCCTTTTTTCACCATGATTAAAAAGGTTTCTCTTACCTTCTACGGTGACTCTTTTTTCTTACCTGCATCCTGTATAAAATAAAGATGAATACAATACCTCCGGCCACCAGGGTCTGGACCAGATCCGGCATTTTTATACTGACATCATAATATTTTTTTTTATCTTTAATTTGCTCCACAATCACTTCTTTTTCCATCTCCTTATCCAGGAATTCGCCAGAGTATTCCAATCCGGGGATAAACCGGTTGTCATAAAGAAAGGAGGGATCTTCCGGGGCACGGATGAGGGACTTCAGAAAAGTTTTCTTGGTTTCCCGTGGGGCTTCCGGTTCTTTTTTGGGCACAATATTTTTGGCGGTTTTTTTTTTCTTGTCCACCGGGTTGTTTTTATCCGGTTTTTTTTTCGGAACCGGGGTTTCATCCACCACGGTTGCTCCGGAATCCGGTGCGGTGGGTTCTTCCGCAGGTTGCTCGGCATCCCTTCCCGATGGTTCTTCCGGAGATACGATTTCCGTCCCGGCGGGACCATCCGTCTCCGGAGTTTCCTGGCTGTGGACCAAAGAGGCAATGCCCAATGCCAGGATAAGGAAAAAAATCAGTTTACTATTTGCCCGCTTTTTCATTAACCTGGGGGTTCACCAGCTCAATAGCACTTACGGCGACTTCAATTTTTGTGTTTTCCGCAATTTTTACGATGGCATTACCATCATCTTTTACGTTCACCACAATTCCCCAGATTCCGCCTCTGGTGAGAATTTTATCACCCTTATTCAACGCCTTGAGCATGGTCTGTCGCTGTTTTTCTTTTTTCTGCTGGGGGCGGATCAGGATAAAATAGAATACCACAATTAAAAGAATGGGCAAAAGAAGGGAGCTCATTCCCCCTCCCATCATGTCAGATGCTGACCCTGATTTTGCTGGTACGTCTTTTTTTACTTCCGGTATCACAGCCGGGGCAGGATTGGATGCCGGATCCGCCGGGGCGGGCACTGCCTGCGCAAAATAAATAAATTCTTGATTCATAATTTGGCAATTTCTGTTTAATGGATGCCCTGTCAATTCCATAAAAGAAGGAAAGCCGGGAAATTATTCTTCCTTTCGTATCCAATGGGAGAGAAACCGGTTTTATGAATCCTCTGTGCCCTCCCCAGAACCGGAATTCTGCCTTTCATCGATAATACCAGCGGATTTTAAATAATTGACAATTAAATTCAATAATCCATTCTGTTATGGGTTATTTTAATAACCAAAATATCGTTGTGCGGATCAAAACCGCAATAAGGAGGCGTTATGGAGACAGACAAGCAAAAAACTTTGGTGCAGATGATGGAAGGCGGGGCAGACAAATGGCCAGACCGTCCGCTGATGTGGGAAAAGAAAACAGATAAATATGAAGCCTCCACTTATGCTAAGATTCGGGATATGGTGCGGGCGTTTGGGGCAGGTCTTCACCAGATGGGTCTGAAAAAAGGGGACAGGGTGGCTCTTCTTTCCGAAGGCCGCAATGCGTGGCTCATTTCTGAGCTGGGGATACTGTATAATGGGGCCATCAATGTGCCGCTTTCTGTGAAACTGGAGGAACCAAGGGAACTTATATTCCGGATCAAGCACTCCGGATGTAAATTTGTGATTGTTTCCGGAAATCATTTTGCCAAAATAAAAAACATCATCCAGGATATCTCTATCACGGAAAAAGTGATTGTGCTGGACAAACATCCGGAAGTAAATTCTGTTCCCAAGACCATTCTTTTTGATGAGGTACTGGATAATGGCCGGACATTTCTGGACCGGGATTTCAACTCCTTCCGGAATGTGTGGATGGATGTAAAAGAATCTGATCCCTGCAATATCGTGTATACATCCGGAACCACGGCAGATCCCAAAGGGATTATCCTCACCCACCGGAATTACACATCGAACGTGCAACAGTCCACCGATATGTTTAAAATTAAAGGATGGGAAAGCAAGAGCTCGCTTCTGATACTCCCCTGGGACCATTCGTTTGCCCATACCGCAGGGGTTTATACCCTGCTGTATAATGGAGCCAGCATGGCCTCCGTGCAGATTGGGAAGACTCCCATGGAAACCCTGAAAAATATTCCCATCAATATCAAGGAATTCAAACCCACCTTTCTGCTGAGTGTGCCGGCATTAGCTACGAATTTCCGGAAGAACATAGAAAAAGCCATTGCCGCCAAAGGTCCCAAAGTGGAAAAACTATTCCAGAAAGCCCTGGATAATGCGTACAAGTATAACGACAATGGAAATAACCGGGGAATGGGTCTCCGGATTTTCCGCTGGCCCATGAAGATTCTTTTTGACAAATTGATCTTTTCCAAAATCCGTGAAAACTTTGGAGGCCGATTGGAGTTTTTTGTGGGAGGCGGTGCCCTTTTGGATATTGAGCTCCAGAGATTTTTTTACGCCATTGGGATTCCCATGTTCCAGGGTTATGGATTATCGGAAGCCTCTCCGGTGATTTCCGCCAATGTACCCAGAAAACATAAAATGGGATCTTCCGGGGCGGTGGTTCCTTATCTGGAATTAAAAATTGTGGATGATTCCGGAAAAGAAATGCCCAGAGGAGAAAAAGGTCAGATTATTGTCAAAGGCGAAAATGTCATGGCCGGATACTGGGGCAATGAGGAAGCCACCCGGGATACCGTCCGGGACGGCTGGCTGTACACCGGGGATCTGGGCTATCTGGGGAAAGACGGATTTCTCTATGTTCTGGGGCGGGAAAAAAGCCTGCTGATCTCCAGCGATGGGGAAAAGTACAGCCCGGAAGGCATTGAAGAAGCCCTGGCCGCCGGTTCTCCGCTCTTTGACCAGGTGATGCTGTATAATAACCAGTCCCAGTACACTGCGGCTCTGGTATATCCCAATGTGGAAAAACTCAAATCCATGGCCCATTCCCTGGGACTGGACGGCAAAACGGAGGAAGGGGTACAAAAAATCCTGCGTTTATTTGAATCTGCCGTGGATGAATACCGGGACGGCGGTGCCCATGCGAATATTTTTCCCGGGAAATGGCTGCCTGCCGCCATCGGTATTTTGCCAGAGGGTTTCACCGAACAGAATAAATTCCTGAACAGCACACTCAAGATGGTACGGGGAAAAATTACAGAGCATTACCAGAGCACTCTGGATTATCTCTACACACCGGAGGGCAAAAAAATCCACAATCCCAAAAATCTGGAGATCATCAAAAAGTTATTCCAGTAAAATCCGAGTGTCGCTCCTCCGGGGCGACACTTTTCCTGCATCTCCCGCTTAAATAACTCTCATATTGCATATAATCATTACATCGGTTTGTTTTTTTTCTTTTGGCATAAGTATTGTATGGTAACTATTGAAAATGAATTAAACCTTTGGGAATCTGAAGATTTATGAACAAGGAGAAGAACATGAAAAAAAATTAAAGTGATGGTCATTGCCTTTGCTCTGGCTTTGGTAACGATCAATGGATGGGCACAGGATGCGGTACAGCCCCCGGTGGAAACCCCCGCAGAAGAAGAAAAATGCCCGGAATTAAAGGGGGTGGACATATACACTCTGGTAACTTCCAGCTATTTCTTCCGTGGAGTGAATCTTCATTCGGCTGCGACAAAAGATGATAAGGGAAATGATGAGGCTTTCCCCATGGTTCCGGCTCTCCGGTCCGGGATTACCGTATACGCGCCCATCGACGGGGTTTTTCTGGATATCTGGACATCTTTTGCCCTGACTGAACGGGAAACAGCAAAGAAACAAGTGTGACTGTCACCTTCCCGCTTTTGGGTTGTACCTGCTGAATAATAAAGCAGAAACATTACCTGACGTTTATGGTGGAGTATCCCTGGGTGCCACTTACTCTCTCTGATAGGGGGGTTTAAAAATATGAAAAGTAAATATGAGTTTTCATATTTACTTTTCATCTCCCAAATAGTGGATGTCTTATGATTCTCTCTGCCAAAAATATCCGCAAGCAATACGGGAAAAGAACCGTGGTTCAGGGGGTTTCTTTCCATATTGAGCAGGGTGAAGTGGTGGGGCTTCTGGGTCCCAATGGTGCCGGAAAAACCACATCCTTCTACATGGTGGTGGGGTTAGTGCAACCCACCAATGGGGATATTTACCTGGGAGAAGATATTATCACCCGGGTTCCCATGTACCAGAGGGCCCGGTCCGGAATTGGATATCTGGCTCAGGAGCCATCCATCTTCCGCAAGCTATCCGTGAGAAAAAACATAGAAGCCATTCTGGAAATCCGCAAATTCAGCAAGGATGAAATCCGGGAGAGGACAGATACCCTCCTGAAGGAGCTGGAGATTGCCCATGTGCAGCACCAGGCCGGGATCACGTTATCCGGCGGTGAAAGAAGAAGGGCAGAGATTGCCCGTACCTTGGCAGCCGATCCCAAATTTATATTACTGGATGAACCTTTTGCGGGGGTGGATCCCATTGCCGTAAAGGATATCCAGAACGTGATTGAACATCTGAAAGAAAAGAACCTGGGAATTCTGATAACAGACCACAATGTCCGGGAAACTCTGAAAATCACAGACCGATCCTATATCATGTTTCAGGGGAAAATTCTGATTGAAGGAAACGCGGAAGCCCTCATTAATGATAAAAAAGCCCGGGAGATTTATCTGGGAGACGATTTTAAAATATAATGGCCCTTCAGGGAAAAAACCGCACATTTGTTAAGACCGCTTTAAAGAATAAAAACCGGCTCTATCCACGCCTAAACCTGAGCGTGCGGTTTTTATCTCTACCGCTTACAGATATCCCGGCGGAAATTGCCAGAGAAGCGGAAGAAAACCCATTCCTGGAAATCCAGACCGATGAGTTTCTGTACCATCGCGAGGATTTTACTGCCTCCACCATGGCGGATTCCGATGAGAGAATGTGGGAAAATCTGGGAGACACCAATATCAGTATTTTTTCCGATCTGAATGCCCAGATAGTTTTGCTCTCCCCCGACGATGTTTCCCGGAAGATACTGGAGCTGATCATATCATCTCTGGATGAGCAGGGTTTTTCCAAAGTTACCCTTGCGGAGCTGATAGAATATGGGTATACAAAAAAAGAAATAAAACGCTCCAGGGAAATCCTGCGGAATCTGGAACCGGTGGGAGTGGGTTCAGAAAGCATGATGGAAGGTCTGGTGTGGCAGGCAGAAAAAAAATTTCCCCATGACAGGGAAACGCTGGATGTTCTCCATTTTTTGAATTCCCATATTGATTTCATGGGAAACAAAGGAGGGGATAAAAATTCATTTAATGAAGAAGATCTGGCAAAATATATCCGGGAGCACCTGCACATTCCGGAAAAACAACTGACTGGGATACTGGGGAAAATAAAATCATTGAATCCCTTTCCCCTGGAAAGCCGGGAGCAGGCAGAAAGATACATCCTTCCGGATATCATATTTCAGGAAGACCATAATGGAGTCCGTATTGAAATCTCCGGGAGTACTTTTCTGGATGTGTACATTAATGAGGAACTCATGCGACAGGTGACCCCATCCCTGGCCGGAGAAGAAAAAAAAATCTGGATGGAAAAATACCAGAAAGCACTGCTGATCAGAGATGCTCTGGCATACCGCAAGAGCTCTCTTCTCCGGATTGCCCGTTTTATCGTAAAACGCCAGCCGGAGTTTTTCCGCAAGGGGGCGGGAACTCTGGATCCCATGAACTTAAAGGAAGCATCCGAAGAATTGAAACTGCATATTTCCAGTGTCAGCCGGATTGTTTCCCAGAAGTACTGCCAGACCCGGTGGGGAGTACATCCCCTGAAGATATTTTTCCCGCATGGGATCAAAACCCGGGAAGGATTAATATCCATCGGACGGATTAAGGAAATGATAACGGAGATCATCCAGGGCGAAGACACGGAATCTCCTTTCAGCGATGAACAGATTGCGGAAATAATGACAAAAAATGGGGTTTTAATCCGGAGAAGAACCGTCGCAAAATACAGAAATTTGCTACACATGCCATCGGCATTCAAAAGAAAGGCAATTAAAAATTAAACCCAAGGGGGATACATGAACATTTCCTACTATTTTAAGAATCTGGAACCAACCCAGGCCATAAAAGATTATACGGAAGAAAAAGTAAAAAAACTCTATGGCAGATTAAGCCACATTGAGGGGGTGGATGTACGGTTTTCCCTCCAGAGACAAAACCAGATATTTGAAATAACCATAAGAGGCGACGCGGCAGTCTTTCATTTGAGAAAAGAGAATAAAGATCTGTACGCAGCCATAGACACCGCCATTGACTCCATTGGTCTGCAGATTGAAAAGCATCATAATAAATTTGAAAACCGGCATTTGGAAGGTGATTTGCAATATGGTGCCATTCCACTGGCATCTTCAGCCAAATCCAGTGACGAAATGCTCATTTCTGTCTACGAAGCCCCCGCCAAACCCATGGATGACCTGGAAGCGGTTTTACAATTACGGGCACACAGATTCCGCTTTTTAATGTACCACCGCATGAACGAACGGAAATATTCCGTGGCTTTTGGAAGACCGGATGGTAACTATTCCATTATTTCTCCGCTGAATGAACGTGGACAGTATGAAGAGCATGTGGTGAAGGTGGATTCAGATAAGAATGATATTGAGGCCATTTCCGTTGCCATATACCCCATGACCATAACCACCATTGGCGAAGCTCTGGAAAAAATGGATGAAAATAATCTGGAGTATTTTGCTTTTGTGAATGAGGAAACCATGAGAATGAATGTTCTCTTTCACGAGAGAAACGGCGGAATTTCCCTGAAAAAACCCGCTATTTAATATCGTTATGGCCTCCGGACTGAAAATTAAGGCTATTCTGGAACACGCTTCCGAGTTTTCCATGGAATTGTTGAATCCGGGGGCAGATCTGCAAAAAAGAGTTCAGGAAAGCGACCTGAACCGTCCCGGTCTGGCACTGGCGGGTTTTTTTGAAAACTTCGCATCCAGCCGGGTCCATGTATTTGGCCTAGGGGAATGGTCGTATATCATGTCCCTGAGTGCAGAAATTCTGGCAGAACGTCTGGAATCATTTTTCCAGTATGATGTCCCCTGCCTGATTTTCACCCATGACAATTCGCCGCCGGAGCATTTTATACAACGGGCCTGCGAAAAAAAAATTCCCATATTGAAGACAAAACAGACCACCCACACATTTCTGGAAAAATTCTCCAGCTTTCTGGATGAAAATCTGGCCCCCTCCCAAACCATTCATGGGGGTTTGATTGAGGTGTTTGGAGTGGGAGTCTTAATCAAGGGCAAGGCCGGCATCGGTAAAAGTGAAACCATGCTGGAGCTGGTGGAACGCGGACACCGCTTGGTGGCCGATGACGCAGTGGAAATCAAGCTGGTTCATGGTTCCCGTCTTTATGGCTATGCGAATGAAACCTTGGGTTATCACATGGAAATCCGGGGGCTGGGAATAATCAATATTAAAGATTTGTTTGGATCCGGAAGTGTGAGAAAATTTAAAAGAATTGACCTTATGGTGGTACTGGTGGAGTGGAATGATACCCAGTACAGCATCATTGAATCAGACCGATTGGGGCTGGATGACAAAATGGAAGATGTCCTGGGTCTTCCCGTTTCCTGTCTGGTGATTCCCATTCGTCCGGGCAGAAATATTCCCATTTTGATTGAAACGGCAGCAAAGAATTATAATTTAAAGACCATGGGCATGCACCCAGGAAGAATATTCAACGAGAAATTAAAACAGTTTCTGGCGGAAAAAAGCCAGAGCCTGATGGATTAATATATGTATTCTGAAACCGTCACCGTAAATATTGACAGCGGCGTCCATGCCCGGCCTGCGGCTATGTTTGTCAAACTGGCAAACCGGTTTCATGAATGCGAAATCTTTGTGGAAAAAGAAAACGCTAAGATTAACGGAAAAAGCATTATGGGGTTGATGATTCTGGCATTAAGCAAAGGATCTATGATCACCATTTCCGCAGAAGGATCGGAGGAAGAGAGTGCCGTAAAAGAACTGGCGGAACTTGTCCGGAATAACTTTGACCGGGAAGATCTGGTGCGGTCTTAACGTTGCGGGCAGAATCCGGATACCACACAGGACTCGCAGTTTTTTTTCCGGGCAGGACAATAACTTCTCCCCAGAAAGATAAGATATGTGGAAAAATCAATCCAAGTTTCCTGTGGCCAAACCTCCATTAAATCCCGTTCTATTTTAACAGGATCCGTATGATCCGTAAAACCCATCCGGAATGAGATCCTTTTTACGTGGGTATCCACCACAACCCCCGGAGCTTCCCCAAAGGCCATGTTCATAATCACATTGGCACTCTTACGGCCAATTCCCGGCAACTCCAGCAGGCGTTCAAAATCCCGGGGGACATGACCGCCGTATTTTTCCGTTAATTCCCGGGCCAGTCCCACAATGTGGCGGGCTTTGTTGTGATAGAATCCGGTGGAGAAAATTATTTTTTCCACGTCCGGTATCTTTGCCACTGCCAGATCCTGCATTCCGGGATAACGGGAAAACAGGCCCGGCGTGACCTCATTGACCTGTCTGTCCGTGCATTGGGCGGATAAAATGACGGCCAGGGCAAGCTGCTCCGGAGTGGAAAAATTCAGTGGCGGGACAATGGGGCCATATTCTTTTTGCAGAATACGGAATATTTTGCGGGCTCTTTCTTTTTGCTCCATAATCTCCGGAAATTAAATCCCTTTTCCTTTTATTCTTATATAGCGGAAAAAAACTTCATCTTTTCTTCTTTCCAGATGAATCAGTCGGAATTTCTGCAAAGAGGAGACCCAGGCGGAGGTGAGTATCCGGTCTTCCCCCGGAGAATTGAGAGTATACGGCACCATGGTAAAATAAATTTCATCAATCATATCTTCGTGATGAAAAGCAGCATTCAGCCGGGGGCCGCCTTCCAGCAGGATTTTTTTTCTGTTTCCCGCCACCGGAGGCAGCATTTCCGGTAAATCCCGCAGTGACCCGGGATTCAGAAATGTCCACTTATTTCCAATGGAATCCAGAATGGCGTTTTCCTCTTCTTTCCGGATTCCATTTTGGGCAGTCATATATTGCCTTCTTTCTGCGATGAGGTGGTCTCTGAATTTTTCCACATCCGGTGCGGACACCCCGGGAATAGCTATGACTCCGGGACGATGTGGCCCGTACCAGAACCGGGAATGCGGAGGCAGGCTCATGGCAGTATCCCGCAGCAGGATGACGGTGCGGGGCTGGAAAGGAGAATCTGGTTTTTTTCTGATATAGAAATTAGGGTTATCATGGACAATGGAATTTCTGCCGGTAATGAGATAATCCGCCCATTCCCGGAGCCTGTCCATCCGCCGCTTATCTTCCGCAGAACCCAGGTTCCACTGGTTGCCCGGAAGTATGGTGTGCCCATCCATTGTCTGGGCCATGTTCACACGGATAATAAATTTTTTTTCAGTAGCGGGCAAACCGGCTCCGGTCATCGGCAATGTTTATATATGCCAGCACCATCGCAAAAATTCCAAAGACAAAATACGTACTAAAAATCACGCTCACATTAGCGATGATGAGATCCAGGCTGAATTCCTTCATATTGAGCCAGGCAGGGAGCAGATACGCAGTGTATTTTCCATAAACCGGTGGAATCATTCCGCCAATCAAAGAATGAAGATGGCCAATGTAAAAGCTCATCATCTCTCCAAAAGGATTCACGCCAATGTATAATAACGTAGTTAAAATGATCCCGGAACCAATGCTGGCAAAGAGGGCGTATTTTATGACCATCAGAAGTCCATGGATGACATTGGGGAGTTTTTTTCTGGATTCATAATAGTTGCGAAACATGCCGTACACCCCGTGTATCTGGAAAAAAAAGAAAATATAATTCAGATAGGGTACATGCAACAGCCAAATGAACGCACTGGAGCGACGACGGATGGTAGAGTTCTGGGTGGCAATTCTCATAGGATATCCTGTCACTTTTCCGTTCGGCGTCAACATATATCTTTTCCATTCCTGCATGGTGGGCTTTCTCTCTACTATGGGCGTATAAAACATCTTGACGGGTGGTCTTGGACGGCCACGGATTCTTATGCTGCAGAAAGGTACAGAGAAAGCACAGAAAATTCGCGATGATTTAATGATGATGATGACCCTTTTCCGGGAAATACTGGATGAAGAGAATGCCAATGAGTTGTCTCTGTATCTCCCCTGGATTGGGAATAAACTTCCCGCCGATCCGGAGCGTTTTCCTTCCAAGCTTCCCCATGCGTATTCCATATCCTTTGAATTACTGAATATGGTGGAAGAAAATGCGGACGCCCAGTTGCGGCGGAAGAATGAAAGCAGGGAAGACTCCGCTCCCAATTCCGGCCTATGGGATTACAATCTGAATCGGCTGGAAAAAGACGGATTAGTACCGGAACAGATTGCTGCTACCCTGTCAGGAATCCATGTGGAGCCGGTTCTGACAGCCCACCCCACGGAAGCAAAAAGGGCCTCTGTTCTGGAACACCACCATGATATCTATGAAAACCTGGTCCGGCTGGAGAACTCCATGTTCACGGAAGCGGAACGGCATATCATTGAAGAAAATATCAAGACAACCATGGAAGTCCTGTGGCGGACAGGAGAAATTGCCAGTAAAAAGCCGGAAGTCCTGGACGAGCTGAATAATATCATCCATTATATGCGGGATATTTTTCCGGAAGCCCTGAAAAGGCTGGATGACCGCTTGAAATCCTCTTGGGAACGGCATGGCTTTGAACGGAAGCTGCTCCAGGATCCGGATGTTTTTCCCCGGATCACCTTTGGAAACTGGGTGGGGGGTGACAGGGATGGTCACCCTCTGGTGAGTGCAGACATCACGGAAAAAACCGTGATCATTTTACGAAATACCGCCCTGCGGATGATCCGGGAGGCATTATTCCGTCTGGCAAAAAAGCTCAGCATTTCTGACCGTCTTTTTCCGGTACCGGAATATATACGGAAAAAAATCATGCGGATGGAAGAGGAAATAAAAAATGCAGGACAATCCGCTTTTTATAAAAATGAGGGGGAATCCATCCGCCGGTTCATCAATCTGATGATTGCAAAGATCCCGCACGACGCCCATGTGCCCATCCGGGAAAATGAACCGGAGGCCCTCCGCATATCCTATCTTTCCCATTTTGAACTGATCAGCGACCTGCGGCTTTTGCGGCGGTCTCTGGTGGAAATGAAGGCATACCGTACCTCCGGGCGGAATCTGTTCCAGATTATACGCATGGTGAAAACATTTGGATTTCACCTCGCTGCCCTGGATGTGAGGCAGAATTCTCTTTACCATGAAAAAGCATTTTCCCAGATTCTGGAGGCATCCGGCATTCCGCCCGGGGAGTATCTGGAGCTGGATGACGCCGGGAGATATGCGTATTTATCCGCAGAACTGGAATCCCCGCGTCCGTATATGGCCAGAAACCAGAACGCCGGAGAGGAAGCGACAGAAATTCTGAAAACATTTAATATCCTCCGGAAATACATGGAAAACTTTGGAGCCTCCGGACTGGGAAATTACGTGGTGAGCATGACCAGAAACGCAGCCGATCTGCTTTTAATCTATATTTTCGCACGGGAAGCCGGATTTTTATTCCGCAAGGGAAATAAAGTCTTTTTCCCGATTCCGGTCTGTCCTCTTTTTGAAACCGTGGAGGATCTGAACAATGCACCCGGCATTCTGGAGTTTTTTTTCCGAAATCCGGTAACCATCCACAGTATGGAATTCATGAAAGACCGGGATAACCTGGGGCAGAAAACCCAGACCGTCATGGTGGGTTACAGCGACAGCAATAAAGACGGCGGAATCCTCGCAGCGGCCTGGGGACTTTATGGTGCCCAGAGGGCAATGGTGGACGCCTCCGAATCCCACTCCGTGAAAATACGGTTTTTCCATGGAAAAGGGGGCACCATCAGCCGGGGTGCGGGACCCACCCATCGGTTTCTGGACGCTCTTCCCAAAGGGTCAGTAAAAGGAGATATCCGCATCACGGAGCAGGGGGAAACCATTTCCCATAAATACGCAAATTATACCGGAGCCACGTATAATCTGGAACTCCTCGCGGCAGGGGTTCTGGGGGCTTCGCTGGCATCCAAACCGCCGGAAGATAATCAATTGACGGAAATTTTTAACTATCTGGCGGAAGCCAGCCGGGAGGCCTACCAGAAGCTGGTTACCCATGAAAATTTTATCCTGTTTTTCAACGAAGCCACACCCATAGATGCCATTGAGAAAGCACACATTGGCTCCCGCCCCGCTCGACGTACCGGCAGGAAGACAATTTTTGATTTGAGGGCCATCCCCTGGGTGTTTTCCTGGAACCAGTCCCGTTTTTATCTGGCCGGCTGGTTCGGAGTGGGTTCCGCTCTGGGATCGCTGCGGGAAACCCGTCCGAGGGATTATCAGTATTTCAAGAAAGGGATTGGAAACTGGTCATTTGGAAGATACATTTTTACCAATATTGAAACCAGTATTTCCAGTGCGGATATGGATATCATGCGGGACTATGCTTCCATGGTGCAGGATGTCGCCATCCGGGATTTTTTCTGTGCAAGCATCCAGAAGGAATACCTTCTTTCCCGGAAAATGCTGGACGATTTATTTGACGGTGAAATGGAGCAACGCCGGACTGGTTTAACATCCACTCTGCGGTACCGGGCGGAGCCACTGCGGTTGCTGCATATTTCCCAGATATATCTTTTGAAAGAATTCCGGAATGCGGACGAGGCGGGAAAAACGCAGCTCCTTCCCCGGCTTCTTCAGTCCATAAACGCTATCGCCGCCGGTCTGAGAACAACGGGATAAAATTTTCTTCAGAAATGGATGTAGTAATCCCCGTATTGGTTGGCATCCAGAATTCTGTCCTTCCAGAAATACGTGACGCCGGAACTTCCGGTGGATACAATCCTGCCGACGGGATATCCACCCACAGATGAGATTTTTTTCTCCCATGCTACGGAGATTTTTTCCTGGGAAACCAGAAACACGGTGGCAAAATCTTCTCCGCCGTTCAGCAGAAAGGAGATTTTTTTTTCTTCCGGCATCCGGAGAAAGGTCGCAAAGGATGGAATGGCGGAAAGATCAATTTCCATTTGAATGGAATTTTCATCGGCAAGGATGGACAGAGTTTCCCGCAGACTGTCTGACTGATCCACGGAGGCGGAAATTCCCTCATCAGAAGAAATGCGGGAGAATCTCCACTGAGCGTGGGGACGGCAGTGTGCCCTCCGGGGAATATCCGGATTTTTTTCTCCGGATTGCAGGAGTTCCAGACCATATCCGGAAAGGCCGGGTTTCCCCATGATATAAACCACATCTCCCGGAAGGATATTTTTCCCTTTGCGGGGAATAAAACCGTCCGATGTGCCCAGCATGGTGAGCGTAAAATGAATGGCGGAAGAAGCCGTGGTATCCCCTCCCAGAAGCAGAATCCTGTGGCGGGCCAGGTGGCGGAGGAATTCTTTCTGGAACTGCATGATAAAAGGAGACTGGATTTCCGCCGGGGGGATTTGCACGCCCAGAAAAGCATAAGCCGGGATTCCTCCTTTCACCAGAATATCGGAGGCGTTCATTTCAATCAGTTTGATGGCCACATCGCGACCGGAGCACCAGTCCTTCCGGAAGTGGTAGCCTTCCGCCATGGAATCCATTGTTACGGTGAGTTTTCTTTCTTTGAGGATATCCACCCCAAGGGCAGCAGCGTCATCCCCAATGCCCAGAATCCCCTCCGGAACGGAAATAGTCTCTGCCATGGAATGGATGAAGGAAAACTCCCGGCTGTGGTCTTTATTCATGAAATTTTTAAAGATTATTTCTTCCCGGATAATTCCTGGGATTTATGGTAAGCAGCCAGAACCCCTTCCGTAACGGCTGTTTCCAGGCCGGCTTTTTTCATGGCCAGAATCCCTGCGATGGTGGTTCCGCCCGGTGAGGTCACTTCATGGATGGCCTTTTCCGGTTCCACTTTTTTTTCCCGCAAGAGGTGGGCAGAACCGTACAGAGTGTTCACAGCCAGGCGGCGGGCATCCGGACGGCTCAACCCCAGCGAAACCCCGGCATTTTCCATGGCAGAGGCAAAAAGATACACATAGGCGGGACCGGAGCCGGAGAGAGCGGTCACGGCATGCAGCTTTTCTTCCTCCGCCACATAAAATGCGTCTCCGGTTTTCCGGAACAGATCCAGATAAAAGGTTTTATCCTCTTCCGGGACATTATCGGATGCGTAGAGAACACTCATGCCAGAAAGGTACTGGAGCGGCGTATTGGGCATGACCCGGATCACCGGATTTTCCCGCCCATTGGCTTTACGGATGGCATCCACCGTAACCCCCGCCGCGATGGAGACCAAAGTGCGGTTATCCTGTACCAGAGAAACCACCCGGCCCACATCCTGGGGTTTTACGGCCAGAATGAGATCATGACCATCCAGATAGATTTCCCGTGGGTCATCCAGCCGGGTAAAATTTCCGCCGGACGCCGGGCCGTCATTCCGGATATCATATCCCAGAATGCGGATATCCGTGTCCTGCAACGCGGTAAGGATAGCGGAACCCATGTTCCCCAAGCCAATAATGGCGATGGTTTTTTTCATGGAATACTCTCCTCCTCTATGGATTTTTCATCGGCGGTTTGGAACGATGCGATGGGTTCTCCATATTTCATTTTCTGCCCTTTTTCCAGGGACATGAACTGGCCTTTACCGTTTTCAATGATAAGGATCACTGTGGAACCCAGCTCAAAACGACCCAGCTCCTCCCCTTTCCGGAGATATTTTTCCGTGACATAGAGATGCTCTTTGGGAGATCGAAACCAGTTATTTGTGGTTACTTCTGTATCATAAGACACCTTGATTTTTCCCACATTGGTGGCTCCAATTTTTACTACCGCCAGTTTTCCATGCTCTGTCTGTAAATACGTAATGAGCCTTTCATTGCGGGAAAACAGTTTTTTAATGGTGGAAACAGCAATGGGATTGACCGGAAAAAGCTTCCCTGGTTTGTAATAATAACCCAGAATTCGTCCATCGTAGGGGGTATGGATACGGTGGTAATCCTGCGGTGATAGATAAATAATGGCGTATTCCCCTTCTGAAAATTCCGGATAAAATGTCTCTGTTCCCAGAAGCTCTTTTATGGAAAACTCAATCCCCTTGGCCTGTATCAAAGACCCGGAAAGAATCTGTCCATAGCTCAGGAGAGTCCCATCCACCGGAGATACAATCACGCTTTCCTCATTATCAATAATCCGGAGACCGTTCTTCAGATACCGGGTGAAAAGGGAATTCAGGGAAGAATAGCTGGTCAGGGAAAGCTCCGCTTCATCCGCTTTGATGCCGGTTATCCGGGAAAAGGCAAGAATCACCGGTATCATAATAAACCGGGGAAGCTGGAGACGGGCCAGATATCCGGCCAGTTTGCTGATGGTATTTTTGGGCAGGAGGGAAAGAATCTTCACATAGACCCACACAATGAAATCATATTTATGAGGATATAGTGCAAAATATTCTTTTGTCTCTTTTATCACCAGTCCGGAGAGAAGAATAAGGGCAATCAGGTTGGGGATGGCCATCAAACCATTCGCAATATCAGAGAGTTTCCAGATCAGACCGATGTCTGTCCCCATCCCGCCTATGAATACCATGATGACATAAAAAATCCGGTAAGGCATTACCAGTCCGCCCCCGCCCAGATACACCAGGGCACGGTCACTGTAGTGGTACCAGCCAATGATGGTGGATGCGACAAACAGAAAAAGCCCGTAGGTGACAATATCTTTCCCTATCGGCCCCAGAAGGGTGAAAAAAACGGAAGATGTGAAAACATCTTTTATATCCACGGCCTGGGCGGAAAAAATATCGGGAATACCCCGCCAGACCATCATCGGATTTTCTGATCCGGAGACAAAGGAGACAAACTGCGGCATTTTCTCCGCCAGTATCTTCCCGGTTTCTGCCTTGGAAGCGATGGCATGGGAGACAATCTGTACGCCACTTTCCTGCATGCCAATGATGATGACAAGACCGGTCAGAGTACAGATCAGAAGAGTATCCAGAAACGGAGCGAGCATGGAAACCAGACCCTGTTTGACCGGAAACTCCGTGGAAGCGGAAGCCGCTGCCATGGGGGTGGAACCCAGGCCGGCTTCATTGGAAAAAAGACCTCTCTTGATACCAATATTGATGGTGGTTGCCAGAAGCATCCCAAAGGTACCGGCCACGGCAGAAACCGGTGTGAAGGCATAGGTAAAAATCATTCCGAATGCGTCCGGTACATGGCGATAATTCGTCAGGATAATCCAGATAGAGCCCAGAAAATACAATGCCCCCATAAAAGGAACAATCATGGAAGAAATTTTACCAATCCGTTTGACTCCGCCCAGAATGACCAGCCCCGTAAACAATGCCAGAAACAAGCTGGTATAAAGCCGGGGAATCTGTAAACCGGATGCTTCCATGGCTCCGGCTGCGGCATTAGCCTGTACGGTGTTCCCAATGCCAAACGCCGCAATCAGCGTAAAAACCGCAAAAAGAATGCCCAGCCATTTCTGGCCCAGGCCATGTTCAATATAATACATGGGTCCGCCGGAATATCCATGCGGAGTGGATTGGCGGAATTTAACGGCCAGGACTGCCTCCGCATACGTGGTGGCCATTCCCAGAAAAGCAGTGACCCACATCCAGAAAAGTGCACCCGGCCCGCCAATGAGAAGAGCCCCGGCGACGCCCACAATATTTCCGGTGCCGATGGTGGCACTGAGGGCGGTGGAAAGGGCCTCAAAATAGCTGATATCCCCGCTTCTGCCCGCCTTGTTTTCTTCTTTATCCCGCCCGATGGATATCCGCAAGCCGTAAAAGAAATAACGTAACTGTATGAAAACCAGACGGAAGGTGTAATAAAGGCCGGTCCCCAAAAGCAGGACCACCAATGGCGGACCCCATACATAATCCGCAATGGTTTGAAAGAATTCACCCATTTTTCCGGATTACCATTTGGAATTCCATTCCACGGATGCCGTCTGTTTCATCAGAACAATGAATGCCAGAATGCTGGCAATGGTGATGGTGAACCCGGTATGTGCCGGAAAGAAAAAGGCAATGGAAAAAATCCACTGGAAAATAACACTTCCCATGGCCACAGCCTGCATGAAAACTGTCCCCTTTTTCAGCATGGAAGCATAGTACAGCATGATTCCGGTGGATACCAGGACGGAAATCATAATACCAGGAATAATGGGCACATAGGTAATCAGATACGAGGCCAGAAGATAGAAAATGAAAAATCCCGTTATCAGAAAAAGGTAGTGCATGGGATGCAGTTTGATTTCTTTGGCCACGGAAAAAACCAGAAGCAGCATGATGAAAAGAGCCATGGCCAATGGAGAATAATAGAACAGGCGGTACGCGGTTTCTCCATAATTTCCGGGAATGATGAATTCCAGGGCAATGTCCTGGCCGGTGATCAGTTTCTGATTCTGCCAGCTCAATTTGGTTTTCTGGCTATCCGCTGCCACCGTACCGGGAACCATGGCTCTCTCCGGAATCATATAATCCCCAAAATCCGTGATCAACTCAAAGGAAAAATTTTCTATTTCCAGTTTGTTATTTCCCAGGGAATACCGGTAAACCCGCGTTCCGTTTGCGGTATATTCCAATTTAAAAACCATTTCCTGACCGGGAGATAATACCCCTTTCCAATCCAATCCATCGGCCAGGTTTTTATCCTGGGATATTTTTTCTCCGTTCAGGGTTGCCGTGAAACCGGAGATATTGCCGGCATTTTCCGGAAGAGAAAAATTAAAATAAAATGTCTTTCCTGTGTTGTATGTGTTTTTAACCCGGTATTCCCCTTTAAAAACCGCACGGTACCCGGCGAATTTGAGAAGCCCTTTTTCGCGGATGCTGGACTGGATATTTACGTTGACCTTATGGTCTGCCATGCTCAGGATATTGTCCACATAATAGTCTTCTTCCACTTTCTTATTATCATCCGTTACCACTGTCCTGCGGCCAACCGTCCTTTCAAAAAACGCCGGTGGGTTCTGGATGACCCCACCCCCCCAGATATCCTCCACCGATTTACGGTTTTTGGAATAGGAGGACTCATGTCGATCATCAATGCGCAGACCAATCACCACAGCGGCCACGCTGAAGGCGAATATGAAGAAGAGGATTATCAGATATTTGAATATTTTTAATACCAGTTGCGGATACATCTGCGATGCCCGGACAGAGATCAAAATAAATGCAGCCAGAACCAATGCGAATCCCAGAAAAACCATTCCACCAAAAGTTGCCATGATGCCATAATTGCGATTTTATTGAACCAAACAAGAAGTTTTTTTATGGAAAGAGCCACCCTCCCAATATGAATGGAGACCGCACAGCCCCCAAACATAAAAAATATCTGGACAAAGTATCCCCTTCCCCTTTTCCATATCCAGAGGATAATGATTTTCTATTGAATAAAATTGAATTTAAATGAATTATTTTCCTGAGATGCAAAAAAGGGGG
>DYOA01000023.1:31405-40097 GCA_020720785.1 Leptospira biflexa
GTGGACGCTGGACTGCTGGCATGAAACATATAAAAAAGCTCCCGGCGATGGGTCTGCATGGATGGGGAAAAATAATGGAGAATGCTCCCGCCATGTTTTACGTGGGGGTGCATGGAACCTGTTCGCACCGCATCTGCGTTCCTCTTTCCGTATTTGGGATGGGAAGGGTAGCAGTCTGGATTTTTACCATGGAATGCGCCTGATACTGCCCATTTCTGAATAAAATTAAAGAGAGACTATGAAAATAGAAAATAACCAGTTTATCCTGGAAACAAAACCCAGAGGGGTGGGATGCGTGTACGTGGGGATTTCCATTCTTGGGGCAACCATGGTTTCCGGGGCGGTCCTTTATCTGAATGCCGTTTCCGGAAATTTATCCTGGATGGATCTTCCCGCACCGGGGTTTGCGATTCTGCTGGGGAGCATCCTTTTTATGGCAGGTTTTTCGCATAAAAAGATGGACTTCAATGCAACGGTAATCATAGACAAGGAAAAGCAGAATGTTACCTTTTTCAAAACGGAGAAGCGGAAGTATTCCTTTGGCATGGGTCTCCTTTCCTTCATCCGGATTGTGGAAGTCATGAAAAGCCGCACTTCCGGCTCCGGATCTTCCCGCCGAACGGAGCATTATCCAACCTACCAGATATTCTTGGTGAAAAAAGATGGATCCCATTTCTGGCTGGATACTTTTCTGGATAAGGAAGCCACAGAAGAGTTTATCCTATCCCTTCATGGGTTCTGCGGAATTGCGGTTCGGGATGAGTGTGGTTTTTCTCTGGACAGGAGCACAACATCTCAATATTCCAATGAATTTTCTGAAGGAATTTCCGGGCATTCTGAATTTATTGAAATAAAAGATACGCAAAAGGGGCAACAGATCTCCCTGAAAAAAAACAGATCATTATTCACAAATTCTCTGGCCTTTCTTTTTTACATTCTGTTTTTTTCCGCCCCCATCATGGTCCTTTTCATTATGCGAGATCCGGACTGGTATTTTTGGATTTTCTTTGGTGTTTTTTCCCTTCTCTGGTATGGTATTCTATTCCTCATTGTTTCCGTGAGCATGAAAAAATATATTGTGTATCTGAATTATGATCATCTGACCATTGAGATTGGGTATAAAATTTCTCTTCTGAACAGATTTATGGGTGCGATCATTGTGATTCCCCGGGATAAAATGGAGTATATCCGGGTTCATCGGCTGGAGGGAGGCGGGTTCTGGCTGACCATTTCTGCCAATGAATCCCTGTCCATTCCGGAGCCGAATTTTTTCCAGAGATCCGAGTATTTGAACGTGGAACCCATGGATGCCATGTTTGCCAATGAAAAAATATATGGCCTGTGGGAGATCACGGGCTACGCACGCTCCGGCATGGAAGCAGATTATGCCGATCTTCTATACCTGGAAGATATGCTGCAACGTCAGTTTTTTTTGAAGGAGAAACCTCTGGAAAGTTAAACCCCTCCGCAAAAACTCTTTTCACGACAGGCATAAAATAAACTTTCGATTTATGCACATACCATCATTTCAAATTGACCCATCGGCATGGGTGGACGGAAAATACCTTCGCGGCAAGGAACTGGCCGGAGAGATACGGAAAAAAATCCGGGACGAGGCCACACGCAAGGGAGTGGTTCCCGGTCTGGCCGCTCTGCTGGTGGGGAATGATCCTGCCAGTGAAATTTATGTTTCCAGCAAGGAAAAAAACGCAAGCGAGATGGGGTTTTATTCCATCGTAAACAAAATGCCCCAAACATCCACAACGGAGGAGATCCTGGAGATTGTGGACGCCTGGAACGCAGATGACAAAATCCATGGTATCTTGGTGCAGCTTCCCCTCCCCCGGCAGATTGATGAAGCCCGGGTTTTGCAGACCATTTTACCGGAAAAAGACGCCGATGGATTTCATTATGAAAACATGGGACGCCTGATGGCAAAGGCGGACGGGACAGTCGCATGCACTCCGCTGGGGGTGATGGTGATGCTCAAGGAAGCGGGGATTGAGACCACCGGAAAAAATGCGGTGGTTCTGGGGAGATCCAATATTGTGGGCAAGCCCATGGCACAGCTTCTTCTGGATGGCGGGAACTGCACGGTGACGGTGTGCCACTCCAGAACAAAGAATATTAACGATATCATTTCCCAGGCAGATATTCTGGTTTCTGCCATGGGCGTTCGCGGAATTGTGGATGAATCCCGGATCAAACCCGGCAGTGTGGTCATTGATGTGGGGATGCATCGGGTGGATGGAAAGCTCAAGGGGGATCTGGATTATGAAAAAACCCTGGATAAGGTGTCCTATGTCACTCCCGTACCCGGAGGGGTGGGCCCCATGACCATTGCCATGCTTCTGTATAACACATACCGCAACGCCCTCTCGCTGAAAGGGATCCAGCTATGAGTACGGATTTATCCATTTATCCGGAGGATATAGAGTCCATTCCTTTTGCCCATCCCGGAAAAATTCTGGATATTGCCTCTGGCTGGCCATCCATGGGAACAACGGCGGGCGGTCAAACCATTCCATTCCGGCATTTTCCATCGGAGAGAGGAAAACATTCCGTCCTGTTAGTGGGCGGAGTGCATGGGAATGAAACAGAAGGCATCATCTTTCTGCATGATTTTATCCGGAAATATCTGACCGGGCGGGACACATCGCCGTTTTCCTTTCATTTATGGGTGATTCCGGTTTTGAATGTGGATGGGCTTCTGGCATTCACCCGCCAGAATGCAAACCGGGTGGATTTGAACCGGAATATGAACACAAAGGACTGGACCAGCGAAGTGGCCAAAGAAAAATACTATCCGGGGCCCCATTCCGGGAGCGAACCGGAAACCATGGCCATGGAAACATTTCTGGCGGAGAATAAAATGGATTATATTATTTCCCTCCATTCATGGAAGCCCATGATCAATTTAAACGGCCCGGCGATGGATTTTGCCCAGAAAATGCATGAATATCTGGATTTTCCCATCGTGGAGGACATTGGATATCCCACTCCAGGATCACTGGGAACGTATGCCGGATGGGAAAGGAACATTCCCACCATTACGCTGGAATTCCAGAGAGGGTTGGAGCATGAAACGATATTCCCCCTTGCGGAAAAGGGAATCCTCCATTCTTTTACGGTATTGGATCAGTAAGAAAAAAGCGGGGCTATTCTATCGGTTCGGATTCTTGGGGGGCTTTTGATTCATTATATCCGTACTGGACACCGCCGTCGCTCAGGAGAGAGAGTGCCTGTACCGCCCTTTTACGGCCTTTCATGGACCGGGGAACATCCAGAAGCGGCAGGTTCTCCACCACATCAAAGGATGCTACAGTAATTTCATACTTTCTGTTTTTTGCCAGGTTGATCACCCGGCCAATGTCTAATTCTTTCATATTCGTCTTGACAGCTTAAAAAGCTCAACGACAATAGCGTGAATGTTTGATATCCTGTCCAGCATAATTAGCCCTTTCCGGCCTTATAAAAGTTTTAAACCGGAAATAAAGAGGGGATTTGTCTACCATAAGAGTTATGAAAAACTGGAAAATATGTCTGTGATTCCCGGTAAAAAGTATTTCCAGCTCAAAGAACGGCTGGTTAAATCGGACTGGGTGAAAGATATTCCAATCTTTGAAATTGATAGAAAACCGGAGCGGGAAGAATTGCTGCTCTTCCATACCCCGGATTACCTGGATGATTTCTTTGAGCTGAATCTCACGGATAACATCATGAGTTCAGAAATTCCACTGACCTATGAGATAATCAACTTTTTTCTGTATTCCACCCGTGGAACATATCTTGCACTGGAAATGGCATATAAAAGCGGAGGCATTTTCGCAAATCTTTCCGGGGGGTTCCACCATGCTTTTTGTTGCCATGCGGAGGGTTTCTGCTATCTGAACGATGTGGGCTATGCCATTGAAAATTTTCAGAAAAATTATGGGAAGAAAAATATCCTGGTGATTGATCTGGACATCCACCAGGGCAATGGCATCTGCTACTGCTATGGGAAACGCACCGATGTCTATGTTTTCAATATTTATCAGGAAGATAATTACCCCAAAAAAGAGGAAGCCCATCTGAACATTGGTCTGCCTTCCGGAACGGATGGGAAGGAATATCTGGCAAAACTGGCGGATGCACTGGATCTCATTTCCCGGGAATTCCAGGCCGATCTGGGAATTTATCTGGCAGGTGCCGACCCTTACGAACATGATGTTCTGGGAGGGTTCCTTCTTTCCAAAGAGGAGCTGATAACGCGGGACCAGATGGTGAAATTGTACTTTGGAGAAAGAAACATTCCTTATGTTATCGTACTGGCCGGCGGGTACGCCATGCGGGAATCCGATGTGATTGATATTCATTATAATACATTAAAGGTGTCGTTAACCGGGAACGGATAAAATGAAAAAATTTACTTTGCTTGCGGTGCTTTTTTTTGCGGGGATATCTTTTGCCTGTCACTATGATCCGGAACCCCCTGGAGACGAAGAATTAAACCAGAATGAAAAAAATCTGTATGTCCATCTGACCGGATTCCCCGCTTCCCGGCGGATCTGGGTGGAATACACGGACAGGAAAGGGACAACCATTGTTCAGGATCCGTTGTATATTTCCAGGGATGGCAGTTTTTATGGGACCATCCATCTGGCATACAGCACGAGCAGTTATTCCATCATTATCACCGTGGACCAGTCCGGGGACGGAGTTTCCGGAAGCGGGGATAAGAAACTCACCCACAACGGGATTTTCCCTTCCGGATCGGAAGAAACCTGGCTGGAGAAATCCCCGGCCGATTTTGTAAATATATAATATATGGACGGAAACAGCAAAAGGATAAAAATTAGCCTAATCCTCCTTCTTACCGTGCCATTATTTATATCATTTTTTCCGGCAGAATCCTCACCGCTCATTACCTCTTCCCGGATGGATTATTCCCGTGAAGATCTGGAAACCTATCCGGACGGTGGCTCCCTCCATTATTTTCTGGAATACCGGAGTCTTTCCACCATCGTCTCCAATATGGAATCCAATGGATTCAGCGAAACGGAACGCACCATCGCCTCCCGACACATGTCTTCCATTTACTGGCAGCGTTATTATCTGCGGGATTTGTCCCTGAATGATCCCATGAACCCCGGAGGAGCCTTCCTCCGCATTCCTTTTGCTTTTCTGGGATCGCTGGGGATTTCTCCGGATATGGATCTTTTTGCCGGTGGCTATGGCACGCATTTTTATCCGCGATCCTTTTCCCCCGGCGTCCCGGAAGAGAATGGCACAACTTCTTATCTGTCTTCCGTGGATATGTCCTTCCCATTGGGGGGATCTTCCTGGATGCCCCCCCATACCTTTGACCGGGATCCAGCCACAGAATGGGGAGCGGCAGAAAATGCCCGGAAGTTTTCCCCCTCTGGTTCCTTTAGCCAGAGCATCCTCCATCCATACCCATCCGGCAGGCACATCCTGGCCGGAGCGGAAGGGCTTTTTTACCGCAGAAAATTCCAGCGTGCCGGAGAAAATCCGCAGTATCCCCACGCACCGGAAAGCTATGTTTATTCTGAATCTTCCCGTGCCACGGCCATGCTGGATTATTCAGAAACTGAAGAGACTTTTATCACCTTTTTATATCAGTACCAGAAAAATGACCATGACGGTGCGGAGTTTTTCCTGAAGCCGGAAAACACGCGGAAAACCCAGAGCCATGCCGTGCATCTTTCCGGGGGAACCCGTCTGGAGAACGGGGGGAAAACCTGGAAAATCCAGTCCGGGTTTTCCGTAAAAAATCTTCAGGAAACAATGAACTCCGGCTTTGTATTCCGCACTCTGGAGGATGCCGTCAATGAGTATTCCCCCATTTTGCCGGAGAAAAATGGAACTTCGCTTACCTGGGAAGCCATTGTGGATATATATGAACAGAATTCTGTTTTTCTGCTTCAGCCGGATTACTATGAAGTTAAATTCTGGCTGGATAATATTGCAAAAAAAGAATCCTATCCCGGCAATATGGTGGGGGAGTTTTATGGAAGCCATGCGTTGTATTTAACCCTCTACGAAAATCCATCCTTCCAGAACACTTCCCTTTTCCATCTCCACCCATCGGCCAGATGGGATAAAAAGAAGAACTCCGTGGAAGCGACAGGATCCGTGGGTGTCCTCATGGAGACCGCACCCTCCGTGTACCGCATGGACCCGTCCTTCTCTGTGGATGGGCGGTATAAAATGAAGGAAAGCTTAACCCTGGTTTTTGGGATGGCCCATGATCCGGTGCCTGTCACCTCCACAGAAGCGGATTTTCTGGATAAAGATTATCTCTCCGGATACCGCTATTTCTGGAGCGACAATAACGCGAACGAAGTATACGATACGGCAGATACACTCACGGTGAAAAATGCCACCGGTTCTGATTTCCACGGAAAAGACGCGGAATTGAAAATGCCGGTTTCCGAAAAATTCCGCCTGGGCGTGGAAGTCCCGCTGAAGAAGGAACATTTTTATACATTTCTGATCAATGGAAGGTATTTCCGCAATCTGCTCACCGTGGAAATGGATGAAAAATCCGGCGTGGTATATTCACCCATGGCCGCAAGCACCATCCCCGGAGGCATCATATACAACCGGACGGATACGCAATTCGGAAACGAGAAATATATATTAAAAAATTCTGACAAGCCGGCGTTCCTGGTGGCTTTTGAAACCCAGCTCATCAAAAATCCCCACTCCGGCAGTATCTGGTTTTATGAAATCCTTCTGGGAGCGTATTATTCGGAAGCGACCCTGCCCATGGGAACCGGTCCATTTTATAACGATGTGGGGTACTATTCGGAAAGTACCACCAACCCAAATTCCATGCTCACGGCGTGGGCACGTCCGGATTATGACCGGGCTTATGTGATCCATATCATGGGAGGATTCTCCTTTGCCCGCTGGTGGAAACTTTCCGGAATACTCCGCTACCGGGATGGAGAGCCCATCGGCTATTATACCATTGCCGATGGGTTGAACCAGGGAGCGGAAGCCGTCCAGACATATTACCGCTCCAAACCGGATAAGGGAATGCCCCGCCTCACGTATGCCATGAGTCTGGATATGCGTCTGGCATTCACCCGGAAAACCGGTGAAAACAAGTTTGCCGCGTATCTGGATATTTATAATTTATTAAATTCACGCACGGAAATCCGGGAATACCTTCTGGAGGATGACTACCTCCGGGATCCGCTGGAAACAAACATGGAAAGGTCCGTCCGCCTGCGGCTGGAATATGCTTTCTAACCGGCGGTATGCTGCAGGGAAGACATCATCCGTAAATATGCGTCAATAAATTTATCCAGATCCCCGTCCATCACCGCCTGTATGTTTCCGGTTTCAAATCCCGTGCGGGTATCCTTTACCAGATTATAAGGATGGAACACATAAGAGCGAATCTGGTTTCCCCAGGAAATGTCCTTTCTCTCTCCGGATTTGGAATCTATCTCTTTCTGTTTTTCTTCCATCGCCAGCTCATACAGACGTGCCCGGAGCATTTTCATGGCCGTGGATTTATTTTTAATCTGGCTCCGTTCATTCTGCACCGCCACCACAATCCCGGTGGGCTCATGGGTGATCCGCACGGCGGAATCCGTTTTATTGATATGCTGACCGCCGGCACCACTGGAACGGTATGTGTCAATCCGCAAATCTTTTTCATTGATATCCACTTCCACATCATCGGAAATTTCCGGGGACACATGGACAGACGCAAACGATGTGTGTCGCCTCTTATTGGAATCAAACGGGGAAATACGCACCAGCCGATGGATTCCGTTTTCCGCCTTGATGTACCCATAGGCATTGATTCCCTTGATCAGTAGCGTGACATTTTTAATGCCGGCCTCCTCTCCTTCCAGGTAGTCAATCAAATCCACTTCATATCCCTTTTTCTCCGCCCATCGTAAATACATCCGGTACAGCAGATCCGCCCAGTCATGAGATTCCGTGCCCCCCGCTCCGGGATGGATATTCAGAAAGGCACTCCGGTGATCATCATCCCCGGAAAGCAGGCTTTCCAGATCCAAAGCGTCAAATGTGGTTTTAATGGAATAATATTTTCCTGATAATTCCGGGAGCAGAGATGTATCCTTCTCCATTTTAGCGATCTCCACATATTCCCGGAGATCAGCAATTTCCAGTTTCAGATTCTGCCAGCCGGAGAGCTTTTTTTCCAGGGCTGATAGTTTGGCCTGGATATCCTGCACCTCCGAACGCCGGGATTCATCTGTCCAGATGGCAGAATCTTCCAATTGTTTCCGATATTGGATATTTTCCTCTTCCAGACGGTCAATTTTTAACCCCGCGTAACGGTCCAGAAAACGCTTTTCCGTTTCATCCAACTCATACTGGATATCATTGAAACTTTCAAATGGCATTGGTAAAACTGAAAAAAAATGGCAGGCTGTAAATGAAAAACAATTGACCGGATGAGTTTCTTTAACAATTTATCCATATTCCCCTGTAGCTCAGTCGGTAGAGCAGTTGGCTG
The DNA here is from genome assembly GCA_020720785.1 of Leptospira biflexa. Lineage (GTDB taxonomy): Bacteria > Spirochaetota > Leptospiria > Turneriellales > DYLW01 > DYLW01. The sequence goes on from DYOA01000023.1 coordinate 39,912, forward strand.
TTAACCAATTTGTCGCAGGTTCGAGTCCTGCCGGGGGAGTATCCTTCCAGAATTCCCGCCAATTTGTCCATGTTCGTTCCGCGTTAGCGGTGGCGAAGCCGGACCTGCCGGGGGAGTATCTTCTTTACCCGTATTCTTCCAGCTGGCCATTACGATATACATCATGGGCCGATGGATTTCTTTTTC
>DYOA01000066.1 GCA_020720785.1 Leptospira biflexa
TAAAAATAGCTTGCCTTTTGAAAAAACATTTTCAAAATTGCCCAAACCGTATTGAAATAATTAAGTTTTTTTTTAAGTTTGGGAAAAGCGTTTACCGATACTTAGGATAAATAGCTATAAAATTTTATAAGGGAAGGGTTAAGTTATGAAAAAGATATTAATGTTATTCGCTGTCGCAATGCTGACAGCAGGAATTTCGGCTCAGAATCCGCCTGCGAACGAAGGTGGGGATAAAAAAACAGAAGGTCAGGTTGCCGATGAGTCTGAAACAAAATGGCATAATCCTGATTATAAACCGTATATTGAGTCCTTTGACCAGCTTGTTACACTGAGCGATGCGTTTGCGGAGAATAAACTGAGACTGGCTCTTTCCAATTACCAGACCGGAAGATCCATCATCCAAAAAATGAGGGAAAGTGTCCAGAGATACAGAGAAGAAGCCGCAGAAGCCAAGCATCTGAACGAAAAATGGTACTGGCAGACTCTGGACAGAAAGGCAAAAGAAGAACGGCAGATAGCGGAAATGAAACGCAAAGCCAAACTGAAAGCAGTGACATACTTTAGCCGTTCCATTGCACACATGGATGAAATCCAGAATAAAAAAGTACGGGAATCCGACAAGTTTAAAGAGCTGATCGCGGATGTATACAGAGACTGGGTAATTCAGCAGTATGACCTGAAAAATCTTCCCCAGTGTATAGATATACTGGAAAGGTATATCAATCTGGATCCCAAATATGACAAAGAGATTTCACCCCACAAGTATCTGACATCCTGCTATGGATTCCGGGAAAATGTGCTAACCAAATATGAGGCCGGAACAGAAGATGAAAGAATTTTCCTGAAAAAGAAAAAGAACGAACACCTTCTGCGTGCCGCTGAACTGAAGTATAAAAAGAACTCTCCTGAGTATGAGAAAATCCTTTCTGAGGTCAACCGGGACGAGATTATAGCTATCCACAACTAAGACAGAAAATTCTGGAAAAGAATCAAGAAGACCCCGCAAGGGGTTTTCTTGTTTATATAAACAAAAATCCGGAACGCGTCCATCCCGCCCTTGCCAAAATCGTTATCCCACCGGGAACTAATTCCGGGTGGATTAATGCCCATGGGGTGGTCCCGTATCTTCAGGAAAAAAACCGGATTCCGTAAAAAGCCTGCGTGTTTTCCATAAGGGTCAGGGATAATTCATCTGCGGGGAGGTTTCTTAATTTTGCAAGATATTCAAAGGTATGCCTCAGATAAGCAGGCTGGTTTGTTTTCCCTCTCATGGGAGAGGGGGTTAGAAAGGGTGCATCTGTTTCAATGAGAATTTTATCCAGAGGAGCATGCAGAGCCGCTTCCTGGATGACTTTTGCGTTCTTGAACGTGAGTATACCGGAGAAGGAAATATAAAAACCTCTGTTTGCATATTCCTCCATCTGTGCTCTGTCTCCAGTGAAGCAGTGGATTAAAATATTTATATCATTCTGGTATGGTTCCAGAAGAGAGAGGGTATCCTCAAAGGCGTCCCGGGTGTGGATCACCACCGGTTTCCCCAATTCGGAAGCCAAATCCAGATATTCCCGGAATACCTTTTTCTGGATTTGTGCATGCTCCTTTGCGTAATAGTATTCCAGTCCAATTTCCCCAATTCCAATGAATCTTGGATCTGTCTTATTTTCTCTGGCAAAATGGATTCCGGCGGATGGTTCCAATTCATGGGCCTCCCCCGGATGCATGCCAATGGTATAGAACACCGGAACCGGGGTGGGAGAATGGGACAGATTCCGGGAATATTCATAGGAATTCCGGTGGGCACCAATCTGCACCATTGCGGCAACCCCGTTTTCACGGGCGTTTATGAACAAAGTTTCTTTCAGCTCCGGAGCGGATTCCAGGGTGATATCTATATGGGTGTGGGAATCTATGATCATAGGGTTAAAAAAACTGCCCGAGGCCGGACTTGAACCGGCACGAGGTTTCCCTCCCAGGATTTTAAGTCCTGTATGTCTACCTATTCCATCATTCGGGCTAATTCAAGGCGTCGGCCGGATTCGAACCGGCGGTGGAGCTTTTGCAGAGCTCTGCCTTACCACTTGGCGACGACGCCACAAGCCCAGTTTGAATCCGGAAACCCGATGTCAAACTTTATATGACAGGAAGAATTGACTGGACAATAAATCCGGGTTTTATAAAGTAATCAAAAGGAGAATTTATGCCCACAATCAGTATCGTCACACCCGCTCTCAACGAAGAAAAATTTATCCCCAAACTGCTGGATTCCATTAAGAAGCAGACCTTTACCGATTACGAAGTCATCCTGGCCGATGCCGGCAGTAAAGACGCCACCCGCTCCATTGCAGAAAGCTATGGTGCCCGGGTTGTGGACGGCGGAATGCCCGGTCCGGGCAGAAACCGGGGAAGCGAAGTGGCCAGCGGGGAATATCTGTTTTTCTTTGACGCTGATGTGATCCTTCCGGATTTTTTTCTGGAAAAAGCCCTTGCAGAAATGAAAAGAAAAAATGTTGGGATTGCCACCTGTGAATTCCGTCCGGAATCCGAGCTGCGTCTGGACAAAGTCATGTTTCATTTTGCCAATCTTTCCGTGCGGATCAACCAGTATCTGGATCCCCATGCCGCCGGGTTTGCCATATTCATGCGGAAAGAAATCTTTAATAAAATTGGCGGATTTGATGAGACCCTCAAACTGGCGGAAGACCATGATCTGGTATCCCGTGCCGCAAAAATCGCTCCGTTTCGTATGCTGGAGGATGTCTATCTCACCGTGAGCATCCGTCGGCTGGAAAAAGAAGGGCGATTTTCCCTGATTCAGAAATATTTTGAAGTGGAATGGCATCTCCTAACCAAAGGTAAAATCCGGGATGATATCATAGAATACCAGTTTGCCGATTTTGAAAATAAAAATTCGGATGCCGTAAAAAGTATTCTGGATGAATTCGAGAAAAAAATTATAGAAGCGGAAAAATTTCTGGATGAACTGGAAAAAATACGCAACCCGGCTTATCTTCTGGAAAAAGCAGTGGAAACCAAAAAGGCCTGGGATGATAAATTAAACCAGTGGTTCCATGGACTGCTGGGGGAGAAATGATATTCACTTTCCGGCAATAAAATCCCGGTACCAGAGAGCACTGTCTTTGGGGATTCTTTCCCCGCTGGGATAATCCACATGGACCATACCAAAACGCGGGCGGTATCCCTCCGCCCATTCAAAGTTATCCAGAAAACTCCAGGAAAAATAACCGGTCAGGGGAACCCCCTCTTTTTTTGCTTTCAGGGCGGACGATAGATATGCCTTATAGTATTCAATCCGCCGGGGGTCATGCACCCTCCCCTCTTCCGGGACATCCTCCATGGCCGCACCGTTTTCCGTGATCATGATATTTTTGACACCACGGTAGGAACTCATCCATTTTAAAATATTATACAAACCTTCCGGATACACCTCCCAGCCCATCTGCGTGGTTTCCGTCCCGGAAGGCGGAGTCAGGATTCTGCCTTTCACATAAGGAAACCATCGGTTGGTTTTAATGCGATTGCGGGAATAATGGTTCACTCCCCAGAAATCAAAATGAAACTGGATGTTCCAGTCATCCCCTTCCCGGAAATACTTTTCTATTTTCTGCAGCATGGGGAATTTCTCCGTGGGGTATCCCATCCCCAGGTATGGCTCCACAAATGCACGGGAAAAAAGGGCACGGTATCTGTCTGCGGAAAGGATGTCCCCCTTATGATCTTCCCGGAAAGGCTGGATGTCAATAATGGCATTGGATGTCCCAATACGGGACTGGGGGGATTTTTTCTTAATATCCGCAGCAGCCATGGCCTGTGCCAGATTTGCGTGGTGCATGGACTTCAGAAGATTTTTTACCCCTTTTTTTCCCGGAGCGTGCATGCCAATGCCATAACCCAGGAGCGTGAACATGATGGGCTCATTCAGTACCATCCAGTCCTTCACCGTTGGGGACAGATGATCGGTGACGGCGGAAACATATTCCCGGAAAAGGGGAATAATGTCGCGGTTGGTCCATCCGCCCCGCTCCTGCAGTATCTGTGGAAGATCCCAGTGGTAGAGAGTCACAAAAGGGCGGATACCTTTTTTTTGTAATTCATCGGAAAGTTTGCGGTAGAAATCCATACCGCTCTGGTTAATTTTAAAGGAGAAACCACGGGAATCGTATTCCAGAACCCGGCTCCAGGAAATGGAATAACGGTAAGAATTCACCCCCAGATCGTGCATTATTCTGACATCGTCCTGGTAACGGTTTACATGATCACAGGCAATGGATGGATGATCCCGGTGTTTTCCGTTCAGCTTTTTCTTCCGGGCGAATGTATCCCAAATGGACGGCTGGCGGCCATCCTGGTCCCAGGCTCCCTCTATCTGTGCCGCTGATGTGGCAAATCCCCATAAAAAATCTTTTCCAAAATCGGTTGCTTTCATAGTGTTAATACCATATAATTCCCCTGGGTCTTTCCATTCCCTTCCTGCACTTCTTTCCGATGACGGGATAAATATAATAAAATGCTGGCCTCAAACAGATTGGGATTTTCTTCTTTTTTCTGGTCTTCAACCAGCACAATGGACAGAAGATGCACCCCTTTCTGGATTATGTAGAATCCTCGGCCACTTTCTCCCAGATAGTGGTCGTTGACATATTTATCGGTGTTTTCCTGGGAAACCAGGGAAGAATCAGAGTTGCTCAGCTTCATTTTTCTGTTGAGGCTGGAAAAAAGGGAGACTTTGTCCGGTGGTTTTCCATCGTTATGAATGGAAATCCCAATTTTTTCCGAATCACAGCCAATTTCCATGGAGATATCCAGACTGTCCCGCCCGGAAAGCAGCTGTGCCCGGACAGCGTTGTCAATCAGCTCGCTCACAGCTATATGCAGCATGTCCGGATCCGGGATCAGCTCCTGCAGATCAGAAGTGCTATAAAATTGATTAAAATCATCAAACATAGCCGATGTCACTGACTTCTGGTCACCGGAATAACCTTTTTTGGAATATGCACAGAGGGCTTCCTGTCCATTTTTTTCCGCACCGGCAAGCTCCCGGATAAAATACTTTTTTAACCCCAGAAGCGTTTCACTGTCCCCGGCAGAAATTGCCGCATTTTTTGTCATTCCCACAATATCATTCAGTTTATAAGATTTTGTTAAAGCCATTTCTATCCCGGATTCATACAGTTTTTCAATATACGGATCCCGGGAAAAATTGGAAAATAGAAGAATTTTCAGCCCCGGATTTTGTACTTTCAAGCGGGCGAAAAGCGGATCATCGTTGATTTCCGTGACCAGAACCCTGAACCGCTCCCGGAAAAGTTCGTCTTCTTCTTTTACCAGACGGGCATGGAATTCCAGATGCCGGAAAACAGAAAGCAGGAGATTCCCGCTCTTATCCCTTCTGTCGTAGATATAAACATCCGGAATCATTTTGCGATAGTTTATTTATCCATCCGGGATTGGCAATAAAAAAATTGCATATTAATCTTGACAATACACGGTTAGGTTTGGTTTCTCCAATAATATAGTTACCCCGGAGAAAAAAATGAACAATATGAAAATATCCACACGTCTTTCTTTGCTTGTTGGTCTTATTTCCCTTTTTTTGCTGATTATCAGTATCATTGGCATCTATAACCTGGGCAGTTTAAATCGAACACTCGGCTCCATTTACAATGACCGCCTTGTTCCCATTGAAAGCCTGGGAAAAATGAGAAACCTGTTCAATGCCAATGTTCTTGAAATCAACAAAGCCCTGGCCCATGACCCAAAGCAATACACCAGTGTGTACCACGCCGACCATAAAGTGGACGTACACATTGAGAAAGTATTGGTGCGAAGGAAGGAAATAAAAAAAATATGGGAAGCTTATATGCAGAAATTCCTGACGGAGGAAGAGAAAAAATTGGCCAAAATCACACAAGAGGCAATGGATGCCTTTTTTGGAAAAGGTGCAGATATCATTTTCAACGAGATTCGTTCCGGAGATTACAGTAAAGCGAATGAGCATTTTTTCAGCAAAGAAATGAATCAATTATTCGATGATTTCCGTGTTGCCCAGGACAATCTTGTGGATTACCAGAGAGAGTATTCAGGTAAGGTGTTCAAGGATTCTGAATCGAATTATTCTTTCATTCTGATTCTCACAATTGTCCTTGTGTTATCCGCACTGGTGATCTCTATCCTTTTCTCCATTGTGATTGTCCGGGGAATCACCGGTCCTCTGGGGCAGGTTATCAATCTTTTTGGGTTCATTGGACAGGGGAAACTGGATAATGAAATTGAAGTGCACCGTAAGGATGAAATGGGAGTCCTGTTGCAATCCCTGAAAGATACCCAGCAGAAACTTAGAGAGAATCTGGGTGATGCTCTGCGTCTCAAAGTGGCTCTGGATAATGTATCCACCAATATCATGATGGCGGATGATTCGTTTAAAATAATCTACGCAAATAAAGCCATACAGAAAATGTTCCAGAATGCCCAGACAGAAATCCGCAAGGCTCTCCCCAATTTTAATGCAAGTGCCATTATGGGAAAAAATATGGGAGAATTCCATCGCAATCCCGCCCACCAGGAGAAAATCCTGTCTACGTTCAGTACAACCCATAATTCCCGGATTGAAATCGGCAGCCAGACCTTTGATCTGGTGGCAAATCCGGTGATTGATGAAAAAGGCAACCGGCTGGGCTCGGCAGTAGAATGGGCCAATGTTACCCTCCAGTTAAAACTGCAGAAAGAAATTGAAAACATTGTCCAGGGAGCTCTGGATGGGGACTTTGAAAGGAGAGTGGATCTGTCCGGAGTGGATGACCAATTCATCCTTAATCTGGGCAAAGGGATGAATGATCTCATGGAAGTATCGGATGTGGGTCTGGCAGAAGTGGTGCGCGTGCTGTCCGCCATGGAAGCCGGAGATCTCACCGACCGGATTATCAACGATTACCGGGGAACTTTTGATCAGTTGAAACAGTCTTCCAACAATACCATGGAGAAACTCTCGCAGGTAATGGGGGATGTTCTGGCCAATGCAGATGCCCTTGCGAATGCCTCCAATCAGGTGAGCGATACCGCCCAGAATCTGAACCAGGGAGCCAATGAGCAGGCATCCAGCGTGGAAGAAACCAGTGCCAGCCTGGAAGAGATGGAAGCCAATATCAAACAAAACACAGAAAATGCGAAGATGACCAATGATATCGCCAAGAGAACATCCACGGATGCGGACGAAGGCGGAAAAGCGGTGACAGAGACAGTGAGAGCCATGAAGTCCATAGCGGAAAAAATCAATATCATCGAAGAGATTGCGTATCAGACCAACCTGCTGGCCCTGAACGCAGCCATTGAGGCAGCCCGTGCTGGGGAACAGGGAAAAGGTTTTGCCGTGGTGGCCACTGAGGTGAGAAAACTGGCAGAAAGAAGCCAGAAGGCCGCCCAGGAAATTGGGGATCTGGCCGGCAACAGTGTCCAGATTGCAGAGAAGGCCGGGAAACTTCTGAATGAAATTGTCCCAGCCATCCAAAAAACTGCGGATCTGGTACAGGAAATCACTTCCGCGTCCGAAGAGCAGAACGCAGGCGTACAGCAGATCAACGAAGCCATGGGTCAGCTGGATATCGTTACCCAGACGAATGCGGCTTCCAGTGAAGAGCTGGCGTCCACAGCTGAAGAGATGACAGGTCAAGCAGAGGGTCTGCGGCAGATGGTGAGCTTCTTCCGTATCAAGGAAAACCAGATTTCTTCCCGGATCGTGGCCACGAAAACAGAGAAAGCCAAAAATGTATTCCATGCCCCAATCCCCCAGAAAGCGAAGGACATAAAAAAGCCAGTCGCTCCACCCCATGCACATAAAAATCCGCACGATACCCACTCGGAAAATCTGGCCAAAGATCCGGAATCCAGTGGAGATTTTGAAAGGTTCTGAAAATGAAAGAGTCCTTGGGTGGTTTTCTTCAAAACGGGTTTGGGATTTTTACGGAGGCGGTGGAAAATCTGAACAAGAAAAGGAATGAAATCACAGAGCATCTGGAAAATTCCTTGGGAGAATTTCTTTCCCAAGGAAAGGATAAACCGCAATTCCCGGATAGCTCCATTCCGGAATCCATTGGGGAGGCCATCCGAAGCCATCTGGAGGAGGTTTATTCCACAACCTCCCCCATAAAAAACGCACTGGAAGAAATTAAAAAATCCCTGGATTCCGGAGAGGATCCGGAATTATTGAAGACGAAACTGGAGGAAATAAGAGGATAGGCGGGAACTAATCCCGCACC
>DYOA01000067.1 GCA_020720785.1 Leptospira biflexa
ACCGCTTTTACGTTCGGTTAAGGTGATGATTACCCCTTCATAAAGTTTTTATACACAGACAAATCCAATGGCAGGGCACCGGGAAAGGTACATACCAGAGAGGCAAAACGGGATGCCCGATGGGAGGTTTCCCGGATCCCCCATCCGGAAAGAATTCCATGAGCAAAGACCGCAGAGTATGCATCCCCCGCACCCACCGTGTCCACCACCTCCGGAATGGCGATTGCATCCACCAGAAAATGACCATCGGGCTGGATAACCTCGCTTCCACGGCTACCCTTGGTTATAATAATCATTTTTATGGGAAAATTATGGAAAAGAAAATCCCGGAAAGCGTTAAAATTCCTGTCACCGGTGGCATAGATTCCCTCAATTATATTCCACTCGTCCTGGGAGATTTTTAGAATATCCGTATTCTCCAGTGCCTGGTGGATGATTTCCGGACTGTAGGAGCGGGGTCGTAAGTTAATATCATAAAACCCAATGGATTTGTCGTTCTTGCTGTGAAATATTTTCCGGTATTGTAAAAATGCCTGGGCGTGTCTTTGGGCAAGAGAGCCAAAATACAGCATACGGACATTCGCAAGGGCGGAGTCCAGGGCTTCATTCCATACAAAATAATCGTATGCCACATTCTTCTCAATTTCATAGGCCGGGATTCCATTCTCATCCATGGTTATTTTCACCGAACCGGTGGAATGTTTTTTATCTATCTGGATATCATCCGGGGAAAAGCCATGGCTCTTCAGAATTTCCAGTATTTCCATGCCTGGTTTATCATTGCCCACCCGTGAGAAAAACCTCACCTCCTGCCCCAGCTGTTTCAGATGATGGGCAAAATTAAAAGGGGCACCACCGATTCTCTGGTAATCTGGAAATATATCAAAGAGTATTTCTCCAATGACAACTACCATAGGCTATATAAACCATAGCAAAACCAACGTCAAGGGTTTTAATCGAAAAATAATTCTATAAATTTTTTATAATTTCATTGGCAAACTCTGTGCCATTTAGCTCGGTTGCTCCATTTGTCCGGATAGCCAGCTCATAGGGCATTCGCCGGGAAAGGAGGACACTCTCCATGGAAGAACATATTTTTTCTGATACTTCGCTCCAGCCCATTTTACGAAGCATCTCACAAGCGGCGAAAAGAAGGGATACGGGGTTTGCCTTGTCCAGTCCTGCATATTTGGGCTGGGAAGGTTTGACTGGTTCATAAATATATATTTCCCTTTCCGGGTTTATGTTAATCTGGAAGGAATTATTGAATCCTCCCACAATGGATGCAACCAGAGCGGCAATGGAATCCGCCAGATAATTATTGGAAACAATAATATCATATTTTCTTACATTGGAGAGGAAGAACTCAAAAAAATCCTTCGTGTACTCTTCCCGGATGAGTAGTTTGTCTGACGGTGGGTTATTCCCACAGTCTTCCCCCAGAATGGTGATGTCCGGGAATTCATACCTCACCACATCCCGTATCCAGGCGGAAACTTTATCATTCATTTTTTTATTGTTCCGGGATTTATGGACAATAGCTATGGAATTACGCTTTTCCGCCATTGCATAATTAATGGCTACCCGAATGATCTTCTTGGTTTGCAACTCAGAGACGGGCAGGATAAAATATTCCGATGTCCGGGGATCTGCAATTTTCTTTAATATGTTTTCTCTTTTCAGAATTTTCTTCAGTTTCTGGTAGGACACATTGGCCGGATTCATGGTAATCCGGGGGGCAAAAAAATCCTGGTTTTCCCTGAACACCACAATATCCGGATGCATAGCGGAAGGTAAAATGCTGCCAATGCCGGGAATGAGACGCAAGGGGATGATGGTCGCATACAGATCCAGACGGTGGATTATTTCCTGGCTCACGCATTTTACAGGTTTATGGTGCGTGGGGGATACGGAGCTTTTTAATACAATGTGGGTTTTTTTTATGTCCGTGAGGGTTTTTTTGGGAAGACAGCATCCGGCCCCATACATTGCCTCAGCTTTGTCCTGAATATACAGCTCATTCCAGAAAATAACGCGTTGGCCGGAATAAATTTTTTCCACTGCGACGTCCACGACTCTCCGGGTGGTTGCCCATATATCAACTCCGGAATAATCTCCTTCAATAAAGGAGATGACCGGGTTCTCCGGTATCCACAGGGAACCATTCCGGATTTGAATGGTTTCTCCATTCATTATCCATTCTTTAATTGACAAAGAGACTGTAAATGTATTTCCATGCCTGATGAATGTGATTCTTGCCACCGGAAATCCAGGGAAACTGAAAGAAATGGAAAGCATATTCCGGGAAAAAGGTAATCTGCCCGGTTTCCATCTCTCAACAATAGCCTCTTTACCGGAAGAAATCCGCAATGCATACAATCCGGTGGAAGATGGAATCAGTTTTCTGGAAAATGCCCATAAAAAAGTGTTGGCATTGTACCGTCTCCTCAAAGAAGAAAATAACAACTTTTGTATGATCGCAGAGGACTCCGGTCTGGAAGTGGAAGCTTTAAACTATGCCCCTGGAATTTATTCCTCCCGCTATGGTGAAGATGACCCAGGCCGGATTTCCCGGCTACTGGGGGAATTGGAAGGGCTGGAACCAAAAGACCGCAAGGCACGTTTTGTCACGGTGGCTGCCGCCATGGATAAGGATGGCAATGTGGTATACTTCACCGGAAAAGTGGAGGGACGGATAGCGACCGAACCAGCGGGGGAAAATGGCTTTGGTTATGATCCGGTTTTTTTTCATGAACCATCCGGCAAAACCTTCGCAGAAATGACAAAAGATGAAAAAAATCATATCAGCCACCGCTACGCTGCATTTGAGAAATTGATTCTTTATTTAAACCGCTGGTCTGTCCGCTTAAAAAAATGAAAAACATCCTCCCGCCCCAGGTACACTACGGTGGGACGACCATGGGGACACCGGTGTGGTTCATCGCATTTCCGGAGTTCCCCCAGAAGCAGCTTCATGTTTTCCAATGAATTATCATGGCCGGCGGTAATGGACGCCTTGCAGGAAAGATTTTTTGCGAGAGCGTCAAACAAATCACCGGAGGTAATTGTTCCATTGTTTTTCAAAGCCCGCAGGCAATGGAAAAATGCCGTCTCCGTCTCTCCGGGAGAAATGTAATGAGGAACAGAAAGGAGAACAAATCCGGCGGGACCCATATCCTCCCACTCAAAGCCAATATGCCCCAGCATTTCCGCATTGGAGCGGATAATATCCTTATCCGCCGGACTCAGAACCATCGGCTGGGGAGCCAGCAGCATCTGCCGGAGATTTTCTCCCCGGCTCAATTTTCTTTTGAATGCCTCATAATTAATTCTTTCATGGGCAGTATGCTGATCAATTAAGAAAATCCCCTCTTCCGATGAGCCCAAGATAAACGTGTTGAATAACCGGGTGTGGATTTCTCTGGGGAGGAGGAATTCTCCGCCCGATTTTATTTCTTTTACAGTGGAGGGCTCCGGAGGGGAGGATGGTAGGGTATCTGTCACTCCGGCATAGGATTGTGAAACAGGAGTGGGGTAAATATTCATCGGCTTCCTATCCAACGGATGGTTGACCGGATCCATCCCTTGGTTGTCCTCTGGATTTTGCCTTTCTGGAGCGGGAGGTGGCTCCGGAGGATGGAATTCCAGGGATTGCATGGGATGGAGTGCCGGATGGAAAGTTAGATCCTCCGACCTGCGGGATGGCCGTGCCAGTTTTTTCGCACGAATGGGATGGGGGCTTTCAATCAGGGTTCGCAGGGATTTTCTCAAAAATGCATCCAGAATCCCTTCATCCTGGAACGATGCTTCTTTTTTCTGAGGATGGATATTCACATCCACCCACTGCGGATCCATATCCAGAAATAAAAATCCGGCGGGAAAGCGGTTGGGGGGGAGAAGCTCTCCGTATACGTTCCGGAAAATCCCCACAATTTTCTTATAATGGATGATACGATTATTGATAAAAAATTTTATCAGGGAAGGATTGGAGCGGTAAAAATCAAAATTGGAGACAATGCCCTCCACCCGGATTCTGGTCCCCCGCCACGCAGGTATCTCTTCTTCGTGGTATAACGATAAAAGCCCATCCAGAAAGCCAGAGCCATATACCTGTTCCAGCCGTTCCTGGCGATATTCTACGCCGGGAAAATCCAGCACCTCACTCTGGTCCACATCCAGAAAAAAATGTACTCCGGGATTTGCCAAGGCAGCAGAGGTAACCACATCAATAATCTGTCGCCGGATTTTCTTCCGGTCGGAGGCAAACTCCCTGCGGACAGGCACATTGAAAAAAAGATTTTCCACGCGAATTCGGGTTCCCCGGGGAATCTGGCTGGTCTTTATTTCTGTGATGGTATCGCCGAAGCCCTGGACCATGCCACCCAAACTTTCTCCGCTACGGACACTCTCCACACTGACATGAGAAACCGAACGGATAGCCCCCAGAGCCTCTCCCCGGAATCCCATGGTTTTTATTACCCCCAGATCATGGATTTTTTCCAGTTTGCTGGTGGCAAAACTCTCCAAGACCAGAGGGAGATCCTCTCTGGAAATACCGTTGCCATCATCTGTGATCAGGATTTCCCGGTAACCGGCATCCGTGGCAAAAATCCGGATCTCCCGGGCACCGGCGTCCAAGGAATTTTCCAACAGCTCCTTGACAACCCCGGCGGGACTTTCTATCACCTCCCCAGCGGCAATCTGGGAAATGGTCAAAGGATCCAGTTTCTTTATGGATTGCATATTACCGGCGGCGGGAGATTTTTTCCGTGATCATACGGTGGTGTTCTTTCCATCTCATCTTCTCTGGTTTTTCCGCTATCGCTTCCTCCATCCATCGGACGGATTTTTCATAATCTCCGGTGTAATACGAACCCACCCCGGCCAGCATTTTTGCCTCCGCAGATAAAATCTCCTCATTACCAATGGATGCCAGTAGACTGGAAATAACCCCCAGATTATCCTGGGGGTTTTTCAGAGCCTCTCTCAGATGATCCGTAAAATTACTGGCTGAGGCAGGGGGTTCAATCAGTTTTTTTTTATGTCAGGGGTTATCCGGATGGATTTGAGCACATCAAAGATGTTATTCATATCGGCCGGAAGCAACACATTGGTTTCCTTGCGTGCCACCTTGGGAAGCATGTCCAGATACTGTTCACTGAGCCATAACTTCATGGCGTCTTCCCCTCCTGGTGCGGAAAAAGCCGCTGCCATATTTTCAATGGCCGCTGCCGTGGCATGGGTGATGCTTTCCACTTCTTTTGCCTTACCTTCCGATTCGTTGATACGCCGCTGCATCTCACCTTCGGATTCGTTGATCACTTCCGCCTTGAAACCCAAAGAGCGGTTGATGCGGCTCTGCTTGTCTCCTTCTGCAGAAGCAATCATTACCCTTCTCTCCCTTTCCGCTTTCAACTGGCGTTCCATAGCGTTTTCCACCGTCTTGGGAGGTATGATGTTTTTCACCTCATAACGCAGTACGTTGATTCCCCAGGTTTCCGCAACCTCATCCAGAGTCTCTATGATTTTATTATTTACCACTGCACGCTCTTCAAAAGTGGTATCCAGATCCAGAGTTCCAATCACAGAACGCATGGTGGTCTGAGCCAGCTCCTTGGATCCACGCTCATAATCCGTGATCCCATAAACAGCATTATAGGAATTCATCACCTGAAGATAAATAATTCCGTCCACTTCCACCTTGACATTGTCTTTGGTGAAACAACGCTGCGGACTCACCTCAATCGCTCTTTCTCTCAGGTCTATGATATACGCAACCCGGTCAATAAAGGGGATCAGGGCATGGAAACCCGGTCCCAGGGTTTTGCGGTATTTCCCTAGCCTTTCCACCAGGTACTCCTGCCGATGAGGGACAATGCGAATGGCCCGGATAAACTTGTATAAAAACCATACCAGAATAATAATCCAGAATAGATTGGAAAAAGTGGTCATTTGGTTGCTCCTTTTTTTTCTGTAATTTCCGGAATGGAACTGCCCACCATGTTGATTCCCTCAAAAAATGCTTTCATATTCGCGAGATCAGAGGGGACAATGGACACATTGGTTTTCTGCAGAATCTCCCCCATATCCTGGATGTATTTTTCCAGAATCCGCAACTGCAACGCCAGGTTTCCGCCAGGCTTGGTCAAGGCTTCCGCAATCTTTCTCATGCCATTAGCCGTGGCAACAGACACCAGCTCGATTTCTTTTGCCTTTCCCTTGGCTTCATTTTCCAGTTTGAGCCGTTTTCCTTCCGATATGTTGATGGCTTCCTGCCGCTTTCCTTCCGACTGAATATTCATGGCCTCTTTTTCTCCATCGGCCATGGTAATATCCGCCCTCCTCTGGCGCTCCGCTTCCATCTGTTTTTCCATGGTGTCCAGTTGCTCCGGAGAGGGATCAATATTTTTTATTTCGTAGCGGATAAACTTGATACCCCAAGGTTCTGCCGCTTTGTCGATTTCATGGACAATATTCTCATTGATTTTTTCTCTTTCGGAAAAGGTGTCATCCAGCTCCAGTTTTCCAATCTCTGATCGCATGGTGGTCTGTGCCAACCCAATGGCCGCAGCAATGTAATCCCCAATCCCGTAACTGGCCTTATGAGCCTCTTCCACCCTGAGATAAACAATCCCATCCACGTATACCTGCACATTGTCCTTGGTGATACACTGCTGGGCAGGAATATCCAGAACCTGCTCCCGCATATCATGACGATACGCCAATCGGTCAACGAAGGGGATAATAAATTTGAAACCCGGTAAAAGGGTCTTTTTATACCGACCCAGTCTCTCCAAAACCGCATTCTGGTGGTTGGGTATTATTTTAAATGTCATCAACACAAAGCCCGTGATGATGATAAATACAACTGTAATTAAATCTCCCATAAATCCTCCGTAATCTTTTTTCCCGTCTTCTCAACAATCCATGAAGTGCCGTCTCTGTAAAGAATTTTTGCGTATTCGTCCTCATTTATTTCATCTTTTTCACTCCGGGCGGGCCAGCTTGTCCCAGCGTGAAAAATGCGACCTTCGCTGTTTTCCGGAGTTATCCTTTTTACCACCCGAACCAGCTTGCCGATGGCCATTTCCGAAAAGCTACTTTCTTCGTTTTTTTCTTCCGATGGCCAGAATTTCTTAAAAAACCGACGAATGACCAGAACAAAAAATATGGAAATGGCCAGCCAGATAAAAATGGAATCCAGAATGGATATGGATATCCCCAAAGTATAAAGACCGGCAATGAGCAAAGCGGATACCCCCAGAAAAATAACCACCCCTCCGGGAATAAACAACTCGGAGACAACCAGCACCGCTCCCAGAATGAGCCAAGTAATAATGTAGGGATTATCCATTAGCGTGCTGTTTCAATTGCTCCGCTTCATCCCTTTTTTCTTTGGCTATTTTATAAACCCGCTTCATCTCCTCGCTGGCCAGATACGCAGCTTTTTTCACGTCCATTCCCTGTAGGTGCAGTACGTTTCCATAAACCACATGAGCCACATGTTTTCCTCTTTTCGTGTTACGGGAAATGTGTGCCCCCAGACCTTCGTCTGTCCATTGTTCCTGTTCAAAATTTTCGTAAGTGAATGCCATCACGCGAACCGGAATATCTGCCTGAATGGCGGTCCTAAACGCACCCATCTTGAATTCCCGGACATCGTCAACATCCGCCGTGGTACCCTCCGGGAAAACCACCAATGTGGCACCACTCTGTAGCCTTTTTACCATATCCTCAATACTCTTGGCTCCGGATTTCTTATTTCCCCTATCCACAAAAACCACACCGATGGCATAAGCCCCCCACCCCAGCATGGGGATGTACAACACCTCTTTTTTGGATAAATACACAGTGGGAAATAACGACGCCAGGACAAATATATCAAAATAGCTGATATGGTTGGCTATAACCAGCGTGCCACCTGGCACCTTCGGCTTTTCCCCATGGACAATGACCTTTATCCCAAAAATCCAGGTGGATACAACTGCCCATGAACCCAGAACATACCGCCCAATCCCCACTCGGATGGAATACGGAAAGGGAATAAAAAAAAGTGCCACCAGAAAATGAAAAGCAACGGCAAGAATGCCCAATGTTATGCGTATGTAACTCATAAATCCAATAATCAGATGGATTTTCACCGTAAACCATTTTTAGGTGACAGTCACTTTTGAGGATCCTGAATTCAAGTAATAAGTGCAACAAATGAAAGGTTGTGGCCTGCACCCCTAAAAC
>DYOA01000068.1 GCA_020720785.1 Leptospira biflexa
AATTCCGGGATATATATTGCAGGATGGGGATTACTTTCTGACCACCCTCCTGTTGAATCCTCTCAGCAACAAAAAAAACCTATGTGACAACCTTAAAATTGATTTTGTCACAGAACAAAAAAAACATTTTTAATTCAGAAAATACCAGAAGGAAATTGGCGGTGATCTGTGTACTTCCCACAGAATTTTCCTCCGCAACCGTCCGTTTACCGTTGTTTTAAATGCAGATGCCATGGGAAAATCCATACAGGGAGCCGGAGGTATTCTGGTGCTGGGCTCTGTTTTTCAGAATATTATTGAACGCACGCATACGGTGAGTGCTGAAAAGGAACTCTGCACCATAAACTGGGAACCACCGGTCTGCACGGAAAAATACATGTGGAAACATTCCAGTAAATGCCCGGAGATATCATTGTTTCCGGATCGGACGGAAAAGATGATTTGCGGATGAAAAATGAAAATGGGGAAGAGTACGTCAATGAGGATGAAACCCAGATCCTGCGAATCATTGAAAAATCCGGGGGAGATCTGGAGAAGATTTACCATGCAATCAGGGAAACCGGAGCTGGATGAGGCACTGCGGGCGTTGATTAAATACTACGTGGAAAAAAAGGACTATGCCAGTGCCACTTCCCTTCTGGATGGATATACCTGTAATCATCCGGCGTAAGAAAACTATCTGTATCTGGCTTCTTATTGCCATAGAAAAAACCGGAACTATCAGAAAGCCATTGATCTGGGGGAAAGACTCCGGATACGGGTGGCCACCCATACGGAAAACCTGATTATCCTTGGGAGGTCATATAAAATGATGAAAAATCCGGAAAGAGCCAGAGCTATCCTGGAAGAAGCCTTGGTGCTGGAGCCGGATAACAGGAAAGCCAGAGGAGCCCGCGACAGGCTGCCCTCCGGCGGACAATAACGGGTTTTTCCGGATATCCGCAGGAAAATATCATTTTAAAATTTTTTCTCCGTGCCGATAAATGAACATGGAAGAAAGGATAAACTCCACGGAGGATAAGCGTCCCATAATGATTGGGAAAGATAAGCCCAGAGTTCTCGCACAGAATCCCCCTGCACAAAAAACAGAAGAGAAGAATTTACCGGTAGAAAAAAGCACGTCCCCGGTAAAGCGGACAGAATCCAGCCCAGGTAAACTTCCCCGTATTCCCGTTATTTCTTTTTCCTTCATATTTTCCATTGTCTTTCTGAATGTCATCATTTTTCTGGGGATTTTTGCCGGGGTTTCCTTTTTCTCCATTAAAAACCATGTTATTAAAATGCAGGAAATATATTACCAGAGGGGAAAAGAGCTGAATCTGGCTCTTGCCTCCCTTTCTTCCGAATCCATAAAAAAAGGAAACTATGCCGAACTGAATGTGCTTTTTTCCAAGCTGGCCAATAAACAGGATGCAATTAAGAGAGAAAATCCCATCAGTGAAATTCTCTTGCTGGATAAAAAGGGGGTGGTTTGGGCACATTCTAATATGTCCAAAGTTACATCCAATGCCAGGATTGCCAGCGATAAGATTTCCACATTTTATAACCAGGATTTTTTTCATGAGGCCCTCCTGTTTGAACCCGGAAATGTGCTCATGAAGGATTACCATTTCTATAAGGAAGAAATCAGGGATAAATTTTCTCTTTTCCTCGAATTCCTTTTAACGGAAAAACTCTCTTATTCCACAGATTTCACATCGGTATTGTCCAGGGAGGGAATGAATATCGCAACGCTGCATGTTATCATGAATAAAATGTATATTTATAATTATCTGCGAAACTGGGTCTTTGATTCCGTGTATGTACTGGCAGGCGTGATGGGAGCCAGTCTGCTTTTTTCAATGCTCACTCTTTTATTGTTTTATATGAAAGCATCATCCACAAGAAAAATACTGCTGGCAGCATCCGGGGCAGGTACCGGGGAGGTTACGATCAATACCTCCGGTCTGGAGTCCTCCATTCGACAGATGATGGAAAAAATTTCCGCATTGCCGCAAAGAATGGATAACGCCCGGGCTCCCTCCGAACAGAGCCGCCCAAGCGGTCCCGTGCTGGATGCGATTTTAGTGGAAGAGGACGGTAAATAATGGTGGAAGCAGATACATCCATACATGGAAATTTACTGAACGTGACCATCCGGGGTGCGGTGAACTCCTCCACAAGCCTGTCATTCCGTTCCTGGGTTGAGGATAAAATGCTGGATGGCTTCCTCCGTATCAACATGGATCTTTCTGAAGTGGAGTATATATCTTCCGATGGAATTTCTCTGTTTATGAATATATCCCGGCTTCTTGCATCCCGGAAAGGCCAACTATCTTTCAGTGGCCTCTCCGATGAGCTGAAACTTCTTTTTGGTTTTTTTAAAGTGGGGGATACCATTCCAGTATATGAAAATGCCCAGGATGCCTTCCCCGGGGAATCCAGCCATCGGCCGGATGAGAAGGTTTCTGCAGATCCCGGAAAAAAAATATTGTCCCAAAAACCCATGAAACGGATTATGTCTTCCAACCGTAAAAATCTACGGATGATGGATAATACTCTTCTGATTTCTGATCTGGTGATAAATCCGGCGGAAAAAACCCCATCTCCGCTACGGGAAAAAAGTGCCGGCATGGAAACCCCGGTTCAGGAAAAACCGGCCGCCATAGAAAACAATCCGGAAACCACGGAGATTCCGGATAAAGCCACCTCCATCGCGGAGATAAAAGAGAAAAAAAGCGACTCACCCTATCCGGAAAAAGTGATATTCTGTATGAACTGCGGTGCCCAGTTGAAAGTGAGCAAACCGGGAAAATATATCTGCCCGGCCTGCCGATTGAAGTTCACTTATGTGAACCAGTGAAGATTACTTACTTTTTTTTGCCTGTTCTTCTGTAATGATTGTTAATTTGTTTTTTAAATCCCATTTGCGGTATGGTGCAAGAGCGTCAATTCTCGCGTCCGGAAGAAAATAAATTTTTTCCGCATAGTTTACAATGGCTCCATTGTAGTTGGCGTGTTTGCCTTTAAAATCTATCCGCCCAATTTCTTTTACAGCCTTCCAGTTCTCACATGCTTTTAATACCGGAAGTTTATATAAGTGAAGTTCTCTTACTTTATTTTCTTCCAAATTTCTGGTTAAAAGTGTTGCCCAATCCATTGCCCATTATATTATCCTATTTTGTATAGTCAATAAAATTACCGGACGCGGGTATTCTTATTTCCACTCATGGTATTGGCGGATTAATCCGGAGGTGGATGAATCGTGCTCCACTTTGGTATTTTTGTCTTCAATTTCCGGTAGAATCACATTGGCCAGGACTTTGCCCAGCTCCACTCCAAACTGGTCAAAGCTGAAAATATTCCAGAGCACTCCCTGCGTGAATATTTTATGCTCATAGAAAGCGATGAGGGAACCCAGATTGCGAGGGTTAATTTCTTTTATGAGAAAAGTATTGGAAGGACGGTTTCCGGGGAATACCTTGTATGGTGCCAGATTCTCCATTTCCTTTTTGCTCATGCCTTTGCTGGAAAGCTCCTCCATCACCTCTTTTTTGGTTTTCCCTTTCATCAGGGCTTCTGTCTGGGCAAAGCAGTTGGATAGCAGAATCTGATGCTGGTTATGTTTGTTATTGCGGGAGTGTACGGATGCAATGAAATCACTGGGGATAAAGTGCGTGCCCTGGTGGATGGCCTGGTAAAAAGCGTGCTGCCCGTTGGTTCCCGGCTCTCCCCAGATTACCGGAGAAGTGGGATATTGCACTTTTTTCCCCATTCTGTCCACGGATTTTCCATTGCTTTCCATGATACCCTGCTGCAGGTATGCCGGAAAGCGGTGGAGATATTGATCATAGGGGAGTATAGCCTCCGTCTGGGATCCCCAGAAAGCGGTATACCAGAAGCCGATTACCGCCATCAGGACGGGGATGTTTTTCTCCGGGGCGGTATGGCGGAAATGGAGATCCGCTTCCCGTGCACCCCGCAATAGTTCCAGAAATTTATCATACCCAATGGTCAGGGCAATGGACAGGCCGATGGCGGACCACAGGGAAAACCGGCCACCCACCCAATCCCAGAACGTAAAGGTATTCTCCGGGGTAATACCAAATTCGGTTACCTTGGGGATATTTGTGGAAAGGGCAGCAAAGTGCAGGGCGGTATCCTTTTCCTGTGCTCCGGAATCCAGAAACGCTTTTTTTGCGGTATTCGCATTTGCCATGGTTTCCTGCGTGGTGAATGTTTTAGATGCGATCAGAAACAGGGTGGTCTCAAAATTTATCTTTTTCAAAATTGTATGGATATGGGATGGATCAATATTGGACACAAAATGGACGTGAATACCTTCTTTCCAGTCCTGGCGGAGGGCTTCTGTCACCATGACCGGACCCAAATCAGATCCGCCAATGCCAATGTTGACAATATCTGTGAATTTTTTTCCGGTATATCCGGTCATGCTTCCGGAGTGGAAACGTCCGCAGAAAGTTTTTATTTTTTCCTGGACTTCCCTCACCAGATGGGAGACATTTTCCCCTCCAATATAAAAATCCTTATCCGTTTCAGATTCCGGAGACAGTTTCCGCAGAGCTGTATGGAGGACGGCACGCTTTTCTGTTTCATTGATCAATTCTCCGGAGAACATGGAATCTATGGCTTTGCCGAGTTTCATTTCCTTCGTAAAATCCAGCAATAAGGACAATGTTTTCTGATCAATGATATTTTTGGAGTAGTCAAAGAGAAAGTCATTCCAGGTCAGCGAAAATTTTCCAAACCGGCCGGATTGTTCAAACAAATCCCGCAGATGGATTTTTTTCATTTCTTTTGCGTGTGCTTTGAGCTTTGCATGGCTCTTTGTTTTCAATGGATTAATTTTTGGCAGCATATATTTTCTCCCATTCGCTTTGGATGCTTTCCTGGAGATTCCCCAGCAA
Organism: Leptospira biflexa; assembly: GCA_020720785.1. Lineage (GTDB taxonomy): Bacteria > Spirochaetota > Leptospiria > Turneriellales > DYLW01 > DYLW01. The sequence continues at coordinate 4,908 of DYOA01000068.1, forward strand.
AACCTGGTTTTGTGTTCCATTTTTCATATTTTTCATCTGGACGCTATTATTTTTTATTTCTTCTTCTCCCAGAATGATCACCAGAGGTATGTTTTTTTCATCCGCTTCTTGGAACTGTTTTCCCATCTTTTTCTGACCCAGATTTATTTCCACATTCAGCCCCGCTTTCCGTAAATCGGTCGCAATATTTAGGGCATGTGGCAAGAGAGAAGGGTCAGGGAAAACAGCCAGATATACATGCACCAGTTTGTCCGGGTTTTGCACCAGTTTATGGGATTCCAGAAAATCCTGGAGGGTGACATCCCCCATCCCAAACCCCACGGCATTTGCGGACTGGATGCCAAAATTTTCCAGCAGGTGGTCATAACGTCCCCCTCCAAAAAGGGAACGGTTGTTGCCCGGAGTGAGATCAAATATCTCAAAGACAAATCCCGTATAGTAATCAAACCCCCGCACCACGGACGGATCATATTCCACAAAATCCCGCAGACCGCTTTCTGTTGCCGCAACCAGAAGATTTTCCATTTCCGCAAAAACCGGTGCACTGACTTTGTGGTCAGAAAAAAACCGGGCGGGGTTTTCCAGATATAAATCCACAGCGGCAATCTGGGCATCCCCCAGACCAGCGGCAATCATCATGGTCATATATTCATCACGTGGGATTTTTTCTTTTTTATCCATAATCCTGGCCACGGGTGCCCACCAATCGGCCTGGATTTGGAGCACATTCTCAAAAAGATAATTGATGATTCTGCGGTCATTCACCTTAACCCGGAACATGGTATGATCCGCACCAAAATTTTTCAGAAGAGTAACCGCAAGATGCAGGATTTCCAGGTCTGCCCAGAAGGGATCCGGAGCTCCAAAAATATCACAGTTCAGTTGCCAGTGTTCCCGCAGTCTGCCTTTGGATGGCCTTTCATACCGCCACAGATTGGGGATGGAATACCATCGGACCGGCTTTTTCAAATCCCGGAATTTTCCCGCCACCATCCGTGCCACACTGGGGGTCATTTCCGGACGGATCACCATCTGGCGGTCTCCTCTGTCCTTAAAAGTGTAAATCTGCGTGGAGACAATTTCCTCCGATGTTTTTGCCAGATACAGGTCGATGGGTTCCAGTATGGGAGCGTCCATTTCTTCAAATCCGAATTGTTCCACGCTACTCCGCAGGCGGGAAAACATCCATTTTCTGAATCGCATTTCCGGAGGATAAAAATCCCGGCTTCCCCGGTAGGGTTTCACAGATAGCATTGGCAAAAGTACAGATGGGATATTCATGGTCAATGATAAAGCAGGGATTTCCGGATGTCCTCAAGCGTTATCCCACAGAAATAGTGGACATTATCAGAGACCAGCGGGAATCTCTCTGAAGACTTTTGTCGTGTGGCTCCATCGTCCGGGCCGATGGGTTATGACAAAATGGGGTTTCATCCGGGGCGGATTTTTTTCTTGCTTTTTACACTATGATTGTACATTGTACGCATGGATATGGTAATAGATGCAAATATATTTTTGGCTGTCATAATGAATGAGCCAGAGAAAAAAAGTATTATAGAAAGAACCCAGGATATTGAAATAATATCTCCAGCAATTTTACCTTATGAAATTGGAAATGCATTGATAGCTATCTGGAAAAGGAACAAATTAGCTGCTCCATTGATTGAAGAGTATTATCAGATTTTTTTAAAGATACCGGTTCGCCTTGTTGAGGTGAAGATTATCCGAGCTTTGGCCATTGCCAGAAATTATAAAATTTATGCTTATGATGCGTATTATCTGGAAGTTGCAAAAAGACTTAATGCTAAAATAATGACTCTTGATAAAAAAATAATAGAGGTTGCAAGAGATTTAAACATTGATCCGGAGGTTGTATCATGAAGATATATAATTATTCGGAAGCCAGGCAGAATTTTGCTTCTATTCTGAGTGCATCCCTGAAGGAGGAGGTAATTGTTAAAAGGAAAGATGGCAGTGAATTCAGAATTGTACCTGTTGTAAAAAAAAATAAGAAATCCCCTTTTGCAATCGATGGGATAACAAGCGACATCACTACCACAGAAATAGTGGACACTATCAGAGACCAGCGGGAATCCCGCTGAAGACTTTTGTCATTGCGTCTTCATTTTCTGCTGGCCATCCTCCCTCTTCCCTGCCAAGTGTCCCTCAGAGTGACTTACAAATGAGTATTCCGGATTATCAGACAATAATGAAGCCGTTGCCTGAATTCCTGCATGCAAATGCTGGTGCACAAAGAATGCAGGATGTCACCGATGTATGATCTCACATTTCTCGCTAACAGAAGAAGAAATTGAAGAATTGCTTCCCAGTGGACAACAAACCGTCATAGTGAATCGGGTTGCCTGGGCCAGAACATACCTGAAAAAGGCAGGCTTATTGGATAACCCCAAAAGAGGATACGTTGCCATCAGTGAAAAGGGGAAGGAAGTAATAGCAAAAAATCCACCAGAAATTAATGTGCAATTTTTAAATCAATTTCCAGAGTTTCAGGAATTTCGAGAAAAAAGAAACAGGCAAATGGAAGAATCGCATGATGCCACTGATTTAGAAAACAGTAAAAAAGATATCCCTCCTAATGAAATGGTGTAAAAAGGTATTGAGCTCATTAATGCGGAATTGGCGGAAGAATTGCTTGGTAAGATTGAACGGAATACGCCTGCATTTTTTGAAAGCATTGTATTGGATTTATTGTCCAGCATGGGTTATGGAAAAGGGAAAGTAACCGGAAGAAGCGGGGATGGCGGCATAGATGGTTTTATCAGCTAGGATGCTTTGGGGATTGAAAAAATTTATTTTCAGGCTAAAAGGTTTACAGGCAACACAAAGGTATCTGCTTCCATGATAAGGGACTTTGTTGGATCATTGGATTTACAGGGAGTTTCCAAAGGAGTATTCATTACTTCAAGCGATTTTCCAACGGATACAGAAAAGTCCTGGCGGGAACCCATAAAAGCATTGTGTTGATAAACCAGACAAAATTGTTGTCTTTGATGATCCACTACAATATTGGTGTTTCCATTGAAAAAACGTTTGAGATAAAAAGAATCGACAGCGATTATTTTCCCGAAGATTAATATTAATTGATCCCCCCCACAATAAAATGGTAGATTCCGGGGTTTTGTATTA
>DYOA01000024.1:0-8558 GCA_020720785.1 Leptospira biflexa
TGGCGGTACCATTGACTTAAATTGCAAGAGATATATGGCATTATTTATCTATATCATCGCATAAAAATTATGGTGCCAGTCACCCCGGCTTGAGTTCTATTGTGGTCATCGTAATGGTTACAATAAACAACCGAGTAGTCTGTGGCAATATTGGCATTGATAAAAATATTTGAAATTTTTTAAAAAAATACTAATGGAATTTTATGATCATACGAAAATACAGAAAGAAACTGACAAAGGCAAGGATGCCAAACCCAAAGCCCACGGTGGAGGGAAGTTTCAAGGAGGGAACAAATGATTATTAATCACAACATGAGTGCGATCTTCGCTCACCGTACGTTAAAATTCCAGAACTGGTCCATGCAGAAAGATATGGAAAAATTGTCCAGCGGTATGCGTATCAACCGTGCCGGGGATGATGCTTCCGGTCTGGCTGTTTCTGAAAAAATGAGAACCCAGATTAATGGTTTGAGACGTGCAGAACAAAACACAGAAGATGGAATGAGCTTCATTCAGACAACTGAGGGGTATCTGAATGAAACACAGGAAATTGTTCAGCGAATCCGGGTTCTTGCTGTACAGGCGGCCAACGGAATTTACACAGAAGAAGACCGTCAGCAGATACAGATAGAGATTTCCGAATTAATTGATGAAATTGACCGGATTGCTTCTCAGGCAGAATTTAACAAAATGAAAATGCTCACCGGTGCGTTTGCCAGGCTGAATCCAACTGCGTCCATGTGGTTTCACATGGGAGCCAACATGCACCAGAGAGAAAGAGTGTTCATTGAGACAATGACAACCGCCGGATTGAAATTAAGAAATCCAACGGTGTTGACATTCATCTCCATATCCACCGCCGGGAAAGCGAATGCGGTGATTGGACTGGCGGATGAAGCACTGCGGGTGATCAGCAAGCAGAGAGCGGATCTGGGTGCGTATTATAACCGTCTGGAACATTCCGCGAAAGGTTTAATGAATGCCTATGAGAACATCCAGGCAGCGGAATCCAGGATCAGAGACACAGACATGGCAGAAACCATGAGCAGCTTTACCCGTTATCAGATCCTCACCCAGGCTGGAACAGCGATGCTGGCTCAGGCAAACAACAATTCCCAAAGCGTCTTGCAATTACTCAGATAAGCATAATTGCTTTGGATCTTTTCCTCCGGCCTCTGGCCGGAGTTTTTGTTATATAAAAAGAATAGGTGCCATTGGCACCTATTCCATTACTTTTCTGCATTCAGCCCGCACTCACGGGAATTTTTTTCTGTACAGCATTTTTGATGGGCAGGATGATATGCAGGATTCCGTTTTTATACGTGGCCTCGACAGAGTCGGTGTTGATATCCTGGCCAAGCTGGAAAGATCGGCGGAAATCCCCAAAATCGAATTCATTTTCATAGTCATGGAATCCTTCCGCTGCCATGGACATACCCTTTGCATAAACGCTCAGGACACCGTTTCGATAGAGATTTCAATATCCTCTTCCCTTGTCCCTTGAAGATTCCCCTCCAGATAAATATGGGTGGGATTGGAATACACCTCAAACCGGGGGGGTGAACACAACCCTTTCCTGCAGTTGCTCTGTGGATTCTTTTTTGGCCACTTTGGATTCTTCATTTTTTTTCAGAAACATAGTATCCTCCTTCATTGATATCTTCTTTTTCCATTCTATTAAGAGCTAATCCCGATTCTTTTGGGTTTTTCTGACTCGGCGATGGGCAAAAGAATAGTCAGAATTCCATTTTTTAAATCTGCTTTTGCTTTATCCGCATCGACGGTACAGGGAAGATCAATTCCACGGGAAAATTTACCGGTATAGCGTTCTTTCCGGTGAATGGTGACTCCTTCTTTTGCCGCATTTTCGCTGTCTTTGATTTCACCGGAAATCTGGAGCAAATCCCCTGTAATCTGGATGTCCAGGTCTTCCTTGAGGACACCGGGCAGAATAGCGGTAATCCGCAGTTCATCCTGTCCCACGGCAATGTTGACCGATGGCAGATGGCCACGGGAAGTGGACACTTCATCAAACACCCGGGCAACCTCCCGGTGAAGTTTATTCAGCTCATCAAAGAGCGATAAATCTGTGTAAAATCTCATAATCTCCTCCTTTAAAATTAGTAACATTTTTGTGGATGATCCGCATTGGCCACCGAATCAGCACTCTTACTTTTTATTGATAGCACTCTTCATCCTACTTTGCTAATATAGAAAACATCGGGTGGCCCGGCAAATATTTTTTTATATTTTCGCAAAAAAGGTGCCAGTCACCCCGGATTTTTTGGGAAAAACCGAAATAAATAATTACAAAAAGAATTATAGCATCATATAAAATGTGAATTTGGGTAAAAAAATAAGCCGGAGCAGACTCCGGCTCGTCAATGGGTGACTTAAAAATTAACCTAAGATTTTGGCTTTGATCTCATTCTCAATGGTCTGGAGTTCTTTTTCTGCCAGAGCCCGTTTTTGGCGGCCTTCTGCCTGGATTTTTATGGTCTCATCGATGGTTTCTATCAATTTCTTATTGATACTTTTCAGTGTTTCCACTTCCACAATGCCCTTTTCGCTTTCTTTGGCTATTTCCAGAGTACCGGTTTTCAGCATTTCTGCGTTCCGCTCCAGAAGATCATTGGTGGTTTTGCTCACTTCTTTCTGGAGCTCCAGGGCTTTTTTCTGGCGGAACAGGCTGATGGTGATCACGATCTGGTTTTTCCATAATGGAATGGTATTCAGAATAGAGCTCTGGATTTTTTCCACCAGAACATGGTTGGAGCTCTGGATCAGCCGGATCTGGGGAGCGGTCTGGAGGGATAATGTTTTGCTGAGCTTCAGATCATGCAGTTTTTTCTCAAAGCGGTTCAGCATCTGTTCCATGTCATGATATTCCTGCACGGTCAATGGATCCTGACTGGCGGTCGCTTTTTCTTTCATGGAAGGGAGCAAAGTGTTCTGGAACTCATGCAGTTTTTTTTCGCCCGCAAGGATGTATTTGGTGAGCTCGTGGAAATATTCCAGGTTTTTTTCATACAGATTGTCCAGCAGGGTTATATCTTTCAGCAGGCCAATGCGGGCTTTCTGCAGTTCGTCTATGATTTCTTCAATCTGGGTGGACAGTTTGTCATATTTATCCATAAACCGCTCAATGGAATTCACCAGGGATCCCAGAAGAGGAATTTTGGAAACCAAGCTTTTCTCCGAAGAGATGGAATCCACCTTCAATTCCTTGACCTTTTCCATTAAACTCCTCAGAATTTCTCCCGCAAATCCTGCATCTTTGGAGCGGATGTCTTCCAGCACCGAATTGGAAAATTCAGAAATGTTTGTCTGGGCTCCGCTTCCAAACTGAAGAACCATCTGGGAATCCTTGATATCAATGGAATTAGCTATTCTCTCAATATCCGCCCTGTCTTTCTCATCCAGTTCCTGGACGGCGTGAACATCTTTGATTTCAGGCAAATCTTTTTTAACCAGTGCCTGTGCTTCCGGTGTTGCGGGTTGAATATTTTCCATAATACAGAAAATCAATTCCACGGATACCGTCAACCAAAATTGAAATATGGGCGGAAAATCCGGAATTTAGCTCAGAAAAGATTCCCGTATAAATGTACGTTCCCATTCCCTCATGCGACATAATAAAAATATCTATCCGGAGAAGAAAAATCCTTGCTTTCTTAAATCAAAATTAAAAAGATTTCAGAGAAATCCCATGAAAATAAAAAACGGTACGTTCTTTCCCATTCTGGCAGCCTGCATGCTTTCCAGCCTGATTTATGCTCAGGAAATGAAAGAACCATACAACCCGCCCGATGAATCTTTCATCCAGCTATTATCTCCACCGGTAAACACTCCGTATTATGAAACCATGCCGTTTATTCTGGCCGATGACAGCTTTTTGTATTTCCAGAGTGACCGCCCTGGTAGCGTGGGAGGATACGGCGATTTTGATATCTGGTCTGCTGCCCGCATGGGGGAAAACGTATTTGAGGAGCCACGCAATGCGGGATCCCCTCTCAATAACGCCCGCTTCCAGGGAGCTCCCAGTGTGGTGAAGACATCCCGGGGAGAACTGCGTATCTATTTTACCGTCGCAGGGGCAACCCAATCGGCATATCCTAATAAAACAGATATTTTTACCTCCGTCCAGGCCAATGGAGTATGGTCAGCACCGGAGCCGGTGTATCCGGTGAACAGCGATTTCCATGACCGCATGCCCAGTATTTCACCGGATGGAAAAACGCTTTATTTTTCTTCGGACAGACCCGGCGGGTATGGTAAGGATGACATCTGGGTATCCACTTATGATGAGACCGCCAAACGCTGGCAGAAACCGGTAAACGCCGGGGCGGCCATCAATTCCCATTATTCAGAAATTTCCCCATCCATCCATCCGGATTCCATTTCTTTTTATTTTGCCAGTAACCGGAAGGATTCCCTGGGCGGGTATGACATCTATGTAACGCAGAAGAATCCGGATAATGCCTGGGCCTCTGCCCGGAATCTGCAAGAGCCCTATAACAGCCGCTACGACGATGAATACCCCACATTGACTCTGGACGGAAAAACCATGTATTTCAGCTCCAACCGCCCGGGAGGGTATGGAAAGTTTGACATATACCGGGCCATCGTTCCGGAATATGCAAAACCCAGAGTGATCATCACGGTTAAAGGGCGGATTCTGGAAGGGGAGGAGAACGGACATCCACCCGCCGGTTTGGATAAGGGCATTGAAGCGAATATGCGGGTGGATTCACGGGAGGACAACAGAAATATGGCCTCCACTTCTCCCGGCGGGGAATACCAGATTCTTCTGCAGAATGACCGGATTTATACCTTTGTGATTACCGCCGCCGGATATGAGCCCCTGACGGTGGAGGTGGATTTGCGTGATGAGCACGTCGCACGCATCCTGGAAAAAAATTTCTATCTGAAAAAACTGGTTCCCACCCCCTGGAGAGACAAATCCCAGGAACTGGTCATAAAACTGCAGTTTCAGGATCCAACCGGAGCCTCTCTGACTCCCGTTGTTTCTGCCCGGAGCGGAATGCCGGAAGCCATGAACCCCATGAATTTTCTGTATAATGCAAAAGACCAGATTTTCCTGAAAGGGTTTTCCCGCAAAGACATGGACTCCATGATGGAAACCCACTCGCTGGAGCTGACGGCCGGTCTCAACGGATACAATGATTTTTCTCAAGTCTTCCGCTATGCCGATATTGTCCAGAGAAAAGAGAATGAATACCCCAAAGAAATTGTCATAAAGATCACCCTGCAGAAAATTTCTGGAAAAGAAAAAGAAATCATCACATTAATTCAGGATAAAAAACCGGATGAAACAATTTATTTCCCGTATAAAATGCACCAGCCTTCCGCCGCACAAGCCAAAAAACTGGAAAATCTGGTAAAAACCATTACGGAGAAAAAAATCCCCAAGGTCATTATCCATGGCCATACAGATTCCATTGGTCCGGATGGTTATAACCAGGAACTCTCCAAAAAACGGGCCATGGATATAAAAGAACGCCTGGTAAAAGCCGGAATTCCGGAGAATATCCTGGTTCCGGCCTGGTTTGGGAAAACCAAGATCAAGCATCCCGGAGATAAAAAGGAAGACCAGGCAAAAAACCGCCGTGTGGAAATATATCTCATCCAAACCGAAGAAAAAAAACAGGAAGGCAAACATGACAACAAAAGAAGTGAATGAAATGATCTCCGGATATTCCCTGGTCTCCCACCATCTGGTGATGAATGAACACCTGAACCCAAATCATAACATTTTTGGGGGGCAGCTCCTGGCCTGGCTGGATATGGATGTATACATGCACGCGGCCAATCTGGTGAAATATACAAAAATGGCCACGCATTCCATGAATAAAATATACTTCCGCAATCCGGCACTGCTGGGTGATTTTATCCAGATATACGCAAATGTCCTGGAAATAAAAAAAAGCAGCATTGTTGCCTCCGGCATCGCTTTGACCCATGACCCGGCTACCGGCAACCGGAAAATCATTATCCAATGTGAAATCACTTATGTGGTTCTGGATGAAAACGGGAAGATATCCCGCTCTTTTAACCCGCCTCCGCTTTAATTCTTGAACTGGTGCCGGATGCGGAAGCTGAGTTCCCGCACCCGGTGTTCTGCTCTGGCGTTGGTATCATCCCCCCATTCGGAGCGGAGTTTAGTGGCTGAGCGGTAGCCGGAGTATATGGAACCAACATAAAAGCTGATTCCCAGAGTGGAGAAAATGGTGGCCTGCACCATATCCGCATCCACCCATCCATCATACGCCAGAAACCCGGTGAGTCCAATCAGGCTCAGGCTCACAAAGGCATAATCCCATTTTTTCAGATAAAAATATCCTCCGCCCGGGAAGACCCCCGCAACGCCTGCCAGCCAGGGAATGGGGCGGTGGCGTTCATTGATTTCTTTCAAATCCTCCGATGTTTTGTGGATAAACGTATGGTAATTTTTCAGATCTACGAACTCCGGATTTTTACTCTGCTTCTGGATTTGCTGGAAAAGTATTTCCGCTTCTGTAAATTTTTTCTGGTTCATCAGGGACAGGGCAGAATAGATATCATAATCCATTCTTTCCATCGGCCCGGCGTTCTTTTTCAAATCCTGGAATATCTGGTAGGAAACCACATAGTCTTTGTTTTCATAATGGGAAAGCCCCAGCCAGTTGAGCGAGTATATCCGGAGTTGCGGGTCCGGGGTGGTAGTGAGCGGCGTTAAAAATCCAATGGCCAGATCATAATGCCCGCCCATATAATACATCCGGCCTATCTGGAAAAAAACCCAGGGCTTTTTTTCATATTCCGGAAAATAAAATAATACTTTTTTATACTCCCCAATGGCCCGGTAATAATCTCCGCTATCCGCCAGCCAGTCCGCATAGTAAAGATGGTTCTGCGGGGCATTCCAGTTGATATTTTTCCCTGGATTTGGTGGATTTAAACCATCCTGAGAGAATAATGGGGAAAATAATGGAGGAATGCTCACCCATAGAAAGAGGAGAAAAATCGACCGAGAAAAACCTTTATTCATGGGAAGTCTCCGTTTTCTGCTCCGGGTACACAAAAACCGGAGGATCCCAGAGGGCTTTTTCTGTGGTTTCCATCACATTGGAGCACCGCAAAATCCTGTCCATCATCATCAAACCCGATGGGATTGCACCGTAATGATCCAACACATAAGGAAAATAGTCTTCATTGGAGGGCAAAAGGCCACAGTTCCCAAAATCCAGAGCATCCATATAATGGTAGTAAATCCCCAGGATTTGCGAGGAGGCACTCCGGACCACCGGTGCGTTTTTTTCCGGCGGGAAGAGGGCATCTATGGTCACGGGCTCCCCGGGGTGGATACTCCAGGGATCTTCCGCATACGCTCCGCCAGCCAGAATTACAAAGAGAGCCAGCCCCGGAAATATGTTACTTGCCACCTACGGGTATATCAAAGGTCACGGAACCGTACACTTCATCGGAAGTACGGTTCACCATCTCATAACCTTTCCGGTAAACATTCCATCGGCTGTCCGCAGCTGGATTCACTTTCCAGAAATGGTATTCATAGCCTATGCTGAAAAACAGATACCGGGTCAGGGAAAAATCAATGCCGGTGTTCAGGATATGCTCTTCTTCGTTATTCTGCACATCCTTTGTCCACCGGGAAATGGCAGAAAACATGGGCCAATAGTAATGGGCACGTAGTCGCATTCTCCGAAATATCTGGATGTACTGACGCCAGACAATGGAAATATTCGCGAGGGTGTTGTCATTGCCCAACCGCTCCATCCGCATAGGGTCAGAATATTCGTTATAATACGCCACCCGCAGGCTGGGACCGATGGACGCATCAAACCAGTTCACATTATACCCAAAAGTGAGCAGATAGTTCAGCAGATTCAAATGATAGAAAGTGCTCAGATAGGCCATAAATACCTGGGAGCCCGCCTTACCCGATTTTTTTACCTGCTCTGCGGTCAAACCGTCGTTTTTGGCTTCATCCGGCAGCATGTTCAGAGGGCGGTAGATGGTATAGAGAGTATTTCCATCCGCATCCGTGATATCGGTATAATAATTTATGGGATCCAGGTCCACATACTGGCCAGTGAGACTGTCCTTCCCACCGCAGCCGGATTTATCCGTCCCATTGCATTTAACATCGTAAGAATATCCGCCGGGATTGATTTTGGCTCCATATGCCCGTACGCCCATCTCAAAATCCGTGAATATTCCGGAATTGGACCGGTAGTAATGGAATCCTGCCCCCTCATCATGGGTGTAAAACTGTTTGGGATTGGACGAATCCTTACCCATCCGGAATGCCAGATCAATTCCGGCCATGGGATACGGAATGGGCATAAAATAATTACGGGTTTCCTGCTTCTCTTTGTTTACCCATTCAGAGTTATAATTATACAGGCCGTAACTGACGGTGAACATGACATTCCCAATATAGGGTTTTTCCGCATAGTCCTTGTTTCTCTGTTTGTCCATCAGCTCATTGGCTTTCTTCTGGTTGTACTCCGTATCCGATACTTCTCCTTCCTGTG
>DYOA01000024.1:8658-38426 GCA_020720785.1 Leptospira biflexa
CTTCCTGTGCGAACACAGCCACGGGAGTCATCCATGCCAGAAGGAGAGCCAGTACCAGAAAACGCCCCGGAATCCAGTTAGCCTTTTTCTTCCTATTCTTAAATATCATAAAGTTTTCCTTTCCTGTTAGTTAACCGGCTCCCACACAAAGAAGTTGGAATATACCGTTTTTTGTTTATTGTCTCTGTCTGTAAAAACCAGCCGCAGGATATAGGAAGTTTTTACGGCCGGAGTGGCCATGGACACATTCCCGGCAAAGCCTTTGTCCTTATCATATTTCATCCCAATGCTCTGGGAGGAGGTACCGGTGAATGTGTACTTTTTGACAGCGTCAATATCCACCGCCGATGGGTTCCCATTGATCCAGTGTAATTCAGAAGAAGAAATGGCCTTAATATCATTCTCCGCTATCTCTCCGGCGTCTGCATAGATACTGCTCCACTGGACTTGGTACCCTTTCTCTGTGTTCCCCGCAAAAAGGGAAACCCGGTATCCATTTGATTCATAGAGCATATCCATAGGGTTCGTGTGATCTTCCCCGGGATCTGTGTTTAAACAGGCAGAAAAAACCAGCGGAATTGCCAGAAAAATGATCCCAATATTCAGAGTGATTTTTTTCATAATAATCCTTACCATGATGGCCTCATATTTTTCATCATAAACTTCTGGATGGGGGAGATTTTACGGTCATACTTGAATTTTGGAAAATACATGTCATGTACCTTATCCAAAATTTCATCCGCTCTCTCCCGGTCTTCAAAAGCTTCCCATACTGAATAACCCCAGGTGATCGCACCGATGGTGTACATGGTCATGGCCACCCGCCGGTGTTCCCTGAGTATTTTATATTTGCGTTCCGCATCCATGGGATCCGTAGCGGTATTGTACGCATTGCGAGCCCCTTCAATTTTGGTCTGCCGGTAGTAACCATATCCAATGGAGCCATAGGTGATGAGAGCCATCGTTGTACCCGCATAGTAACTCCGGTTAAATATCTGCCCCCAGCCCGCAATCACCATCGAACGGATCATGGCTGCTTCTGCTGTTTTCAGAATTTCTTCCGTGAAGTAGTCCAGATCCAGAAAGCTCACGGTAATTTCCACATCCACAATGGCCAGCTGATACGGAGCAAAATTCAGATCATGATTATACTTGATGGAGATAATTTTCTCTTTGGACACAATTTTTGCATGCACATCTTCTGCCACACTGGAATCCACAAATTCCCCATCCTTACTCTCGGAGAGCACATGGCGGAATGTGGAGGTTACCCGTACCAGAGCTTTTTTCCGGGCGTCAATGATGGCATTCTGGAGGGCAATTTCTTTGGAATAACCCCGCCCAATCCCGTCTGTCACCCGGATTTTCTTTTTGGTGGAATAGAATTCCTCATCCAAAGCAACTTCCTGGGAAAAAACAGGGACGGAAAGCAGGAAAAACGCGATCCCTGCAAAAATGATTATGGTATTTTTTATTCTGCGGTTCATTTCAATCTTCTCCTTACTTTTTCCATAGGCGGTATAAGGGCACTTCAAACAGAATCAAGTCCAGTTTGAATCCCCTCTCTGTCATCTGGGCATATTTGGGTTGGAAATCATCCAACCGGTATGCCTGCCGCAGGCTCTCCAGTCCTTTTTTTCCCATGTTCCGGGCGGTTACCGCATCAGAAACGTTCAGTGACCAGAAAATAATTGCAGGAAGCTGAAAATTCAGAGCCGCTTCGTTGATTGCGGCAGAATCCCCGTGAGCCCGCTGGGACTCCCCAATAAAGAAAACATAAAATGTCCAGAATGCTATGGAGTAGAGAACCCCGGTGGTGTGTTGCCGGTTGTAAAACTGGCCCCATCCAGGAACGGCCATGGAGCGGTACATGGCACCCTTAACGGTTTTTTGGTAGTCATTCATAAACATGGGGACATCCAGATATTCCAGCGTTACATCAATTTCCACATCCGTAATCAATTCTTTGTCAAATCCCGGAGAGTTCAACCTCCAGAAGCGATGGTTCAAAACCTGTAGGTCCACCACCTGAAGATGGGATTCTTTCTGAATCCACACTTCATCCAGAACCGCATCCTGGGAGCTGGCACGGCCACGAAGGGTTCCCTGCCCCAGACTGATAGCGTCCTGGGTGGCATACTCAATGGCGGAATTGAAAGATTCCACCGGATCATCCTTCATACTTTCTCCCTGGGCTTTTACCCTCAGATGAAACTGGTTGGTATACTGGCCGGCAAACACCCCCTGTGCAGAGAGGAAGACCAGCATGGCAAAACCCGCAATCTCTTTTCTTAGTATCATATCGTATCCTTATCCGACCCTCAGAAATTAATGGGGGCAAAAATATAGCCCAGCCGGTAGCGGGTATCCACATCGCCCTGACCGGGATAGCCGGTGAACACCACGCTGTAGGTTATGTTATACAACTCCAGACCAAATTCGCCATAAATACCCCAGCGGTCATAATCAGTGTTATAAAACCGCAGATGCAGTCCCGTTCCGTAGCGGACTTTCAGCCAGAAAGGCAGATGGGACCGCATATAAATCCCCGGATTGAACGCCATTGCGTAGTTTTTATCCCCCGGATTCGGATATCCGTAGTATTCCGTATCTGTTTCCATGTCCAGATAATAGTACAGAAATTTATGGCCCGTCCACTGCTGCCCCATGGACACATTGATCAGGGTACCAAAGCCCATTCCCAGATGGTCCACAAAAGCCACATCATCGGGATCATCCAGCCCCCGGTTGGAATAATTCCCATACACTATGGGGATGAATTTGGCCGGCTCCCGGTGGAATTCTGTGGGCTCCCCCATTACCGGCTGCTTCACAACGTTTTTGTTGCTCTGGCACTGAGCCATTAGAAAAACAAGAAGCAGGATTAAAATGACTTGTTTGATATAACGCATAGTATCACCCGTTAAACCAGTTTATGGTGTATTTAAACCCAAAGGAATAACTTGCCCCCCGGGGATAGGCAAAATCTGCCGCATTATTTTCCATGATCCGGTAATTATAAAAAACCCGGAACTCCTCTGTGAAGAAAAAATCCGTACCAATGGTAAAATGGTACGCATACCGCCGGGGAATAAAGGGCATGATCCCCACCCCTGCATAAAAACTCATATTGTCCGTGCGGATGAAATGGAGATATCCGGAAAAGGCAATGAACCAGAGTTTATAATCATACTCATGAAAATAATACCCGGCATCATTCTGGAACGCCCGGGTGGAGGCAAAAAATTCCATCTCTGCATCAAACCGCTTATCCGTGGTAAAAAGCCCAAATCCGTAGAAATTGGTGTTTGCCACGTTCATGTATTCAAACTTGGTGCCGGAAAGCTCAAAAGCGGAAGGTGCAACCATCGGCAGGGCCAGAACCCCCGCCAGGAAAAATCTGCGGAAAAACCGCATTTGGAAAAACGAACCTTTATTCATTTTTTTCTCTCCGTTTCTGTTTCTACTTTTTTATTTGCATTGCTTCCCTGAGATTTAGCAAATTTTTTCTGCAATTCGGCATCCTGCTTTTCCTGTTCCCGGAGTTCCAGCATTCCCTCAATGACCCGATAATAATTTTCGGACACATCGGCTTTGAAACGGGTCATTTCTGCCTCATCCATGGACGATTTTTTCACATACTGGGAAGTGATGGACTTATCCCCTTTTCTGTATACCAGGATATTCAGGTAAACTTCGTTTTTCTGATCATCCATCACCATGGAAACAAAGGTGATGGCATCCAGGCGATGGAAGAGACACAACCGGTTGAGATATTTCACATAGCTCTCGTTCTGTTCCCTTTTGGGGGTGAGTTTATATCTTCCGTCCCGCATGGTTTTCAGATATTTATCCTGCGTGGTGGCCCCCAGCATGGACTGCCGGATTTCTTCCGGAAGAGTGATGGGACGGGGCTCGGAGGCGGAAAATTCCACCTGGAAAGGATACAGGGCAATGGTTTTGGGACGGATCACCGGAGGAGCCGGCTTTTTGTCATCCGGTCCGGGTTTGGGTTTTTCTTCATTGGGAGAAGTCCCCTCATCCGGAGGAAGCGGTTGAGCCTTGCCATCGTCATCGGAGGTGTCATCAATAATATCATCAATTAAATCTTCCGGATCAATGAACCGGGCAAACTGGAGCGGGGTATTATAGCGGTCTGCCTGGGCAATGGGGATCACCTTTTCTTTTCCGCTTTTGGTTTTATAACGATAAATTTTTTCAAAACTCTGGACAAAAGCAAACCGATGGTAGAATTCCGGATTGGAATTGCCCGCCGGATATTCCACCCGAGAACCGGAATACTCCAGGGCAAACTTGGAGGATCCCACGCTTTCTCCTATGCCCACTCCCCAATAGAATCCACGGTAGTCATCCACGTGATAAAAAAGCGTCTGGAAACCGCCCCGGATAGCCAGGAAGCGAATGGGCCAGAATTCCACTCCATATTTCACTACCGTTTCCCGGTTTTTCTGGCTCACAATATCCACATTTCCCATGAAACGATAGTCATAATAAAAACTGACACCCAGGTTAAATTCCTCATCGCCATAGGCACCCTCATCAGGAAGGCCGGTTTCAAAGTGAAGATTCCGGGCGGAAATCCCCGTGGCCACGTTGGGGAAATAAAAGAAGAATCCGGCCAGAAGAGAAAGATCATAGGTATAAATAAATCCCAGGTCAAAGTATATCGCCTGTGCGAAGGGCTCATATCCACGGTTGGTGGCATCTGCCGTTTTGTCCACTGGCCGCAAATCGCTGGCTGCGTATTTTATATTAATCCCGCCATGCAGCTGGTCTTTATATATGGGAGCACCATAGGATATGCCCACATAGCCGGCCTGCTTGTTTGCATCTGGATGGGTATTTTCCCCATAGCGGACATGGTAATTATCCCGCACGTAGTGATAAACCCCCAGAATTCCCAGGGTTCCATACGATAACGGAATGGAGACCGCACCGGTGGTTCCATGCGTGTCGTTGGGAAGCTCTTTATAGCTCAATCCATATTCCCAGTAACCCATCATCGAAAGCCCGGCCGGGTTATAATACATGGCGGAGAGGTCATCCGGACGGGCGGTCTGGGCTTCCCCCATCCCAAAGCTCCGCACACCATACGATGTGTTCATGACATAGTCATGTGTGAGATATGGGACAGAGTACCCATCCACCTTGGTGGTAAGATCCGGTGTGTAAGCTCCCGCCACCGAAAAGGAAACGCCCAGGAAAAGCAGGAGAGCTGCGGTATTGATTATCGTGCAAGATTTTTTCATAATTCCCCGATGTTGGTGGATACTATATTGATGTGGAATTCATTGTCCATTTTTTTTTACCTTTTTCCCATATTCTGGATTTGATGGTGCATTCCCTTTGCCCAAAGGAGTGGCTCCCCACAATTAAAACCCCCAATCCCGTGGGTTCCGGAATTCTCTTCCGATGGTCATGGAGGAAGCTTTCAGAATCACGGGCGGATTTCTTTTAAACTGGCTGCCCTTTACCCGGTAAAAAATCCTCTGGATGCTCTCCCGGATGGCGTCCGGAGAAGCCGCATCCTGGGTGAAGATATCCAGGACTTTTTCCCTGCTTAAATGCAGATCCAGCCAGTGGTATAATACCCGGTCTGCCAGATCATAGGTGAGCTGAAGTTCTTCTTCATCGCTCTGGCCTTCCCATAAATCCGCACTGGGGGCTTTGTCCATAATCTCCGGGGGCATCCCCAGATACCGGGATAATTCCCGTACCTGGCTTTTGTAGAGATCCCCCAATGGATTCACGGCGTGGGCCATGTCCCCCCAGAGAGTGGAATATCCCAAGAGCATTTCCGTTTTATTGCTGGTGCCTGTCACCAGGGCGGAATATTCTGCGGATTTATCATACAGGACAATCATACGCATCCGGGCAAAAATATTTCCCCGCCGCAGAGAACTCTCTGCCCCGGTCTGGGAAATGCACGCATCCGCCATGGAGGATATATCCAGGGTTTCGCAGTGGATTTTTGCCTGATGGCAAATCAGATCCGCATGGGCCAGGGAAGAAGGGGAGCTTTCTTTATACGGCATTTTTATGCCAAAAACATTCTCCGATCCCAGGGCTTCCACGGCCAGAAGAACCGCCAGAGCGGAATCAATCCCTCCGCTCACGCCAATCACTGTCCGGTGGATTTGGGTTTTCCGGATTTCTTCCCGGAGACCATGGACCAGCATTTCCCGTGCCAGCTCCGGATGAAACGGAGGAAGATCTCCATACGCCCGGTTATCCATTTGTGTTTTCATCTTTCGCCTTCCTTATATATAGGCTGCGGGAGAAAATCATCCTCGATGAATGGTCCACCAAGGGAAATCCCGGCCCGGAGCGTTTCCGGATCAAATGGAAAAAATGCGGATTCATTTTTTTCCAGAAAAATATTTTCATACCCGGAGGGATGAGCATACACTCCCTGGCCTTTGAAATACACCCCATCTTCCACACCGGAGCGGTTGATATAAAACCAGGCGGAGCCAAAACTCTGGGCATAAACCCGGACGCGTGCCATCCACATTTCATTGGAGGTATAGGTTTTTTCCCCAAATCCTCTGGCCGGGGAAGCAGACAAAATAAAAACGACGGATGCTTTTTTCCGTGCCAGCTCATGGGCCAGATATGGATGCCAGGCGTCTTCGCAGATCAGGATTCCCACATTTCCCATGACCGATGGATATGTCTGAAGAGAGGATCCCCGGCTCCAGTAGCGGGATTCATCGAACATACCGTATGTGGGGAGGTATATTTTTTTATGGATATGGATTAATTCCGCATTCTTGTATACCAGGGCGGCGTTATAAAAAAAACCATCCTCCTCCAGAAGTGCCCCCAGAATTACCTCGCGACCGCTGGAGAGTTTCCGGATTTTTTCCAGAGCGGGAATATTCCCAAAATCCTGAGAAAGAGCGGCATCCCGTCGCAGGTTTTCCAGCAGATAACCGGAAGTGGCCAGCTCCGGAAAGACAATCACACCGGATTTTTTTTCATCCGCGTCTTTTTCCATGATCAGTGCAATCCGGGAAAGGTTTTTTTCCGGATCCCCCAGATGCGGATAGAAGGAATTCAGATGGACGGAGACTTTTTTCATGGACAATGCTTTATTTTATTATTGAACCGGCAACATTAATCCATGTTAATGGGAAACTGAACCATAAGGGTGGTGCCTTCTCCTTCCGCGCTTGTGAAAGAAATTTTTCCATTCATGGCCTCTGCCATCAGGCGGGCACTGTATGTCCCCAGGCCGGTTCCGGTCTTTTTGTCCATGGTGGAATATTTTTCAAAAAACTGTTTCCGTATTTCCGGCGGGATAACAGTTTCATTGTGAACTTTAAAAATGGCATATCCCGTTTCCATGCACTCCACAAAGATGCTCACCTTTTGTCCAGGGTTGGAGGCCTCAATGGCATTTTTAATCAGATTGGCGGTCATAGAATAAAAAATGGTTTTATCAATGGGGACAATACATTTATCTTCACCAGTGACAGGATGATCATTGAATACCAGTTCCACCCCCAGTTTCCTTTGCCTGGCCAGGGAGGAAAGATCCCCCATGACAACCCGCAGGACACGCAGGATGTCCTGGGGAGACGGGTCATACACAAAACGTTTTTCCTCTATTTTTGCCATGTTCATGTACAAATCCACCTGATTCAAAATCTGCTTTCCGGCTTCTTTGATGAGCCCCAGGATTTCCCGTGTGTCTTCCGAAATTCCCGGGTCCTGCATGGCAATATCCGGAAAATTGATGATTCCGTTCAGAGGGGATTTTATGTCATGTCGCATCATTTTTTCCATATCATTCTGGAATTCTTGGAGATATTTTGCCTTGGTGATATCTTCTTTAATGGTAATATAGTTCACAATGGAACCGGTTTCATCCAGGACCGGGGTGATGGTGGATCTATCCCAATACAGAGTCCCATTCTTTTTACGGTTGAGGAAATCCCCGTTCCAGATTTTTCCGGAAGCGATGGTTTCCCACAAATTCCGGTAAAATTCCGGATCATGCTTTCCACTCCGGAGAAAACGGGGATTTTTTCCCGTAACATCCGCAATTTTATATCCGGTAATTCTCTCAAACGCAGGATTTGCATATTCAATATTCCCTTGTGCATCCGTGATCACAACGGTGTTCTCGCTCTGCTCCACCGCAACGGATAATTTCTTTACCATGGTGCCCATCTGCTTGTGGCCATGGATATCTTTGATGCAATAAATATAACCAATGGTACTTCCATCGGTGCCGGTTGCGACGGAATAGCGAATCTGCACATGAATTTTCCCGCTTCCCGGAAGATCCATGGTGCATTCCATTTCCAGGACATCATCTTCAGACTGGTTCGTGGTCAGGCAACCGTATGTATACCGGCTCAGAAAATTCTCAATACTCATATCCCGGACATCCAGTTCAGAAAGGCCGGTTCTTCTTTTAAACTGGGAATTTACAAAGAGAATTTTCTTGTCTGGGTCCGTGATGATAAAAATATCCTGGGTTCTCTGGAGGATTCCCTTCAGCATTCCTTCTGTGGTAAAAGCCTTATTTTTGTTTGCCCCCAGAATAAATGCGAATACCAGATTGGGGATGGCAAAATTCGCGGTCATGGAAAAGGTGATGTTGATATCCGCAATAATATCCAGACCATAATGGGTGATAATGCCCAATACCACCGGAAAGATAAAAACCAGAACCAAGACCATCTGCATCCATATTTTTTTCCGGAACGTATGCAATACCAGAGCTCTCCAGATGTTCCATACTCCCATTAAGGCCAGAACGGAGGGAGCTAAAAGCATCATCCGGTAGAAATTCAGCTGGGCGGGATTCCAGATGGGAAAATAGTTTCCATCCAGATACACCGCTTTTTCCGGCTGCAGAAAAAAGAAAACCACCGCCGCTCCAAAAACACTGATGCCGTAATACGGAATCCGGAAAGACATATTGTCCACAAAGGATTTTTTTGCCAGTGCCAGAGAAAAATGGTAAAAGATGAAAACAGCGGGAAAATAAAAAAAATCCAGATGTTTTACCCGCAGAAAAAATTCCGGCGAAGGAGCCAGAGTTTTATGGATGTCCACAACAGACCAGAGTGCCATGAAAATATTTAATGCGGCATATAATCGGTAGGTTTTGGATCTTCCCTGGTAAGCCAGTGAATAAAAGGAAATATAAAGAAACGCTATTGCAGCTAAGAGATAGAAAAGGCCATATCCATTCATAATCCGGATAATCTCCCCAGCATTTCTGTGCTGAAAAATCCATAGCCGATGGATGCCACCGGTCCGGTCATCCATACCTCACGGGAATTTTCATCGATCTGGATCTCCAGCATCCCGCCCGGCATGACCACATTTACCCTGGGATTCACCAGACCCCGCAGAAAGGAGGCCACACTGGCCGCACAACTGCTACTCCCGGAGGCCAGCGTGTATCCTGCACCCCTCTCCCAGATAAAAATTTCCAGACGGCCACGTTCTGTTTTATCGGATTTAACAAACTGAACATTCGTGCGGTTGGGAAATGCGGGATGGTTTTCTATGACAGGTCCCCACTTCCTGGCAAAGTCTTCGCTGGCCTGCGGAGTAAATACCACACAGTGCGGATTCCCCATGGAAACAACGGCAATGGAGAATTTCTCCCCATCCAGATTTATTTCCTCATTTATGATAGCGTCCTCCGGGAGGGAAAAAAGGCGGGGATTCACCGGAATATCCGGAGGATGGATTTCGTATTTTCCCATATTCACCCGTATGCGGTAATGATCCGTCTCCTCAATGGAAGCACTCACCCGCCCGCCCGGAGTGAAAAAGGAAAATTCCGGGTTCTGCACAATTTTTTCTTCATGCAGAAAGCGGGAAAATATCCGCACTCCATTGCCGCTTTTCTCCGCCTCCGAACCATCCGGGTTGATGATTTTTAAATGGATATCCCCTTTTCCCTTATGGAAATACGGCCCCAGCAGAATCCCATCGCTGCCCACCCCAAAATTCCGGTCACAGATCAACCGTGCCCGCTCCGGGGTCATCGCAAAAGGAATCCACTCCGGATGGATCACCAGATAATCATTCCCCAGGCCATGATAACGATAAAAGTGTGGTTTTTCCATAATCTCCCGTTTAGTTTCTTTTTGCAATATTCTCCAGAATAGCGGTAAACTCATCGGACATGGCCGCACTGCCACCCGCTTCAGCATCCGCGTCCTCCACCCGTGCAATATCCGCAATAATGGCGTTCCGGTACAGGCTTCGCGTCATCAGAAATGCTTTTCTGTTCAGCCGCAGCAGAAAGTCCAGTTTCTTCAGACTCATTTTACGCAGAGATTCTGCATCCGGAGCAATCTCATCAATCAGACCAATCTCCAGAGCCTCCTCCGGCTTATACGCCGCACCGTATAAAATATCTCTTACATATTTGGGCTGTACCAGATTTTTAAATCCCATCACATAAGCCGCCGGAAGCGGCATGCCCACCATCATTTCAGAAAAACCAATCCGGCCGGAACCTGCCAGCATAAAACGGTTATCCGCCGCGGTGGCAATCACTGCCCCGCCCGCCATGGCATGTCCGGCAATCTCCGCAATCCAGGGTTTGTCAATGGAAAAAAGTTTCCCGTAAATCCGGATCATCTCCTCCACGGTGGTCTTTCTTTCCTCCCTGCCCAGACCCAGCAGGGTGGCCCCGTCCAGCCCATTACTGAAAAATTTTTCATTGGCCGATGTGACAATGATACCATCGGCTTTTCCTGCAGTATCTTTCATCAGGGAAAAAAATTCCATCAGCATCTCCCGGTTCAGGGTATTATTCGGGGCAATCCCTTCCATGGTCACCGTGGCTATTTTTCCAAATTTTCTATCTTCGGTTTCTATTTTAAATGGCATAAATATTCCTTATCGGGAAACTGTGCTATGGTTTATCCGGCGTAAAGGAAAAAACGAAGCATTGTTTATGGGTTTTTCTGCATCATCGCCATGGCATCGTCCGGAAGGACAGGCTTGGAGATAAAGTATCCCTGGATTACATCGCATCCCAGATTTTCCAGAAATTCCTTCTGTTCCAGTGTCTCCACCCCTTCCGTGACCACATCCAGATGGTAATTATTGGCCAGATCCAGAATGGTCCGGATAGTGGAAACCGCACTCTGGTCTCCGGGGATATCATCCACAAAGGATTTATCAATCTTCAGAATGTCCACTGGCAGACGTCGCAGATAGGACAGGGAGGAATACCCGGTACCAAAATCATCCAAGGCAATTTTCACCCCCATCTTCCGGATCTGGAGCAGAGGATTGATGGCAGATTCTTCATAAAGCAAGGCGGATTCTGTGATTTCAATCTGTATATTTTCCGGCGGGACGGAATATTTTTTCAAAATTCGTTCCACGTCATCGGCAAAATTTCCCAGTTTCAACTGCAAGGGAGATACATTGATAGCAATGGAAAAATCCGTTATTCCGGCGTGGAGCAGAATGGATGTGAAAGAAGCGGTGGATTCCAGAGCAATCCGCCCAATATCCCCAATGGTTCCGTTTTCTTCCGCAATGGAAATGAAGCTGATGGGGGAAATCATCTTTCCGTCTTTCTCCCATCGGATCAGGGATTCAAAGCCCACAATTTTCTGATCAATCATACTGTATTTGGGTTGGTACACCATGATAAATTCCGCGTTATCCACTGCCTTTTTGAGGTCATTTTCAATATTCAGACGTACCTGAGTGAGTTCGTCCAGATACGGGGTATAGAGCTGGTGGGAATTGGCTCCTTTTTTCTTGGCCGATTGCAGTGCCAGATATGCTTTATCCAGAAGGGTGAAGGGGGTTTCCTTTTCCTCCGCGAATGCGATTCCGATTCCGGCACTGATTTCCATTGCTTTTCCATGGATAATGAGGGGAGTTTTCAATATTTTTTTTATGGCAAAAACGGACACCGTAATATCTTCTTTATTCTTCAAATTTTTCACCAAGATGGCAAATTCATCACTCTCAATCCGGGCACCAAAGAGGTTGGAATCCTGCATCCCCCGAATTCTTTCCGCAAATTTTTTGAGCACTTCATCCCCGGCTTTATAGCCATATTTGTTGTTGATTTTGGACATATTATCAATACCAATCACCATCAGTCCGAAAGCGGATTGAGAATTCTCAATGGCCTCCGCTATTTCATGAAGCATGGAATCCCTTTTCGCAAGTCCGGTCAGAATATCAAAATTTTCCATATAATCCAACTGGAATTGCCTGGATTTCAGATCCGTTAAATCATTGAAAATCGCGATATACTGCCGTATTCTACCGCTCTGGTCTTTGATGGCGGATATACGCAGATATTCCGCGTATTCTATGCCGTATTTATTTCTATTCCAGATTTCTCCTTTCCATTCCCCGCTTCCGGTGAGGGATTCCCACATATTCCTGTAAAATTTTTCATCATGCCGTCCGGAACGCAGCAGAGCCGGATTTTTTCCAATGGCTTCTTCTTTTGTGTATCCGGTGATTTCCGTAAAAGCGGAGTTCACCATTGTGATAATATTCTTTTCATTGGTGACAATAAATCCTTCTGTGGAGGTTTCAAAAATCCGGGAGGCCAGCTCCATGAACTCCCTGTTTTTTTTATCTCCGGCAATATCCCGGATAAAAATGGAGAGATAATTTTTTTCACCATCATCCACTTCCTGAAAACGGGCGATACTGATTTCGCACTGGAGGACATCTTGTCTATTGCCCTTGAGAAATAAAATTTCCAGACGCTGGGGGACTCCGGATTCCGCTTTTGCCGCCGCATCCATTAATCTCTCCCGGAAATTTTTTTCTCCATCATCCGGTGGCAGAAGGGCATAAACGGAGCTGTATTTTAGCGATTCTGAATCTATTTCAAAAAGGGACAATGTTTTTTCATTGAATTCCACAATATCATTATTATGCAACAGAAGAAAACCATCATTGGCCTGGGATATCAATCCATAATACCGGTTCCGGGACGCTTCCAATGCCTGGTTCAACTCCCTGAGGCTTTCCTGGGTGAGGGAGCGTTCCTTCTGGATAAATTCCAGATCCTGGGTTTTCAGAAAAAGCTGGTTATTGATTTTTTCCTTATCTTCATTTTCCTGTAGTAATGAACGATTCGCTTCCATGAGGCTGATGTGCGACTTCCGGTAAATATAATCCAGGGCCAGGGATATGATCATGACAATAAGGAGAGAAATATTGGCATCCCGCAGGTAAGGTATACGCTGATCATCCGGTACTATTTCCCATACAGGGGATAAAAAAATAAAAAGAGTATAGACAATGAAATTGAACAGATAATGAAAAATAATCCCACGGCTATCTAGAATAATGGGGGCTACAATAATGAGGGTAAAAATATAAAATAAGGTGTCCAGAGTGTTTAACATCGGGACATTTTCCATGTTGAAGAACATTGTAAACCATACCATAATGGAAATGGAAATCAAATACAAAAAAGCCCCCACCTCTTTTTTGCCCATGTATACCAGCCACAAAAAGAGTACCCCCAGGAATATCCCGGCAGGGATAATATAAAAAACAATGGGCTGGAATGTTTTATGAAAAATGAAGTGGAATAAAAAGTAAGACAGGACCAATGTACAGGCCATACCAATGTAGACAGTTGCCGTTATCTTGAGCCTCTCCATGTGGGAGGCATTGGGATACCGACGCAGGAATACTTCGTCAATTTTTCCCATTAACAATGTCCCCCTGCGTTTCCATGATTCATAATTCCGGGGATGATCATCAAGGCAATCCTTTTTCCATTGGAATGGGGTTTAACCAGGAAATTTTATTCCGGTAAGATTCTCACTGATTTCCCAAAGTTTTTGTGCCGTTGCTTTATTGTAGGATTCTCCGGAAGTCTGGGTGGCTTTCTTATTGGAATAGTATTTTCCGGTCTGGTGTATACCTTCATCATACATAGCCAGATACAGAATGGTAGCGGCTCCTTTTTCCAGAGAGCTTCCCATTCCACCCCAACCGGCCCGCAGCAGTTTTGTGTTGATGACCCCAGGGTGCAGGCAGTTAACCGCTATTTTTTCTTCCATTAATTTTTCCGCCAGAGAATAGGTAAAAAGAATATTGGCAAGCTTGGACTGGGAATATGCCTCATAACCGGAAAACCTTTTTTTCAGGTTGAGATCATCAAAATGAATGGTGTTCCCATGAGCCATAGAGGAAACATTGATAATCCTTGCCGGGGCATTTTTTCTCAGGAGCGGAAGGAGCCACAGGGTCAGGTGAAAATAGGCCAGATGGTTCACAGAAAACGTCATCTCCAGCCCCCGTCCGTCCTCTTGGTATGCGTTCATAAAAACTCCGGCATTGTTGATCAGGATAGACAGATCCGGGTGGTTCCGGAGGATTTCCTCTGCCATGGCTTCCACCTCTTCTGGACGGGAAAGGTCAGCATGGACACCATAAAGGGAATACGATGCATCCCTGGAAGCCAGTTTGTGGATGGCGTTGGAGACTTTTTCCTCATTTCTGCCATGGAGAATTACGGAATACCCCTGGGAGGCCATGCCCTGTGCGGCTGCAAAGCCAATCCCATCTGTTGCACCAGTAATCAGTACCTTTCCGTGGCGGGTTTGTTCTTCCATACTTTGCACGGAGTCAATATACACAATTTTATCCGTTTGATCAATTATTTCTTTATTACAGCATTAATTATTTATGGCAATGATCTCCCCTGCCCGCTTCAGTGCCCCCGCAATATGGGTATGGACGTTGTTTTCTCCAATATTTTTCAGGAAGCCGGTTTTTTCCAGGGCTGCCATTACAGCCGGTTGGACCCCGGAAAGGACCAGACCAATGTCTTCTCTCCGGCTCTTTTCCAGAACATCCTCCAATGCTTTGAGTGCGGTTGCATCCACAAAGGGGACGTGCCGCATCCGCAGCACCAGCACCCGGGGAGAACCCGCCACCGTGGTCAGAGCACTTTTAAACACATCGGCCGCACCAAAGAAAAAGGGACCATATATTTCAAACACTTCTGTCCCTTCCGGAACATCCTGGTATTTGGTGTCATCCTGGCTGGAACCACCGGATTCCCCCATTCCATCCAGAGACTGACTGATATTGGAAATCTGCAATGCCCCGGACATGCGACGCATAAACAGCAGGGAGGCCAGAACCACTCCCACCTCAATGGCCAGAACCAGATCAAAGAAAACCGTCAGCAGGAAAACCGTGAGCAATACAAAAATATCGCTTTTGGGGGCTTTCATGATCTTTTTAAAAATTCGGAGTTCTGCCATATTATAGGCAACAATCATCAGAACCCCGGCCAGGGAAGCCATGGGAATCAATGCCGCAAGCTTGCCAAAAAGGAACAAAATGGCCAGAAGAACCATCGCATGTACTATTCCGGAAATGGGGGTCCGTCCTCCGTTTTTAATATTCGTGGCGGTGCGAGCAATGGCCCCCGTGGCAGGAATGCCTCCAAAAAAGGGAGCAATAACATTGGCTACCCCCTGGGCCACCAGCTCCATATTGGAATTATGCCGCTCACCGGTCATCCCATCGGCCACGACGGCAGAAAGAAGGGATTCAATCCCGGCCAGAAGAGCAATGGCCAGAGCGGAAGGAAACATCTGGGCCATCATGCTCCAGGAAAATTCCGGCATCCGGGGGGCCTGGAAACTGTTGGAGATTTCCCCAAACCGGCTGCCGATGGTTTCCACCGGTAAATCCAACATCTGTGCAGCTATGGTGGCCGCCAGAATGGCGATGAGGGAACCCGGTATTTTCTTGGTGATCCGTGGCCAGTATTGGATAATGAGAATGGACCCCAGTGCAATCCCCAGTGACCAGTAGTTGATTCCGGAAAGATTCCCGGAATAATACAAAATCTGCTCCACAAATTTAACAGGAACCGCTGCTCCCTTTATCCCCAGAAAATCTTTGATCTGCGTCATAAAAATGATAAATCCGATGCCGGTGGTAAATCCAATGGTCACGGGATAGGGAATGTATTTGATGATGGAACCCATCCGGGTAAAGCCCATGATAAGGAGAAGAATCCCCGCCATAACCGTAATCACCGTTAACCCGGATACCCCAAACTGGGTCACCACAGAGGATACCAGAACAATGAATGCCCCGGTGGGTCCCCCAATCTGTACCCGGCTACCGCTCAATAGAGATATGATAAAACCGGCAATGATGGCGGTATAAAGACCCTGCTCCGGCTTGACCCCGGAGGCGATGGCAAAGGCCACCGATATGGGAAGTGCCACGATTCCCACAATCAGCCCGGCCTGGATATCCGCGAAGATTTGCTTTAAAGACATCCCTTCCCGGATGACGGAGATTAACTCCGGTGTGAATTCCCATTTCATAAATAATCCTTAATAATCAGATAAAATCTGAAAAATGGTCGATTTGGCCGTTAAAAAATCAACTCTTTTTTTATGCCGGTGTATGCAGAGTTATGCCCCCGAGGTGTCATCGGGATCCTCCCGCCACTAAAAATCAATGAAAATCCGTATAATGCTTGCCGGCAAAAGGTAAAATTCATAATATGGGAAGATGAATCCGGAAACTGCCCAAAAAATATTCTCCCGTTTTGCCGGGGTTAAAATTCTGGTCATTGGGGATATCATGTGCGATGAATATATCTGGGGAGAGGTGACCCGGATCTCTCCGGAAGCACCGGTTCCTGTGGTGCTGGCAAAGAAAGAAAATCGGGTTCCCGGGGGAGCCACCAATGTTCTGAATAACCTGGTTGCACTGGGCGTCCAGGCGTCCATTCTGGGTGTTGTGGGAAAAGATGAAAATGGCAGAAAACTGGAACAGAAGCTCAGGAATTTTCAATCCCTGGATAATCACCTTTTTTTCGCAGACGACCGCCCCACCATTATGAAAACCCGCATTCTGGCCCAGAACCAGCAGTTGATCCGTCTGGACAGGGAGAAAACTCTCCCCATACCCCCGGATATAGAACAATCGATGCTGGCAACTCTGCGGGATATTATTCCCGGATACGACGCCGTGGTACTCTCGGATTATGACAAGGGGGTTTTGAACGCATCCACCATTCCCCGTGTGATTGAAATTATCGCGGGTGCGGGGAAGTACATCGCTGTGGACCCCCAAGTTCGGCATTTTTCCCTTTATGCCGGGTCGGATATTATGACGCCCAACGAGAAAGAAGCCAGCGAAGGGATCAAGGAGGCATTTCCGGAGGGAGATCCGGAGGCCATCCGCATTGGGGAAAAAATCCTGGCCACATTGAAATTAAAAGAATTATTATTGACACGCTCGCATAAAGGTATGGCCTTATTCAGCGAAAACAAAGTCCATTTGATCCCCACAGTGGCCAGAGAGGTATACGATGTTTCCGGAGCCGGAGATACGGTAATTTCTGTTTTTACGGCATCCCGGATGGCGGGGGCCACTTCTCTGGAAGCGGCCAGGTTATCCAATATTGCCGGCGGGGTGGTGGTGGGTAAACTGGGAACAGCCACCACCAGTATTCACGAATTGACGGAAGTAATAAAAAAAGGAGTCTAAAATGTTAAATAAAAGAGATGTGATGGAACTGAAACGGGGATTTGAGGATACCCTGAATCTGGGACTTTCCTCGGCAGAACAGATGCATAAAGCTATCGCGGAGGCGCCCTTGGGCTTTCTGGAGTCCATTGAGCCCATAAAAGAGCAGATAACAGGAATCCGGGAATACCAGAACAAGGCAATCACCGGTTTTTATATTTTCCTGCGGGATGTAAACCAGCGGGCATCCCAGCTTTCGGATAATCTGATATCCCAGCTGCCCGAATAATTTTTTTGGAGAGATATTGAGAATGCGAAAAGCAGTCATATCCGCAAACTGGAAAATGAACCTGACCATATCGCAGGCAAAGGAATTGGCAGAAAAATTTAATAAGGAATGTGAAAACAACGGTGATAAAGAAATTATTGTTTTTGCTTCCTGCCTGCATATTCCGGATCTGGTGAAAGTTTTTGATAAAACCTGCGTTCAGTTGGGTGGCCAAAATGTGTATTTTGAAAATTCGGGAGCGTTTACAGGAGAAACCTCTGCTTTCCAGCTGAAAGAGGCGGGAGTTTCCCATGTTCTGGTGGGTCACTCGGAAAGAAGGCAGTATTTTCGGGAAGATTATGAGACCATCAACAGAAAAGTAAAAAATGCTCTCGCTACCGATTTGAAAGTCATGCTGTGCGTGGGGGAAACCCTCAAGGACAGGGAAGCTGAGGTCACCGAAGCCATTGTGGTGGATCAATTGGAAAGTGCTTTTCTGGGAGTCCATCCGGAGCAATTGAATGACCTGTACATCGCGTATGAACCGGTTTGGGCCATTGGCACGGGTAAAACCGCCACACCGGAGGATGCAGCACATGTTCATGAGATCATACGCAAAACCATCGCCAGAATTTACAACGAGGATGAGGCACAGAAAATGAGGATTCTTTACGGTGGATCAGTGAACGCAAAAAATATTAAGGAATTAATGAAGAAAGAGCAGATTGATGGTGCGTTAGTGGGCGGGGCCAGTCTTACCCTGGAGGCCTTTTCCCCCCTCATTAATTATAATAAATAATCAAACTGTGTAAATAATAACCATGCCGCCTATGAAAAAATCATTTGGTGGCAGGTAATTTTTGGCACGAAAGTTGCAGTATAGAAGCAAGATTTTATCAATGGAGACCATTATGGATAAACAAACACCAAAAGAATTATTAGACTGGGCAAAGAAAGAAGCGGTGGAATTTATTGACGTCCGCTTTACGGATATTCTGGGTATGATGCACCACTTCAGCATGCCCCTGCACGCGATTGATGAAGAAGCATTCAGCATCGGCATTGGGATTGACGGTTCTTCCATCCGTGGATGGAAAGCCATCAACGAATCCGATATGTTTGTGCGTCTGGATAACCACACTGCGTACATTGATCCCTTCTTTCAGCACAAGACGCTGGCCATCATTGGGGATATTTATGAACCCAAAAGCGATGAGGCGTACAATCGTGATCCCAGAAATATTCTGAAAAAAGCCATTAAATACATGAAAGACAAGGGTGTCGCAGACACTGCATGGTTTGGACCGGAAGCGGAATTTTTTATTTTCTCTGACGTCCGCTTTGACCAGACCATGAATAACGGATACTATTTCATCGACAGTATTGACGCTGCGTGGAATATGGGAACTGATGAAGGTCCCAACCTTGGCTACAAAAACCGCATTAAGGGCGGGTATTTTCCCCTCCCCCCCAACGATATGTTCCAGGATTTAAGAGGAGAAATGCTCCACTTAATGGAAAAGATGGGAATTGAGACAGAAAAGCACCATCACGAAGTGGCCAGTGCAGGACAGCAGGAGATCAACCTGGTAGTGGATGAAGTGCTCAAGATGGCAGATAAGCTGATGCTGTATAAATATGTGGTAAAAAACACAGCAAAGCAGGCAGGATTTTCCGCTACTTTCATGCCCAAACCTTTGTTTAATGATAACGGTAGCGGTATGCATACCCACCAATCCCTGTGGAAAAACGGACAGAATCTTTTTGCAGGCGATAAATATGCCGGTCTTTCTGATATGGCCATGAACTACATGGGAGGAATTCTGAAAAATGGTCCGTCCATTCTGGCTTTCACCAATCCCACCACCAACAGCTATAAAAGGCTTGTACCCGGATTTGAAGCACCAGTAAATCTTGTATATTCCGCAAGAAACCGCTCCGCTTCCATCCGCATCCCCATCGCGGTATCCCCCAGCCCCAAAAGCAAAAGGATAGAATTCCGCACTCCGGATCCTGCCGCCAATCCTTATCTGGCATTTGCAGCAATGATTATGGCGGGACTGGACGGAGTAGACAATAAGATTGATCCCGGCAAGCCGGCAGACTTTGACCTCTATGAGGCCTCACCGGAAGAAAAGGCAAATATCGCTTCTGTTCCGGCCAACCTGACCAAAGTGATGGACGCACTGGAAGCAAAACATGAATTCCTGACCAAAGGCGGGGTCTTTGACGAAGATTTTATCTCTTCTTATATTGCTTATAAGAGAAATGAGATCGAAGAAATTGTGAACAAACGTCCGCATCCTTATGAGTTTGTTCTTTACTATGACGTTTGATCCTTTGGATTAAAAAGGATAACAAAAGGGGCATTATGCCCCTTTTGTTATTGACGCTTTCAGGGCAAGTTCAAATCTATTCTTAAAATAAGTAAACTCGACGAATTGTACCCATGCTTGGTAAACGGGCATAAGGAATTATTATGAGCACAATTAATTTTGAATCCATGAAAATAAGGCATGAGAGGTGGTTCCAGAATCTGGAAGAGTATCTTACAGAATCTGATGCTGATTTTTCAAGAAAACACAAAGACCAGAATGACTTTGACATGCTTCTGTGGAAATGGCTGGAAGAAGAAAAAGAGAAACCAGGAGAGAAGCATTCCGGTATGTGTCCTCTCAGCCTGTGGCTTCAGACCATTGGCCTGCGGAACTATGGATCCATTAAAGAAATCCGACGTCTGGAGGATGCCCATGACAAACTCCATGAAAATGTGATCCGGATTATTCAGTATAAAAAAGACGATGAATTTGAAAAAGCCAGGGATCTTTTCATGAAATCAAAAGATCTCCTTGTGGAAATCGTTAACAGCTTGGACAATCTGGATGATATTCTCAAAGAACATGACTATCATGAAAACATCTCCAAACAAAACGGATCGTTGTTTTTCCGGGCGTTTAATATTGATTTTATAATGGGGAAGATTGACACTTTTATCCTGAATGGCTGGTTTCTTTTATTCATGGGAGTTACCAGGGTTTTTAATTACACATTTGCGGTTGCGTTCACCACCAGCATTGGGGGTCTGCTGATAGCTACGGATATCGGGGTTTTTTTATCGAGTACACTCAAATTGAAAGAAAGCGGGACTTTTGATATATTTGTGGAAACCTTCTTCCTGGCCACCCTCATTATCTATGTTCTGGGTTATTATGTCCATTTTGGGCTGCTTTGGAGGCTCAAGGTGCCATGTTTCAGCAAAAGCCTGTGCATCATCAACAAATACATTGATTTTAATGGTCTCAAAGAATCCCCTACCGATGAAGATCTTCCCCGGCTTCTGAATGCCCTGGAGGATCTTCCCAAGCTGAATATGATTGCGGCCATCACTTATCCTGGTCTGGTTATGGCCAGCGTGGTCATCCAGGAATCTTTACTGGGGACAGTCTATAACGCCCTCCTCCTTCTGGGCGGAGTTTCCGCTGCCATTTATATTTATGTGTTTTTTACCTATATCTCCGCAGAGCTTCTGACAGGCATCATGCGCAAAAGGATCAAACGCATTCTGGTTTTGCGGGGTGTCTCCTTTCCTGAAATGGCCTATCTGAGTATCCGCAAGAAATTCTTATTCATTGGTTCTCTGGTTTTCATATTCATGGTGGGCATTATTTTTATGATCAACCTGAACCGTGGGATCAATTTGGCACTGCTGGCTTTCATTTCCCTTTCCGTCCTGGTTCTCTATTTGATTTTGTTCCTGTATCTCATGTCCATGGAAGAAGCCCTGGAAGAAATTGAAAAAGCGGCCACGAACCTGGCCCGTGGCGGAAGAGGTAAGTTGTATATTTCCAGCATGGACAGGGAACTGGTCACGGTGAGCAAGGGAATCATTGCCGCGTCCTATGAAGTGAATGCCGTCCGGAATAACCTGGAAAAACGGGTGGAAGAGCGAACCAAAGACTTGAACCTTGCTTTGAAAGACCTGTGCAGTAAAGAAGCCATCATAAAGAATGAGCTGTCCATTGCCGCCGATATCCAGAAAGGGATTCTTCCCGTCACGCCGGTTCACTACAACTGTATGCACATGGTGGCCCACTACCAGTCCATGGAGGAGATTGGTGGGGACTTTTATGATATTTTTTACATGGATGGAGGAAAAATTGCCATCCTCATGGCAGATGTTTCCGGACATGGTATCCCTGCTGCTCTGGTCACAACCATGGCAAAAATTGGCTTCACAGAAGCCACGCGGATGTACCAGACACCCAAAGAAATCTTCAACCATGTGAACAAATCCCTGATTACCCATGTAAAGACCCAGGATTATCTGACTGCCTTTCTGGTAATCATTAATGAAAATTATGAAGTGGTTTATGGCAATGCCTCCCACCGGAAAGCTCTGGTTATCCGGATGAAAGACAAATCCATTGAAGAATGGGATACTGATGGTCTTTTTGTGGGTGCCCTGGAAAATTCCGATTACGGGCAAAAACGAGACCAGCTCAATTTTGGTGACAGGCTGTTTCTGTATACAGACGGCCTGGTGGAAGCCCGGAACGGACACGGGGCAGAATTTGGGGAAGACAGACTGAAAAATTTGCTGCGGGAAACCATGCCCATGTCCCCCACCCAGGCAAAAGGCGCCATCATATCCGCCTTCAACCAGTTTTCCGGTATGGAAAAAATAAACGACGATGTGACCTTTCTGATTCTGGATTTGAACAAAGACTGCCAAAAAATAACAGAATTCAAGAAAAAATCCCAGCTTCTTTATCACGAAAAAAAATATTCGGAGGCGGTGAATCTGTTAAACCAGGCTCTTTCCATTGACCCCAAAAATCGGTTTATCCACCAGTATCTGGCCAAGTGCTATCTAAAGTTGGAAAATTATTCCAAAGCAGCGGATCACCTGAATTATTACCTGACCCGGCAACGTACCGATGCGGATGGTTTCTATCTTTTGTCCCTGGCCCAGTTCAACTCCGGAATTTATACGGAATCCCTCGCTGCCGCCCTCACCGCCTGCCAGTTGAAAAATAACTATAAAAAGGCCATGCAGATAGCAGCGTTTTCTTACAAGGAATTAAACAACCGGGAGGATGAAATCCGTATATGGAAAAAAATCCTGACCTTTGATCCGGAGAATGAAACCGCGAAAAAAGAACTGGCTAAATACGAATCCTGAAATCCATGGAGGACTGCCGCCCACTGCTGGATAAATATGCGGATTTTTTTCCGGGAAGTTTTCTGGACGGAGATAAGGAAAACCTGCTTTGCCGGTATTTTTCCATTCTATTGACAACGGCTCTTCCCCGTGGATTCATCGGGAAAGAAACACTGGAAGGAATTTTTGCCAAACACATCCTGGATTCTGTGTCCATCCTGAATGCAGAGCCAATCGCAAAAATTCTTCTGGATGCCCGGAGCCCGGTGGATATTGGAACAGGGGCAGGACTGCCGGGAATTCCGCTAACCATTTTAACCGGAAAAGCCATAACCCTTCTGGATTCCTCCGCAAATAAAATCCGATTTCTGGAAGAAACGGTAAATACCCTGAATCTGGAATCTATACCGGCCAGAAATATTTTTCTGGGTGATAAAAATCGGGCGGACAAAACATCCTATGATGTTATCCTATTCCGTGCGTTCCGTAAACCGGCAGTCTCTCTGGAGCTGGCTCTTCATGTGGCGGACGCGGATGCAAAAGTGCTTTACTGGCATACAAACAATTTGGAAAAGAACGCAGATCAGTTTTCGCGTTTTCTGGAGATCATTTCCGGAATGGGCTATTACGATGTGCGGTATTTTCCGTTGCCTTTTCCGGAGAAATACGGAAAAAGGGGGGTGTATCTTTTTGAATACCACAAAAAGGAAAACTCCGGTTATCCCCGCAGCGTGAAAAAAATAGAGAACGATATTTTTTATCAAAATTTTTATTGATGGAATGGCTATGGGAAAAGTAATAACATTGGCGAACCAGAAAGGCGGGGTGGGCAAAACCACAACGGCAATCAACCTGGGTGCATATCTTGCAAAAGAAAATAAAAAAATTCTTCTGGTGGATGTGGATCCCCAGGGAAATGCCGGAAGCGGCTTGGGTCTGGACATTATGGGAGTGAAAAATAATATCTACCATACCATGCTGGGAGAAAGCGAGGCCACATCTGCCATCCGCAAAACCAACGTGGAAAATCTGGACATCATCACCTCCAATATTGACCTGGCGGGTCTGGAGGTGGATTTAATTGAAAAAGAAAATAAAGAATATGTCCTCAAAAACGTGCTGAAGGATATCGAGGATAATTACGATTTTATTATACTGGATTGTCCTCCCAGCCTGGGTCTTCTGACCATCAACGCCCTCTGTGCCTCTGACAGTGTGCTCATACCCCTCCAGTGTGAATACTTCGCCCTGGAAGGTCTGACCCAGCTATTACGGATCATTAAGCTGGTTCAGGGGAATCTGAATAAATCCCTGGAGCTGGAAGGTGTTCTGCTGACAATGTATGACTCCCGTACCAAACTGTCCGCATCCGTGGTGGCCGATGTGCGGGAACATTTTAAGGAAAAAGTCTATGACGTGGTCATCCCGCGGAATGTGAAACTATCGGAAGCTCCTTCTTATGGAGAACCCATTGGGGTCTATGATCCGCAATCCACCGGGGCGGTATCCTATTCCATGCTGGCAAGGGAATTTATTAAAAGGCAATAATGGCAACCAAGAAAAAAGGCGGGCTGGGAAGAGGCCTGGGAAATTTACTGGAAGCGGAAAAACTGGAAACCGGAGACAGGGAAAGCGTCCTCACCCTCCCTGTCCGGAAGATCATCCCCAATCCTGGAAATCCCCGGAAAAAATTCACGCAGGACTCCATTGATGAGCTGGCTGTCACCATAGAAAAATTCGGGCTGTTGCAGCCCATTCTGGTGAGAAAAACGGGGGATAATTACACGGTCATTTCCGGAGAACGACGTCTGCGGGCGGTAAAAAAACTGGGATTGGAAGAAATCCCGGTGATCATCAAGGAAATTACCGACCGGGAAAATATTGAAATTGCCCTGATTGAGAATATACAGCGGGAGCAACTGGATGTGATGGAAGAAGCTGCCGTTTACCAGAGCCTTCTGGAGAACTACCAGCTCACCCAGGATGAGCTTTCGGAAAGAGTGGGGAAAAACCGCTCCACCATTGCCAACCGTATGCGACTACTGAAACTTCCGCCGGAAATTCAGGCCTATCTCTCTGATGGAATTATAACGGAGGGACAGGTTCGCCCTCTTCTGGGTGTGAAAAACGCCCGGACAGTGAAAACCATTGCCGATGAAATCATTCGCCGGAACCTGAGTGCACGGACAGTGGAAACCATGGTGAAGAATCTTTCCTCATCCGAAGAAAAGCCGTCTCCCAGAAAAAGCCAGGAATCCTCCGATATGCAAAGGCAGTTGGAGGAATACCTCAATACCCGGGTTCATCTGCGGCATAACAACAAAACCGGAAAGGGGAAAATAGTGATAGAGTATTTTTCCCTGGAAGAGATGGAAAACCTTTTAAAGATCATCGGTTTTCACAAATGAATCATTGTCCTGCGTTAATATTTCGCATCCGTTGTTATGAATAAACACATCGTCCTCCAGACGCACCCCAATTCCACGGTATTCTGTGGGAATATATTCCAAGTCCTGGCCCAGATAAATACCCGGCTCCACGGTAAACACCATCCCCGGAGATAAAACCACCGGCTTTTCTTCCTGATAATAAATCCCGGAATCATGCACATCCATCCCCATAAAATGAGAGGTGCGGTGCATGTAAAAAAGCTTATAGTATTCTTTTTCTATCACCTCAGTAATACCGGATGGAGAGATCTTTTTTCCGGAGTTTTCAGGATCCGGTATTTTCCGGAATAGGCCCAGATCCCATAAACCTTCCGTGATGACTTTAACCGCCCGCTCATGCACCCCATCCAGAGTGGCTCCGGGAACGCACTCCTCTATGGCCGCATCGTGGGCTCTATGGACGATCTCCAGAATAGCGGACTGCTCCGGGTTAGCTTCTCCGGATACCGGAAACGTGCGTGTGATATCGGAAGCATAACCGTTGGTTTCGCATCCGGCATCAATGAGGATCAGATCTGTCTTCTTTATCTCTCCATCATAATGCGGATAATGCAGAACCGTGGCGTTATTTCCGGAAGCCACGATGCTGGGGTATGCCAACCCATCGGCACCGTGACGATAAAATTCATATTCCAGAAAAGCACGGATTTCATATTCATAACGGGGGTGGGTCGCCTGGGTCCATTCCCGGACAGCATGGTGTGCCAGTGCGGAAATAGCGGACGCCTTTTGGATCTGCTCCCTTTCCCAGGGTTCCTTGATCATCCGCAGGGGAGCCATCAGGGTATCCGAGTGAGTAATTTCAGAAGGAGCAAAAATTTTTGAGCGGGCATTGGCACGGGCAGTTTGCAAAATCCGCAGAAGTTCCCACTGCATATCCGGGTATTTTCCAAACGGGAAAACTAGGGTTTTTTTATTTTTCAGATTTTTTTGCAATACATCTCCCAGAGAAAGCGGCGGCACCACATGGGAAACCGGAATCCCCAGAAATTCCGCCACTTCCGGGTTGCTCATTTTCTCCCCCGTCCACTGGCGGGTTTTTTCATCCGGAGGAATGCGTACCAGAACGGCAGGGTCATCGCAGGGAACAATAAAATATATGTCTTCCTCATCCAGGCCGGTGAGATACAGAAAATCCGTATCTGTCCGATGGGCATATCCACCGGAAGAATTTTTTCCGGAATAGAAAACCGCTACGGAATGGGATGCCATCTTTCCCCGAAGCCGTTCCAGCCTTTTTTTAATGATATCCGATGGAATTTTCATGAGCGACTTTTTCTCCTGCTTTCCGGGCGAAAAGCAAAAACGGGGTTGCATATCACTATTCATTTATTCTCTTGACTTACCATTCCCCTTTGTTATATTATTCCCACACAGAAAATAATGAATAAATATGAAAAGCGGATATCAAAAATTTTACGAGGAAATTCTGATGCAAATATCAGTTTTTCTGATTTGCGTTGTCTTTTATTGCATTTTAATTTTGGCAAACGTAAAAGAAGCCATCGCTCTGTGGATGGAAACAGCCAATGAATTTGGGGATCCCATTCCGGAGCCCAAAGGCAGACGATTGTTATACGCTTGAGTTCCAAGAGACCACTTCTTTCCATGTGGGCCCGTCTCTCCATTTTCTATTATGCTATCCAAGAAAAAAGCTCATCTTCGCCCGCTTAAAATATGACATAATCCGGGGACTGCTTACATTTAAGGAACCATCATCCGGATACGGCTGCATAAAACATGCAATTGCATTGACAAAATAGTTGGATTATTACCCATATCCTGCGAACCATCCCGGTGCAACATGGATAAAGCGAAAAAAATACTCCTTGTGGAAGATGACCCGGTTATGGCCACCCTGGGAAAAAAGCAACTGGAGAAAAAAGGCTATTCTGTTGTTCATGTTTCCACGGGGGAAAAAGCCATCGCTCTTCTGCAAAAAGAGCACGCATCCCTGGTGTTAATGGATATTGATCTGGGAATGGGCATGGATGGGACCCAAACCGCAGAGAGAATTCTCTCCTTCACAGAAATCCCCATTGTTTTTTTGAGTAGCCACACAGAACCGAAAGTGGTGGAAAAAACGGAAAAAATCACATCCTATGGTTATGTGGTGAAAAATTCCGGCATCACCGTTTTGGACGCATCCATTAAAATGGCCTTTAAGCTGTTTGATGCCAAGCAATCCATAATTTCCCATAAAAATGATCTTTTGGAAAACAAACGCATTCTGACGGAATCCCAGGAAATGGCCAAAATGGGCTCCTGGTCCCTGGATGTTGCCTCCCTGATAATGACACTGAGCCCGGAACACCAGTTCATGGCGGAAGGGATCAGAGCGGAAATATCCATGCCACTCACGGAATATTCTGATCGGTATATAATTAAAGATGACCATGAAAAAATAGCCGCTCATCTGGAATCCGCAATCCGGGAAATCCACAACCTGGATTATTCCGATGAGTTTGAATACCGCCTTGTTGACCCTGCCAAAAAGGAAATCCGTTATATGCTGGTCAGGGGGAAAACCCAAAAAAACGGGATTATCTATGGAATCACCCATGACATCACTGACCGTAAAAAAAATGAGAACGCCCTGATCCAGGAATTGGACAATATGGGAAAAATCCTGTCGGCCATGAAAATCGGTCTGATCCTGCACGATCGCGAATTCCGGGTCCTCTGGGTGAATCCATCCATCCGGGAAATGTTTCCAGAAGGAAATCCCATTGGAAAAAAATGCTATGAATTCTTTGTGGGACGGGATCAACCCGGTGAGAAGTGTGCGGTGGAAAAGGCTTTTCACACAAAACAGACCGCCACCGTTATATCCCACAACCAGGAGAACAACCGGTGGTATTCCTTCGTGGCCCAGCCCATTCTGGAAAAGGACGGCGAAATCCGCCAGGTTCTGGAGACAGTCATGGACATCACAGATCAGAAAAACCTGGAACAGGAGCTCCTGAGAAAAGAAGAACGCCTCCGGGTAACCCTGAATTCCATCGAGGATGCGGTGATCTCCACGGATACAGTAGGACTTGTCACCGGAATGAATCCCAAGGCGGAAACCCTCACCGGTTATACGGAAAAAGACGCACTGGGAAAACCCATCGGCCAGGTTTTCCGGATTTCCAGCTCCATAACGGGAGAGCCAGTGGAGGATCCCGTCCGGATTGTTCTGGATTCCGGAGCTGTGGCCAGTCTGGCGAACCATACCCAATTGGTTTCCCGGCAGGGAGGCCTGTACCAGATAACGGATTCTGCCGCACCCATCCGCGGACCGGAGGGAAACATTATGGGGGTGGTCATGGTTTTCCGGGATATTACCGTGGAATATGCCATCCGGGAAAAAATCGCACGGGACGAGGAAAGATACAGAAAAATCTACTATAACGCACCCATGAGTATCTTTGATTATGACCATAACGGCATCATCCGGGAATGCAACGACTCCTTTATTGCCCTTATCGGCTCCTCCCGGGAAGACCTCATAGGGCTCCACATGCTCCGGGATTTAAAAGATGAGAAAATAAAGGACGCGGTGAGAGCCACCCTCTCCGGAAAAAATGCTTCTTACCAGGACTGGTATTCCTCTGTCACCGCGTCCAAAAATACTTTTATCCATGTTTTATTCCATCCTGTCTATGATTCTCTGGGAGAGATTGTGGGTGGGGTGGCCATGGCGGACGATATTACCCCAATGAAAAATCTGGAAATGAAGCTGGCCAAATCCCTGGAGGAAAATAAAGAGCTTCTGCGGGAACTCCAGCACCGGGCAAAAAACAGCTTTGCCATGATTGTGGGGATGATGGACCTTGCCGTTCTGGGAGCCGAATCCCCGGAAACTGTCCATCTTCTCACGGATATTGCCTCCCGCGTCCGGGCGATTTCTGAATTGTATGAAATTCTGTATTCTTCCCAATCTGTCCGTTCCATCTCCCTGAAAGATTATCTGGCAAGAATCGGACGGTCGTTAATTCCGGAATCTGCCAGTGTGGAACTCCAGTTGAATCTGGAAGAAGTGATCCTGTCCTCCAAAAAAGCAATCCGGATTGGGATCATTACCGCAGAAGTCATCACCAATGCCCTGAAGCACGCATTCTCCGCCGGACAGAGTGGCAAAATCACCCTGGATTTACAGAAATCCCCAGACGGCTTCCGACTGGAAATCTGCGACAACGGTCGGGGGATCCCGGAAGATTTTGACTACCGCAAGAGCGAATCCCTGGGCCTCCAGCTTGCTATGGATCTGGCATCGCAGACAGATGGGAGTTTTTCCATAAAACCCCGCAAGCCATCCGGGGTGTCCTGTGTTCTGGAACTCCGGTGACAGTCACCCTTGAAGACATTCATAATGATATATGTCTCTCAT
>DYOA01000025.1:0-37080 GCA_020720785.1 Leptospira biflexa
CCATCACAATGGGGATGTTCATTTCCGCTCCGGAGACGGTGATATTGTCCGCATATCCAAAATACAGCTCCTTACCGTTCGCATCCATCGCACTCAAGCCCACGACCACATTCTTTCCGGTGTCAATATCCACTGACACGGCCTGATCCCGCCCAAAGTTGCGGTATGCCAGAAAAAGTGCAATAAAATCCTCCATGGTCATATTCTCATCGTCCCCCAGCGACTGCATGGCTGCCACATTGTCCTGGTCCAGCACAATGAGCTGCAAAGATGCTACATTCTCCGGCATGGATCCGTTGGAACTGAGGGAAACCCCCGGAGTGGCCCCGGTGTCAACGACCAGACGCGTGGTGCCGCTCTGCTGGGAACAGGAAGACGCCGCCAGGATCATTCCCGCTATCGCTAAAACCAGGAATTTTTTTGGGCTAACCTTGGCACTTTTTTGGGTAAACCCGGCCATAGTGCCGGAAATAGTTTGGATTCTCATATTTTATTCTCCTTTTGAAGGCAGGTAATATTGGCGGAGGTGCGTTCACAATGAATAATGCCCTGGGATTCTCCCCAATCGTACCTTGTATGTAAGGTACTACCCTTTTAATACATTGTCAACAAAAAATAACCCATTAAAGCGGGAAATCTATCCGGGTTTGTATGGGGAGGGGGTGGAATAATCCTTGTGTTTTGAGCCCATAATAAAAAACTGATCCAGTTTACACCGGAGATTAAAAGAATATGAAAAAAATTATAGTAATGATAATCTTGGCAGGAGTTTTCACAAGCTCATGCAGCCAGGGGAAAGTCCATATAAATGGCTTTGATGCAGCGGCGAATGAGAAAATTAGTCAGTTTCTGGAGAAAACCGCGTCGTATGAGGGACGGAAGGTGGCGGTCTTTGACGGGGATGGGACGGTTTTTGGGCAGGTCCCCCACTACCTTGCCGATGAGTGTCTGTTTCAGGATGCACAGAAAAATCCAGCAAAGAAACCGGAGATTATCCGGCAGATGCAGAAACAATCCAATGTTTCTCTTCCTTACGTTGTGAATCGGATTTATTATTTGGAGGGCAATACGCTGGAGGAAATCCGGGATATGGGCGTCCGGTGTTTTCAGAAAGATTACCCGGATAAAATATATCCCCCCATGAAGGAATTGATCTCAATCCTCAAAAAGCATAATTTTGAAGTATGGATTATTACCGCGTCTCCGGAGGCGTTATACCAGAAATTTTTATCCCGGGAGCTGGGAATTCCCATAACCAATGTGGTGGGCGTTAAGTCCGTGGTCTCTGGCGGAAAGATTACCAATCGGATTGTGGAGCCTGTTCCCCAGGATCATGGGAAAAAAGAGGCCATAGAAACATTTGTCCAGGTGCAACCGCTTCTGGCCGGGGGAAACAGCCGGGGGGATAAAGAAATGATTGAGTTTGCCAGTGAGCTCAGTCTGATTGTAAATCCTGATGAATTTGTCGCACCGGATCAGGAGATCAGCATGGCGGAGTATGCCCGGAAAAATGGCTGGCTGGTGGTGAAAATTCCGGATGTTCCCGCAAAAAATTTTCCCTCCGTGACATCCTCCGTCAATGGCATCAAACCCAATAAAACAAGAGGCATTCCGTGATCCGTGCCTTTCTCCAATGGTTTCACCCTGCCCCGCACCAGGAAATCCTTCCGGAGGTCTGCCAGAAGCGGCTGTATCCGTTTTTCCGGTGGCGTATTCTGCAATCCACATTTCTGGGTTACGCCACTTTTTATCTGGTGCGGAATAACCTGTCCGTCATAGCCAATGAGCTGGACAAATCCTTCCAGATTACCAACTCCATGTATGGGAACATTGTGGCCGCCACCGCTATCTCTTATGGTCTGGGGAAATTTCTTCT
This sequence comes from Leptospira biflexa, assembly GCA_020720785.1. Taxonomy (GTDB): domain Bacteria; phylum Spirochaetota; class Leptospiria; order Turneriellales; family DYLW01; genus DYLW01. The sequence continues at coordinate 1,877 of DYOA01000025.1, forward strand.
GGGTTCCCTGGCAGACCGTTCCAACCCCAAAAAATTTATGCCTTTTGGTTTGTTATTAACGGCGGGGTTGAATTTTCTGTTTGCCGGAATCGGTTACTGGGGTCAATTATTCTCCGTGAGCAGCACATTCATCTATTATGGCTTTATTCTCATCTGGGCGATGAATGGATTTGTACAGGGGATGGGCTGGCCTCCCTGTGGCAGATCCATCGGCCACTGGTACAGCATCCGGGAACGGGGCAGCATTTTTGCGATATGGAACATTGCTCATAATATTGGCGGTGGTCTGGCCGGGGTGATTGCCGGGTGGGCCACTCTTCATTATGGTTCCTGGCACTTTGCGTTCATTGTGCCCGGAGTCATCGCTTCCCTGGGGGCGGTTTATTTGTTTTTCACCCTTTCCGATACTCCGCAGTCCGAGGGATTACCACGGATAGAGGAATTTAAAAACGATTATCCGGAAAACCGGGAAGTAAACCATGAGAAAGAGCTTACCACAAAAGAATTATTTATTGATTATATTTTCATGAACCGGCTTTTATGGTTATTTGCCTTTGCCAATTTTTTTGTGTACATTGTAAGGTACAGTATGCTGGATTTTGGTCCCAAATATTTATCCGCCGTAAAGGGTGGTTCTCTGGCCGATGGCGGGTTGGCTGTGCTGGTCCTGGAGTTTGGGGGAATTCCCAGCACCATTTTTTTTGGATGGGTTTCCGACCGGCTGGGTGGACGGCGGGGTCTTGTGAGCTTTCTGTGCATGATTCCCATTTTGCTGGCATTCATTGGCCTGTGGCTGAATCCCATTGGAAACATCTGGTTGGATTTTACCATGCTGGCCATTATTGGATTTTTTGTTTATCCTCCGGTGATGCTGTTAGGGGTTTCCGCTCTGGATATGACCTCCAAAAAGGCCGTGGGGGTTTCCGCCGGATTTGTGGGGCTCTTTGGCTATCTGGGCAGGGCTGCCCAGGGGAAAGGCTTGGGCTATCTGGCAGATACCGCCGGCTGGGACTGGGTGATTATCTCCATAATTATTGCCACTGCCATATCCATTGCCCTCTTGACGTTTACCATAAAAATCCGGCCAAGATCATAGAAAGGTATGTTTAAAAAGCAGAAGACATTAAAAAAAGAATTAACTCTATTCGATATTTACGCCATTACGATGAGTGCAATTACGGCGGGAATTTTTCTTCTGCCTGGTTTGGCATACGCACAAGTGGGTTCTGACCTGGCTCTGGCCTATCTATTTGCAGCAATTCCTGTGATTCCTGGTGTCTTTTCCATTGTGGAGCTTGCCACCGCCATGCCCCGTTCAGGAGGAATTTATTATTTTCTGGACAGAAGCCTGGGTTCGCTGGTGGGTATAATTGGGGGCTTTGGATTCTATGTTGTGGTGGTTTTGAAATCGGTGATTGCACTTCTGGGAGCGGGAGCATACCTTCACGTTTTTTTTCCGGATGCTTCACTGACCATTGTGGGTCTTGTCTTTGCGGTGGTATTCACAGTGATCAATCTCGCGGGCACAAAAAAATCAAGCTCCCTGCAATCAATTTTGGTTGTCATTATTCTGGGAATTCTGATGTTTTTTTTCTCCATCAGTATATTCCATATTAATCCGGACATGATGAAAGACTTCCTGGAATTGGAATACACTTCCTTTATTTCCACTTCCGGCATGCTGGTGGTGGGCTATGTGGGTTTTGCGAAAATTGCCAGTGTAGCGGAAGAAATCCAGCAACCGGAAAAAAATTTCCCCCGGGGTGTTTTTGCTGCACTCATTTCCACCATCCTCATTTATACCGGCGTGGGTTTAATTCTTCCGATGATCATATCCGGTCCGGATCTTGCCCAATCTCTCACCCCATTATCCGATGGAGCCACAAAAATTCTGGGAAAACCAGGTGGAATCATCATTGGCATTGCCGCTCTTCTGGCGTTTTCTTCTGTGGCAAATGTTTCCATTATGACATCCTCCCGTTATCCAATGGTGATGAGCAGGGATGGGTTGATTCCTCCGATATTTTTAAAATTGAACAAAAATGATGCACCTGTCACCGCAATTCTCTTTACGTTTATTATCATCATTTTCTTTCTGGTGGGTTTCAAACCCATCGCCATTGCAAAGCTGGCGGGGTCTTTTCAGCTACTTATTTTTGCACTGGTGAATCTGGCCGTAATTGTGATGAGGGAGAGCAATATCCCGTCCTATGATCCTGGCTATAAATCCCCGCTATACCCATATATGCAGATTGCGGGCATTTTACTGCCCATCTGGTTTATCCATGAGATGGGTATTTTTTCTGTCCTTTTTACTCTGTCCATTATCGCTTTTTCCGCAATTTGGTATTTTTATTATGCCCGGAAAAGGGTGGTACGGAGGGGTGCCATTTACCACTATATGGCGTTATTGGGTGAGAAAAAATATGATCCTCTGGAAATGGAGCTTCGGGGTATATTGAGGGAAAAAGGACTCAGAAAAGAAGATCCCTATGATCCAATGATCAGCAGAGGGCATGTCATTGACCATTTGAATGCAGGCAGCTTTGAAGAGATCGTGGTGGAAGTGGCCAATTTTTTAGCATCTTTTCTTCATATATCCAAATCAGAAATTGTTGATAAATATATTCATGGAACCCGTTCGGGAGCTACCGCTGTTTCCAATGGTGCTGCCCTGCCCCATATTCATATTCCAGGAATCCAGGAACCGGAAATTGTGCTCGTCAGGATACGCAATGGCATTGTCATCGAACCCGCTATAGAATTCTGGGGAAAAGAAATTGGGATGAAACCCGTTTATGCAATATTTTTTCTGGTGGGTTCCGAGGATAACCCCAAAAGACACCTTCGGATTCTTGCACAGATTGCGGAAAGAATTGAGAGAGATTCTTTCCTCCCTGACTGGCTCAAAGCAACCGAACCCTCGGAACTGAGAAGGATCCTGCTGCGGAGAGATAATGTTCTGTTTATCCATCTCACCACCGAATCAGCATATTCTCATCTTATTGGGAAAACTGTCATGGAAATACAGTTCCCCCATGATGTTCTATTGGCAATGATCGAGAGAAATCTCTCCGTGGTCATTCCCAAAGGGGATACCGCACTAATGAAAGATGATAATCTGACCATCATTGGAGATCCCACCTCACTGCTCAAATTCCAAAAGCAGTTCCGGAGAAGAGAACGATAATTTTTGAATTGACTATTTAATGCAGGCAGGAATAAGATTTTCATTTGTTATAATCCTTCTTCGATGATATGGGCAATCCACCCATTGCACGCTGAAACAATTACAGTGAATACCAACTGATTGGGTCGTGGAACCGTACCAATCCGCTTTCCATAATCTACGAAGATTCCGATTCACCGATGGTGAAATAATCCACGGATTGTTTCAATTTTCCTGATATGGATTTTAACTCTCCGGATTCAGTATTTACTTTTTTTGCACCGTCATTATTCTGCTGGAGAGATGTATGCACATCCTGCATGTTTTTGGAAATTCCCTTTATGGCAAGAGCCACTTCTGAGGTGTTTTTGGATAACTCGTTACTACCCACATTCAGCTCCTGGGCAGACCGGGCGATGCTGGAAATTACCGTGTGTGTCTCCCCAATGTTCATGGTGATATGGTCAATGGCAATGGAATGATCCTGAATTTCTTTTTTTATATCATGTGAAATGGTATTCACCTTTTCCACCACATCATTCATTTCCACAATAGATTTTGTGGAAATGGAAGTGAGCTTCTGTATGCTCTGCACTTTTCTGGAAATATCTTCCGCAGCCACAGCACTCTGGTTAGCAAGCTCCTTTATTTCCACAGCCACCACTGCGAACCCCTTGCCCGCTTCTCCGGCTGCCGCAGCCTCTATGGTCGCATTCAAGGCCAGTAAATTGGTTTTTTCTGCAATGCGCTTGATCATCCCAATGACCGTTCCAATTTCTGTAGCGGATTTTTTTAATAAATCCATAATCTCATTGGTGGAAGCGGCTGTATCTTTTGCGTATTGAGCGGACTCACTGGATTCAGTAACATTTACCGAAATTTTTTGCATTGCCTCCGCCAGCCTTTCCGATGTGTCCTTTAAACTGTTGATGCTGTGGCTCATCTCTTCCACAGAGGATGCCACGGTGGCAATATTCATATTCATCTGTTCTGTGGTGGAGGCTACTGTCCCCATGTTAAAATCCATTTGTTCTGTGGCAACCGCCACTTCCCCAGACCGGGAATAAATATTATCCGCCACCTGGGTGAGCATTGCAGAAACTTCATTCAAGTGATAACCAGAATTAGCTAATATGGAAGAAAGCTCTTTCACGCCTTTTATAACCTGGCTGATTTTATTAATAAATGAATTAAACTCCATACATGCCATACCAATTTCATCAGTCCCGCTGCATGAAATCTGTACATCCAGATTTCCGGAAGCAACTTTTTTGAACGCATCTCTTAAAGCAAAAATTCTGCCCGCAATCTGTCCGGATAAAAACAGGCTGAACAGAATCACAAAAATTCCAGTCCCCAGAAATACACCTCCCAGATTATAATATAAACTTTCAATACTCTTTTTTTCCTCTTCCAGATACAATCCGGTGCCAATCACCCATCCCCAGGGTTTAAATAATATAACATAGGAAACTTTGGGGACATTAATGGTCTTGTCATTTTTGGAAACCCAGATATAATCCACAAAGCCGGATCCATTTTTATCAATAACTTTCTGCATTTCCACAAAAAATGCCTTCCCTTCCTTATCCTTGTATTCCGCCAGATTCATTGTACCAAATATTCTGGATGTGGGATGCATGACCATCTTCATATTGGTGGAATGTATCCATAAATAGTCCAGACGGTTTTCTCCATAGCGCATCATCTCTACCAATTTTTTGGAATCTTCTTTTGCTTCTTCCTCTTTCTTAACTCCCGATTGAAAAAGCGAATACTGATACTCAAGCACACTATGGGCCACTGTGGAAATTTCTTTGATCCTGATTTTCTTTGACTCTATTAAATTTTTCTCCAATAGGGGAATTAAATAGCCAAAGATAATTGCAATGGTAAGAATATATATGGATATGATAGTAAAAAAAAACTTCCATCGTATTGACATTTGTGAAAAAAAGTTTCTCATCTTATAAAAATCCCATAGATAGTTTTATTTTCGGCATCCCGGAGGGTAAAATGAAATGATTTTGGGAAAATTATTAATGGGGGCCATATTCGGTTCGCTTTTGCGATCAGAAAACGTTTTCCATTGCTTCAAAGATTTCACTGTCAAATTCTCTATCTATGGCATATACAATCCGGCGGCTCTGGTCTTTTTCCAGAAGAAAATCGCCTTTTCTGATATTTACATTCAATTTCTCTTTCTGTGGTGGGGAAAGAAGCCATTTTCCTCTTTTTATTTTCTCCAATTGTATTTCCGCAACTTTGAATACTTCCGGAATACTCTGGAATTTTGTGGAGCGGATCACCCTGGCAATTTCAAAATTCAAAGATCTATCTGAATATCCAGACAGGGCAATCACCACATAATCCCCTTCTTTGATTATCTTCTCATTGTTATTCAAACTCATGGACATATAATCCAGAAATTCCCGTATGGCCCGTGGAGTATATGTAAAGAAGGACTGATTAATCATCATCTGGATGGCTCGCTTGGAAGAAAACGGACCTCGCCATTGCACGTGGGATGTCAGAGAAGAATATTCAGAGACAAGAGCCAGTATATTGGGATCTTCTTCATAGCTGAGTGGTTTATTCATCAGCTTAACCTGTTCGGCCAGACTGGTCAAAAGATTTGGGTTATCTCTATGTTTTTCCATCATACCAATAAAGTTTTTCATCAACCATTTCTTGGAGGGATAATTATTCCCGGCGTCCTCTTCCGGTAGCGGACATTGCTGGCACAAAATATTGCGTTTGATGTAAGGGCTTATGGTTGGCTCATGGGCAATCATAAGATAACTCATCAGTGGAAATTTTCGCAGATATGCATATTCATCTTCTGTCAGATTGGAATGCGAGGGAATGGTCATCCGCATCTTCCCAATATCCGAAAAAAGGGCGGAGTTCATCAATACCGTAACCATGGTCTGGACTCTTGTGGCTTCCCTGGAATTCTGTGCGTTCAATCCACGGGTTTTTAACGCCATGGCAATTACGGTTTTTTTAATAGCTAATTCTGAATTAAAATTCTGGGTATTGTCATTTTTTATCAGTTCCAGGATATTCACAAGACCGGTTTTCATATCCGGCTGGCTCTTAAATTCCTCAAAAACCCCGGTCACTCTTTCCAGGGCTTTTTTTGCAAAAAGGGAATCCACTGCACCATTTTTCAAGCGGTCAAAAAGCTCATCCGCGTCCTCTTTAAAATCATCAATTTTTTTTCGGTCAAACAGACGGGTATTACTGAGACCCTCTGCCAGTACCTGGTGGCCATCACCACTATTAACGGCCAGCTTGGAGGCGTCGGCTTCATCGTAGTATATGCCCTGGGCTTTGAAATTCAGCAGCCGGCCAATTTCATGTTCAGATGCCCCAATCTTTTTATGGATCAGGATCTGGCCATTTTTATTGTAGAAATTGACAGGAATGGAATGCTCTTCCCGGAGTTTAGAAATGATCTCTTCAGAAAAATCAAATGGTTTCAATTCCTTTTCTGTTGTGGCCATATCTTTTCATTAGCGGAGAGTTTTTTTGAGCGTAAAGTCTTTTTAAGAAAATCATCCATTGTTTATGGTATCATATTTATACTATGGTATAATGCTATTTTTTCTTGATCACCATCATGGTAATATCATCACGCTGGTAATGCATAAAGGATTCCACATCGTTTAATATTTTATCCCTGATTTCCCGGCTGGACAAATCGGCATTTGCCAGCAACATTTCTGAAAGTCGTTCCATGCCATAGACATTCCCCTCCAGATTAAATGCTTCGGTTATGCCATCTGTATACAGGAGAAGTATGTCCCCAATCTCCATTTCCAGAAACTGGCGGGGTGGGGTCTCCATATCAATGGAAATACCCAGCCATTTGCCACGGGATTCAAATATTTCCACGGAATTTGTCTTTTTTCGGTAAATTATGGTTTCATTATGGAGCCCGGAATATTCCAGGGTTTTCCCGTTGGTTGTGGAAAGCAGGAGATATGTCATATATTTAAAAATTCCCATTTTTTTGAGATTATCCGTCAGCACCACATCCAGATTTTCCACCAAATGGCGGTGTTCAATATTGGGATTGACCTGAAGGATGGTACGCAGGGAAGTCTGCACCATCATGGACAGTAACCCTGCACTCAGGCCATGCCCGGATACATCCCCAATGAAGAAAAAATACCGATCCCCATACTGCATGTAATCATAATAATCCCCCCCCACCGCTTCCGCAGGCCTACTCACGCAGGCAATATCAAAAAACGGGTTCATACAATTATCGGGCAGAATGGACTTCTGGATTCTCTGGGCATACTCCAGCTCTTTATGGGCATACAGCTTCGCGTTCGTAAGGGAAATCCCCGCTTGGGCGGTCACCAGATCCAGAATTTCCAGCCTCTCTGCCGTAAAAACACCGCTGGCCAGATTATTTTCCAAGTACAGGATTCCCGTTATGGTATCCTGGTGGATAATGGGAACGCATAAAACGGATCTGGTATTATTCTTTTTTATGTACGGATCTTTTGAATATCTGCTTTCTGCCCGCGCATCATCCAGAACCACTTTTTCCTGGGAACGCAAGATATAAGATATTATTCCAGCCGATGCGTGCTCACCGGATTCATAGTATTCCTCGTCCTTTGCGGAAACCATCCCATCGGCCATGGAAAAAATCTTCTCAATGCGATATCTGGAATTGGATTCCAGCAGGATAACCCCTTTTTCCGCACCGGCATTTTCCACGGAGATTTGTAGCAATGACGCCAGCAGATCATTTATTTCCATTTTGCTGGATATCGCACGGGTGGCTTTTAATATGGTCTGGTAATCCAAATGAAAGCCCGATATGGTTTCACTGCTGGAAACGGAATTATCCATGGACGTTTTTTCCAAATGGGCGTCGTCTAAAAATTCCGGAAAACGTTTTTTTAAGTCATCGCTTTTTCCCGGTGCCTGCCAGATGCGGTACCAGTAATAAGCCTCCTTCAGATATCCCATCCCTGCCCGGCGCAGGTTCTGCTCCCGATAAAAATAAAATGCCCTTTCTGCCGCAAGAGCCGCGTGCTGGATAAATCCGGATTCAATGGCGGATTCTATGGCACAGTCATAAAAATATGATGCTTCTTTGAAATCATTGATCATCCGGTAATACTCCGCCCGGATCAAGCATAATTTATGCTGAAAGTTATCATTGCATTCATTTGCCCATACTGTAAATTTTTTTATTATCCGGATAATTTCCATCCTGAATTCATCCAGATCCGGATGATTTTTTTCCTGAATAGCCACCTCCGCCAGGATCAACGCGTGAAAATATAAATGTTCCACCTGCTGCATCATTCCTGCCACTGACGTGGAGATTTCATAGGCCTTGCTGGAAATCCGTAAAGCTTCCATGTGTTGACCATTCATATAGGACAGACGGGATTTAATGGAATAGAATAAAAACAGAGGTAAACGATTATTGCTCTGCATGGACATTTCCAGAAAAATTTCCTCACTGAAGGTGTCAGAGTCCATTGAATCCATTTTGTATGTATTACCCTTGAAAACTTCCGCTTTTTGCCGCAGCAACAGGATTGCCAGCTCTGCATCCGGATACTTGATTTTATTCGCAAATTTCTGGTAACGGAAAGTATCATTATAAAAATTGGAAATATTTGTCCCGGAGGAATCATAATTCATGACAATTGCAGCGGCCAGAAATCCTCCAAAAAGTAAATCCCCCATGTTCATTGCGGCCTGGAACCCTTTCTGCTGGTTTGGCAACGATGTGGATATATTATTCTCCCAGTGATTCAACCACCCATAAAATGCGTTTACTATTTTTACTCTTTGTCTGGAATCATTGTAACGTTCATTTAAATCCAGCGACATTTTCCCAAACTCATACCCAACTTTGAAATCCCCCATTCCCGCCAGCGTGGTCCCGTACATGCAGTATGCATAATCAGAACCGATGGTATTTCCATATTCAAATGTTAAATTTATCATTAATAATGATATCAAAGTGGAAAATTCCGGATTCCAGAAAAAAGCGGAAGATGTTACATTAATAAAAATCTGCATTATCTTTTCTTTCTCCGGATTTTCCATTTTTTTGTAATTTAAAAAATAATCCGCGTTATAATCACCCTGGTTTTTTTTCGCTTTTTTATATTCTTTGAAAATTCTGGAACGCAGGTTCTTAATGGAAATATCATAACCAAACCGATTGATTATTTCCACAGATGCGGTGGCGGATTTTTCATACTCCCCCTGGTTCGAGTACAGAATTATTTTAAGGTTATAAACCTGGATTAAATCCATGTTGTTCCTGGAGTTTTCAATTAATATATTAAAATACTCCTCTGCCTTTTTAAATTCCCCGTTTAAATACCAGGCTTCCAGAATGGACAGGTGGAGAGAAAAAGCCAGTTCAAAATCCTCCTGCCATAGTTCAGGATAAAATGACATACTTCCTGCCTGAAAAAACTCCAGTGCGGATGAATAGGCGGATGCTTTTATGGCTTTTTTTCCTGCACGTAAATTCATTGCAAGAATTCTTTTTCTGGAAAAATTATCGTTTATTAAATGGATCCCCTTGTTGAGATGGGTGGTAATCTGAAAAATTTCTTCCTCATAGTCTTTTACGCTGGATAAAAGCAGATTTCCAATTTTTAAATGCATAATTGGCTTTTCTTTCTCTCCCAGCATGGAATAGGCTGCCTGGCGTATCCTGTCATGAATAAAGCGGAAATGGTATTTAAGCTGGATGCCATTTTCCTGAAGTATATCCGCCTGGATTTCATCATCTGCAATTTCCGCTTTTTTTTCCACAGAAAATATAAACCCTTCCTCTATGGTTTTCCATAGCATTTTATATGTTTCAATATGCGGTTTCTGGATGATAACACTTAATGTACGCAGATCAAAAATATCCCCAATGCAGGATGCAACCTTCAGAATACGGATGCTTTCCGTATCCATTTGGTTAATCCGATGTATCATTAAGTCAATCACATTGGAACTATACTCCAGGTTTTCCAGAGTATCCGGAGAATAATCCCATTGCCTTTTTTCCCTGTCATAAAAAAGAATTTTTTCCTTGTATAAATTTCGCATCAACTGGCGAATAAAAAAAGGATTACCCCCGGTTTTTTTATGGATAATCCCGGACAGGATACGCACTTTTTCAGAATTATCAGATAAAGTATCAAAGACCAGATCCGCCACTTCCACCGGGGAAAGTGCCCCCACATGGATTCTCTGCATTGGAATTCCACTTTTTTCCAAATCATTGATTAAAAAAGATAAGGGATGCTCCGCACCGGTCTCATTATTACGGAAAGCACCGGCAAACATAAAATATTTCAATTCCATGTCAGTGGCCAGTCTGCGTAAAAAATTCAGCGAGGATGGATCCGCCCACTGCATATCATCCAGAAATAAAATCATTGGATGCTTTTTCTGGGCAAATACTTTTATTAAACATAAAAATACATCGTTAATCCTGCTCTGGGATTCTGCCGGAGATAATTCCGGGGGCGATGGGTGCTTTCCAATAATTTTTCCCATAACAGGAATGTGACTCACCAGAACCTGCTGGTTGGGTTCACACTGGGCCATAATCATCTGCCGGAAAAGCTGTACCACTTTTTCTTCTTCTGAAAGCAACTGGGAAATCAGCTCGGTAAATGCCTGGATTATTCCTGAATACGGAAAGTTTCTATTAAACTGATCATACTTTCCCCGGATGAAAAATGCATTCAGTGCAGTTGCCGGACGCTGTAGTTCCCCAATCACTGCGGACTTCCCTATGCCGGATATTCCGGAGACAAAAAGAAAGCGGGATAACCCCTTCACCGCATCTTCCAGATATTTTTCCAGAATTTCCACTTGCTTTTCCCTGCCATACAACCGCTGTGGAATATAAAACGCCCCATTCTTTTTTCTATCATCCAGTGTGAAATTTATTTTCTGGCGATTTTCCAGAGCAATTTTTATTTTTACCAGATCTTCCCATAAACTGCCCGCAGAAGAATATCTGTCTTCCGATGATTTGGAAAGCAACTTCAATATTATATTTTCCACCTGCGGATGGACGGCCGGATTTCTTTCCCGGACTTTTTCCGGTGTCCGGGCAATGTGTGCATGCACAATTTCCAGAGGATCATGACTTTGGAACGGAAGAGTACCCGTGACCATTTCATAAAAAGTTATCCCCAGTGAATACAAATCTGTCCGATAATCCAGTGGTCGGTTCATCCTTCCTGTCTGTTCCGGGGAAATATAAAATAAAGTTCCCTGCAGACTCTCCGGCTTCATCATGGTCAGATTTTCCTGCGACAATGCGGAAGCAATACCCAGATCCGTCAGACGAATCTCGGAAAGATCTTTTTTTACAATAATATTCTGCGGTTTAATATCTTTATGGATGATACCATTTTCATGCAGATTTTCCAATGCCCGGGTGATACTAATGGCCACGGGAAGGAACTTCTCCATTGTAAAGGATTTTCCTCCCAAAAATTCTGATAATGGAATTCCATCAATATCTTCCAAAAGAAGACCCATTTTTTTATTATGCCGCACAATTCCGTAAGAGTGGATTATCCCAGCAATATTCTCATTTCCCGCCAGTGAGTTTTCATGAATCAAAAGGCTGATTTCATCCGGACCCGGGAAAGAAGATTTTATTAATTTAAGAACATATTTCTTTCCATCCAGAGAGGAAACGCAACGAAAAGTCTGAGTTACCCTGCCCTCAAATATTCTTTCTTTGAGAATGTAATCTCCAAATGAGGTAAAATTATTTTCCAATGCCTTTATCCGGATAAAAGATTGTTGTTAAAGGTAGACAATATTTATAACTAAACCTGGTTATCATATAACAACCGGGTAAGTGCCAGCTTATAATCCTTGGGAAGATTGATAAATTCCCCGCCAATGGTATAATGATTATTCCGTTTCCCATCTTTTTTAACCCATTGTACCTTCAGGCGGATTTCCATCCCTTTTAATTCCGGATTCAACTCATCACCCATCTTTACCACTATTTCTTCATCGGGGAAAATGCTTTTTATGGAATCAAAGGAAATTCCCCCAAGGGAAATATCGTTAGTGACCACTGTACTGACATCCTCTTTGTGATGCAAAGAAAATCTCCATTGGACAGGAAAGCGAATTTCCGCTCTTTTATCATCCACATTGGAAATAATCCGGTTTTTCCCATTCCATTTTGCGGTGTAAAGATTTTTATCTGCAATTTTCACCAGCTCATCGATGGTGTCCCCATCATCCGGATATACTGCTATTCCACCACTCAAAGAAAGATTCTGGTCTCCAATAATAATATTATTGAATTCAACACGGATTTTTTCAGCCACTATTTTTGCGGTTTTGTGGTATCCTTCCGGGAGAATCAGAACAAATTCCTCGCCCCCCACTCGGCAGGCAGAATCCTCACTTCTTGTCATGCGGTTCATAATATCACCCAGTTTCTTTAAAACCCAATCCCCTGTCTGGTGACCAAATACATCATTAATTTTTTTAAAGTCATCCACATCCATCATGACCACAGCCATCGACCTGCGGTAGCGCATTGCCTGGCTGATTTCCCGTTTAGTGGCACTTTCATAATACCGCTTATTGTAAAGCCCGGTTAAATCATCCACCATCACCAGTTTTTCTGTTTCGTAATAAAGCCGGATCTCAATAATCTTGGGATTTTCCAGCTTTTTATTTATATACATGAAATAATCCAGTAATGCCACCCGGAAACTGATGGGCCGATCAATAGCTTTAGCCATATTTGCCCGGTTCTCCATGATTTCATTCCAGATTTTTTCGGACTCATCATTTTCAAAATCCAGATGCGTTAATATTTTCAATAACCGCGAGTAAATACTTTTATCTTTTTCCATCCGGTGCTGGTCAATCTTCGTCAGGATATACTCTTCATTTCTGGCATCCTCATCCAACAGATTGATGACCCTTTTGATGGATTCATCCGTACCATTGGATAAATAATAACTTACTTTCATATTTTCACTGTTTGCCATACTTACCCGTCTAATGTAAACCCTGCCACGTTTGGTCAAGAATTTATCAAAAAACAATCCTTGACATGTTGTTTCCCGGTAATGAAATAAAGAAAAAACAAGAGGAGATGTACATGAACGCAAATTTATGCAAAAACTACGAAAAATGCCCCATCTATACCGGTATACTCCAGGGAAAGGAAATGACCAGCAAACTGTACAGGGAAAAATACTGCGAAAGCGGAGCTGAAGGCTGGAATGCCTGTAAAAGATATGTTGTTAAGGAGAGAACAGGTAAATGCCCCCAGAATACCTTACCCAATTCCACAAAATCTGTGGAAGAAATAATTGCAGAGCTGGGATAAAAAATAAAAAGCTGAAAAATAAAAACCTTGTTTTATTTTTCAGCTTTTTTTCTGAAATATAGATAGGCCATCGCCAGCAGTACTCCGGAGGGAACGGTAACCCAGCCGATGAAGAACAATAAGGAAAAAAAAGTAAACTGAAGGGCAATCCATAACCCCCACAACAGATTTTCCGGAGGATTCCCCATGGAATCCAGGCAGCCTCCGGTAAAATAATGGCATAAATTCATATAAATTATATAATAATAAAAGGAAAGGAAGTGAGCTGAGGTGACCACCCCTGCTCCACCCAGAACGGCTCTCCTGTATGAAAATTTTTTCTTTTTTTCCAGAAAATAAAACCAGAAAGATCCACCCAATATGGATGCGGTGATCATTCCAATGACAAGTATCCCCGCTTCCTCCTTTTCCATAAGCACTCCATTAAGGGAAAAAAGTAAATAAATCCCCGCCCCCGCAAGAAGTATCAACCCGGAAAAATAAACAGAAGCCTTCATTCAGAGAAAAATTCTTTCATTCTGCCGGATCAGCTCTTCTTTTTTGGTCATAACCCATGAATCATCCGGTTCCATATCCAGGGCTTGGTTAAAATATTCCAGTGATTGCATAGCAAACATTCTTTTTTCCTCCATATTGTGGGATCCGGATGCCTTATTTTTATAAAGGATTCCCATGTTAATATAAGGTTCCGTTAAATCTTTGTTGATTTCCATGGCCCTTTTCAGTAATTCTTCCGCATACTCCTCCCGGTTTTGGATGAAAAAGGCCCCGGCATCATTTAACACCTCATCGTTATCCGGAAAGAGTTGGATCATTTTTTTATACGCCTCTTCCATGTCTTTTTCTTTCCCGGATTTTTCGCAAATACTGATTACTTCATTCCATACAGATAGATTATATGGATCCATTTCCAGGGATTTTCTAAAACACCGGATTGCTTCCGGATGATCTTCCATCTCCGGCTGGGTATAAAGATAACCCAATTCAATCCATCCATCAGGTAAGTCCGGTTTTCTTTCCACCGCTTTTTTAAAAAGTTCCAAAGCCTCCGCGTATTTTTTTCCATCGGCCTCCAGCATCCCCAGCCTCAGCAGGGCTTCCGGTTCCGTATTTTTTATTTCAGAAGCTTTTTTGTATTCCATCTTTCCTTCCGGAATCGCATTAATCAGACCCAAGGCTTCTGCTTTCAGCATGGTAGCTGCGTAAAGTGTATCTTTTACGTAAGGCAGGATATCATTATCCGCTAAAATATTAATCAGTGATTGGGTTTTGTTAAAGCATTCTATGGATTTTTCATAGTCCTCCTGTTCCATAAAAAGCTTCCCTTTATTATAATACGCCAAATAATTAGCATCATCATACTGGACGGCCTTATCCATCGCATCCATGGCCAGATTTATATCGCCCAACTGGCTTTGGATTATTCCATAGTTATTCCAGGCAATCGAATCCCGGCTGTTTTTTGCCAGATAAATCCCCAGAATCCGCTCCGCTTCCTCCAGCTTTCCAGTTTTCATATAGGCAAGCGATTGGTTATAATAGGCTTCCCAAAACTCCGGATTATGCCGGATAGCGTTCTGGTAATATTCCAGAGCTTTTTCCAGGTTGTTCAGATTCTGCTCCACCACACCCAGATTATTCCAGATTTGATGATTATCTTTCTGGTGAACCACAATCTTCTCCAGAATTTCCCTGGATCTTTTAAAATCTCCTTCTTTGGCCAGCTTTACAGCGTTTTCGTAACTGTTTTCCATAATCTTTCCTAAAAAATCATTTTATATGGCTTCTTTTTGTATAACTTCATCATCGCATTTACTTCCTTAATGTATGCCAGCATGGTATCATATCCTTCTTCACTATGAATAAAATCATAATATTCGGCATTTTCGTCATATCTGGAAAATTTCCCCCAAAACAAAACCGATTTTTTCATTTGCGGTATTTCTTTTGACAGTCCAATGCTTACATCATAATTAAACTGGTCCATATCCTCCACAATCTGCAGATACTGCCGGGCAATATCCCTGAATTTATTCATTGCGTTAATTGCCATGGTCTTATAGTTATTATTTTTTATCTCATACCTTGTCTGTAAACTCATAATCTTTATTTCATGTGTTATTCTTTTTATTTCATCCAGTTTATTTTCCAGGATAGAAACATCCGAATCTGACTTAGCCATTATCTGTGCAAACTTATCCATCATTATTGTAAGGTTGATAACCTCATCAATCAAAATTTCATCATTTTCCGCATAATATTCCATTTGTTTTCCCAATTCTTTCTCCGGCAGGATGATGTCTATATTAATATATTTTGCCCCAAAATAACCCCACGTTTTTAACGATGCCCGCGAACCAATCTTGGGTATTTTAAAATTCTTGGCCACATCCGCATAGATGATGAAATGACCATTATTAATCTCTATGTCCTGCACTTTGCCCACTATTAATCCTCCTTGATAGCGGATTCCCGCCCCGGTACGGATGTCCTCCAAAAAATTCAACCGGAACCGAATTTGGTAAAAACTATCTGAATGCATCACAGCTCTATTTCGGATATAACCCAAAAGCAAACTGGCGATAATGATTAATATTAATCCCATCGATATGCTTGCTTTCTGGCGACCATCCGTTTTTTCCCATCGTTGTATCCATATAGGAATATTCATTCTCCGGATACGCCATCTGCGTACCCTCCACCAACGGCCAATTCTCGTCACCCCATTCCAATCTTCTGCCATGCCTTCCTGCCTAATGATTATTTATACTCATTCCACAATGATTAATATTAATCTATTCAATCCACTGCCCGTCATTCCCTTTTCCGAAATACACATTCCCAATAATTCAAAATTACCGTTCCATCTCCCATTTATCTGTCAATGAAAAACTGCTTTTTTCCCAAAAATCATGCTTTTTTTTGATAGTGCCCTACGATCCCGCTGTGATTAAAACGAAACATGGGAAGTCTAATCCAAACCCAGAAAAGATTAATATCAATCTCTACTGGTCAGTATTTCCTTATTTCGATTAGTATTGATCACACAAATAGGCAGACGCTTGGCGCCATGGTGACAGAAGAAGGGTGCTCATAATTGGGCGGGTCGCTCGGTCTATCCACAACTGCCCATCTATTGCCACCGCTGCTAAAATTTTATCTTGCCCAATTCCGGGTCAAAGAATTCTGTGTCAGAAAACGGGAACAGACGCTCAGTATCTGTCAGATATATCTTACATTTGGCATAGATTTTTTGATTAAAAACCATCAACGCCAGGGGAATTACCAGATAATTCTCATACGCACCGGTTTCTTTATTCAATGTTTTTATTTTAATCATTTTCTTCTGGCGAATCAACTGGTCAAAATATTTGTTAATAGAATCCATTTCCTTGGGAATCTGGATTTGGAATTCATTAAACCGGCGGTGGTAGCGGAAAAAGCTGGTGAACCGCTTGCGGGATGTGACTTCCGAACCCCGCTCTCTTAGTATATGGATAAACACCTTTGCTGTTGCAATGGCATCGGAAAGTGCCCGGTGCTCATCTTCATTATCCAGATTCAATAGAGCACGTAAATGCGAAAGCGAGTGTTTCTCTCTTTCTTTGAAAAAATGCTTGGACAGATAAAGGCTGTCATAATAGTAATTTGCAGGGATGGGGAGTTTAGTTTCTTTTAAGCCAGCCAGCAGAAAAGACAGGTCAAAGGATGCATTATGAAAAACCAGACGATCATCCCCAATAAACGCCAGCAAACCCAGGAGGGCATCTTTGAGCTCCTGGCCCTTCAGGTCTATCTCCTCATTGGTGATATTATGGACTTTTCTAGATTTGGGATCCTGTTTTTTCTTGGGACGCACTAACTTCTGGTAGCTTTCTGTGAGGCCATGAATGGAAAAACGCACAGCCCCTATTTCAATTATCTCATGCTGCCAGGGATTTAATCCGGTAGTTTCCAGATCCACAGCAACCCAAAAAATATTATCGAAGTAAGAGGACATAAATCCCAATCATAATTCCGGGAGACATCGTCGACAAAAAAAGGTTATGGCGGGTTGAATTTATGAAAAGAATGGCATTGAAGAGAGGCAAAAATGCCCAGAGAAAAGGACACTATGAACCGATTTATTATATATGGTATCATGGTTTGGGAAAGCAGTTTTAGCAGGATAGTCCCCAGATGCACAACTTTCCTTTTGGGTGACCGGAAAAAATAAAAGACCACCTCCCCTGCTCTCTTCTTTAAAATAACCCGGAAGGGTATGTCTTCCCGCATTGCCGGAATGTAATAAACCTGTTGCAGAGGCATAAGAATGGCATGACCCCCCTTCCCCATTTTCACAAATCTGCGACAAAATTCCACTTTGCCCTTCTGTCAATACACAGCGATTGCAGTCCCAGGAATCCGTGGATGAGAACGCCCACCGGCTTCCGGAAACTCCCGCCGGTAAAATTCTTCCCATGAACACTGTGGAAAATGGCATATTTTTGGGTAGAATCTCCGGATGGGCCAATATAAAAAGCGGAGTTTCAACCCTTTTGATTTTATTTAAGTTCTGCTTTTTGTGAGAAACTCGGACAGCAAGGCTTCTCTTCTGTGTATTCACCATCGGTATGCTGCGGACAATTTTACTGCCGGCGATGGCGACATCCACAATTAGGGTGGAACCAGGGACAAACCGTATTACCCGGAGCACGCCGGAGGATATTTTTTCCAAGGTATTCCCGGACAACTCCCCTGCCCTTTTCCTGCTTTCTGGAATTCTGGAAATGGATTCCGTTCCGGAAAATATCCCTGTGATGAAATCCTGAGCTGGCAGATTCTGCGGATGGAAATTCCCGTGGGCAGAAGCATTCGCCCCCGCAAGCAGGAAAATCCCCATAAAAATCATGGATTTAATGGTTTTTGCCCATCGCATGAGACATAATACGGCAAAAACACAAAAAGTCAACCGATATTTGTATATTTTTTATGCAATGTATCAGTGTCGGATGTCCGACTCATCCGATTCTGGGTAACCAAGCCGGAACTTTTTTAATTTATGCTGGAGGGATCCACGGGATATTCCCAGAAAATCAGCCACTTCCTGCTGACTCTCCGCAATATGTTTATACGCGTATTCGATGGATGCTTTTTCAATGGACGCGATAATATCCCGCAGCAATTTCCCTTCTGCGAGTGATTCATCCAGCCATCGACCCGGGTTTTTGTTCCCCGCCGGAACGGTGGCCGCAACCTGACCAATAAAAAAAAGTGGCTGTAAATTGTGGGAATGTTTTGTACGATCCATAATTGTTTCTGTCATTTTCTGTAAGGAAATCCGGGATTCTTCACGGTCAATGCGGGCGACCAGCAGAGCAGAATAATGATTTTCTATGATTTCCGCCAGCATCTCTTTCCCATAGGAACGGGATAGAATCCCCGGCACGGATGGAAAAATAATCCTGTTCCGGAGGAGAATTTCCATTAAAAACGAATCCACAAGGCCAGCATCTTTACCCACCTCCAGGTTGTATCTGGATAGTATAAAAATAAAATCCGACGGGTCATCCTGCCGGATAAATTCCTCAAGAAATTTTAGCTCATCTGGAGAAAGATCCATAATCTCCGGAATCAATAAAAACCTGTCGAACCCGGGGTTGGGAGCAATTTCCTGGATTTTCCGGTCTGGAGACAGGAATAATTCATCATTATCTTTTTGAAAAATAAGAATTCCCTCCGTACGTATCCGGGGAATTTCCGCTAAAATCCGGATAATCTCCGGAGAAATCCTCAATGCACGGAGCCGGAGATAGGAAGAAAAAAACCGACATTTGCCCGTACCATCCTGGCCATTCAGAAAAAAAATCTTCCTGTTTTCTCCCATGGCCTTATTCAATGCATCGTATTCCGGAAAATTTCCCAGGAAAAATGGGTGAAAACCGGAAAAATAGGGGGAAAAATTTGCATCATAAAGCATCCGCAGAAGAGCATTTTCCGCAAATTCCCTCAAATCCGTTTTCCCGGAGATGATGCCGGAAAGTTCATCCAGAGATATCGGAAGGGATTCGCTGGTGTGGATGGTTGAACGTTCCGATGCCGCGGGAAAAACAAATCCGGCTTTTTTTGCTCGTTCGGGGGTTAAATCCCAGAAAAACTGCATAGTAACCAGGTTTTTTTCTGCATAAGACAGAGAAATGGTGGACTCCAGCCAGTATTTTTCCCGATTATCGGAGGGGAGGGGAAGGGGAGGGAACGCGTTTTTCTTCCACTCCTGGGAAATTTTCTTCTGATTTTCCCGTGCATCCAGACTCTGGTCCATAACGATATTCACCAGGCGGGCTTTTGCCTGAATGGAATGGACCATATCCTCACCGGAAAACCCGGAAAAATCCTGTGCATCAGTAAAAAAAAAATGGAAATCCCCGGACGAACCGGCCTCCAGAACAAAAATATGGCGGCCAAGGGGGAACAGAAGGCGGGAAAATACCACCGGTTCTTTCTGGATCCAGCGATTAAAATAAAACCAAAAATCATCCACCCTTGCCATTTTTCCTCAAATAACCTTACCAGATCGATCATTTTTAATCCTGCGTCAATATTTTTCCTGTTTTCCATCGTCGGATATCCGACAATCAAAGCAAGGGTTCCGGGGAGAATGAGTATTTTTTTTAGGAAAAGATACATTCTTCTTGACAGGAGAAAAAAAACCTATAATTGAAACTTAGGAAATGGCGGCATTATGACAAGCGAAAACATAAAAACGGACAATCTGAACATCATTGCAATTGCAAACCAGAAGGGAGGGGAGGGGAAAACCACCACTTCCATCAACCTGGCCCATGGATTATCCCTGGAGGGATACCGTACCCTGCTTATTGACATGGATCCACAGGGGAACAGCTCCGGAATTTTCACGGAAGTGGATTCCCTCCAGAAATCAGCGGCGGATTTATTCAGCCAAAAATTAGGCCCAAAAAAAATAATCCTATCCACAAAATATGAAAAACTGGACATCCTCCCTTCCAAAATCAGCCTGGCAGAAGTGGAGCTGGGCACATTAAATGTGGAAGCCCCCTATATCCTGAGGGATGCCATTGGCGAGATCAAAGACCAATATGATTTTATTGTGATAGATTGCCCGCCCAGTTTATCCATTTTTACCGTGAACGCATTGGTAGCTGCCAATTACGTGGTTATCCCGCTCCAGGCCGAAAAATTCTCCATTGACGGGATAAAAGGCCTCCAGAACACCATAGAAAGCATAAAAAGACGGATCAATCCATCATTGACCATTCTGGGTGCCCTGATTACCCAGTTGAAAAGCAATACCATACTGACAAAAACGATTCTACCCGTAATCAATGACTATTTTCCTGTCTTTGAAAGCTCTATTTCCACTGGTGTTTCCGTGGGAGAAAGCCATCTGTCCCGGCAATCCCTGCTGGACTATAATCCATCGGTCAAACAATCAAAAGAATACTTTTCATTTGTTAAGGAAGTTATCCATGGCGTCCAAAAGTAAGAGGCTGGAATCTGCTGCTGATATTTTTGCGGCCGATATTGATGGTGCAATACGGAAGATTCCCATTGGCCAGATTATTCCCTCCGAAGACCAGCCCAGAAAGGACAGAGATATCAATATCCAATCCCTGGCCGAAAGCTTGGCAACAGAAGGCCTTTTACAGCCCATCGTGGTCACCAAAAAAACCGGAACATCCCAGTTTTCCATTATTGCCGGAGAACGACGCTACCGGGCTGCAAATTTACTGGGCTGGAGTGAAATAGAATGCCGGATTTTAAAAAAAGATGCCCGGGAAAAATACAAACTTGCCGTAATTGAAAACCTGCAGCGGGAAAACCTGAATGCGGTGGATGAAGCGTTTTCCTATAAAAAACTCAAAGAAGATTTTGATTATACCGACCAAAAATTATCTGAAATCATCGGAAAATCCCGCAATTATATCAGTGAAATAATGTCCATTGCTGAAATTCCGGCAGAAAACCTGAAAAAGGCCTCCGAGGCCGGGATTGAGCATAAAAATCTACTGGTCCAGTATGCCCAGGCCATTAAAAAGAACCTGGGAGAGGAGTTTCTGCAATCCTTTCTGAGTGGAGAAATGGGAACCGTTAAAAAAGCCAAGAATTTTCTGAAAAATCCCGCCAAAACCACGTCCAATAACACAGAAACAGGTAATTCCCAGGGGAGCCCGGAGCCGGAAACCTCCCTTCCTGTGAAAAAAACCACCAAACTCTCCGCTAATGATATTCTTGTCCGGGCAGAATGGCTGGATGAAAAAAAAATCCGCTTTGAAGTGGAATTCCTCCATAGGCAGGATTTTTCTTTTCCTCTGGAAGAACTGGAAAACCAATTGGCCCGGATTCTCACAATCGCAATCAAAGGTCTTTCCTGATTCCATTACCGCTTTAAAAATGATTTTTTCTTTTGCAGTTGGGAAAAAAGACTTGCCAAGTCATGTATTATGTCACATTATGGAAGTTAAATAAGATAGATAAAAAAAAGGGATATGCAAGCATATCCCGAGAAAGGGCTCCAAAGGGAACTTATTGGATATGAGACATAAACACATAGCCAACATCTTGTCAATCGTTTTTTGCTTAAAAATAAGCAATTTTTTTAAAAAACGGAGCCCTTTTTTGACGTACCATTGGCATTACGCCATGGAAAACCTTTTGCATGGACTCCCCAGCGGAGTCTGCGGGAAGGACGGACATCCGCCGGAGGAATGGCATTCCCGTGAATTTTACGAATGCATTCCCCATTGGGCAGTTTGGTGGGTAAAGGGAAGAGACAAGGGGCAAATTTGGAAGAAAAAGAATCACAGAATTTTTTATTTTTTAAATTCATGCATGATATAATTGAATCCGGGGTCTGGGCAAAATTGTCGGCCAGCGGGAGAACCTTATACCCGGTTTTGTGTAAATTCACCGACGAAACTTTTAAAATGGTCTGGCCGGGGACAGATACCCTGCTAAAATTGACTGGATTCAAGACCAAAAAGTCCCTCCAGGAGGCACGCCGCGACCTGGTCAAACACGGGTTGATTAGCTATGCCCCCGGAAACGGTCGGTCATCCACCCGGTATCATTTTCGATTTGATTACCCTGGTTCCCGGATGGATATGGACAGATACCGGGATAAAATTATATCCCTCAGGGGAGTAGGGAAATATCCCCCTGAGGGGAGTTATTCTATCTCCCAGGGGGGGAATCCGGTATCCCCAAAGGAGATAAATATAAACATAAATACCAATTATAATAATCAAGAACAGAAAAACATTCTGGAAGATTTGAAAACTATTAGGGGGATGCTTTCCAGCTTTGTGGAAAATGGAAATTATGCCAGAGATCCAGATGCCGTGAAAAATCAGTTTGTGGAAAACCTGCTGGAAAAATATGGTGAACTGGAGGTGGGTGAAGCCGTCAAAATTGCTGTGCAGAAAGGAAAGAATGGGGATATCCGTTATCTGGAAGGCATCCTGAAAAACAGGGCACAGCCTAAAATTAATCCAAAACCACCATCCCATTCGGAAGGAGATATTGAGGCCATGAAAATGCTTCTGGGGGATATTTTGAGGATCAACCCGGGTAATATCCGCTTCAAACATAAATACAATGATATATACTACTGGGGGCTGTTGGAAAAGCCAAACATTTCCTTACAGGATGCGGAAGGTCGTATGAAGGAAGCAGGATTCCTGGCACGGATTTATGATGAATCGTCCACAGAGGGGGGGAGGGATCTCTATCTGCTGGGCAGATAGGCTTTGCCCGGTTGCCAGTATTTTGCCAGTTCCGTCCCCCCGTTAAGTTATTGACATCTCCCTGAATGATATGTTATTGTAACCCATGAACGGGTGGTCTGCCAGGGGGTTATGGAAAGAATTTGGCCTGCACCCATCGCCTGTAAAACCGGAGGTCCGGGTATACTTTCAAGGGGTATTACGCCGGGTTCTGTTTGTTCTTTCTGTAACAGTCATCCCGTTATCCTTTGTTCCTGCTCTGTACTTCTTTTTTCAGGGAAATCTGCCGTCATCGTTATTTTCGTCCGGTTATGGAGCAACGGCGGTAATAACTTTGGTTTTATTGGTATTAAGACGGAATAATCTGGCGGGTTATTTCTTATTGAGTGCCGTATTTTTACTGATTATTTCTGCCCAATCTTATTTTTTCATCTGGAGGAAGGATGAGGTTGTTTATCTGCTGTTGATTTTTCCTGCCATCTGGAATATTGGGATAGTTATTTCCGGGTTTGGGGCTAATCGTTTATTCACTGTATTCTGGGGGATAGTACTCATTGGCGTAAATGCCGTCTTGATATATTATTCCGGAGATCCCAAAGCAATCCAGAGATTGTCCCTGATCATTTCCATTAACCTGATCATTTTAATATTATCCTTCATTGTGAGAAATATTTTTTATACGTTGGTCAATTCCACACAATGGGAAAAAGAGAAAAAAGAGGAAAGTGAAAATAAATTCCGGATGCTGGCCGAACAGTCGTCCTTGGGTATTGCGATAATCCGTGATCAAAAGTTTTTATATGTTAATGATGCCATTTCCACAATTTCTGGTTTTCCCAAGAAAGATTTTTTCCAGTATCCTCTGGAATATTTTCTCCGCTTAAAAGGACCGGATCGGGAGAAAAATGTGGATTCTTTTTTGTATTCCGGTAAATCGCAGCGGATGGATGTCTCATATTCATATATAGAGAAAATCTTCTCTCCACAGGGGCAGGTGAAATGGATTGAATTGTTTGCCAAGAGGATTATCTATCAGGGAAAGGAATCCACTTTTATTACGGTACTGGATATTTCAGAAAAAAAGAAAATGCAGGAAGCCCTGCAGGATTCTATTTTGAAAGCCCAGGAAATGGCGGTTGTAGCGGAAAATGCAAATCGGGCAAAGAGCCAGTTTCTGGCCAATATGAGTCATGAGATTCGTACTCCCATGAACGGTGTTTTGGGGATGGCCACCATTTTAAGTGATACTTCCTTAACAGAGGAGCAAAGGAAGTACCTGGATTTAATCCGGAAAAGCGGGGAGAACCTGCTCTATATTATCAATGATATTCTGGATTTTTCCAAGATAGAAGCTGGTAATTTGGATATTGAAATTGATATAATTAACCTAAAAGAGATTCTGGAAGAGGTGATTCTGATCAATGCTGTCCGGGCCATGGAAAAAAATCTGGATTGTTATTGTTTCATGTCTTCCGAAATTCCGGATTTTATTCATGGTGCCAGTCACCGTTTGCGGCAGATTTTCATGAATTTGCTGGGAAACGCTATAAAATTTTCAGAAAGCGGGCAAATTGTGATCCATATTTATCCCGGAGAGAAAGGTGCCAGTCACGGTGAGCACACCATCATAGCGGATATCCACGATAGTGGCATTGGCATTGCCCCGGAGAAGATTTCCAGACTGTTTAAACCCTTTGAGCAATTGGATCCCGGCATATCCCGGCGGTTTGGGGGAACGGGGCTGGGGCTGGTGATTACCAAAAAGCTGTTGGATTTACTGGGGGGCAGTATTTCCGTTTTTTCTCCCAGCCGGTTTGAAGGGATGCCACCGGGTAAAGGGTCCACATTCAGGATTTCCTTCCCTTACCGGGATGTCCCGGAGCAAAAAATCAGGAATTTGTATTCTTTCCGGGCAGAGGATGTAAAAAAAAGAAAGATTTATTATGGCCTGGGGAATCCGGTTTTTGCCAGGATAATGTCCATGCAGCTTTCTGACTGGGGTTTTCCCCATGGGGATCTGGAAAAAATGGAGAATCCACTGGATTTTCTTCGCGATTCTTCGGAAAAAATATTGATTTTAAACTCAAAAAAGCAATTTCCGGAAAACAGGGAATGGCTAACCGCTGTCCGGGAATATTATCGGGATCATGCGGATGAAAAGATGTTACCCGTCATTCTGTTAGTGGATATTGTAGATACGGGTTATCTGGAAACACTGCTGGCAATGGAAGACGGGTCCACGGATACTTCTTCAGGAAATATTCAAATCCGGCTGATGAATATGCCGGTATTGAAAAAACACCTGTACGAGGCCATTTCAGAGATTCTTTATCCGGAGAGGACAAAGGAGGTTCCGCAGGATTCCGGGATCTCTCCGGAACAAAATGCCGATGGGATTATTCCGCAGAAGCAGGAAAACGTCCATATCCTTTTGGTGGAAGATAATGACATTTCCAGAGTGGTAGCAGAAAAGATGCTCCAGGGGTTGGGATATTCCGTGATCCACGCCGGGAACGGGCAGGAAGCCCTGGATATATACCGCGAAAAAGGGGAGGGGTTTTTCCGGCTTGTCTGTATGGACATCCAGATGCCGATGATGGATGGCAATACATCGGCCAGAAGGTTAAGGGAAATGGGTGCGTCTCTCCCCATCATTGCCATGACGGCGAATGCCAGACCGGAGGACGAGGCGGAGGCAAGGTCTGCCGGGATGAATGATTTTATCCCCAAACCGGTGAATAAACAAGTTCTCATGGATAAAATAAAAAAATGGATATAATTCTTTTCTCTTGACTGGAGGGAAAATGATTCCATTTTTTCCCCTAAGACGATCAAAGACGATGAAAAATACCGGAAAAATTATTTTCTTCCTTAATTTGCTGCTCCTTGTAATGGGATTCTGCCCATCGGTTTGGGCACATCGTTCTCTGGTGGGGGAGGGGGAAATCTGGCAGATTTTTTCTTCTACGGAGCGGATTCCCATTGCATCCATTGATGAAAGCCAATGGAAGGAGGCAGAAATAACCAATAATCCTCCCAAGCCGGAGAACCATCATCATATCTGGTATAAAAAAGACATAGAAAATGCAAATAAAATGGAACATCCGGCGGTGTTTATGGATGCACGCCGGCTCACGGAAATTTATCTGGACGGAAAGCTTATATATCAATTTGGATTGGGAAAACCATTTTTTCCGGGTTGGGAGTGGCCATTTTTGACCCTGCCCCGGAAGGAAAAGATAACGGTGACCATATACCAGTATTCTCCCACAAAAAACATTGGTTTTGACGTGTTCCGGTTTGGGGAAAAGATCAGCATCATTAATAACCTGAATCGTATGGAATTATCCCGTTTTTTGATTGGATTTTTTGTTGCGTTTTCCGGTCTGCTTGTTTTTATTTTTGCTCTTCTGTTCAGCCGGGAAAAATTACTGTTATCTTTTTCCGGTTTTTCTGTGAGTGCGGGGTTATACCATATATCCACGGTTCATGCTCTGGGCAACCTGTGGTTTCCTTCGAATTATTTCTGGCCGTATTTAATGTATGCCAGTCTGTATTTCCTGCCTGTTTTTCTTCTGGTTTATCTGGAAGCACTGGTTGGGTTGGGTAAGTGGAAAATTACCCGTTTTTTTCTGCTGTCTCATCTCTCTTATGCTTTTATTGCTCTTGGTTTGATTGTTCTGGGTTTGGTGCACATGGAAGATACCATGGGATACATGCAGAGCTTTTTGCTGATCACTTTGACCGTTCATCTTATCCGGGTGATTGCGAATATTATCCTCAAAAGAGAAGTTGAAGTGATTCTGCTTTTTTCCGGGTTTATTGTCTTTGCTGTTTTTGCATTCATTGATCTGATTTCTGCCCGGTTGACGGCATCCCCCATCCATAATGTCAGCCATTTTTCCCTTCTTGTTCTGGATTTCTTTTTAATCCTGATTGTTGTCCGGCGTTATTATTTCATGCAGAAAAAGCTCAGGGAATACAGCGAAGATCTGGAAGAAAAAATCAATGACAGAACCAAGGAACTGAAAATTGCCATTGAAAAACTGGAGGATGATCTGGGACAGGCAAAAATCATCCAGCAGAAGCTTTTACCGGAGCAGGTGGACCTTCCGGGGGTCCGGATGCGTTATTTATTTCTTCCCATGGGAGAGGTGGGGGGAGATTTTATTGACATTTTTCCTCTGGATGAGCATAAAATCCGGGTGATGATTGCGGATGCCACCGGACACGGAATCCAGGCGGCTCTTCTGACCATGGCCCTGAAAACCGATTATGAAGCATTGAAAAGAAGTCCTTTATCCATTGACAGGATAATGGCAGAGCTGAATTTTCATTTTTACACTAAATATGAATCCCTGAATTCTTTTTTTACCGCAGTGATTATGGATCTGGATGTAAAAAGCCGCCGGTACCGAATGGTATCCGCCGGGCATCCTGTTCAGTATTATATCCAGAATCAATACCATGAGGAGCTGGCGAAAACCGGCCCTTTGGTGGGGATAAAAAATTTCGCGGAATACCAGATTCGTCCCGGGATTCTGCATCCGGATTCCCGTATCCTGCTGGCCACGGATGGATTATTTGAGCAGGAAAACACATCGGGAAAATCTTTCATGGAGGCAAAGATGCCCGGTCTGATCGCACAAGGAAGAGATATTACCATAGATGAGATAAAAAAAGAATTCGTTAAATTTCAGGGGAAAATGCCACAGCAGGACGATGTCACTGTTCTGTTAATGTGCTTCCGGTAATGCGGAATATCATTGACGTTCGGGAAGCAGGAGGTAAACCGTGATATGATTGAATCATTGGTTGAGAATAAAATCCACCATATCATCATTAATCGGCCGGAGGAGAGAAATGCATTTACCATCAATATGCTGCGGGATCTGGCACGGGCATACACAGAAAGCGAAAACAATGAAAATATTCGGGTGACGGTTGTCTATGCCCGTGGTAACCACTTCACCCTGGGACTGGATTTGCCGGAGGTTTCTGCATGGATTCAGAAAAACCGCTCCTTTCCCGTTCTGCCGGATCAAGTGAACCCTTTTGGCACCTCCGGAAAAAACCGGACAAAACCGGTTGTGGTAGCAGCCCATGGTTTTACGTTCACGCTGGGGATTGAGCTTATGCTGGCGGGGGATATACGCATTTGTGCAGAGAAAACCACTTTCAGCCAGATGGAAACGGGCAGGGGAATCATTCCGTTTGGGGGTGCCACCATACAGTTTCCCCGATTATCCGGATGGGGAAACGCCATGCGGTATCTTCTCACCGGAGATCAGTTTGACGCCAAGGAAGCTCACCGCATTGGTCTGGTGCAGGAGATCGTGAAAAAGAAAGATTTAATCACCCGTGCCATGGGGATTGCCGAAAAAATCGCAAGCAATGCACCTCTGGCAGTCCGTGCTACTATGGAAGCTGCCCGGATGGGCGTCCGGAGTCCGTACGATGAGGCGGTGGATTATCTCATGCCCAAATTGCTGGAATTAATGGAAACCCGGGATGCACAGGAAGGCATGGCCAGTTTTATGGAAAAAAGGCCACCGGTTTACCGGGGGGAATAAAGATAGGATAAATTATGAAAAAAATAAGCGGATTATGGCTGGGAATTTTAATCATTTCCGGAGTATTTCAACATATTCATCCCGGGGATATCCGGTGTATGCAGGGAAAATGGGAGCTTTCCAAAGAAAAATCTGTCAATGTGGATAAACTGCTGGAAGCCCAGGGGCATTCCTGGGCAACCCGCAAGGCAATGGTGAATATGAGTATGACGCAGACCATCCGCATAGAAGGGAATAAAGTGCATGTTTTCGTGGAAAGCACCATGATAAACAAATCGTACATTTTGATTCTGGATGGAAAAGAAAGAGAGGAAAAATCCCCCCTTGGAAAAATTTTTCACACAAGGTATCACTTATTGCCGGATAATGGTTTTATCGCATACTCCAGGGATGAGGAAGGAAATAAATCCACCACATACCGCCGATGTGAAAACAAAGGAAAGACTATGGTGAATAAAATCAAGCTGGAGAAAAAAGACGGAAAGGTGGTTTCCGGGACCCGGGTTTTTATCCGAGTCCCGTGAGTATTATTTTCTGCCCTGGGCTTTCTTTTCTCTTAACAGGCGGGTGATGACCTCATTTAAAGAAACGGTAATGATACCAGAAGAAGAGTCAGAAATTCCGTAAGGTATGATCAGAGTATCCCCGTTATGGACAACAGAACCGCAACTATACACAACATTGGGAACATATCCTTCTCTTTCCGAATCGTCGGGGACAATCAGTGGTTCAGAAAGACGGGCAATGATGGTATAAGGATCATCCAGATCCAGCAACATCGCTCCAATCACATACCGTCGCATGTGTCCCACACCGTGGGTTAATAAAAGCCACCCGTATTCTGTTTCAATGGGGGAGCCGTTTCCGCCCATCTGGACGAATTCCCATGGGTATTCAGGAGTGGCAAGCACCCGATCCTCTCTCCATCGGGTGATTTTATCCGATTCCATGATGGAGATAAACTGGCCGCCCTGCCGTGAAACCATAAAATACTTACCGTTTATTTTTCTGGGGAAGAGAGCCATATCTTTATCGTGAGCGGATTCGCCGTACATGGTACGCATTTTAAAACGGACAAAATCTTTTGTCTCCAGCAGCATGGGAAGAATACGCCGGCCGTTATATGCGGTATAGGTTGCGTAGTATTTTCTCTGCCCGGTATCATCCCGGAATTCCACAAAACGGGCATCCTCAATTCCATTGCTTTCTCTGGAGGAGACCGGAAATATTACCCGTTCAGAAACAAAGGAATCTTCCGGAAAGGTTATTTCGTAGTTGGAATCCGCAATCCAGTAAATTAATTCCTTGGTTTCATGCCATTCCGGTGTGTTGGCCAATTCCTGGTCAATCTCTGATACCGTTTTATTTAACTGATGAAAGGTAAATGTTTCCGGAATCTGGTCAAAAACCCGGTTAGTCAGTTCCTCATCCGCATGAAAAAAACGCAGTTCCTCCACATATTTTTCCCTTTCACAATTGGCAGAAGGGGTCCTTTCCGGGGTATACACAAATGGGCTTACCGGAGACATATAGAAATGGTTGTTTTTATCGAAAACCCCCATCCGGAATACTATGGAAGAGATATGACCCTCTCCCACCGCCCGCAGACTGATGATATAACGTGTGCCATCTGCCGGCGATACAAATTTCTGATCCGGATAGCGGACAATGGATGGGTTAAACAGTGCCGCAGATTCTATGGAATACTCATGGGTAAAATATGCCCCAATCAGCAGTTTCCGATTCGTGGATAAAACACTTCTTTCATTTTCCGGTATCAGATAAGATATTTTATCAAAATTTTCCCTGAATATTGTTTCAATATCCCGATGGCGTTCCTTGAAATCATCCATGATACTTTTTAATTCCCGCTCGCATTTGGGATTGCTCAATTCCAGCAATTGATAAATAATACGTTTCTTCTTTTCATCATTTCCGGCGGGAAAAAATCTAGCAATCACCCGGGATGTATCCAGATGAAACGTATGCCTCAGCCTTTTTACTTTTACCATTTAAATCTCCATCTTGTTTTTATTTATTTTCTTCAAATAAATCCGGTTCATTCAACAGCTTCTCTTCTGAGAAAATTTCGTACATAATCAACAGGGAAAGAAGCCAGGATATGGTGGATTCTCCCCCCATGTTCAAATTTACTTTTCTGGGCTGCAATCCGTCAAAACAGCCGCCTGTTTTAAAATCATACAACGGAAGATTGATATCATTTTTTCCGGTGAACCACTCAAAACACATGATCATGCTTTTACGCCATTTTCTGTCTTTAGTGATAATATAAGCATTTTTGCATACATAGACCAGTGCCATGGCTTCCACCGGTTGCTGGTCGAATACGGCACGTGATGATTTATTCATCCAGCCGTTGTTTCCAATCAGGGATAAATGGCCATCGGCAGTGGTTTGCTTGGATAATAACCATTCCAGAACTTTCAGGGACATCTGCACCATTTCCTGATTTCCTGTATCATTTCCGGTTAATAATAAGGCATGGGGGAGATGGGCATTGCTGTATGTTGCCTCTTTTTCCGGCCATAGCCAATCAGGATCATTTATTTTCTTAAACTGGTGCATCAGCTTTTCCCCAAGTTCCTTGCGGATTTTCCGGATATTTGCATCCCCTGTAAATACTTTTAAATAGGAATGAATACCAATAAGAGTAAAGGCCCAGGAGCGAGGGGAAGTGAAATCCAGAACATTTCTGGTGGCAGTCTGGAAAAGCCGCACGATAATATTTTTGTATCGGGAATCCTGGAAGGTTTCCAATGTATAGCCCAGTGCCCAGAGAACCCTGCCATTGGAATCATCACTACCTTTTTCTTCCAGCCATTCCCGATTGTAAGACATAAAATTTCTGAAATGATTATTGGAAGGGTTGTACGAATAGTACAGGAAAGAAAAAAACCGGTCAATGTGATCATCCAGGGAATTATCATTGCGGAGTTTGGTATACATGGCGGAAACAATCAGGGCTCGTGCGTTATCATCGGTACAGTATCCGTGATTTCTGTCTGGAATAGAAAAAATGGAATGCTGGAGAATTCCCGTGTCATCCGTGAGACGCAGAAAATGATCCATCTTTATCTCTGGCAACTGTTCCAGGGTGATACAGCTATCATCCAGCCCGTCCTTAAAAACCGCATTCTGTTTTTTATGAATGTCCGCTTTTAATATTCCCAGATAATCCCGGGCAACTTCCTTCCAGACCATGGGACGGCAGAACTGATAAGCCTGCTTCCGCATCATGTTCCGCTTGTTTTCATCATCCAGTAAATGAATGATGGCTTTGGCAATGGCCTCTGAATCTTTAAACGGAACAAGAATACCCCGCTCATCCGCCAGTAACTCCTCTGCATGCCAGTATGGAGTGGAAATCACTGCCTTCCCCATCCCCAACGCGTAACTCAACGTACCGGATGTGATCTGCTCTTTGGATAAATATGGGGTGACATAAATATCGGATAATGTTAAGAATTCCGTCAGCTCTGGCAGGCTGAAAAACTGGTTATAAAAAATCACGTTTTCCGAATTCCCATTATCTTTGACTTTTTTCATCAAAAAATGGCGGTATTCTTCCCCGGATTCCCGGATCAAATGTGGATGGGTTGTTCCTAATACCAGATACACTGCCTCCGGATGCTTTTTAACCACTTCCGGCATGGCATCAATCATGTACTCGATTCCTTTGCCCGGGCTCAATAAACCAAACGTGAGAATGACCTTCCGCCCTTCCACGTTGTGACTGTCCTTATAAAAGGATGGATCCACAAAAGGGACATCATGAATTCCGTGGGGTATTAATGCGATTTTTTCTTTGTCTATTTTATAAACATCAGTTAAAATTCCATAGGCTTTTTCTGCCATTACAATGAGCTTTTCTGATAATGATCCCAGTTTCTGGATGATCGCCTTTTGCTCCGGAGCCGGATTGGATAGCACCGTATGCAAAGTGGTGATGAACGGAATCCGCATATTTTCCAGGAGGTGAAATAAATGCGAACCGTGCTTCCCGCCAAATATCCCGTATTCATGCTCGATAATGGCTGCATCCACATTCCGTGCGTTCAGAAATTCCGCCGCCCGCACATAATCTGCCTGCACCCGATCCCGAATTTGAAATTGCACCCGGGATGGGTATGGGTAGCCTTCCTGAATATCATCCATGGCAACAACAATAACATTTGTATCCGGTGATTCCGCCACAATGGCATCTGTCAAATCTGTGGTAAACGTAGCAATTCCGCAATGCCGGGGCAGATAATTCCCCACAACTGCAACCGTCTTAACCGTATTCTGCTTCTGCATCTTTGTCCCCTTCGTTTTATTTTGCACCCATCGGATGTCTTGGATGATCCAGGCAAAGATCCACCAATTCCTCCGTGTTAGCGGTTCCCACGCACATTACCGTATCGGCTGCCCCCCAGTATATCCGTATCTGATCATTATCTTTAACTGCCCCACAGGTGAAAACAACATTATGCACATATCCCACTCTTTCCCAAGGGTCCTCCGGCTCCAGTATCCATCGGTCAGAAACTCCCAGTATCCGCGATGGATTATTTAAATCATGTAAGGCCACTCCCAGACGATAAACAGATCCATCCATGGTGGGAAACACTCCATGGTAAATGTTCAGCCATCCGCGCGTAGTCTTAATGGGTGTGGCACCGGGCCCAATTTTCATTTCATCCCAATGGTATGTTACCGGCTTCATAATGACTCTGGAATTTCCCCAATGGATTAAGTCTTTGGAATAAGAAATCCATACTGACCATGGGGAAATCTCCGAATGTGGCCGGTCCAGCCGAACGTAATAATCTCCGAATTTCTCCGGAAATATCACCACGTTCCGCATATCGGCCTGGCTGATGGGTCCAATCCGTTCCACTGTCTGGAAATCATGGGTACGGGCCAGCATAATTAAAACCCCATGGCGAGAGTATGCACTGAACGTGATCAGATACCCATCTCCGGGAATATAAGAAATCCTGGGATCCTCCACGCCAAATTCTTCATATTCCGCGAACTCTCCCTGCGATGATGGAACCATAAAAGGATCGGGATCCACTTTAAAATGATAACCATCTTCGCTCTCCGCCTTCCCGATGATGGACCGCCCATTGGTCAAATGGGAACGGAATAACATAATAGTCCGGCCATTGTACTGGGCAATCCCGGCGTTATGCACTGTGGCCACCTCATAGGGAATGTCCTGTTTTGTTAAAATGGGATTGTGTTCATATCTTTTTACCAGACTCATGACTGCCTCCTAAAATTTTTTTATACGCTGCAAGATAATTACCTGCCATTATTTCTTTCGTGAAATTTTTTTCCACATGACGCCGGCAATCAAACCGATTTATTTTGCTGATGGAATGAACGGCATCCACTGCTTCCTCTATGCTATGTACCAGGTAACCGGTGGTCCCGTGAAGTATTATTTCTTTCATGCTCCCGTGCGGAAAGGCAATGACCGGTGTGCCTGTCCCCATCGCCTCAATGACAGACAGACCAAACGGTTCGTTAAAGTTAATGGGATGCAGAAGAGCCAAAGCATTCCCCAGCAAAATGTCCCTTTCCGGCGGGAGGACACTCCCCATATAAATAATCTGCCCTCCATCCACCTGGGGCTCAATGAACTCCCGGAAATATGCCCGGTCCTGTATGATTCCAGCCATCTTCAACCGAACCCCCGCACGCTGGGCTATCGCAATGGCTTCCTTTGCCCCTTTGTCTTTGTGAAATCTTCCCAAAAAAACCAGATAATCCTCCGGCTCCGGCTGAAAAGTGAATTGGGATAAGTCCAGTCCGTGATACACGTTGGCCAGATAATCCAGAGACCCCACTCTATCAGCAAAACTTATGGATATGTAATGTGTTTTTCTGTTATATTTTTCATAGACAGGCAGAATTCTGGCCGATGAAAATCCATGGATAGTCGTCACCATCGGCGTCCTGATCAGCGATGAATAGGATAAGGGGAGAAAATCAAAGTGATTGTGAATCAAATCATAATCTCCGGCGGATTCCATTAAATGAGAAATATGCAGGGCTTCATTGACCTTCGCATCCGCCGATGGGTCTTCTTCATAGCCTCTGGGAATCACGAATTCCAGCTTCCCCCGCGTGAGTGAATCTCCCGTTGCGAACAAAGTTACATCTACCCCGCGGGAAACAAGCTCCTCCGTAATCAGAGAAACCACCAATTCCCATGGACCATAATGGCGGGGCGGGGTTCTCCATGCGATGGGGGAAAGCATGGCTATTTTCATGGGGTTGCTTATAATCCTGAATACACATAAATATGCAACCATTTTTCCTCC
>DYOA01000025.1:37180-38259 GCA_020720785.1 Leptospira biflexa
CTCCGGGGTGACTGTCACACATTATGTCGCATCCCTCCAGGATCGATATCAATAAAAAAAATCGCATTTTTTTTTAAATTTTATTTATTCTATATTCTTTTTATGCAAAAAATCGACAATAAATTTTCATAGTATATTAAACCAATGCGGAAGGAGCTTTTATGTCAAGACAAGCAAGAATTAAAAATCTGGAGAATATCGAAATATATTCCGTTTCTACGGTAGTGAATAACCATGAACCGGAATTTACTAATAATCCCCAAGCCATTCGCTGGCTCATTGATGTGATCAAGATGTTTAAGGAAAAGTATAAATTCCAGATTTTTGCATATCAGTTTATGGGCACCCACTATCATATTCTCATCCAGCCAAACAAGGATATCGCGGATATCAGTGTTATTATGCGGGAAATCAACGGCGAGTTTGCCCGGATTTTCAATAAACGCATGGGGAAGAGAGGACATTTCTGGAAAGAAAGATTTTCCCACAAAATTGTCAAAGGCATTGCTCATTTAAAAGAATCCTTCCTCTATTTTCTCAAGAACCCAGTTCGGGCGGGTATGGTGGAAAATCCGATGGAATATCCATTTTCCTTTGCTCAAGCTATCATTGGGCAGCCAGGATACAAAGATCCGGAAGGTTTGCTGGATTTCCATCTTTTGGATCCGGAGGTCATTGCCTATGTCATGAATTTTATTAATCAATTTATTGAAGTGGCCGGTAATGGGGTTAAAGAGATTAAAAAAGTTTCCAAAAAGCTTATTCAGTCAATGAAAAAGAAATATCCCAGTCTGGACTTTTTAAAATGTAAAGGAAAACATGGTAACAAGTATCGATTTTTTTCCATGTCTGCGAAATGGATTTCCTATTACACGGAGAAATGGAAACGAAGAGATAAAGACTGATATTTCTTTACATTCGCAAAAAATGAAGTGAAACAAACATTAATTCTTGCATAGTAATTGTTATATCCGGAAATATTAAACCCTTTTGTGGGCTTACTTGAAGGCGATGAAATTATTTTTCAGAGCACAATGATGTTCCGAATAGATAAGTGAAAAATTATTAATCACCGTTGG
>DYOA01000026.1 GCA_020720785.1 Leptospira biflexa
TCACCGTTGGGGTATTTGAAAAGAAAGGGTGTTGCACTTATTACTTGAATTCAGGCAAATCTTTTTCAATATCTCAATATGGAATTCATTTTTTATGCAGATTGTACAATTCCTCCCCTCGGTAGTCACGCCGGGGGATGAGACATAATATGTGACAGTCACCCCCCAAAGGGATGCGACATAATACGTGACAGTCACCCTATCAAAAAAGGTTGACAAATACCGAGGGTAGCATATAATTTAGTATGAGGGGACAGTCACGTATTATTTTAGCAATTCTAATATCGGTACACTCGATGGACAGCATGTATTCCAGGGAGTTGTCCAACTTCAAGGATAAAACGGAAAAGGAAAAAAAAGGAAAAACGGAGACATCCAAAACGAGAACATCACCGGAAGCATCATCCGAGGAAGACTCATTGGTGGCGGAGTTGTTTCAATTCTTTGGAAAGATATGGTATGATTACCATTCCAGAGTTTATTTCCAGAGTTATCCGTATTGTGAAAAAGAAAAACCATGGATTTTGTATTCCCCGGATAAAAATCCGGAAAAAAATTATTCTCCATTTTATGCAACAATTTTATCCGGGTATCAGTATCTGGATAATGAAACGGCATCCATTTTTTTTCGTGGAGAATGGCAGCTTACGGGAATTCTGGCCATAGAAGCATCTTACCGGAGATATGGCGAGGGGGGGAGGTTTTCCTCGGAGGAAGAAAATCTGGATTTTATGAAACTTGGTTTTTCCATACCGGTAATCCAATACAAAGTATTCCGATGGGATGTTTATACAGGATATTCCGGATTCAGAAAAGAGATTTACGGAGATGGAACTTCACTTGGAATAAGTTTGCGTATTTTCCCAGGAGGAAATTCATTCCTGGAATTTAAGTCTGGTCAGATTGCATTCAATGATATTGACTTCAGGGAACTGGAAGCCAATCTGGGTTTTTCCTGGGGGAGAGTTTTTATATTTGGAGGATACCATAGAATTGCGTCCGCGACAGCAGAATTGGAGGGCCCGCAGGCTGGAATACAAATTTGGTTGTGACTAGATAATTTTATGGAAAAAATTGACCAGAATTCCCATTTTTTCCCGTCGCTGGTCTTCTGCTTCATCAATCATATTGTGCTGGTATATTGTTTTAGCGTAAATGGAACGAAGATGGTTTTTTAAAGTTCCGTTCTGGATTTGGAGCATTTCTGTTATTTTATTTCTGGAGTTACCTCTGAATATCAGTCCACAGATGAGGGCTTCCTGGTAGCTCAGGTTGTGTTCCTTTTGCAGAATATCTGTCAGCTCGATGGATTTTTTGTAATCTTTCTCCGGGGATTTTTCTTTTTTGCTATCCTTCCTGTATGCGTAAAAAGCAAGAAGGCGTTCCATCGCCCGTTCAAACCGGATTTCCGTGACGGGTTTCACTAAGTAATCCACGGCACCCATTTCCAGGGCATCCAGAGCGTATTTTTTATGAACAGTGGTAAATATTATATAAGGTGGTTTGGTGATATGTTCCAGTACTTCAAAGCCGTTTTTACAGGGAAGCTGGATATCCAGAAAGAGGACTTCAAAGGCATTTTCATTAATCAAATCCACCGCTTCGCAGCCGTTTTGTGCAATTCCGTCCAGGGAAAGTTCCTCCCGGTTTTCAATATACTGGATCATCATGGACCGGGTATATTCCTCGTCCTCCACCAGAAGTACGGATAATGGATTTTCGGGGAGGTTCATCGGCCAGAATTTAGACCGAATCTATGAAATCAAGGAGAATATTTTAAAATGGTCTTGACGTTCAATATTCCGCCAGAAATAAGACTCCCATGCGAAAAATTTATACCCGCGTAAGAACATGGGTGGTTGTTTTCTTCTTGGTGGTATCCTTTTCTGTGGGTTGTGGCAGTTCTCCTGATAAGGAAGTAAATGGGGTGGCTACGTTTCATTCCGGGTATCCCCGGAGTTCCTTTGATTTCCAGGGTCACCGGGGAGCACGTGGCCTGGCTCCGGAAAACACCTGGCCGGCGTTCCAGACAGCTTTGTCCCTGGGAGTGGATACTCTGGAGTTAGACTGTCACCTTACAAAGGACAATGTTCTCATTATTCATCATGATCATTCCATTAACCCGGAATTATGCCGTTATCCCGATGGCAGGGAGGTTCCTGCAAAGAACGTTCGGGAGTGGACTCTGGCCGAATTAAAGGAGCTGGACTGTGGTTCTCTGAGGAACAAAAAGTTTCCGGAGCAAAAACTTTTTCCGGGGACAAGGCTGATCACATTGGATGAGTTTTTTCGGAATGTCATAGCCTATGAGAAAGAAAACCCATCGGCCACTAAAGTAAATTTTAATATTGAGACAAAAATTGATGAAGGGAAGGATTCACCGGAAGTTGTTCTGGAGTATGTCCGGAACATGACAACGGTTGTGGTTAAGAACAATATGGCGGAGCGGACAACCATCCAATCCTTTTATCTTCCTGTGCTTCCGGAAGTAAAAAAACTGGATTCCCGGATAAAAACATCGGCCCTTTTTTCACCAAATTACTGGACTGGATTCTGGATGTATACTGGCATAAAATCACGGGCTGGCAGGAAAATTATCCAGAAAGCGGTTGAATTTCAGGCCGATATTATATCTCCCTATTATCTGTACATTAGTAATGAGTTTATAAAGGAAGCCAGGAATCATCATCTGAAAGTGGTTCCTTGGACAGTGAATGACCGGAAGAAAATGGTGGAGCTGATGCGGTATGGAGTGGATGGTATAATTACAGATTATCCCAATCGTTTCAAAATGATCATAACGGAAAATAAGTAAACATGATTGCGGATAGGAACGGAGCTAACCAAAACGTCCCAGCCGGGGAGATAATTGTTTCACAGGGGGGGAAAACCAGCAATCTCATTTTACTGCAGAAAGGGAAAGCCCATATTTTTGCAGCCCCCGTTAGTGATGAGGATGAGATCCCACTGCCTCCGGCATATATGTACTCTGTTTCCGCTCCTGCGGTGATTGGATGTGCTTCTGTTCTTTTGGATTCTCCTTATCTGTACACAGCAAGGACTTCGGAAGCTTCCGTAATTTCCGTGTATCCCAGCAACCGGGAGCATCTGGGGAAGGTTTTTGCTTCCAATCCAAACATTGGGCTGGTACTGTTAAAATCAGCGGGAAATCATTTATTTCTTGCCGCAAAGAAAATAGAAAGTGCAAGGGAATTATCCCAGAAATTAAAATCCATGAATGCCGCTTTATCTCTGGCGTATTCCCGTATTGTGCCCGCCTTTGGGAGCGATGATGGAGGTATGGATAATTCGGATCCGCTACTGGAGTTTGCAAAACGTGTCATCCATAATTTTAAGGAAAGTGGCGGCAGTCTGCCCAATCCCGTAACGCAAGTGTTTTTGAGTCAGTACCAGTATGAATCGGAGGATGATTTTCTGGGGGCGTTATGGGAAGAAGACGATTTGAATTTTTACAGAGATTTTATATCCATACCTGGAAATATTCTCACTGCGATTTCCCAGGCAAAGCCTGCGTTTCTGGTTGCCATGGCGGACAAAATGGTACGGATGGGAGAGACAGTTTTCCGCTCCCTCACAGATTCATATAAAGAAAGCAGAAATCACATCGGTTTTGCTACGTCCGGGGATGGAAGCTGGGCAGACCGTATTTCCGTCCAGTGTGAAGTTTATATGTCCGGGAATCCTTCGGAGGGAATTTTGCGCACTGCTGCGGAATTTCTGGTAAAGACAATTCCGGGACAGTTAAGCATTTACACGCAGTTCTGGCAGGACAAAGGCGTGGTCCTGCCTCAGGAAAAACTGGCAGGCATCACGGCATTTTTGCAGAAAAAACCCCAAAGCACCCCTGTGACTGTCCCTCCGGTTTCTCCACCGGTTGCCCCGGTGGTTTCCAGTTCCGGCATGGAAGGCACAGAGGATGGTATGAAGGACTCCGGGGGGACAGAGGATTTTGATGATATGGAGGATACGCCTGTGTTGCCAGCCCAGACTGGCCCTTTGGTGGAAAGGTCCTTTGTCACGAACCCCAGGGCTCAGGAGGATACCCGGGATTCCGCACGGAAAATTTTTAACTGGGCACAGATGGATGATAAATTTCCGGAATATAGTCAGCTTATTCAGAAGCTGATGGCATTTGAAAATCTCATGGACGCTGATACGGAAATCCGCAGGGTAAGAAGACAGCTCAACGGGTTATTCTGGGATGTTTTCAAAAAGGCCATTAAGCGGCATCTGAAAACAAATGAACCTTTCCCACAGCTTCTGAACATGTTTTTTGAGTATGGTTATCTGGATGAAAAATTACTGGATGAACATCAGATTGTTTTCCTTTATGAAAATGCGGGAGATCATTATCAGAGCCGATATCCCATCCATAATGTGGTGGACTGGCTGCGATTAATTTATGAAAAAAAGGTGCCCACCAGTATCAATGAGCTGGGATTAACCTATTTTGAGATTGTTAAACAGGAAAACCGGGAAGCCAAATGGAAAAAACCCACTGATCTGCCCGCAGATCTGGATACTCCGGAAATCCGGTTGGATTTTGAAATAAAAAACATGATTGAGACCAATTGCAGGCTTACCACCGGTACTCCGCTGAATTTTTTTAACATACTCACCCGGTTCCAGGTAAACCAGAACATTGAAAATGCGTATGTCAGTAAAAAGAAGCTGGAGGCAAGTCTGGAAAAACTTTTAGCTGTGGATTTTTCCGCATTTCACAGGGAAGTGTTGTATGAAAAACCGGAAATTGGTATCCAGCGGGAATTTATCCAGTACCAGGTGATTCCAAATTTTATTATTGTTCCATCGGCTGGGACAAATTTTCAGCACTGGCAGGAGAGGGAAGGTAAAGACAGGTATTCTTCCGGACGATTAGTGACACCTGCATTGGCCATGTTGGATATTTATGATATGCTGCTGAGTGCGGTGGGGGCCTATCGCTGGGAAATGACAAAAACTCTGATGGGGGTGGACTGGAACAATGTGGGAAAATCTTCGCTCACAGCGGATTATATTGATTATATCCAGTTTTATAAAAAAAGTCATGATCTGAGTTTGGAGGTGAAAGAAAAACTGGCCAGCCATTTCAAGCGTTTCCGGGATGACAGATCCAAATTTATCAATGATTATAAAATCTGGGTAAAATTTGAATCCGAAGGGACACAAAAGCTGAATAAAGTTACCAGAAAAATTTTTTCCAAACACTGTCTGTTTGCAAAGCCCATTCGGGAGGAACTGCTGAAGGCACCCAGCTTCACGGAATTTATCCAGAAATCCATCAATATCCGGAGGAAAAAAGCTATTGCGTTGAAACCCCGCTACAAAAAATACCAGACGGATAACGGGGAGCTTCCAGAAGAATTGAAGGAAACATATCGCTTTTTTAATGGGGACTATTAATTTCTTCTGGACGCAGATGCCTTTTATGATTATAATATTATAGAGAACCATGAAAGAAGAAATAATCGATATCTCCAAAGAAATGGCATTGATGCATCAGAAAATGCTAAAAAAAAGGTTAAAATCCACTCCCCAGAGAGATGAAATTGCCCGCTGGATTTTTCACGTGCACAGTCATTTCACGGTGGATGATCTGATTGCGGGATTCCATGAGGAAGGAAAAAGAATCTCTTCTGCCACTGCGTACAGGGTGATCCAGATGATGCAGGATTTGGGATTGCTCATTGAACATGATTTTGGGAAAGGATACAAGCACTTTGAGCATGTCCCCGGCCACCATGACCATGATCATATTATTTGCAGTCATTGTGGGAAGATTATTGAGTTCACCGACGAAAGATTAAACGCCATCCGGGAGTATATTGAGAAGGAGAATAGCTTTATTGTGGAGAGCCATGTCCTGAATTTTTACGGAATATGCTCAAACTGCCGGAAAGAAAATAAACGGAATTAAGGATCCGTCTTCCCAAATTTTTCCCGGGATGTCAAATGGGATTCCAGGAAAGGAAACTCCAGCTTGGCTTCTGTTTTTGTTTTAAAATCAGAGACAATGGTAAAAGAATGGGGATCAATTCCTTCCGCTTTCAGCAGCATCATAATGAGCGTAATGCCCATGCCGGCCCCTTCTGCGTTATCCATTGTGGCCATGTAAAACTCCGCAATGTTATCGTATTTAGTGCCGTCCTTGAATTTCTGCCGGATACGGGCATCTTCCTGGGGAGATAAGAAGGCGTTATTGACAACCCTCAGAATCAGACGATCCGGGTTATAGTCAAAATTTACATCCACATAGAGGTTTCTGTCCTTGGCTTTGAGAGCGTAATCAAATATTTTCTTTATATTTAATTCCGCTTTAAATCCCTGCATGGCCTTTTCATAATCTTTGTTGCTGGCAAAGGCGACTTGCTTTTCTTCAAAGAATATCCTCTTTATATTGGCCTTGGCACCATTCAGGGCAAGTTCTTTTACTGCGGTATAAACCGCACTGAGCAGATGATCCTTTCCGTTGACTTCCAGAATGCGGGTGGTGATATAGTTCAGTTCTTCTTCAGTTTTGGGGAGAAGGGCATACAGGCGTATTTTAATTGGCTGGTATTTTGCCACTGCTTCATTGATTTTCTCTCGTACCTCGTTATCCATCCCCGATCCCTTATATCCGCTGTGGCGATTAAAGTATCCCGGTCAAATATTATTTTACTTTTTTGCTTTACGCTTTTACATACAAATGATAGAATGTTTCACTAATATTAAAGGTGGAATTCATGAAGAAAATTATATGGAATCTGATTAAATATGCGGGTATAGCTTTGGGTCTTTATCTGCTCTGGGTGATTCTTGTCCCCAGACTGTCCCTCATTGGCGGGGAGACAAAACATAAGGTGTATGTTGCATTTGGTTTTCATGGGAATATGTACCATTCCTTCCGGATTGACACCAATGATGAAGCTGGTTTTGGGAAGGATGTCCGGGTGATTCGTAATACCATTCAAGTGCTGGACAAATATAACAAAGCTGGGGTTCCTGTCCGGGGGGTTTGGGATATTGAAAATCTGTTCACCCTTCAGGAAACTATTCCCGCGAACGCACCGGATATTATTGAGAACCTCCGCCGGCGGGTAAAAGAAAATAATGATGAAATGATTATCATGAGCTATAATAACGGGCTTTCCTCCGCCATGAATGAAAAAGAGTTTGAAGATTCTCTCCATAAGGCCATATCCAATCCCGCCAAAAGCGGAATTAAGGATCTTTTTGGCAGTTACACTCCCACCGTGCGTCCCCAGGAAATGATGTATACTCCGGGGAACTACCGGCTTTACCAGAAGATGGGCATTGATTCCATGAGTATGTATTACAGTGCCATTACGTTTGACACATTCCGGGTTTTTTCCCGGGAGTTGTCCCGGAAAGAGGCACATAATCCTCTCTATTACGTGAACAAAGACACCAAAGAGAAAAT
This sequence comes from Leptospira biflexa, assembly GCA_020720785.1. GTDB lineage: Bacteria > Spirochaetota > Leptospiria > Turneriellales > DYLW01 > DYLW01. The sequence continues at coordinate 7,445 of DYOA01000026.1, forward strand.
GGTGGTCATACCCACCTATAATATTGGGGATTTGGTGGAAAATGTGGGTCTGCGTCGCTGGGTGCAGGAGCTGAATCGGGAACAAAGACGGGGTAATATAGATTCGGATGTCCTTCTGTTCATAAACTTTGACGCCGATGACAATTTCTGGTATGGGTTGACCCTCCCGGACTACCTGAAATCCCTGCCCAATACCGGCGGCCTGGACCAGTTGATTGGGAATATCCAGGATCTGGATTTTGTGAAATTTACTACCTTAAAAGAGTATATGGCCACGCATAAACCGGTGGGTGAGGTGGAATTTGGTCAGGATACTGCGGACGGTAGTTTTAACGGATATAATAACTGGGCAGAAAAAGCCTATTCATCCACATACTGGAAATATCTGGAGCTTGACCGCCGGGTGCATAGTCTGGCGGAAGCGGTTTATGGGGCAGTGCCAGGGGAATTAAAAGTTGCGGCGGATAAATCCTACCAGAACCGTCTGCGTCTTTTATCCACCACCAATTTTGGGATGGCCACTCCGTATCTGGCACGGGCACGGGAAAGAGTGGTGGAGGGCATCATAAAAAATATGACTGCCGCCTCCGGGGAGATGGAAAATAAAATCCGCATGAAATTAATGGCGTCCATTGCCAATCCGGCTCCCGTGAACGATGCGATTTTAGTGGAATCCTTTATTTCCATGGAGCTGGAAAAGGATGTGGCCGGAGCTGGAAAAATTCTGAAAATACGCCAGGACATTCCTTCTCTTCTGAAAAGAATAAATGCCAGCAGTATAAAAGAAATCTCCGGGAAGAAGGAATCCTTTTTCCTTGCGGACCCATCGGGCAAGAAGGTGGAGGCATTTCCGCTTCCCTGTGACGAATCCGGAAATATTATTACCCTGCGTTTTTATGTCCAGGGCGATGGCAGTTTCCATCAAAAAAGTTTTTCCCTTTTTTATGGAACGCCGGTTTCCACCGGTTCGTATAAAACCACCGTTTCCGGAAAAAGCATCACCAATGGTGTACTCACCCTGTCCTGGGATGAGAGTGGGAATATCACGGAAGTTTCCGCCGGGGGAGAAAAACAACTGGAGAAAAACAGCCTTCTTCCCAAAATACATTACAATGGAAAAATTATTTATTCATCCAATCATAAGGTGGATATCATAAAAGACGGGAAAGCCGGAGTGGTCTCCGTGCGGATTTCCGGGGATATCCTGCTTCCGGAAAATGTGCGTAAAGGCGATTTTTTGTATACATTCAGTCTGGTGGAGGGAGTTCCGTTCCTGATCCAGGATGCTTCCATCCGTTATCCGGAAACCAGAAGAGAGGATGTGATCAAAGGGCACATCCCGTCATTGGCCCGGAAAATAGATAAAGGCTGGTTTGAGGCCATGCCTGCTGAGCTTCTTTTTGCCCAGGAGGCCACGGAGGAAGCCCCCTTTAAAATTCTCAAACGGAATTATCTGGAAGTGGAAAGTTCCTATCTGGTGGATTATTTTCGGCGGGTTTCCCGGAACGCGGAGCTGGATAATATCAATAACCACATCACAGCGGAATATGTGGGTCTGGTTTCCACTGCACGCAAGAAAGGGGTTCTGGTGGCCTATGATACCACGGTTCTGGCCAATTTTGCTTTTGCTCCCATGAAAATGACAAATCCAGGCGGTTTTGAAATGGCGGTGAATCCGTTTGGTACGTACTTTGGGCGGCAGTATACCCAACCCACCTGGGGCAACGGCAATGGATTTGATTCTGCCTTTATCGCCGGCGAGCAGTATGCCACCGCCGGCCCCACCTTCAATGGATATGAACACCAGTTTACGGTTTTCATTGCTTTTTTCCAGGGAGAAAAAATACCGGTGGATCTGGAAAAAACGGCACGTTCTCTGGCTCATCCTCCCTATATTGTGGAAAAAAGCAATCCCAAACCCACTCCGGAAATTGCCCGCACCGTTTCCTCCCCCCAGGGGTTGATGGCACTTTACAATATTCCCAATAAAAAAATGTCCAAATTTGAGGAGGAGGGGACCTATTTTCACTGGGAACCCGTTAAAAATGCGGTACGGTATCACTTGTATATTGCTTCTGAACCGGGAAAATACGGCAAGCCCATCGCGGCAACGGGAACCACATTTTTCCATAGAGATCTGAAGAAGGGCCAGAAGTACCACGCGGTCCTTTCTGCAGTTTTACCCAATGGAATGGAAAGTAAGAAATCCCCGGAAATTGAATTTTTGGCGGATGGAAAAATGAGCGGCAAAAAAGGGCCCGCCATTCCCATTTCCCTGCAGTTGAAGATTCTTATGGATACACTCATTTCCTACGTGGATTAAAGGCGGGATAGAAAAGAGGCGGTGAATAGCCGCTTTTTTCCTTTACGTCGTTTCCATGTCCATATTCCGTGTTATTATGGAAAACAATCATATCCGTATACTGATCATAGAGGATGATGAAATCCAGCAGAGGCTGTTAAAAAAAATGCTGCTGGATTTAAAGGAAATAACCCGTTTCCGTTTTCATATAAAAATTGTGTCCCAAGGGAAAAAAGGTCTTTCCCTTGCCATAGAATGGAGGCCATCCATACTGATTCTGGATATCCATCTTCCGGATCTGCATGGTTATGAAATACTCCGTCAGCTCCGGATAAATAATCTTCTGGAAGATGATATAATGGTTCTTCTAATGACGGCAGATACTTCCAAAGAGACAGCCATTGAAGGACTGGCCAGCGGTGCATTGGATATCATTTTTAAACCCATCCGGAGTATTGAACTGGCATTAAAAATAGCCAATTTAATTAATGGAAAAGACCGGCATACTAAACTCTTCCAGGCAAAAACCCAGTTGGAACAGGAGAAGGAATCCCTGGCACGGTTTTTCTCCTCCGATGTCATGGAACAAATATTAAAGAGGAAAGATTTTGCAGAAATAGGAGGGATTGATGCCTATGCTACCATGCTTTTTTTTGATCTGCGTCATTCCACCGCTCTGGCGGAAACCTTGGGGCCATCCCAGTTTGCCGATTTGTTGAGCCAGGTTCTGGAAAATGTGACCAATATCATTTACCGGCATTTTGGTTCTGTGAATAAATTTCTGGGAGATGGAATTCTGGCAACGTTCGGAACGCCGGTGGTGTACACCAATGACGCCCTGCACGCAGTGCATTGTTCCATGGATATACTTAAATTTTTGGATGAATTCAATCAGAATATTCCGGAATATCTGAATGGCCCCATCTCCTGTGGAATTGGGGTGGCCACGGGAAAAGTTTTTGCCGGAAATATCGGATCCAAACACCGCATGGAATACACTGTTCTGGGGGATGCGGTGAATATTGCCGCCCGTCTGCAGAGTCTCACAAGGGAAGCCAGCGGTTGTGTGCTGATAGATGAGAATACTTATGCGGAAGCAAGTGAGTATATTAACGCAGAAAAAATGAATTTCAGCCATATCCGGGGGCGGATTGGAGAATTGACCATCTACGCGGTTCATGGTCTTCTGGAGAATAAAATGGAAGAACTTTCCTCTGAACAAGGGCTGGATAAAGATGTGGCGGGAGATGTGGAATTTTTCTGATGATGCGTTCCCCCCATTTGTTATACTCCTTCCATTCCATCCCGTTGAAGATTTTCACAGAAATGTGGCTGGTTCTTTTATACTGGTTATTTATTGCTTTCCTGTTCCCATCCGGAAAGGATCTTTTATGGGGTTTGCTTCTGCCGCTGGCTGTCCATGCCACATCCCGTCCCGGTTTTTTTTATCTGGCCCGGATATATTCATCGGACTGGAAATACCTCCAGTATAATCATTTCATTTTATACTTCCTGTTTATCATGGTGGAAGCGGGCTTTGCTTCCTTTCATATTAATTCCGGAGCCATCGTGTCATTTTCTTTCCTCCGGATTTTTACTCTGTCCATGGTTTTTCTTCTGGCCCTGACTCTGGCAAACCGCATCCTTTTTTATTTTATTCTGAATCCGGAAGGACGCAGAAAAAAGCACGGGGAAATCCCCATCCTGCTGTACGGGGCAGGAACCGTGGCCATGCACCTGCTCCAGGATTTAATGGACGCGGATTTAACCGGAAAATACCGGGTTTCTGTCATTGTGGATAATGATGAAAGGAAAATCCATACCCGGCTGGGTCCATACCAGATCCAGGCAGGCAAGGATATCCAGAAACTGGTCGGCCAGCATGAAATACGGGAGATCTGGTTCACCATGCCTCTCGCAAAAAATTTTATTGAGGCGGTGATGGATTCGCTGAAAAAGTTTTCTGTTATTTATAAAATTGTTCCCCGGAAAGCTGAGCACATCGTCCCGGATATCCGCAGTATACGGATTGAAGATCTGGTGAAGCGTCCGGAAATACATCTGGATTCCTCCCTTCTGACCGATTATTTTGCCAATAAGCGGATCATTATAACCGGTGCAGCGGGTTCCATTGGCAGTGAAATTGCCCGGCAGGTCCTGCAGTATCATCCCCGCCGGGTGGTATTCGTGGACCAGTGGGAGAAGGGCATCTATGATCTGGAGAAAGGATTCTCCCGGGATGAATATGCCCGGCAAGCCACCATCGGCTATATTGCGGACATCCAGAATGTGGAGCGCATGGAGGAAATTATCCAGGGGGAAAAACCGCATATTATTTTCCACGCAGCTGCGTACAAGCACGTCCCTTTGATGGAAATCAACTATACAGAAGCAATCCGCACCAATGTGCTGGGGACACACACTCTGTTCCGCGTAATTTCCGCCTATGCCCGTTCTGCCCAGTTTCCTGTCCAATTGGTGAATATATCTTCGGATAAAGCGGTGGCCCCCCGTAATATTATGGGTATTACTAAAAGGATATCCGAACTTCTGGCATATAATATGGGCACCCGGCATTCGGAGAATTTAAAAACCGTTTCCGTCCGCTTTGGGAATGTTCTGGGTTCCAGCGGCTCTGTGGTACCACTTTTCTGGGAACAGATCCAATCCGGAGGGCCGGTGACTGTCACCCACCCGGATATGGAAAGATTTTTTATGACCATTCCGGAAGCGGTGCATCTGGTGTTCCATTCACTGCTCCAGTCCACCGGCAAGGATATCTTGGCTCTGGATATGGGGGAGCCTGTTAAAATTACCGCATTAGCGGAAAGGCTCATACGCCTTGCTGGTCTAGTACCGGGAAAGGACATTGATATGGAATACATTGGCCGGCGTCCGGGGGAAAAACTCAAAGAAGAGCTATTCTGGACAAAGGGAAGTGTAAAAACAGAAAATCCTTATGTTTTTCGCTCACGGAGAGATCTGAAAAAGCTGGAGGTGGATGACTTCATAAGGAAGGTAACGGACGCATTGGCGGAGAATCATTCTCTGGCTTGGTGGAAAAAATTTCTTATCCACCATACGGAAGGCGGGGTCTCCGGGCAGGAAAGAACGGAGGATTAAGCGGAAATATGGAATGGAAAATCGGCCAGGGTTTTGATGTCCACGCGATAACGGAGGGGGACTCCATTATTCTGGGAGGAGTGAAGATTCCCGCTCCGTTCTCTCTGGAAGGGTATTCGGACGCCGATGTATTGCTGCATGCGATTACGGACGCAGTACTGGGAGCGGTGGGAGGACGGGACATTGGGTATCATTTCCCGCCGGGGCAGGAAGAAAATAAAGACAGGGACAGCCGGGAGTTTCTGCGTTTTGCCGTGGAATTTGCCCGGGAGAAAGGGTATTCTCTGGGCAATCTGGATGCGACGGTGATAGCGGAAAGACCCAAAGTAAACCCATATTTTGAGAAAATGATCCACGGAATAGCGGATATTTTCCAGACTCCGGAGGAAAATATTTCCCTGAAAGCCACCACCACGGAAAAACTGGGTTTTACGGGTCGTATGGAAGGGATGGCAGCTCTTGCGGTGGTTATGATGAAAAAAAACGAGGTTTTACCGTAATTAGGCGGGAAATATTTGACGCATTGAGGCTATTTTAATAGTTTACACCTTTGGGGTTGGAAACAAAAAAAAATCCTGAGACAAGAGAAAATGGCAGAAGAATGCCGTAGCTTTAAATTTAATAAGAGGAGTTATTATGGCAGAAATAATGGCAAGTATGGACGGGAACGAAGCGGTTGCCCACGTTGCACATAAAACCAATGAAGTGATTATTATATATCCCATCACCCCTTCCTCACCCATGGGTGAATTTTCTGATGAGTACACCGCAAAGGGCAGGAAAAATATCTGGGGGGTTGTTCCCAGTGTAACAGAAATGCAGAGCGAAGGCGGGGCATCCGGAGCGGTTCATGGAGCACTCCAGGCGGGATCCCTGACCACCACTTTCACCGCATCCCAGGGCCTTCTTCTAATGATTCCCAATATGTATAAAATTGCCGGGGAACTGACATCCACGGTCTTTCATGTCTCTGCCCGCTCGCTTGCTGCCCAGGCTCTTTCCATATTTGGGGACCATCAGGATGTGATGGCCGTTCGGCAAACCGGGTTTGCCCTGCTGGCGTCCAACAGCGTACAGGAGGCGATGGACACAGCTCTGATTTCCCAGGCTGCCACCTTGGAATCCAGAATCCCCTTCCTGCATTTTTTTGATGGTTTCCGGACAAGCCATGAAGTGAGCAAAATTAAAGTTCTATCCGATGAAGTAATCCGTTCGATGGTCAATGACCAGCTTGTTCGGGAGCACCGGGAGCGGGCCATGAATCCGGATAATCCTGTTCTTCGCGGAACTTCCCAGAATCCCGATGTGTATTTTCAGGGAAGGGAGACCGTGAACCCATATTATGCCAAAGTATCGGGAATTGTGCAGAAGTACATGGACCAGTTTGCCAAACTCACCGGACGGCAATATAAAATATATGAATATTATGGTCACCCGGAGGCGGAAACCGTCGTTGTCATAATGGGTTCCGGAGCTCAGACCACGGAGGAAACCGTGGATTATCTGAACCAGAAAGGAGCCAAAACCGGATTACTGAAAGTACGCCTGTTCCGGCCATTTTCTGTCGCGGATTTTATTCAGGCAATTCCCAAAACGGTAAAGAATATTGCCGTATTGGACAGAACCAAAGAACCGGGTTCCGCCGGTGAGCCACTGTACCAGGATGTATTGCTGGCCTATACAGAGCAGTTGCAGGAAGGAAAAATATCCTCCATGCCCCGGATTCTGGGGGGACGGTATGGTCTTTCCTCCAAAGAGTTCACCCCTGCCATGATCAAAGGGGTGTATGACCACGTATCCGCACCCAAGCCCTTCAACCATTTCACCGTGGGCATCAATGATGATGTGTCCCATACCTCCATTACTTACGATCCCCATTTTCATATTGAAGGGGATGATGTTATCCGTGGAGTATTTTTTGGTCTGGGTGCCGATGGTACAGTTAGTGCAAATAAAAACTCCATCAAAATTATTGGCGAAGAAACGGAGAATTATACCCAGGGTTATTTTGTGTATGACTCCAAAAAATCGGGGGCCATTACCACCAGCCACCTTCGTTTTGGGAAAAAACCCATCCGTTCTCAGTATTTAATAAGCCAGGCCAGTTTTGTTGCTTGCCACCAGTTCAGCTTTGTGGAAAAATACGACATGCTGAAGTATGCCCAGAAAGATGCGATTTTCCTGATTAATGCTCCTTACGAGAAAGATCAGGTGTGGAACTATTTACCCCGGAAAGTGCAGCAGGAAATCATTGATAAGCATATTCAGCTTTATTCCATTGATGCATATAAAGTGGCCAAAGAGACAGGAATGGGTGTACGGATTAATACCATTATGCAGACCTGCTTTTTTGCCATCAGCAATGTTCTTCCCGGAGAAGAAGCCATTGAAAAAATCAAAGAATCCATTAAAAAGACATTCGGCAAAAAAGGCGATGAAGTGGTTCAGAAGAATTATCATGCTGTGGATCATACTGTGGCAAACCTTTTCCAAATTGATGTTCCAGCTTCCGTATCCAGCCAGGTGGAGCTTCCGCCCATTATGTCGCCTGGTGCCCCGGATATGGTTCGGGATATTTTGGGAAAAATCGCACATGGAGACGGGGATTCCCTTCCTGTGAGTGCAATGCCGGTGGACGGTACTTTCCCCACAGGAACCACGCAGTATGAGAAAAGAAATATTGCCCTGGAAATTCCTGTTTGGAAAGAAGATATCTGTATCCAGTGTAATAAATGCGTGGTTGCCTGTCCCCATGCCGCTATTCGTGCGAAAGTATATGATGCAGCCCTTTTAAGCTCAGCTCCGGAGAGTTTCAAATCCATGGATATGAAAGGTGCGGAGTGGCCTGCGGGCACCAAATACACTCTCCAGATTGCTCCGGAAGACTGTACCGGATGCTATCTGTGTGTGGAAGCCTGTCCGGTGAAATCCAAAACCGAAGAAGGTGTAAAAGCCATTAATATGATGCCACAGATTCCTCTGCGGGAAAAGGAATCCAAAAACTGGGATTTCTTCCTGTCCATCCCGGAAGCAGACAGAACCAAATTGAAGATTGATTCGGTGAAAGGGTCGCAGTTTTTGCGTCCGCTCTTTGAGTTTTCCGGTGCCTGCTCTGGCTGCGGAGAAACACCTTATGTGAAACTGGCCAGCCAGCTTTTTGGAGACAGAATGATTATTGCGAATGCAACGGGGTGTTCTTCCATTTACGGCGGAAATCTTCCCACAACCCCATGGGCAAAGGATGAGCATGGGCGGGGCCCCACCTGGTCCAATTCTCTTTTTGAGGATAATGCGGAATTTGGTATGGGCTTCCGGTTATCCGTGGACAAGAAGAAAGAGCAGGCAACTATTCTGGTAAAAGAATTAAAATCCGTGATTGGGGATGACCTGGCCCAGAAGATTCTGGATAATCTGGATAACAATACAGAAGAAGAGATTGGCCGGCAGCGGGAATACGTATCCCAGTTAAAGAATAAACTGAAGGGTGACAAATCGGAGCCGGTTGCCATGCTGCTGAGTCTTGCCGATTATCTGGTGAAGAAAAGTGTATGGATTATGGGGGGAGACGGTTGGGCCTATGATATTGGCTATGGCGGTCTGGACCATGTTCTGGCTTCCGGAGAAGATGTGAACGTTCTTGTGCTGGATACGGAAGTGTATTCCAACACCGGAGGACAGATGTCCAAGTCCACGCCCACCGGAGCGGTGGCTAAATTTGCCGCAAGTGGTAAATCTGCCGGTAAAAAAGATTTGGGTCTTCTTGCCATTACCTATGGCAATATTTATGTGGCACAGATTGCCATGGGAGCCAACGACGTGCAGTCCGTTAAGGCTATGTTGGAAGCGGAAAGCTATAAAGGGCCGTCTCTGATTATCGCATATTCCCATTGTATTGCTCACGGGTATGATATGCGCTACGGTTTTGACCAGCAGAAAAAGTTGGTGGATGCAGGGCATTGGCCATTATACCGTTTTGACCCACGACTGGCAGAGCAGGGAATGAATCCTCTAAAAATGGATTCCAAAGAACCCAAAACCAGGATCAAAGATGTGATCTATAATGAGAACCGGTATCGTATGCTCCAGCAGATGGATCCCAAAAGAGCTGATATTCTGGCATTGGGTGCCCAAAAGCAGATTGACCGGAAAACGTTCCTTTATGCCACTCTGGCGGGGGCAGACTACGCCACCATGAAAAAGTTTTAACAATTTACTGCACAGGGTGGGTTTAAAGTTTGGGGAAAAACATTTGGGGAAAGTTTGAATGGATAAAAAAATACTGATAATTGATGATAACCACAGTTTTATTGATACACTGAAGTACATGTTGCGGGATTTGCCGCTGGTTTTTGAGAGTGCTTTCCGTTTTCAGGAGGCCTTAAATAAAATTTCTCAAAATGGAAGATTTTTGGATGGTCAGGCTCTGGAATCGATTCTGGAATTTGAAACGTCTTTGAGGTCTTATGAAGCGGAAAAAGAGAATCTGCAGAAAGAGCCCAAAAAGAAAAATCCCGTAGCGGAAGAGGAAACCCAGAAAAAACTGAATGAGCTTGTTATGCCGGAATTTCCTTCCATCCAAGCCAATCCTTTCCAGGATGACGGGTATTCGCTTCTCATTGTGGAATATGATACGGAAGTCAGCGTAAAGGGGATGCAGTTCATCCGGGATCTTGTGGGGAACGGCAGAGGCTGGAAATATGCCGATTTTATTCTCACAACTAATCGGTTCAACGAGCTGAAGCCTATGGGGGATTCTCTGGGTATGGTCGTTCTGGAAAAACCGCTTAAGGGACCACAGTTAATCGCGGTAATACAGGAAAAACTCCGGGCTATGGATGACTTACAGGCTCGGGTTGCGTCTCTCATAGAAAGATTCCATCGAGAGGAGCCGCAGGAGAAAAAGAAATTTCCACCCCAAAAAAAGGCCGTTTCCATTCCGGCACAGGATAAACCGGGGAAAAAACCGGCCAAAGCGAAAAAAGAAGGGAAAACCCCGGCGGCAAAAAAGACCACTAAAAAATAAGGATAGCCGGTGGGCACGTCGGGAGGATTAATCCGTGGGACAAATAAAAAAGAACTTGCCCGCAGGAATCTTTTTCACCTTATGTCAATTTGAAAAAAAGAAGATGGAATAAGAAAAGAAACGGAAGAGAAAATGATAACAAAAGAAAAGAAAAGTCAGGTTATTAGTGATTATAAAACCAATGAAAAGGATACCGGTTCGCCGGAAGTCCAGGTTGCGATTCTCACAGAAAGAATCAATTCGTTAACAGGGCATTTTAAAATGCACAGTAAAGATCACCACTCCCGTCTGGGTCTTTTGAAACTGGTGGGAAGAAGAAGAAGATTGTTAGATTATTTAAAAAAGCGCAGTAATGATCAATATCTGGAAATTATCCGGCGTTTAAAAATCCGTAAATAATCCATGGGGGAACATTGTATACTGAAAAAATTTCTATAAAAGGAGCCGACTTGGTATTGGAGACCGAGTCATGGGCAAAGCAGGCAAACGGATCCATTGTTTTAAAATGGAAGAAATCGGTTTTATTATCAGCGGTTACTGCATCCAAAGATCCGCTGGAAGGTACGGACTTTTTTCCGCTCACGGTGGAATACCGGGAAAAATATTATGCGAGCGGGCAAATACCGGGGGGCTTTTTCAAAAGAGAAGGAAAGCCATCGGATAAGCAGGTCCTGGCTGCGAGGGTGACAGACCGTCCCATCCGGCCATTATTTCCCAAAGGCTTCAAGAATGAGGTTCAAATTTATAATCTGGTTTTAAGTTCGGATGGGATCAATCCGGCAGATGTGCATGCCATTACCGCCTCCAGTGCGGCGTTATTGATATCCAATATTCCTTTCAACGGTCCCGTTGCAGGAGTGAGGGTTTCCCTCATTGACAATGAATGGGTGATGTTTCCGGATATTCTGGAACAGGCAAAGGCAAAGATCAATCTGGCTGTGGCCGGGACTCGGGATGCCGTGACCATGATTGAAGGCAGTTCCCGGGAAGTGTCAGAAGAGACGATGGTTGAAGCCATCAAAATCGCTCACGCAGAAATTATACGTTTATGTGACATGCAGTTGGAGCTTCAGAAAAAATGCGGTAAGGAAAAAATGCAGGTAACGGTAAAAGAGGAAAACCAGGAACTGGTTTCCTTTGTCCGGGAGCTGGCTTATTCCGGCGTGAAAGAAGCCAATTCAATACGCTATAAGGCAGAGAGGCAAAATGCCATTGATGCAATTAATGCGTCCGCTCTGGAGAAAGTTCAGGAAAAATACGCAGCGGCAGAGCCTGCGGTGTACGCGGATGTCATCAAATCGGCCAAAAAAGCTCTGGAAGAAATTGAAGTGGAAATTGTGCGTGAGCAGATTTTCCAGCAGGGAATACGTGCCGATGGGCGTAAATTGGATGAAATCCGGGATATTTCCATTGAGCTGAATGTCCTTCCGGGAACGCACGGCAGTGCTGTCTTCACCCGGGGGGAAACCCAGAGTCTGGGAGTTCTCACCCTGGGAAGCGAGCGGGATGTACAGGTTACGGATGATATTGAGGGAGAATCCGAGAGTCGTTTTTATCTTCATTATAATTTTCCATCGTTCAGCGTGGGCGAAGTCCGCAGGATTATGGGTCCGGGAAGAAGGGAAATCGGGCATGGAAAACTTGCGGAGAATGCACTGTCTGCAGTCATTCCGGATGAGAAGGAATTCCCCTATGTCATCCGCCTGGTTTCCGAAATTCTGGAATCCAATGGATCCTCTTCCATGGCCACCGTGTGTTCCGGGTCACTGGCATTGATGGATGGTGGGGTCCCCATTAAAAACCATGTGGCAGGGGTTGCCATGGGGTTGATCAAGGAAGGGGATAAATTTGCTGTCCTCACTGATATCGCAGGTTTGGAAGATCATTTTGGAGATATGGATTTCAAAGTGGCCGGAACCAAAGATGGGATCACCGCGTTCCAGATGGATTTGAAAGTCCAGGGGGTTTCCTATGAAATTATGGAAAAGGCCCTGTACCAGGCAAAAGAAGGACGTCTTCATATTCTGAATAAAATGAACCAGGCTCTGCCGGAGAAAAGAAATACTTTAAAAGAACACGCACCGCAGATTGTAACAATCCACATAGAAAAAGACCAGATTGGAGAGTTGATTGGTCCGGGAGGAAAGAATATCCGGTCCATATCGGAAACCAGCGGATCTGAAATTTCCGTCAATGACGATGGAATTGTCACCATTATGTCCCCGGATCAGAGTAAATCCAACGTTGCTATGGATATGATTGAACGCCAGTTCAAGAAAATTGAAGTTGGTGAAATCTATGAAGGTATTGTAAAACGCATTGTGGATTTTGGTGCATTCATTGAGCTGGCTCCTGGGAAAGAAGGGCTGTGCCATATTTCCAAAATATCCCGCAAAAGGATTGCTGATGTTGCCTCTGTTCTCCAGGTAAACCAGAAAGTAAAAGTCAAAGTGCTTGGGGTGGACCGCCAGGGGAAAATCAGTGTTTCCATGCGTGATACTGAAAACGATGATTAAATGAAACCGGCTGAAAAAAATCCGGAAATTTTTGTTTTGGATAACGGATTGGCCGTGATTCTGGAAAATCTGCCGGGACGAATGTCCGTAGCAATGGGATTATGGCTTCCGGTGGGTTCCCGTAATGAAATAAAAAAGCAGAGTGGTTATGCTCATTTCACCGAGCACATGCTGTTCAAAGGAACCGGGAAACGGTCATATCTGGATATTTCCCGTGAGGTGGATAAACGGGGAGGCAACATAAACGCCTCCACTTCCAAAGAAGTAACTAATTATTATATCCACATATCGTCCCGTTATATCCAGGAATCTCTGGATGTCCTTTCCGATATGTTTTTTTCCTCGGTATTTGATGCCAAAGAGTTTGAGACAGAAAAAAAGGTGATTCTGGAAGAAATCAAAATGACGGAGGATACTCCGGACGATTTTATTTTTGATTTGTTTTTCGCGGATTATTACGGGGACACTCCCATGGGAAGATCCATTGGCGGGACCATTAAGGGAATTTCCCGGACATCACGGGATGATCTTTATGATTTTTACTGCCGGTATTATGACACCAGGGGAGCTGTTCTTTCCATGGCCGGCAGTTTGTGGAATTCGGATTCAGAAAAAAAAGATCTTATCAAATCCATTGAAAAGCTTTTTGGCGATGAAAGAGAACGATGTGGGGATAAATATCCTCCGGAAACCCAGGTGGTGCAGGAAAAGTCAGGGCAAATTGTCGCATTTGCTCATGAAAAAGATCTGGAACAGCTCCATTTTGTGTGGGCACTTCCGGGGTTGCCACTTTCCGCTTCCGGGGATGAATTTATGAAAGTTTTTACCCATTACATGGGTGGTTCCATGAGTTCCCGCTTGGTACAGAAACTGCGGGAAGAGAACGGATTATGCTATTCTGTGGGAGCATTCCACTCCCAGTCCCTTGATGATGGAATTTGGGGTGTTTATGTGGGAACATCCGCAAAAAATTTTCCTTTTTCCATGGAGCTTTTGACAGAAGAGATGGACAGGATATTATCATCCAAAGAGAGGGAAGCATCCATGGAAGAAAGTATATCCGGGATTGCCGGAAATTTTGCCCTTTCCATGGAATCCTCTTACCGGGTTGCGTCCTTCAACGCGAAAAATTATTTATTTTTTGGGAAAACATTCTCCCTCCGGGAAATCGTTTCCCGGTTGGAAATGCAAAATCCGGAAGAAATTATCCGGAAAGTCCGGGATTTATGGAAGGATAAAAACTACCATTTGACCAGCCTGGGAAATTACAGTCAGAAAAAAATATCCGGCCTCCGGAAGAAATATACTATTTCTCTTTGAAATCATCCACCGTATAAAGCGAAAAAAGCTCCACCCCGTGTTCCCGAAGTGCTTCTTTTCCACCTTCATTTCTATCCACCACGCAAAAGGCTTTGTCAATGACCGCTCCGATTTTTATTAACTCATGATAAGCGGAGAGGGTGGATTTTCCGGTGGTAATCACATCGTCAATGAGAGCCGTTTTTCCGGATATTCCATCCAGGATACCTTCCACGCGTTTCTGGGATCCATGGTCTTTGGTTTCTTTCCGAACGATCAGGGGCATTATGGACACCCCACGTTCCAGGGCATAGAGAGTGGTGGCATAGATGATGGGATCGCTTCCCATAGTCAGACCACCCAAGGCTCCCGGCGGTTGTTTCATTTGGGATAAAATCAGTTCATACATATCTTCCGCAATTTCCTTCAAGTATGCCGGGCGAAAAACCAGGGATTTTAAATCAAAATAATAAGGACTTATTTTTCCGGAGGCCAGGACAAACGGCTGGTCATGGTTTTCTTTATATGAGTATTTAAAAATTGCAGATTGGATGCTTTCCCGGTTCAGTGACATTATTTTTCCTTGGTTTATGAGTACTTTTTCAGGGTTCGTATTCTTTCATTGATATCCTGGGCTTTGAAAATATAGGAACCAGCCACCACAATATCGGCTCCCAAACGGGACAATTTTTCTATGTTTTTATCATCCACTCCGCCATCCACTTCAATGGTCAAATGCGGATATTTTTTCTTCCAGTCGGCCAGCTTTTCCAGTTTATCCCAAACGGAGGAGATAAACGGTTGGCCATAATATCCTGGCTCCACAGACATTAACAGCACCAGATCCAGAGAATCCAGAATGTTTTCCACGCTTTCCAGTGGGGTGGCCGGATTCAGGGAAATTCCAGCCCGGATTCCCTGCTTACGGATTTCTGAAGCCAACCGCAATGGAAAATGGGTGGTTTCCGCATGAAATGTTAGTATGGAAGGTTTTATGGAAAAATATTTGGGAACCTCTTTATCAGGAGACTCCACCATCAGGTGAACGTCCAGGCCAGGTTGGGGATGGAATTCTCCCAGAAGGTTTTTCACCATTTGGGTATAGGATTCCCCAAATGTTATGGGGGGCACAAAATGCCCATCCATGACATCAATATGGATATAATCCACCAGGGACATATCCATGCTTCCGAAAACCTTATCCAGCCGGGTCAGGTCGCTTGCGAGAATGGAGGGTGAAACCTGCATCAGCTCTTATAATCCAGAGAAAGGATATAATCGGGTTCCCGGTTAATCTTTTTCTCCGTTTTTTTGCCCGCATTATCAAAAACAATTTTACCTTTTTCCTCGCCTTCCGGAGATGATTTTTTTTCTTCCAGTGACAGGGCATTGGAATTTTCTTCAAAAGGTACATAATGACCTTTCCAGAGAGCCAGCTTTTCTTTTTCAAAGATAAAGGACGGGAATGGATCTTTTCCAATTTCCAGATAGGAAAGAACCATATATTTGTGGTCTTCCTGAAATCCGCCCGGATTCTTCTGCTCTCTGACAACGGCCAATGTGTATTTCCCGGGTTCTATGTTATGATCATCCGGGTTTACTAGAATATGCTTAAAAGGACCATCTTCCGATTTGTACTCATAGGGGAAAAAAGCGGTGGTCACATTCCAGGAAGTTTTGGTCGCCGTCTCAATCCATTTCTGGGGAGGATTTTTTATCTCTGACCGTATAATCCGGGCATGTTTGCTTTCATCATTAACAGCTTTAACCTTAATTGTAATGGGAATTTTGAGATGAAATGCCATTTCCTTTGCTAAGCCAATGGGTATATTTTCCATATCAGGGAATTTGAAAGCACTTTTCTGCTCCTCCGCCCCAAGAGAAACCAGAAGCGACACCGGGCTGTCTGGAACCACAGGAGTTCCGGCTTCCGGAAACTGTGCCAGGATTTCCCCCTTTGCTCTGTCACTGGGAATCCGGGTGACTGTCCCAATGATCAGACGGAAATTCCGGCTGCCGATGTGGATATTATTCAGGATATTCTGGACAAGGTCTTCTTTCATTTCCACCAGACGGGGAACTTTGACAATATTCTGGCTCTGGTTTACCACAAGGGTGATGCGGCTACCTTCTTTGACAATTTTACCCGGAGAGAGGCTCTGAAAGAGGATAAAACCATAGGGATACTCTGTGGTATGTTCATTCTTGATTTCAATTTTTAATCCCAGATCGGTCAGGTTGTTATGGACATCCAGATACAGTTTCCCGGTTACCGATGGGATTTCCACTTTGTTTTTTATACTAACCCGGACGGATATGATGATAAATCCAACAATAAAGAAAATAGATAAGCCAATAAAATAATAAACAGATGCCCGGAAAATTTTCTGCATGATGGTAAATCTGGTTTCCGTATCCTGGCCGGAAGCGTTTTGTGAGTTTTCCATAAAGCAGGGAAACAAAGCCGCTCCGGGGCGTAAATGAGAAAAATGGTTTACATGTTGTGGCAAAAACATTTTTTTACGCTTTGTGCGCCCATAGCTCAGCTGGATAGAGTGTCTGACTACGAATCAGAAGGTCTGAGGTTCGAATCCTCATGGGCGCGTATCCTTTTTCTCATGAAAACCAACACGATTAAAAAACGGATTTTACTGATGGGTGCCGGCGGAAGAACCGGGGTTTGGTATTCCCGTTTGCTCCTGTTCCATGGGCAGATTCTTTTTATGCAGGATTCCAATCCCAACGCGGTCTTTCCGGACGATGTGCTTTCCCATCCGCAATGCCACCGGGTGGATAGTCCGCAGGCCAAAGAATTGGTGGAAACCCGGGCAGTGGATGGGATCACGTTAAGTCCCGGAGTGCCTCTTTCTCTGGAAATATTTTCCAGTGCCCGGGAAAAAAACATTCCAGTTTTTTCCGAACTGGAATATGGCTGGCCATTATTTTCTATCCTGGGAAAGAAGTCTGTGGGGATTACCGGGACGGACGGAAAAAGTACCACCACCCATTTTACCGCCGCAATTCTGGATGCCTTTGGGAAACCATCCCTGGCTGCGGGTAATTTTGGGATCCCTCTTTCTGAAATACTATTCCATTGGGATAAATATAGACAATATGAAGTTTTTGTCTTTGAACTCAGCAGCTACCAGTTGGAGCTATTCCGGGAAATTTCCATGGATGTGGGTATCTATCTGAACATTGCTCCGGATCATCTGAACCGATATAAAAGTCTGGCAGATTATGGGAACACCAAATGGAATCTGGGGCGTTCCATGAAAAGCGGCACATTTATTTATTCCTCCCGGCTGGCTAATCTGAAATTATGGGAAAAAAACCCGCTGGATGAAATAAAGAATTTATCGCTTGTTAAGGTGGATACAGATGCCTTGGATTCGGATCATTTTTCCATAAGGATGACGCAGATTCCGGAGGAGCTGATATTGAAAGGGAAATCTGATTCCAAATCCATCTCTCTGCGGGAGATTCCGCTGCGATTTGCGGGCAGGCATAATTTCTGTAATCTTCTGTTTGCACTGGAGGCTGCACGGTCGCTGCTGGAGGGGGGGATTCCGGAGGAAAAAATCCCGGAGGCACTCCGGAGCCTCGCATCCCTGCCGCACCGGTTTGAAATTCTGCCTTCTGAAGATGGGAATACCTATATCAATGACTCCAAGGCCACCACCACCCAGGCGGTGATGACGGCCCTGGAGAATGCAACGGGGGAATTCTTCCTTTTCATGGGAGGAAAAGGGAAAGGGGAAGACTATTCCGTCCTGATTCCCCGGCTGAAGGAAAAAAATCCTTATCTTTTCCTGTTTGGGGAGGAAAGAGAAACAATGGCAACCGCTTTCCGGGATTCCGGTCTGCGGATGGTATCCATGGAAAAAAATCTGGGAGATTCCTTTTTTTTCGCCCGGGATTTTCAGAAAATAAATTATCTGAAAAAGGTGACGTATCTGCTTTCCCCCGGAGCAACTTCCTGGGATGAATTCAAAAGTTTTGAAGAGCGGGGCGATTTTTTTAAATCTCTGGTAAAAGGGTCCTGAAATGGTAAGCCCATTGGGAGGAATTCCCCGCACCAAAAAAGACTACCACTTTTTTCCCCGGATTGTTTTCCTGGGAATTCTGTAAAATATCCCCGGCCAGGACGGATAGATCTTCCGGTGATTGGAATTTCCATTCCATAAAAGAATCCACTATTTTTTTCTTCTCCTCAAAATCCGGATAATCCTCCGGGACATCTCCGGAGTGATAAAATGGCATCAAACCCCAGCGGATATCCCGGGTTTCCCGGATCAGTGAAATAAAATCATCGGAAAAATGGACAAACCGGCTGATCCGGTGGGGTTCCCAGACAGCGAGGATTGCCGAGTATTCTTTCCGGAGGGTTTCCAATACTGTCCGGATTTCTGTGGGATGGTGGCCGTAATCGTCCATGACCACGGTTTCCCCGTGCGGGGTTTTCCATGCATGGATAATTTCCATGCGGCGGGATACTCCGGTGAACGTTGCCAAGGCTTCCCCGATGGCTCCATCCGGAATCCTAAAATATTTTCCCATATTAAATACCACGCTGGCGTTGGTTAGATTATGCCGTCCTTTTAATAAAACGGGAAAAAAGGTTCCGTCTGACCGGATTCCTCCCTTATGCTCATCCAGCTCCAAAGGATGGGAAAAAATACATTCTTTTGCGGAGCAAAGGGTTTCCGCCAGATGGGTGCTTTCTATGGAAAAAATCATTTTCCCGTTTGCGTGGCACACATGGGAGATGAATTCCTTGAAATTTTTTTCCACATCGGCCATGCTGGAGTAATGGTCCACATGATCCATTTCCATATTGAGGATACAACCCACATCGGCGGCAATGTGAAGAAAGCTGTGGTCAGATTCATCCGCTTCCAGGACAAAAAGAGGTTGTCCCTTCCATTTTCCGCTCCCCAGACGCAGATTGGAACCCCAGGCACGGATGGTTCCCCCGGCCAGGACAGTAGGTTCCAGTCCGGCTTTCTCCAGAAGATAAGCCACCCAGGCGGTGGTTGTGGTTTTCCCGTGGGTGCCAGTCACCGCCACCGTGAAGGCGTCCCGGGTCAGATAATGCAACAAAGGATGTCGGCGGAATTCATGGGAATTTTCTCTGGCCCATTTTCTTTCCGGGTCATTTTCTTTGATGGCTGTGCTGTAAAAAACCACGGAACTGGGAAGGATATTTTCCGGGTGGTTTCCTGTCCAAGTGGTTATTCCATGGGCCTTTATTTTTTCCAGATACGTTCCGCCGGAAATATCGGATGCGGTGACGGTAAAACCCCTTTTCTGCAAGAGTATGGCCAGTGCACTCATTCCCACTCCGCCGGCCCCGATGATATGGATGGGCGGATGATTGCGGAGCAGCAATTCCAGTTGGGCTCTTTCTTCCATTAATCAAAATGTGGCAGGAGGGATACGCGGTAAATGTAAAAAAACTTGACGTTAAGCATCCCCCGGCGAACCCATCTTATGATCAACAACATACTAAGGTTGCCCAGAAAGGCAACATTGAAAAGAAAGAAATTTGTCCGGGGTTTTACATTAATTGAACTGATGGTGGTACTGGTGATCCTGGGAACATTGATGGGGATTCTGATTTTTAACCTCTCCGATTCCGGCATTGACGAAAAAAAGGCACGGGTTCAGCTTATCGCTTCCAAAGCCCATATTGAAATGGGATTGTTTAATTTTCAGCAGAAATTTGGAAGATATCCCTCCACCGATGAGGGTTTGGAAGCCTTGATCCGGGCTCCAGGGGATCTGGACCAGAGCCAGTATCCGGAGAAAGGTTTTATCCAGAAAAAGCATATTGAAGATCCCTGGAAAAGGGTCTATAAATATGAGCTGAAGGAAGATGGGTCCTATGATGTTTATTCTCTGGGTGCGGACGGAGCAGAAGGCGGAGAGGGCAAAAACGCAGATCTCCATTTATCTGAATTAGAGTGATCCGGGGCAAGCGGGAAGGCTTCCCGGAAAGATTTTTGCCGGCGTTTTCCCTTATTGAAGTCATGGTGGTCATTGCCATTGTGGGTTCCGTGATGCTGGTTCTGTCTTCCCTTCTTTCCGATCTTCTGAACCGGAGATTTACAGAAAGCGAAAAAACAGAAATCACAGGAGTTTTTTCTTACGGAAAGAAAGAAGCCATGCGCACGGGGAGTATTCTGACCATGGAAATCAACATGGAAAAAAAAGAATTCGGGATAAAAAAGTTTTCCCGGGATAAGGAAATCCGTAATCTACCGGATACAATGAATAAGGAATTCCTTCTGCGTCCGCAGGGGAATTCTTCCCGGCAGAATGAGGAAGAACAGGAGGAAGCTTATCTGTTGCAGGGGAAGAAAATGCCGGAAGATCTGGAGGCCATCCTGAGTGTCTCCGGTAATAAGGAAAGTGGTCCTTTTGTGTATATCCACTTCTATCCCGATGGAACCAGTGATCCGGTAATTTTTCATTTTCCCGCAAAGGAAAAACCATACCTTTATGTTCCTTCCGGAAATCTGCCCCCCCTTTATATGGAAAACCTGTGGGATAGCATCTATGAAAAAAGTCAACCGGGAAGATAGGAAAATCCGGAACCGGTGGAGGATCCCGTTTTCCCGGAGGACGGGGCTCAAAAAAGGGTTCACTCTCATAGAAGTGATGATTTCTCTGGCGGTGGGAGTTTCTCTGGGGGCATTGACGCTGGGGTTATTTTTCCAGAGTCTGGATTTACGTAAACGGGCGGCAGATATATCCCGTGCGTCTTTTGTGGCCGCCAATGTGATGGATGCGGTGAAGGCAAAATACAAGCCGGAGACAGGAGAAGGGGTTCTTCCGGGGTTTGAATTCTATCCCTATAAATATCTTATAGAGGAAATTGAAATTGATCTGGTAAAAAAGGCCCAGGAAATTATGCGAGGAGGGGAAACCTCCAAGCAAACCGGAGAAGAACGCTCCAAAGATCTGGAGGAGATGCCCGGAACCGGAATGATTTTTAAAATGCTACACTATGAGGTGACAGTCCTCTATTACCAGAAGGAATATAAACTGGAGTTTTACCGGGGGCAAGGTGTATTTTAAAAGGAATAACATGAAAAAAGGGTTCACCCTGGTGGAAGTGGTGATTGCCATTGCTCTGACCGGAGTATTATTTATCGCGATTTTTGGGATTTATTTTGCCATCCAGAAAAGTATGAAAAACCAGACCCGGTATTCTTCCAAGTCCACGGAAGTGATGAACCTGGTATACCAGATTTCCAATGATCTGAACAATCTGGTGGAACAGAAATGGAACACAAAGGTTGTCTTCACTGCAAAGAAAGAGATCATATCCGGAAAGCGGGTGGACTCCATAGATTTTACCCGTGCAGATCTGTACCAGAGGTTGGGCAGAAGCACAGTATATGATGTCTCTTATCATGGGATGCCGGATACCCAGACAGGGGAGACAATTCTTATTAGAAGAGAAAACGCTTTTTTTATGCCCGGGGATAGAAAAACCGGAGTCTATTATCCTGTTATCCGGGGTTTTGAGGAATTCACACTGGAGTTCAGTCTCAACGGAACGGACTGGGAGGATGAATGGGAGTATACCGCAAAATCCCGCCTTCCCAAACTCATCCGGGTAAATATTAAATGGAAAGAAGGAGAAATGGAACGCTCCTTTTCCCAGGTGATCAAGCCTCCCATTTTATGGTACTGATATGAAAAATATTTTTCTTATTCTGATATTGATTCCTTTAATTTCTTTCCAGCTTAGAGGAGCGGAAATGCCCAAAGAGGAAGAAAAACATCGGGCATGGAAAGACACATCGGAAATGGCATTTTTCATCTACCGCCGATGGTTCAGCATACAGGATGGGGACCATTGTGAATTCAAGCCGGTATGCAACGAATATGCCCGGCAGTCCATCCAAAAATGCGGGTTTTTTCGCGGGGTGGTCATGGGGGCGGACCGGTTGATGAGAGATAATCCGTTTGTGGAACCCTATGAAGATCCGGTGGTTTGTCCGGATAAAGAATAGTTTTTACAGAAAAAGTATCGACAATTTGTTCCGCCATTCTACTCTTATCTGAATGTCCAGCGAAATCATTATTTTAGACTTTGGTTCCCAGTATACGCAGCTCATAGCCAGAAAAATCCGCGAACTGCATTATTATGCGGAAATATTTCCGTACAGTATATCCTATGAAGAGCTGTCCCGGATCCGTCCGGCGGGACTTATTTTATCCGGTGGTCCGTATTCCGTGTATGATCCCAATGCTCTGGTGATTGACCAGCGGATTTTTGACATGGACATCCCCATCCTGGGTATCTGTTACGGGCTCCAGCTCATCACATACCAGCATGAAGGGAAAGTGCACGCCTCTTCTGAACGGGAATATGGGCGGGCAAATCTGATCATCGCCAAAGAAAATCCACTTCTGTCCGGAATAAAAAATAATTCCGTGGTCTGGATGAGCCATGGGGATAAAATTGATAAAATGCCCGCATCCTTTATGAGCCTGGCCCGTACATCCAATTCTCCTTATGCCGCCATTGGCCATAAAACAAAAAATATTTATGGTGTGCAGTTCCATCCGGAAGTCCAGCACACGGTAAACGGGAAAAAAATTCTGAAAAATTTTGCCCAGAAAATATGTAAAATGAAAGCCAACTGGAATATGAAGAATTTTGCCACCGGAAAAATCCAGGAAATCAGGGAAATTGTGGAATCGGAAAAAGTGCTTCTGGGGCTGTCCGGCGGAGTGGACTCCATGGTCACGGCAAAAATTCTGCATGAGGCTCTGGGATCCCGGTTAAGCTGCGTCTATGTGGACACCGGTTTGATGCGGGAAAATGAAACCGCAGAAGTGAAAAAAAGGTTCCGGGATTATTTTAGCATTCCCCTGCATGTGGTGGATGCTAAAGATGTTTTTTTGAGTGCACTCAAAGGAATCACGGATCCGGAGCAAAAAAGAAAAATTATCGGCAAGCTGTTTCTACTGGAATTCCAGAAAAAAGCCACCTTTTTGGGACACCATGAATTTCTGGGACAGGGAACACTGTATACGGATGTCATTGAATCGGTTTCCGTTAATGGCCCATCAGAAACCATTAAATCCCACCATAACCGGGTCCAGGAAGTTCTGGATCTGATCCAGGCGGGCCGGGTCATTGAGCCACTCAAGGAATTATTCAAAGATGAAGTCCGGAATCTGGGAAAAGAGCTGGGTATGCCGCATGAAATTTTATACCGGCATCCTTTCCCCGGCCCCGGACTTGCCATCCGGATCATAGGGGAAATTACAGAGGAGAGGCTTTCTGTTCTGCGGCGTGCCGATTTTATTCTCACAGAGGAATTGCACCGGCATAATTTTTATGGGGAAATATGGCAGGCATTTGCCGTTTTTCTGCCGGTAAAAACGGTGGGAGTCATGGGGGATAAACGGACATATGAAAATGTGATCGCTCTGCGTATGGTCACCAGCGAAGACGGCATGACATCGGATTTTGCCCACCTGCCCAATGAATTTCTGGGATTAGTTTCCAACCGCATCATCAATGAAATTCCTAAAATAAACCGGGTGGTCTATGATATTTCATCCAAACCACCAGCCACCATTGAGTGGGAATAAAAGGAGATCATTTTGAATAAATATATCCGGTTAAAAATCATCACAATTCTCACCCTGGTGGCAGTGGGGTTTTTCTCCGGAGTGTATCCGGAAGTATCCAAAAGCGGCACCAATGAAAAGGAACCCTCCACCCATCCGCAGGAAAAAACCATCTGGACGGTTTATTTTAAAAATGCCGCTGGGGTGGAAGTACCCCTCTACTGTGAAGTGGTCATCACCGATGAGGAAAAACGGGTGGGCTTGATGAACCGGGATTCTCTGGAGGAGAATCAGGGGATGATTTTTGTCTACCCCGAACCCCAAATTCTGAACTTCTGGATGCAACACACAAAAATTCCTCTGACCATTGCCTTTATTGCGGAGAAAAATTACATCATTTCCCTGCACCCCATGAAACCCTTTGATCAAACCGTCATCTATTCGGATAATCCGGCTCTGTATGCGGTGGAGGCCAATGTTGGATGGTTTCGGAAAAATCTTGTTTCCATCCACGATAAGGTCAGAATTGTGAAATTTAAAGAAGAGAAAAAAGACTCTCCCAATGCCACGGAAGCCAAAAGGAAGATGTTGAAAGAAAAATACCATAGAAGAGGTCCATAACCCCACCCGATGGATGCCTCCAGTTTATACCGCCATTCCATATCGGAATACCAGTACAGTGCTCTTCTGGTGGGACAGTATGGAAATCTATCCTATCCGGAAAAATCGGTGCAGGAAGAATCCCTCAATGAGCTTTATCTTTTGGCAGACACGGCCTATGTGGAAGCCAGGGACCAGCTTTTTATCCGTCTGAAGAATCCGGATCCGGGCAGTTTTTTTCCGGGTAGGATGGTTTCCTATATTAAAGCAAAGCTTCAGGAAAATGAATGCAACCTGCTCATCTGCGATGCCGCATTGAAGCCAGGCCAATTGAGAAATCTGGAGGAAAAGCTGGAGGTTAGGGTTATTGGACGGATTGAGCTGATTCTGGATATTTTCGCGATGCGGGCAAAAACAAAGAGTTCCGCATTACAGGTGGAGCTGGCACAGTTGAATTATATTCTGCCCCGGCTCAAAGGTTTGGGAAATGTTCTCTCCCGGCTGGGCGGTGGTATTGGCACCCGTGGTCCCGGGGAAACCATGCTGGAAACCGACCGCCGCCATATCAGAAACCGGATTTCCAAAATCAAAGGTGAGCTGGAGGCATTGGGACGACATCGGGAAAACACCCGGAAAAACAGAAAAGATATATCTTTTACATTGATTGGCTATACTAACGCCGGGAAGACCAGCCTGCTCAATGCCATCGGCTCTTCCGCCGTTCCCCTCCACGCAGAAGACCGCCTGTTTGCCACCCTGGATTCCCAGACCCGGAAAGTATATCTGGGACAGCATAATTACATCCCCCTTTATTCCATGGTGAGTGATACTATCGGGTTTATCCGGAATTTACCGGCGGCTCTGGTGGCGGCGTTTTCCTCCACCCTGGAAGAAATTTCCTATTCCGATGTGCTGATTCTGGTCATGGACGCGTCCAGTCCGGTGGTTCTGGAGGAATACCGGGTGGTCATGGAAGAAATTACCCGCCTGGGACTGGAGAATAAGGATAAAATCATTTTTTTCAATAAAGACGATCTATTGCGCGAAGAAATAAAAAACATCCTGTCCCATGAGTTTCCGGAAGCACTCTGGGGAAACACTCTCTCTAAAGGAGGAACGGATGGATTGAGACAAGCAATGTTTGGATATGCTCTGCGGTTAAAAAGCGACTCAACAAAAAAAGAAGCCAGATAAAAAGTGTAAAAAATGATAATGCTATCAATGCCCGCACGGAATCCAGATCGCTTGCAGCGTAAAAGACAAACAAGGTGGTAATGGGCCAGATCCAGAAAAGTGCCAGAAACACGGAATAGATTCCTCTTCTGATCATATCCAGATAATACGCCACATTCTGGGCATCTATCCCGGAAAAGAAAAACAACATCTCATCATACCAGAATAATACCCCGGAGGAAAACAGGAAGACCATAATTAATTTGAGCAGACCGGGGATTCCTTTCCGGAAAAGCAGGAAAAAAAGGAAGATTCCCCACAGGATTAAAGGGATGAGTATGTGTGTATCCATTTCTGGGTATGCCTCATGGCAAACTGGACGGCTTTAATGATGCTGACTGGATTCCCTTCATTTTTTTCCACCATGGAATACGCAGTGCCATGGTCAGGAGAAACCCGGAGTCGGGGCTGGTTCAATGTGATATTCAAACCGGATAATCCCACAAGAGCCTTGAACGGGATTAAACCCTGGTCATGATACTGTGCAACCACCAGAGAATAATTTTTCCTCTGATCCCGTCCAAAGATGCCATCGGCAGGAAAAAGCCCGTCAATTTCAATTCCGGCTTTCTGCAGATTTTTCAGATGATATTCCAGAAACTTTTCCTCGTCACCAATCCTGCCGTGCTCCCCGGCATGAGGATTCAATCCGGTCATGGCAAAATTATTTTTAGGGTGGAAAAGATTCCGGAAAAAAAACAGGGCTTTTCCCAGGGATTGAAAATCAGTCTGGTAGATTTTTTCACTCACGCTGGCCAGAGGAATATGCTCCGTGAGTACCATGACGGAAAGGGTGGGGTGGTACATGCACATAAACGCCCGGTGTCCGGTGAAATCTTCAATAACCCGGGTATGGCCGGAAAAGGAAATTCCGGCTTTCATAATCATTTCTTTGGAAACGGGGAGAGTCACCAGCGAGGAAACCGGCAGAATATCCCACAGTCGCAGGGAAGTCATAAAGGCACGGTAGCTTTTCAGGGCGATGAGGGCATCCTCTTTCCCGGGAATATATGCCCTCTCTTTCCTCAGGGATAAAAAAACCGGTTTCTTTCTGCGTGGGTCCAACAAAACGGATTTGAATTGAGCTCTCCATTTCCTATAAGCACCGGGTTTCAGATCCGGAGGGGTTTCCACCACAAGAAAATTCTTATGAATGAAGGGCTCATCGTTCTCAAACAGAAACCCAACGGTTATGATATTCCGGAAATTTTGTATCTGGGACGCAGAAAAAAAATCTGCTGGTTTTTTCAGTACCTTCATCCAGAGATGCCAGCCTAACCCGGCGACATCTCCCTGGGAAATAATGATAAATTCATGGGGTTTCAATTATCGGTTTTTGGGGCCATTGGCCGTTTCAGGAAATAATATGCTCTCTTTTAAGTTATCTTTATTGTATTCCGCTTCAATGATATCTTTGGACGATGTTTTCAGGTCATTGGAAATGGTACATCTTCCTTCCAGAATCACTCCATTCTGGATGATTAATTCCGGAGTTTTAATGTCCCCAAAAACCTTCGCAGTAGGAAGCAACATCACCCGGTTCCGGGCGGTTACATTCCCCACAATAATTCCTTCCACGATTACGGAATTTGCCGTAATATTTGTTTTCACTTTTCCGGTGACGCCAATATACAACTGCTCCGACTCCAGGACTTTTCCCTCAAATTTTCCATCAATTTTCAGGCTCCCGTTAATATAAAATCTTCCGGAAAAAAATGAATTAGGGCCAATTGTAGAATTTGTTATTTCTTGTGATCCT
Organism: Leptospira biflexa; assembly: GCA_020720785.1. GTDB lineage: Bacteria > Spirochaetota > Leptospiria > Turneriellales > DYLW01 > DYLW01. The sequence goes on from DYOA01000026.1 coordinate 34,900, forward strand.
TTTACCAGTGCCATATATTTCTCCAACCGTTTTTACCAGACTGTATTCTGGAAATAAATTGTCCATTTGAAAAAGATTTTTTCGCGTTTATATCGGCCAGAATTGTCAGCGGAAGCCCTTTCAATGGAAAATGCGACATAACGGAGGTAGAAAACCCCGCAGAGATTGATTATGTCGCTTATCCATCGTACCGGGAAGGTCAGAAAATGCAGATGTATGAGTGGGTTTTTGGTGAATTTCTCAAAGTGAAGTGAAAGCGATAAAAGCTATCCTGGATCCTTAGATTTTCCGGTAGATGCACTTTGCAGGGTCAAATTCGGGGTCCGGCGGAAATAGAAAGACGTTGGCATATTATCATTTACTGTCCGTATCCGTATCGGAACGGGGAACCTACCATGGAAAAGATCAATTTTAATTTTGAGAATACTTACAAAACCAGAATTAATGTCCATATTGGCTACCTGAATTACAGCGGGCATGTGGGGGCGGATGGTTTTCTGGCCCTTCTGCACGAAGCCCGGATCCGGTATTTTGCCGATTTTGGTTTTAAGGAGCTGGATATTGCAGGGAAGGGGACGTTTATCATAGACTCCTATACAGAATACAAAGGAGAAATTTTCCATAACGATGAAATCATTGTGGAAATGAAAATCACGGATCTGGAAAAAACATCCTTCAATATCTTCTATAAAGGAACCAACAAAAAGAAAGACCGCATGGTGGTACTCTGCCGCATGAAAATGGCCTTTGTGGACAGAGAAACCCACCGCCCGGCACGGATTCCGGAAGCATTCCGTAAGACCTTTTCCGATTGATTCCATCGTTATCCGGATTATGTCTCATTATATGGGTGACGTCACCAAAAGAGATATATTATATAAATTTGCCATGGTGACTGACACCTTGGATGGCCGAACTGTGGTTTATAAAAAATATTTGACTTTCTGATCGATTAATACAGAATAAATTATGAGAAACAGAGTTGCAGGGAGTATTGCCTTTTTCCTTGGATTGTTAATGGTTGTGTCGCCCTTTTCCGGCGAGATCCTTTCCAAGCCGGCGGGTGCTAAGGAATCCTATAAAAAGATGTTGTTTAATGACGCTTTCCCCAAAAACAAAAAAGAAATGGAAAAACTTCTCCTCTCAACCATCTGGTTCAATTTAACGGGGGATAAAACTAACAATATAAAATTCCACAAAGATGGGACCCTGGCGACGGGTCATTGTGTTCATCTCTCACCGGAATCCAATGACCGGATTAATTGCGAAGAAGAAACCAGAGAGGCTTTTTTTAATTATACGCTGACCGGCCCTTTCCCCAAAGAAGACGCCTGCCACCCAGAGCATTATAAAATTATTATTACGGAATCCGTGTTTGAAGACGGTCCCAGAGAGGACTCATATTTTATTCCCCTGGAAGACCTGGGAAGTATGCCTCTGGATGAAAACGGTACTGTGACCTCCAGGGAAATCATTATCCCCTTCTGGAAATACTCAGAAGAGTTTTTAACCTGTGAAAATGCCTACTCTGCGGAAACGAATATTCCCAACGATATCTTTCTCAGCCACCGTTATGTTATGGGCAACTTCAGAGACAATGACTGGTTTTCCCTGAACATTCCTCCCATTGCTAATCAACTATACAGTGAATATTGGAGAGGTGGTGAATCCAAGTTTGATGCAATATCCATGGGCATGAAAAAAGGAAAAGTTCTGGAGAATCTTAAAATCCGTGTTGAGCCCAGATTGCCTGAGCCGGAAGAAGAGAATAACCTTGTGGATTTTATAAAAAGTGAGAATTCAGAGCCTCAAACATTTCTTCCTGCCGGAATGACAATTACCGTTCTGGCCAGAACAAAGGATAAACAAAAAGTACAGAAATGGAATAACTACTGGTATTATGTCGCTTATCCGTCATACCGGGAAGGCCAGAAAATGCAGATGTATGCCTGGGTTTTTGGGGAATTTCTCAAAGTGAAGTGAAAGCGATAAAAGTTATTCTTGATCCGTAGATTTTCCGGTGGATGCACTTTGCGACCGCCCGGCACGGATTCCGGAGGTATTCCGCAAAACCTTTTCCGATTGATTCCATCGTTATCCGGATTATGTCTCATTATATG
>DYOA01000069.1 GCA_020720785.1 Leptospira biflexa
AAATGGGCTTGCAGGATAATGACGAATATTGCCAGAGTCCGGAAACAAACCAAAAAAATTGAAATAACAAGGGTGATAAATGGACATTATTAACGAATACCAAAAGGTGATTAATGACCGGAATTTCATTATAGATTGCTATGTGGAAATGCTATCCAGAATTGATGAGAAGGAGGTGATTGAGCTCATCCGGAGTAACAAATTCACAGAAGAAGAAAACGGGAAACTATCCATTGAAAAGATCATACAATCATTAAGTATTTACTTTCAATTGATGACACTGGTGGAAGAAAATGCAGCCACTCAATACCGAAGAAAAATGGAAAACCAGGAAGAAATTTATTCCAATCGTGGCAGCTGGGGAGAGGCTTTCAAAATCTGGAAAGACAAGGGAATTAATGAGGATGAGATGCTGGATGCAGTCTCCGTGACCCAGGTTATACCGGTTCTGACCGCTCATCCCACGGAGGCCAAGCGAGTTACGGTAATTGAAATTCATAGAGAATTGTATTTACTTCTGGTAAGAAGAGAAAACACATCGTTAAGCAATCTGGAGCAGAATGGCATAAAAGAGAATATTATCAACCTTTTGGAAAGATGGTGGAGAACCAATGAAATCTATCTTGAAAAGCCACAGATAGAAGACGAAAGAGCAAATATTATTTATTATTTTAACAAAAAGTTTCCCACTATACTGGAAAGCAGCGATAAACAGCTCCAGGGTTCCTGGATGGAAATGGGTTTTGATCCGGATAAAATCAAAAATCCGGATGTATTCCCCAAAATCAGTTTTGGAAGCTGGGTGGGTGGAGACCGGGATGGGCACCCTTTTGTTACGCCGGGTATCACCCAGGAAACATTAATCCTGCATCGAAAAAATGCACTTTCCCTGATGAGGGATCAATTGGTCAATGCTGCCACCAAATTTTCCGTTTCCGCCATAACCAATTCCATTCCATACCGTTTGCTGGAGGCCATTGAAAAAAAAACCAGAGAACTGGGGGAGAAAGGAAAGAAGGCAGTAATGAGAAATCCTTACGAACCGTGGAGACAATACATTAACCTGTTGATTGTCAAGTTAGAGAATACCATATCCAATAATTTTTCTGATTCTGCATCGTACTATAAGTCAAGCAAATATCTGCAGGATGATCTCCGGTTTTTCAGGGGTATTCTGATTGAGAACGGGATGAAAGGTTTGGCAGCAGATTTACTGTTCCCGGTGGAACGATTCGTAAGCTGTTTTGGTTTTCATCTGGCCAGATTGGATATAAGGCAAAACAGTGCCTTTCACGATAAAGCCATTTCACAAATATTACAATCCAGCGGTGAAAATGATTTTGATTTTGAGAATTGGGATGAGGGAAAACGGGTATCGGTTCTGAGCACACTTCTGGAGGATCATTCACCGGTTACGGAAATAACGGTTACTTATGGGGAACAGGCGGATAATGTTCTGGATTGTTACCGGGTTATCCGTGAGCATATTAACCAATACGGCTCCGATGGCATTGGTGCTTTTATTATCAGCATGACCCGTAATCTCAGTGATTTGCTTGCTGTTTATTTCCTTATGAAAGAAACGCAGTTGTTAAACACTCCCATAAAAGTTGTTCCGCTTTTTGAAACCATTGAGGACTTGCATAATGGCCCCCGTATTCTGGAAAAATTTTTGCAGCATCCGGTGACTCTGCAAAGGGCTTCCAAAGTATCCCACCAGCAGGAAGTCATGCTGGGATATAGTGACAGCAATAAGGATGGTGGAACCATTGCAAGCAAATGGAATTTATACAAAGCAGAACAGGAGCTGGCCGGGATAGCCAGGAAAAACAATTTCCAGACCTATTTCTTTCATGGTGCCGGTGGGACCATAAGCAGAGGAGGGGGGAAATATCACCGCTTCATGGAAAGTATGCCGGCAAATACGGTAAACGGTACCATAAAAATCACGGTTCAGGGGGAAACCATTGCCCAATTATTCGGGAATCCGCTCACGGCAACGTACAACCTTAATGCTTTGGCATCCGGAGTTGCCAAACAAACGGTTTTAGCAAAACAGAATCCGGATATCCACAAATATCCATTGGAGATAATGGAGTATCTATCCCAAAAATCCTTTGAACACTACCGGGAATTGATTGAAACCGAAGGATTTATGAGCTTTTACAGTAAAGCTACGTGTATAGATGTTTTGGAAAGAAGTAAGATTGGCTCCCGGCCTGCACGGAGAACAGGGAAAAGAACCATCGGTGACCTGAGGGCAATTCCATGGGTGTTTAGCTGGAATCTTTCCCGCATCACCATAACCGGATGGTATGGGCTGGGCAGTGCCCTGATGGAGCTGAAGGCGGAAAAGCCGGAAGCCTTTGCAAGCCTCAGGAAAAGTCTGAACGAATGGCTGTTTCTGAAATTTTTATTGATCCAGACAGAAACCAATCTCATATTATCCAATAAAGAAATGATGGAATGGTATGCAGATTTGGATGAGAATGAAAAAGAGAGGGAAGTATTCATGGCCAGGATTTCCCAGGACTATGATTATTGTTTTGATGCTCTGGAGGAGCTTTTTGGCGAACATGCCGTAATCCGGAGACCGGGTCAGTATGATAATATGCAGTGGAGAAATGAAAAGCTGAAAATACTGCACCATTTACATATCCAGTACTTAAAAAAGTGGAGATCAATGAATGATGATAACGCCAATGAAAAAGAAATGATACTGACAAAATTATTAAGTATAATTAATTCCATATCCAGCGGGCTAAAAAATACGGGTTAATGCGGCCGATGGGTTTAATCCCTGGGAGAATTCAATGAGATATATATTAGTATTGATTCTGGCGGTTTTTTTCCCAAAATTAGCGTATTCCATGGATAACAATGCCAGAATTAATTATCAAACAGATTTGTATCTGGTCCCAATTGCCATGGGGATTTTGGGGGACATCCATTATTGCTGCCCATGCGGTGGCTCCTGACTCTTATTCCTGGAGTAAGAATACAATCAGCGATCTTGCCGCACAGAATTATGAACATGCCTGGATTATGCTGACCGGCCTCATTGGGTTTGGGACTCTGGTCAGTACTGCCGCAATATGGGATTTCACATCGGAAAGAAAACACTGGTCACAGACAATTCCGCTGATGATATATGGGACATCAATGACGATGTCTGGAATTTTCAGCACTGCCCACTTTGAAAAGGGAGTTTCCTATTCAAAAAATGAAGCGAAATACCATTCTCTTTTTGCGAATCTTGCAGGGGGTTGGTATCATCGGGTCTATGATTGGCAGGAGCATTGTGGAAAAGGAACCGGATAAACGGGTGGCGAATTCGTCCGGTTTAATATTTGTTACTCTGACGTCGTTAATGTTTGGAATGAATCCGGAGAACCAGGGCGTCTGGCAGAGGGTGATGTGGGTGGGCGGTCTTTCCTGTATAACATTTACATATCATTTTTAAGGTGCTCCGAAAAAAAACCAAACCCACGATCAACGGCTCCGGTGTCCACTGCCGATGCCGCAGACGGATATGCCGGAATGGGAAAATTTACTGTACATGGAGAGAAAAAAATAATTTAATCCGCAATAGGAAATTATGAAAAAAGTTTTAGTCACCGGTGGTGCCGGATTTATCGGATCGCACATCGCAGAAGCCCTAGTTTCCCGGGGCTTTTTTGTTCGTATCCTGGATAATTTGTCCTCCGGATCGCGGGAAAATCTTTCCCATCTGCCCCCGGAATCCTTTGAGTTTATCAAGGGAGACATATATGATTATGAAATCGTTTACGAGGCCATGCGGGGCACATCGGCGGTTTTCCATGAAGCCGCCCTGGTGTCTGTCCCCGCTTCCATTGAGACGCCCCTGGCCAGCGTGAAAAACAACGCCCTGGGCACCACCAACATCCTGGAGGCAGCCAGAAAGACGGGAGTCAGAAAAGTAGTTTTTGCCAGCAGTGCGGCGGTCTATGGGAATCCGGATGCTGAACGGATACCGGAGACTGTCCCGGTGGATCCGCTTTCTCCTTACGGTCTGGATAAATTCTATTCGGAGAAAATGGCTCAAGTTTATTCCCGGCATTACGGGATTTCTGCCATCGGCCTGCGGTATTTCAATGTGTATGGAGAAAGGCAGAATCCTTCGTCTCCGTATTCCGGGGTGTTGAGCATTTTTCTGGATCGCATAAAAAGGAAAGAAACCATTACCATCTATGGGGACGGGGAGCAGACCAGGGATTTTATTTATGTGAAAGATGTGGCCCGTGCAAATCTCGCGGCCATGGAATCCTCTCTCCCCTATGGGGTCTTCAACGTGGGTACGGGACATTCTGTTTCTCTGAATGAGGTAATTTCCATTTTGAAAGAAAGCGTGGACGATAGTGTGATCGTGGAGTATAAGGCTTCCCGTCCGGGAGACATCCATAAATCCAGGGCAGATGTGTCTCTCATAAAAAGGGAGCTGGATTTTGAGGCGGAGTATTCTTTTCAGGATGCTTTTTTAAAGATGATTTGATCGTTATAAAATCATCTTTAAAAAATGCCGGATATATGAATTGTTATTATCTTTAGCTGGCTTTGAAAGTGGGCAATATGAATCTCTCAGAAAGATTTGCTTGGGAAGGAAATCCGGAGTTAAAAAACCGTCTGGTGGAATTTCTGGAAACGGCTCCGGAAACGAGCTATTTCATATGCAGTCCATTTATCATATCCGATTTTAACGCATAAGAAAGAAAATTTTTCTTTTCGCCGGTTTGCCATAATCCATTCCTGCATCGCATGAGGAATTTGAACAGAAAAAAGAAACTTTTCCAGTTTATATTTTTTTTTCTGGACGCACTTCTTTTGTGGATATCCTTCAATCTTTCCCATTATCTGTGGATAAAGAGCATCCATTCCCAATGGGCACTCATTCCGGAAATGGCGGTTATCTGGGGCGTTTTCTTTATGACCGGATTTCTGGTCAGTGCCCATGATCTCTGGAGCCGGGAGTGGCAGGTTTCCATCGCGGAAAGATTCATGGTTTCTGTGATACCGGGAATTCTGATCTCCATATCCGTGACATTTATTCTTCCTGCTCGTTATGAGGGAGGTCTGCTGGGAAGGGGACCTTTTCTTTCCGGTCTGCTCATTTTTTCTGGACTGGGATATTTATCCCGCAAGCTGATTTTCCATTTTTTTTACCACCAGAATTCCGGATACCGTATTTTATTCATATCCTCGCTCAAGGCCGCGGACGATTTTTTCAGCGATCTTCAGAAAATTCCGCAGAGGATAAAAATGACTCTCCTGTATGATCCTGCCATAAAAAAATCCAACCGGGAAAACCGGGAAATGCTCCAAAAAGCGGAGGCCTGCCACATTGTGGAAAAGGCAGAATCCTGGAATACCCTTTCTGACTATCAAGACAGAAATTTCACTGCCGTGGTGCTGGGTTTGAACACGGTCTTCCCGCAGGACATTGTGGAGCGGCTGATGGCCATGCGGATGCGGGGGGAAGCCATTTATGATATCACGGAATTTTATGAAATGATGTTCCAGAAAATTCCGGTATTCCATATCCGGGAAGGGTGGTTCATTTTATCCAGGGGATTTAATATCCTGCATGAACCCTTCCGGATTAAGATAAAACGGGCGTTTGATATTTTTCTTTCTGTGAGCATGCTTGTGTTCACCTTCCCGCTCTGGATCCTGGCGGCCATTGCCATTAAAATGGAAAGCCCGGGACCGGTGTTTTTCTCTCAGGAGCGGACTGGAATCAACGACCGTCCGTTTGTTCTGCATAAATTCCGTTCCATGCGAAAAGATGCGGAAAAAGATGGGGCAAAATGGGCATCTGTGAACGACGCACGGGTGACCCGGATTGGGAAGATCATCCGTGCCACCCGCATTGATGAGCTGCCCCAGCTCTGGAATGTTCTAAAAGGAGATATGAGTTTCATTGGGCCGCGACCGGAGCGTCCAGTGTTCATCCGTGACTTGGAAAAACAGATTCCGTATTACAACCTTCGGCATCTGGTGAAACCCGGCATCACGGGCTGGGCCCAGGTGATGTACCCTTACGGGGCTTCCGTGGAGGACGCCAAGCAGAAGCTGGAGTATGATCTCTATTATATTAAAAATTTCTCCTTTATTCTGGATATGAATATTGTCCTCAAAACCATACGGATTGTCCTGTTTGGTAAGGGTCGCTGATCCGGGAGGTATTTATGGAAACGTCCGATTTTATTATTGCCGGTGGCGGTATTATTGGTATCCGGATATCCCTGGCTTTGCGGGAGAAATATCCCCACGCCAGCATTATTCTAATGGAAAAAGAAAAAACTCCGGGAGAGCATTCCTCCGGACGCAACAGCGGGGTTTTGCATGCGGGTTTTTATTATTCGGAAAACAGCCTCAAGGCAAAATTCACCCGCCAGGGGAATGAGGAGCTGACCCAGTATGCCCTTTCCAGAAAACTGAAAATCAACCGCTGCGGAAAGCTGGTGGTGGCACAAAACCCGCAGGAAGAGGAAACCCTGCGGCTACTGCATGAGCGGGGAAAAAACAACGGAGTGGACGTTTCCCTGATCACAGAAAGGGATGCCCGCCAGTTGGAGCCACGGGTGAAAACCCACGGGAGTGCCTTGTATTCCCCGTCCACCTCATCCATAGATCCCAGAGAAATTGTTCTTACCCTTGCACATGATGCCGAACAGAAAGGCATCCGGATCCGCACGGGAGAAAAATATCTTTCCCGTGATGGCAAATCGGGCGGGGATGAACTGTCCATCAAAACTTCCGGGGGAAAATATTCCACGGGATATTTTATCAACGCCGCCGGATTGTATGCGGATGCCATAGCCCATGATTTTGGGATGGGGAAAGATTTTATTATTCTACCTTTCAAAGGGCTGTATCTTTATTCCGCTCCCGTTCCTCATCCTCTGAAGATGCACATTTATCCGGTGCCGGATCTCCGGAACCCGTTTCTGGGGGTGCACCATACGGTGGATTCCATTGGCCGCAATGAGATTGGTCCCACCGCCATTCCGGCCTTCTGGAAAGAAAATTACCGTGGGATGGGGCAGTTTAACCTGCGGGAAATGATTTCCATCATCTGGACGGAAGGAAGACTTTTTCTGGGATTTGGAAAAAAGGGGTTTGATTTCCGCTCCCTGGCACTGCGGGAAGTGAAAAAATATTCCCGGTCTCATCTGGTGAAAGTGGCCGGAAGCCTGGCGGAGGGTGTTCACAAAAAAGATTACACGCTCTGGGGTCATCCCGGTATCCGTGCCCAGCTTTACAATAAGAAGGAAAACCTTTTGGAAATGGATTTCAAAATGGAATATGACTCCCGCTCCATGCACATTCTGAATGCAGTCTCCCCCGCCTTCACCGCCAGCGGCCCGTTTGCCCGGTATGTGGTGGAAAAGATCGGATAAATCCATTGGCCCCGATCGGGGCCCATCATCAAGCTTGAAGTGCAACACTTATTCCATAAAAAACCTCGTAAG
>DYOA01000070.1:0-1060 GCA_020720785.1 Leptospira biflexa
CCCGGTATGAGTAATCTTTATCTGGATAAGCTGGATATCAACTCTGAGTTACCTCGTTTATCCGAACAGGCAAAGCTGTTATATCTGGCCCAGAAACCATTTTTGGAATCACTTACTATACCCCGGAACACAGGCTGCTTTCTGGACGCGGGTGCCGGAACGGGACATTTGACCAATTATTTCCCCAAACACCTGCCCGGATATGAAAAATTTTATGCTGTGGACATTTCAGAAGAAATGGTCATGTATGGTTTAATCACCACCAGAAACATCCACTGGCAGAAGGGCAGTATTTATGACCTCCCGTTCAAAAGCCATTTGATGGATTTCATCCATGTTTCTTATATTTTTATTCATTTGCTGGAGCCGGAAAAAGCGATGGCAGAACTCAAGAGGGTTCTCCATCCGGGCGGTCTCCTCTATATAGTCAATCCCAATGACCGCTCCTTTAAAGGGCATCCAAAGCTGATGGAGTTGGTGGAAAAGCATGCACAGATCTATGAGGGTGACCGGTACATTGCGGAGAAGATTGAGTCCCTGGGAAAGAACGCAGGCTTTTCATTTGTGGGCAGTGCGGTCATCCATGTGGATAACAACGGAAGTGATGATGGTCCGGTGTTTTCCTATCCCAACGTGAGCCTTGGAAAGATGACTTCCTGGAGTCTTCTGTCATACATGGGACAGAGAGATGAGCTGGGGGAAATCTATGCAGATCTGCAATCTGATTATATGGATAACAAAGTGAGCTTTTCCGCAGAGATAGAAATAAAGGTTTTCACATATTAAATATGAGGATGGAAAAATGAGCAGAGAACAAACCATAGTGAATACAGAAACAGATATTCTTTCAGAATCCAAAGAAATTCTGAGGAAGCCATCTGAGCACACAAAAATGAAAATCCTCATTTCCGTTAATCTTGTGGTGGGATTTGCCTTTCTATTAAACGCACTTTCCCAGCTTCTTTCCAAGGGAAATTTCAATTCTCCGGACAGGGACTGGATTATGTACCCTTTGAATATTAGTTTTATGTTGTTTTCTGGATTCAGCGAGCTTTATCAT
>DYOA01000070.1:1160-7476 GCA_020720785.1 Leptospira biflexa
TATTCATTGTGTTGTTTACATATTTTCTGGTTTCTGTACTCATGCTTTTTTTTGAATCCGGCACTATCGACCAGATTTTAAAGGTTATCCCCACTGTGATCCATAACATTGAAACCGCTTCCATGGAAAAAAAGTCCCTGGAGCTGGAGAACGCCCGGATGGCCACGGAATTATCGGTGGCCCAGAGAATCCAGAAAATGGTATTACCCACATCGGAAGAATTAAAGGCCATCCGGGGATGTGAAATCTTTGGCATGATGGAGCCGGCGGACGAGGTGGGCGGAGACTATTACGACATACTGCAGATTGGGAATAAATTGTACCTGGGGATTGGGGATGTCACCGACCACGGATTGGCCTCCGGCGTGGTAATGCTGATGGCCCAGTCCTCCTTCCGTACCATCGTGGAAAAACCGGAAATATCCCTTCCCCTGGCACTCCAGGAAATGAATTCCATTATATTCCAAAATGTCCGGAACCGCATGCATGAAAACCGCAATATGACTCTGGCCATTATGGAGTATGCCCACGGGAAAGTGAAGGTGAGCGGCCAGCATGAATCCATATTGATTGCCCGGAATAATGGAACCATAGAAGAGATTGACACAATAGATTTGGGTATCTACATTGGTCTGGATTTGGATATACCGGGTGTTTTCAATGAAAGAATTTTTCAGTTGGAAAAAGGGGAGTCCATCCTCTTGTATACGGACGGTGTGACAGAGGCATTCAATATAAAAAATGAGGAATTTGGAATGGAAAGGCTCAAGAAAAGCTTCCAAGCCCATAATGACCAGCCTATGGAAAATCTGGTTAAGAATGTTCACCGGGATGTGAAAACCTGGATTGACACCCAAAAGGTATTTGATGACATTACTTTGGTGGCCTTGAAGAGGACTGCCTGAGCAAGCAGGAAGATTATATTCGTTAAAGGAGATACTATGAGTGAAAATATTGAAATAATTGGAAATTATGATAAAATACCGGACTCTCTTCCTCCAGAAAGCCACATCCGGCTGACGTTACATCCCATTGATATGATCAGCTACTGGAACCGGGTGGGTCTCACGGCGGATTTTATCGCAAATTTTTACACTTATAACTTTGAACAAAATAATGATATCCAGAATACCTTGTCCACCATTCTGAATGAACTGGTGGAAAACGCAGTAAAGTTCAGTCTGGCCAAAGACAGCGAAGTTTCCATGGATCTGAAGAAATATGCGCAGATTATTAAAATGGAAATCCGTAATGAGACTCCTGCTTCCATACAGAAAAAATTCCGGGACAAAGTGAAAAAGCTCCATGAGGAAGATCTGGAGCAGTTATACTTTGACCATCTGGAAAGTAAAAAAGAGGGAGATGACCAGTCCGGTCTGGGGCTTTTAATGCTGGCCAAGGATTATCCGGTGGAGCTTGGGTTTCGTTTTGAAGAAGCCGATAATGGTAAATACCGGGTGACGGTGCGGGCATACATTGACCTGAGGGACCTGTAATACTCGTAATAATTCAGAAAATTTAAAAAAAGGGATAAGAGATCAATTATGGAAATTAAAGATAATGATTACACAGTTTCATACAATCAAGAAGCAGGCACTGTAACATTTTCCGGCTCACTCAGGTTGCAGAATTTAAAAGCCTATGATCCACTGAAAGAAATTTTAAAAAATGCATCGGAGCGGGCTCAGGGAGGCCTGGTTCTGAACTTTACGGATCTTACTTTTATTAACAGCTCCGGAATAACCACCATCAGTATGTTTATCATTGACATGCGGAAAAAAGAAACGGTGAGCATCAAGGTAGTTGGGACGCAGGCGGTTTCCTGGCAAAAAAAATCCCTGGCAAATTTCCAGAAGCTGTGGGCCGGAGTGGAACTGGAAATTAATTAACGTTTTTATGTGTAGCAATGATCATGAAGAAACTCTGATACAGAAAATAAAGGAGCTGGAATCAGAAAGAGACGACTTTGAGCAGCTGTACAATAATATCATAGAGCATAGCACAGAACTGGAAAATGAACTGGAGGAAAAAAACCAGAGCATCAGCCAGCTTCTGAATGATATGAAAAAGTATCTGAGCCCGCAATTGTATGACTCCATTGTGGGTGGAACTTTAAAATCAGATTTATCTTATAAAAGAACAAAACTGACAATATTTTTCTCTGATCTGGTGGGATTCACGGAATTAACCGACCAACTGGAGCCGGAGGTAATGTCTGACTGTCTGAATTCATACCTGACAGAAATGTCCAAAGTAGCTTTGAAGTATGGCGGAACCATTGATAAATTCATTGGGGATGCAGTGATGGTTTTTTTGGGAGCTCCGGAATTCACCAATGATCATGATCATGCCATCCGCTGCGTAAAAATGGCTCTGGAAATGAAAGAAAGGTTGGAGCTTCTGAATTTATCCTGGATGGAAAAAGGTCTTTCCGGTCAGTTTAAGGTACGAATGGGGATCAACACCGGATTCTGTACTGTGGGGAATTTTGGCAGCAATGACCGTATGGATTATACCATCATTGGCTCCCAGGTGAATATTGCCGCCCGTTTGGAGACATTTGCCCAACCGGATTCCATAGTAATATCAGAGTCCACATATTTACTGGTAAAAGATGTAATTGAAGTGGAACCTCTGGGGGAAATAAATGTCAAAGGGGTTCACTATTCCATCAAGGCCTTTGAAGTAAAAGGTCTCTTGAAAGAAAGTAAAAAATCCACCAGTGCAAATAAATATTTTAAAAAAGAAAACGATGGATTTATCCTGAAAATTGTCTATTCCAAAGATGACAAAGAATCCGATGTGGGTGCCATTCTTGCGGCAATAAAATCGGCCAGTAAAGAACTGGAAAAACTGGTTGACGATAATAAACCATAACGGGAGAAGTCTCTATGAAATCCATTGCCGGCTTGTTCATTGTTGTATCCATGATTCTTTTTTATTCACCGCTGTTATCCCAGGAAAATGCGGAGAGGCCGGAGGAGGAATCCACATCCCAGGAAACACCCAAACATACTCCGGAATTTTATCCAGGGCTTTCTGTATCAACAGCATTTGAGCTGGACGGGGCTCCATTGCTAACTCTGGGAGTGCAGGGACATCTCTGGGAGTTTCTGGATTTCACCGTGGATCTGGGTCTCCCCACGGGGCAGATTTTTCATGCACCCTGGGCTTCCCGATACCGCGGAATGGCACTGTACCCCATCTATCGCATGGGTGGCTGGAGCTTGCGGGGAGCCAGCGGTATCTCCACGTATGCTCTGGACAGCGAGTACTGGTCCGGGTATTCCGTGCATTTTATCCAGGAAATCTATGCCGGTTATGAAACTCCGGTCTGGGGTGCGGGGCTGGATCTGGGTTTTGAACCCCATGTCTCCACTTATGTTAATTTTAAAGAAGATTATGAAAAGATGAACCCTTCCGTAAAAGAAGGCTGGTATGGGGTCTGGATCCGGGGGCTTTATTATGCCGGTGTTCAGGGGCATTACAGCGTCATTCCCAATCTGGCCGTATTTTTAAAAGTGGCGTACACCTGGCCCATAGAGGATTCCCTGAATCCGGTGGACCGCACCATTCTGGACGGAAGGATAGCACTGGGAGCCCGGTACCGGGTTTGGTAGGAATATATGAAAAGAGATAAAATGAATAAAATGTTTTGGGGAATGCTTCCGGGAATGTTCTTGCTTTCCATTGCCGTCACTTCCTGCGGAATGGATCCATCGGAACCGGGAAACCTGGTCCCCAAAACCGTAATGGAAGATCCTTCCCTGCCCGCAGAAACCCATAACGGCGTGAGGCTGCATCTGGAAGTCAGGGGATCCGGCTCCGACACGGTTTATTTTGTGCACGGCGGCCCCGGATTTGATTATCGTTCCCTGATTTCTCTGGCGGATGCCATTAGCGGAAAAAAGGTTGTCCTTTATGACCAGAGAGGCAGCGGTCTTTCTGAAAGAGTGGCGGAATCTGCTTTATCGCTGGATGCCCATGTGGCCGATTTAAAATCCATTGTGAATACGCATGGGGGAACCAATATAATGCTCATTGGCCATTCCTGGGGTGGGGTGCTGGTTCAGGCTTTTATCAAACAATATCCTGCTGCGGCAGCCAAAATTGTTTTTCTTGCGTCCATGCCACCCAACGATACAGAAATGAACAAAGTGGCGGAAAATTATCCCTCCCTTTTTGGGAATGAATTTGCGGGATACCTGGCACAGAGAAACGGCATTGGGGAAGGTTCCCATGCGGAACTGGATTTCCGGTATATCAATTTTCAGCCCATCCAGAAATTTTACTTCTGCAATGACAATGATTTTAGAAATGTTCCCTTCTGGCGCTTTGGATATGTGGCTCTTTTCAAAACCCTGGAATCCCTGCTGGACGGACCCATTTCCGGAGCCAGTATGACGTATAAGTACGACTTTCGTTCCAGCAATGCCGCCTTTACCGGGAGCGTCCGGGTTCTGTATGGAGAGTGTGATAATGCCCTGGGAGAAAATGCTTCCCGGCCACTGGCAGAAAGCTTCTCTTCTGCGTCCTCTTCCGCCCTGCATAAAATATCCAACGGCGGGCATTATTTCTGGATCACCAATCCCACGGATGCGGCTGTCCTGATCAACGGGTTTTAACGAAACCGAATCCCGTTTGTGCCAATATCGTCCCGGTAAAACATCCCCTTAAAGGAGAGGCGTTCCATATTGGCGTAGATTTTTTTTCTGGCATTTTCAAAAGAGTCCGTAGTATGGGTTAAACCAAATACCCGCCCCCCGGAAACCACCAGAGCATCCTCTTCTTTTCTGGTGTGGTCGGATACCAGCATCACATCCTCATCCAGATTTTCCACCCCCCGGATTTTTTCCTCATATTCTTTTTCCGTGAAGGGATATCCGGAGGCAGTGGCCATGACCGTTAAGGAAACGGCATTCTGCCGCCAAACCGGGCGGTACGCGGAAAGCCGCTTTTCCATGGTGTAATTGATGAGATCCTCCAGAGAACTTTCCAAGAGCGACAGAAGAGTGCTCCATTCCGGATTTCCTGGGCGGGTGTTGTATTCCAGAACGTTAATCCCCTGCGGCGTTTTGATGATACCGGTATAAAGGAAAAAACGGTAATCCCCCACGGAGGATACGGCTTTGAGAGATGGCTCAATCACCCGGTTTTCTATATATTTCTGGTCATCATCCGTTATTACCGGAATTGTGGAAGCCATGGAACCAATGCCATCGGTATTGGGACCATGGTCGTTTTCATACAGTTTTTTATAATCCTGAACCGCAGGGAACAACAGGTAAGAGTCCCCATCAAACATGATATGGTTGGATAATTCCGGACCGGTGACTTTTTTTTCCAGAATCACATAGCGGCTGCCGGTATCCATCCCGGAGGAAACCATTAAAAAATACAAAGTCTCCATGGCCTCTTCCAGATTCTGCGGAATGGACACCCGCAGAGATGCGTTTGCCAGAAACCTGTCCGATTTAATAACATATTCAGAGCTGCCCGCAATCCAGCTTTGTTCCAGAAAGGCCTTTGCTTTCTGGAAAGAATGGAAAACGCGGTAGTCCGGGGTGTCAATTCCGAATTCTTCCATCAGGGATTTTGCATAAACCTTGCTGCCCTCCACCTGTGCCAGCTTGGTTTTTACCCCAAATACTTTAAACCCGGCTTTGGCAAAAATGTCCGCAATTCCTTTCAGGAGATCCAGTGGGCTCAGCACCAAAACCATATCCACCATTTTTTCCTTTGCCAGCAGAATCGCCATTGTGGTGTTTTGCACAGAAAAGAAATTGGGATCTCCCTGGAGAATTCCATTGGAGCCATAGCAGGCAAAGAAAACATTGCTTCCGGTTTCCGATTTCAACCGCATGAATGTGGAATGCTCCCGTGCGTTGCCGGAACCATAAATCAGATATTTCATAAGCGGGATTAAACTTTTATGCCAATTTCCCAACTGCCATCAATGTATTTATGGTAATGAATGGAATCCAGGTCCACTTTTATTTCCCGGATATAATCCATACTGCCGGATTCAAAAATATTGATGATTTCCCTGGGCTTGGTGATTAATTCATATCTGTCCAGCAGAACCAGACCGTATTTTCCCATCACCCGGGCCACATCCTGGTGGAATTTTTCTTTTTGCTGATCCGTCAGTTCGTAAAAACCAGGATTGTATTTGATGCGGGAAATGATTATCATTTTATTGTCCATATTGTCCTCACTTTTCTTCTCTTCTTTGTTTGACCTTTTTTAAAAATTCCTCATCGTACTCCAATATGCTCATGGTATTTTCATTCATGAACTTTTCCAGAAATTTATC
>DYOA01000071.1:0-2872 GCA_020720785.1 Leptospira biflexa
CAAAGAAAAGCTTTCCCTCTTCTCCGTACTGGTAAAGGCTGGCGACTTTTACATGGGGAAACCCCATCCCGTCCCCAATCATAAAGATCACATTTTTGGGACGGGCAGATAGCCCATAAGCGGCAACCAGAAACAGAATGGCCACAACGATGTTTTTCAGCTTCATATTATCTCCTTAATAGGTTAATCGCCTCCCCCAAATCCCCCCGATCCGGAAGAGCCTCACTCGATTTATAGAGTATTTTCTTTCTGTAAAAAAATATTTATAACGCCGGTGACGTCCCATCGGGAACAAAATATCTGGCGTGGATATGATATAACGCCGGGGCAGTTATTCCTTCAGTTCCACAGAAAAAAGTCGCAACGGGTTTTTCTTACCGCGCAGCGTAATCATCCCCATATCCGGAAATTCCAGATAGAGCGGTTTTTCTATAATCTCCAGAAACTGCTCAGAGATAATTACGTCCTTATCACGGTATTTACATTCTGTCTGGATACGGGAAGTGGTGTTGACAGTATCCCCCAGATAGACAATTTCCTTTTTTATATCCCCCATTTCTCCGGTGATGACTCTGCCAAAGTGGAAACCCGCCCGGAACGAAGGAACCACCCCAAAAAGGTCCATGTATTTTTCCTTCTGGTCTTCCACTTTTTTCAGAATCTGAAAATACAGCATCAGTGCCCGCAGGTTTTCCCGTGGCGATCTTTTTTTCCATACGATGATAATTTCATCTCCCACGTATTTGTAAATCTCCCCCCGGCTCCGTAACACTGGTTCGCTGAAATCATAAAAAAACCGGTTCAGAAGCCGATGGAATTGTATATTCCCAATGGATTCCGCTATGGTGGTGGACGATGCCAGATCCAGAAACATAAAAATCCGTTCTTCTTCTTTGGGATGGTGGTATGTCCCTTTCAGAATATTGGCGATGGTGGATGCCCCAATCAGAGGCCGGATGGTAAAATACAGGTTCACGGCAATGCTGGCAGAAATGGCGATGGTGACAGACGAAAAATATTTCCAGGTAAAAATTCCCAGAATGAACTCTTCCTTATTAAAGAGAAATCGGCTGAAATTCAAAGAAAATATTATCACAAAAAGATAGAAAATAATTTTTACAAGCAAAAAGAGCCAGAATCCCCGGGTCCGCAGGAAAAGGGATAAACGGGAAGACATGAATTTTGTCTCAAAGGAAAAAACAAATCCGCCGATCAGGATGCCCGTAAGGAATGCGGAACCCAGGTCATAAAAACCGGAATACCCAATCATGAAATATGCCGCAAACACAGAAAAAAATCCGGAGGAGATGGTCCCCATGATTATGGTAATGGCATCATGCTTTTCCCTGGCCGTGATTTCCAATGCCCGGGATATCTTGTCAATTTTTTCCGGAGGAATCCGGGCCTCAATATTTTTGCGTAAATTTTCTTTTAAAGCACTTCTTGTCTGGGCCATCTCTCCTCCGGTATTCAGTCAGCGGGTTTTATCCAGAGCTTGGGATATGTCATCCTTCAGGTCTTCCAGATTCTCAATCCCCACAGAGATCCGCACCATTTCCGGAGAAACTCCGGATTCTTTCTGTTCTTTTTCAGAAAGCTGCCGATGGGTGGTGCTGGCTGGATGCAGAACACAGGTGCGGATGTCCCCCACATGGACCACCAGATTTGCCAGACGCACACTATCAATGAATTTTTTTCCTGCGTCCGCTCCGCCTTTGATACCAAAAGTGAGTACCCCGCTGGCGCCACTGGGCAGATATTTTTTTGCCAGCTCATAGGACGGGGAGGTTTCCAGCAGAGGATAGTTTACCCATTCCACCGCCGGATGCTTTTCCAGAAATCTGGCCAGCCCCAGAGCGTTTGCACTGTGGCGTTCCATCCGCAGATGCAGAGTATGGGAGCCCAATTGCGTGAGGAAAGCATTCATGGGAGCCATGGCCATCCCCAGATCCCGCAGAAGCTGGACTCTGGCTTTGATAATATAGGCCATCGACGGGAAGGCGGTATGATAAGAAATCCCATGGTAGCTGGGGTCCGGCTGGGTGAGTTCCGGGTATTTCCCGTTATCCCAGGGGAAATCCCCTTTTTCCACAATGATTCCACCCAGGCTGGTCGCGTGGCCGTCCAGATACTTGGTGGAGGAATGGACAATGATATCCGCTCCATGCTGGAAGGGGTTATTCAGAAACGGAGTGGGAAATGTGTTGTCAATGATCAGAGGCACTCCCTTTTTCTTTGCCACCGCAGAAAATTTGGCAAAATCCAGCACCACCAGGCCGGGATTTCCCAACGTCTCTCCGTACAGGGCTTTTGTGTTGGGCCGGAACGCCGCTTCCAGCATCCCCGCGTCCGATGTGGGATCCACAAAGGTGACCTCTATCCCCAGCTTCCGCAGGGTATGCTCAAACAGATTGTATGTCCCGCCATAAAGAGCACTAGAAGATACAATATGATCCCCTGCGGAAGCGATGTTCAGAATGGCCAGGGTGATAGCGGACTGCCCGGAGGACACCGCTAGAGCTGCGCTGCCGCCCTCCAGCTCTGCTATCTTTTTTTCCAGTGCTTCCACGGTGGGGTTGCTGATGCGGCTATAAATATGACCGGCAGCCTTTAAATCAAAGAGGGCGGCCACGTGATCTGCCGAGCTGTATTTATACGTGGTGCTTTGAAAAATCGGCAGAATACGCGGCTCGCCATCTTCCGGCGTATATCCGGATTGTACGCATTGGGTCTCTTTTTTCCAGTTGTTTTCCATATTTTTTCCTTTGATGCCTATTTGTTTTCCGCCAATAGTAATGATGAAAAGGCGGATTGTCCATTTTTTTTATGGGTTATGAAAATATATTTGGAAGATAATCTGGATTATCTCTCA
>DYOA01000071.1:2972-7433 GCA_020720785.1 Leptospira biflexa
TGGATAACAGGTTGAAATCGCCTTAATCATTTTTTTCCAACCCAATAATGGTTGTGTCATCAAAAAGTCCGGAAGGTTTGATATAGTTTTTCACCTCATTCAAAATCAACCGGATAATTTGCTCCACTGGTTTTTTTCTATGCTTTTTTATGGTAACGAGAAGCCGGTCATTGCCAAATTCTTCATCGGATGAATTAAATTCTTCAAAAAGGCCATCGGTGAATAACAGGATTTTATTATGTTCCTTAAATTCCATCGTCACATTCTGGCCAGCCAAATCCGGCATAACCCCAATGGCTCTGCATGTATGCGGAAGTATTTTAATATCATCGTCCCCAAGGATACAGGCAGGGGGATTGCCACCGGATGCATAAACCAGTTCGTTTTTAGCCGAATCAATATCGATGATAATGGCCGTAAAGAACACATTCAAATCCAGATATTTTGTACAAAATGTGTTGTTTAAATTATACAGAATCCGGAATGGATCCATATCGGTTTTGTTTTCATTGTCATACTCATTTTTGATAAGCATAGTAATGAGGGATGCAACAATTCCATGACCGGTTGCATCCGCCAAAAATATCCGTATTCTGGATGGATCTTTTGCTCGGATGTCATAAATATCACCACCCACTTCTATGTATGGGAGATATTCAATTATAATATTGAAATTATTTATTTTCCGGATAGATGGAAGTATTTTTCTCTGGATGGTTTTTGCCATTCCAAGATCATTCTTGATATCATTGTATGCTTCATCCAGACTTTGGTATGCAGTCTCCAGCTCCATTGTTCGATCTTTAATGATAACCTCCAGATTTTCTTTCGCTTCACGGAGAGTATGGGATAATTTTTCTACCATATCGAAAGATTGGGTGAATCTTCTGGCAAGTACCATAGCCTGCATCACCAGCATAACTACTAACCCGATGGGTGTAAGTGAACCCAGAGAATGGAACCGTAAATCATGAAGAAAATCCATTATTCCCGTAAATACCAGTACAAGGATGGATAACAACATCAATCCCGAACCCATGTATTGCCTCATTTTGGCATTTATCAGAATGATCGTAATGTAGGTTATGGATACGGCAAACAAAGCAAAGAATACATAAACCAGGTAATAAAATATACGGATATCCGTAAAAAGTACCATTAAGGATAAGAAAAAAGAGATTGATCCGATTAAATAAACATAAATTCTGGAATTAATATCTGGATATAATTTATAGATAAAATATACAAAAGCAACAATGGCTATGAATAAAAAAACATAAGCGGTTTTCTGCATCCAAATCCAGGAATACATGGGAAATATCTGCGTAATCAGGCGTTCTCCAGTAATAAATGTTCTCACGGCAAGGGAAAAACAGATTAAGGAGAAAAAAAAGGCCGATGTTTCATTTTTTCTAAGCAGGTAGAATATTAAATGATAAATACCAATGATCAGAATAATCCCAACCAATAGTGCATTCCAGGATATAGATTTGATCCAGTGATAACTAATCTGTTCCTTTTCACCCAAAACGATGGGCCTGGAATATCCAATTGGATGTGAGTCATTGAATACGTGTATAATAATTTCAATCTTTCCACTGGAATTATTAAAAAAACCCACGGCGGGCTTCCATTCCGGGATGGATTTGCCGGGGGCAGGATTCCATTGGCCATTGGATAAGATTTTTTTTCCATTGAGGAATAATTTATAACCGGTAAAAAGATACGTAACTTTCAGACCCCAATCCGTTATATCCCCAGAGGTTAATACCACCAGACGCATGGTGCCCCATCCATGGGCCGGTAATTTTTCTTCTAATCCTTTGGACCATGTGCCTGGTTGGCGGACAATTAATTTCTGTAAGGATAAATTGCTATTACTGAAATCATCCGGTTCCAGAAAGGATTTATAGTGGAACTCCCATTCCCCTTCCAGCGGAATAGCACCATCCCGGTTAAAATCCCATTTTCTCGCATCCAGTATTCCCTGATGTGCCACAGGGGAATGCTTTTTACATCCGGCAATCTGCAAGAAAAGTGCCAGAAGTATAAGAAATGAAAAGGCCCTTCCCCGGAAAATATTATTGTATATTATCCATCTGAATGGGAATTTCATTTCCTAACCATGCCCGTTGTAATAATGCCAATGATCCTTTTTGGGAAAAATCTTTGGGAGAGTACGAATTAAAAGGGTACTGACCGGATAACAAACCTATCTTAAAAAACGTATATGCCACAAGCTCACTGCAGAAAAATGTATCAAAACCCGTTTGTTTCCCCAGAACCCTCCCTTTAAAAAAATTGATAAATTCTTCAGACCCAACCGGAAATGATGCGGCATGAACCTCCCGGAGGACATTTTTTAAATTATTTCTGAAAAGATCATCCCGTTCACAGTGCAGATGCCGAATGATAAATTGGGAGTCATGTTTTTCTGTAATATCCGTAACCACCCGATCATGAAAATCCACCAGCATAGGACCAATTTTTCTCTCATCGGTAATCTGATCTGGCAGGTTTGTCAGAACATTGGATTCCCACAACAGAATGGGATGATTTTTGGTCTTAATGCTCATATCTTCCGCTAAAATAATCATTGCTGCATGGGAAAATGGGCTTCTCATCACTAATTGCGTAAACCGGCTGGTGAAAGAAAGACCATGCATCAATACAATGTCTCCGGTTTTTAAAGACTTGTACATTTTATGATATGGTACCAGACTTTTCTTCATAGCCATTCCACAGATATCATTATAAATAGATAATGCTGGATGTCAAGAAAAAAGGCAAATCAATTCTAATTCCGGAATGTGGTAAATTTCAGGCCGGTTCACGATGGAAGGAATGTCTTCCGCCGGAGGTTATCCGGATACCATAAACCTGGAACCCAGAATCCTTCCGCTCTTTTGCGATGTTTCTGCCATCGGACAGAGAATCAAACCTCCGGATTTTTCCTGTGCTTCCACCAGTATCGAATGGTTTTGTTTCGCCATTCCATACGTATTCTTTCAAAATCCGGCCAGTATTTTTCTCTATGCCCGGAAACAGCTTCTTTAAAGAACTGATTACGCTTTTTTATTGTGTATCGGTTTTCGCCAATGGTCAGCTTCCCAAAAGTAATGGAATTTGAAGGACAGTGGTTCATACATCGAAAACAGTGCAGGCAATGGAATTGATCTTTAATTTCTATATGTGTTTCTGTCTTTATGAGATTATCGTCCGGGCATTTGCTTGCACAAACACCGCATACTTCACAGGAATTTTTATCAATCCGGAGCATGGGATATTTGGTTCTTTCAATGTCTTTGACGATTTGTAACCGCAGAGGACTTAAAATATGATGCTTGTGGGAGATCTTTATTGTATCATTGTTTACCGAAGCCAAAATGCCTTCCACGAATTTATCCAATTATATATGAATGTCATCTTCAAAAAACATAACACTTTCATACTCAAAATCTGTCTCCGGTTTTCTGGCACATAAACCACAGGATGGCGATTTAAAACTTTCTTCTGCAATCAGATGGAATTTATTTTTCTTTAACCTCCTGGAAAATTTATAAAAAGATTCAGCGGTGAACCGGGCATACGTGGAATACAGGAAATACTGGTTTTTCTCCGCAAGAGCATTAAAACTTATAAAGAAGGGCAAAAATATATCCGGAAAGGTAAACTAATATACCGGAAAACCAAAACCAATCACTCTATTTTTAAAAATCATCCTGGTCAACCTGTCTTTGTCTCTTTGCAAGTCTTCAATGGAGATCAATTCCACGGAATGCTTTTTTTGTACCAGTCGTTTTGGGATTTCCCTGGAAATCAAATCCGTATTTCCTGTTCCTGAAAAATAAATTATAGAAAATTCTATACTAATTCCTTGCTATTTTTTTTCTAAAAATCCATCCAGTACCGCAATAAAACCTTTCTTCAGTTTATCCTCGAATTCCCCCGGGTTGTTTTTCGTGTAATAAATAACCAGCGATTGAAGAACCTCCAATATCGTATCCGGCTCAATATTTTTTTTTTAGGAACCCCGTGACTGTCCCCTTTGGATAAATTGGATTGCTTCCTTTGCAAGGGAATGTCTTTCGCGGATTACCGTTTCTTCAATTCCGGGGTATTGCCTGAAAATGTCCTGAATAATCCGGGAATCCATTTTTACCACCAGACTGGGGAAAATTTTCAGGACTTTCTCCAGACCGGTTTGGAAATCCGGAAGATGGTTAAGCTGGGCGGAAAGATCCCACTGGGTCTGGCGAATAAAATCCACGAGTACCGCCTCAATCAGCTTTTCCTTGGAATCAATATATTAATACAGGGTCCTTTTTGTAATCCCGGCCTCACGAGCACAGTCATCCATATTCCACCCTTTCACCCCATAGGCAAAAATCAGCGTTCTGGCCGATTTTTTTATTCTTTTCAATTGGCTCTCTGAATGGTTCTCCATGTATACAAATATAG
>DYOA01000004.1 GCA_020720785.1 Leptospira biflexa
AAGGGAGGCAACAGCAATATTGATATTCTCATACCGGGAAAAAAAATTCATTAAGAGAAAACCTCCGTAATGGAATCCAGAAAAGAATTGATTTTATTCTCAATCTCGCTCCATTCTTCCTGTTCTTTGGATTCCTGGATTATACCGGCCCCGCCAAATAGGTACAGGTTTTTTTCCCGCAGAAGCCCGGAACGAATGGCCACATTAAATTCCGATTCTCCGTGCTCCAGCCAGCCGATGGGGGATGCATACCAGCCACGCGGAAAATCCTCATTTTTATTGATAAAGGAAACCGCATCTTCCCTGGGATATCCTCCAATTGCGGCTGTGGGGTGCATTGCCTGTAATAGATCATCATCATAAATATTTTCGCGGATGTGGCATTGGATGGGCGTTTGGAGATGCATCACATTCCGCAGCTCCAGTATTCTGGTTTCCTGTATTTCCATATCATTACAGAGTGGAGAAAGGCTTTCTTCAATGGATTGGATCACCAGCAAATGTTCCCTGGAATCCTTGAGAGATTCCATTAATTCCTTTTGCAAAAGAATATCCTTTTCCGGTTTTTCTCCTCTGGAGCGGGTACCCGCGATGGCTTCCGTGCGTAGCATGCTACCGTTGCGGGCATAAAGCCGTTCCGGGGTTGCTCCCATGAATGCATGGTTTTTTTTGAACTGGAAATAAAACCGGACAGATTGAGGGCGGTTTTTGGTTAATCTATAAAAGATGGATATGGGATCAATGGCAGAATCAAATGTTAATTTCAATGCCCGTGCCAGAACCACTTTCTGCAGATCAGAAGGGGAGGCCAGAGCTTTCATGGAGTTATCCATTAAACGGGACCATTCATTGCGGGACGTAATATATTCTCTGGTAAAAGTCCCCAGACTGGCTTCATTCAGTTCCCGGAATCTTTTTTCATCATACTCCCACCGGAGGGAATCCACCAATCCTTTGGCATAGCTTTCTGTGTCCCCGGGAGAAAGAAATAATTCCAGCGAAAAATGATCCCGGTTTTTCACCAGAACTATGCGTGGTAAAAAAAAAATTATCCGGGGATAATCCTCCCAGAGACCGGAAAGTCCCTCCCCGTATTCTCCATGGGGAGCATCGTGGAAAAAAGAAAAATCCATGGTTCCCCAGAAACGCAGAGGATATTTCCGGATTTCCTGGTGTTTTTCAGAAAGTGTATAAAGATGACGGATAACCCCCTGGAGATCTTCGCGGGGAAAATTCCGGTAAACGGAGAAAACAGACAATCCAGCCATGTAATAGGAATTTTCTTTATCCGCCCAGAAAAACTTTTCCTCTTTATCTTGGGATAAAAACCAGACATAGATTTTTTCTTTATTCAGATCAAAGCCCGATGCCAGTTGATTGATGTCCACTTTGAGAGACAGGATTTCTGTGCCACTCGGGAATTCCCCGGAATAAAATTTATGGATTTTTTCCAGAAGATTTTCGCGGATCAATTCCAAAATCGTGGTCATTTTTATTGAAAATCTTTTCCCAGGATTTTAATGAGCTGCTCTGTTCTGCGGAAGATTTTTTTATTATTCCTTATGGCCGGAATCCGGATGAGATCATCCAGAATACCATTATAGTAATCCATAGTCTGGTCGATAGCTTTTTCACGGACAAGTACATCCCGCACAAAGGCAATTTCTTTTTCCGTGGTTTTCTCCCTTTTTTTGAGGAGAATAGCGGCGACTTTTTTTGTTTCATTCTGGTCAGTGCATACGGAAAAATAGAACGCAAACGGTAGGGTGATTTTTCCTTCCCGTATATCTCCGCCATAAGAACGCCCTTCTTTTTTACCAATTAAATCTATCAGGTCATCCCGTATCTGGAATGCAATGCCCAGTAGCCGGCCAGCCTCGTGCATTTCCTCCACCGTTTTGGTGTCTGCCGAACCGATAATGGAAGCTCCCGCCATGGCCAGGGAAAATAAACTGGCCGTTTTTTTCTCCGCTATTTCCAGATAGTTTTCTTTTTTATAATGCTGTTCTTTTTTCAGGGCAAATTCCAGCATCTGCCCCTGAATCAGATCAGAAACCCGGTTCAGGGTTAATTTAATGATTTCCAGCTTGATCTCTGCACTGAACTTCAAGCGGTATAATAACTCAAACGCGAGAATGAACAGAATGTCTCCCAGATTGATGGCTTGTTCCGGGGTAAAATTTTTCCATGCGGTGGGTCTTCCTCTCCGGGTTTCGTCTTTATCCTGAAGATCATCATGCACAATGGAGGCGTTGTGGATCATCTCCACCGTAGCGGCCAGAGGAAATATATCCTTGAGGTCAAATCCATAGGATTCCCCAATCCACAAAGCCAGCAATGGCCGTATTCTTTTTCCCCCGGTATTGATTTGGTAATCAATCATTTCCAAGGCAACCGGCGGAAGCGTATTGGAATCCACCAGCTTTTGTATTTCCTTCTGGATTTTGGGCCAGAACTTTTTTATCTCTTGATCAAGCATCCGTTAGTTAAATCCGGACGGATGCCACCGGCGTAAACAATAATTCCGTTTTACAGCTTATCCGGTTTTTCAGCGGGTTTTGCCTCCTCACCTTCTTTTTTCTTTCCCACATCTTGGGTATCTTCAATCACCTTGGATTTGATTTTGGTATCAAACTGATAGCCAGGCAACATTCTGTCCGGGAAGTAATAATGGAAAACCCCTCCCACGTAGAAGCGGTGGTCTGCCGCCATGGAACTGGCAAAAGAGGACCAAATCCAAGTGAAATTGATGTCTCCCCGGTATCTTTTCCGATGGTCAAAGTACCGGGAAAGACCAATCCCCATTCCGGTCTCTGAGTAACTCTGGGAGCCCACAGCGAATCCGGTACGGGCGGCAATATCCATGATGCCGGGAATTTTGTACCAGGATTCCCAGCCGGCGTGATAGGTTTTCAGCGATGACATATCCGAATTTACATTTTTACCCTGGTAGGGAGGATTAATAATTCTCCATTCACCCACAACCAGGATATCCTGAAGGAATGGAAATTTTCCAATGCTCCCCAGCTCATAGGAAAGACCCAGTTTCATCTGAGAAGTCAGAGGTTCCCCGTCTTCTTCAAAGGGGGAGGGGGAGGTGGGGACAATATTTTCATATACCAGAGCGATTTTGATGAAATCAGAAAAATTATACGTCACGCCCACATCGGGACTCCATGCCGCCCCTTTGGTATTGGCAAACGCGGCGTTGTTGGTCACGTCCGTTCCTTCAAAAGAGAGCAGATAGATGTTGTTGGTGATTCCCATGGACAAACGGGCACCCTGAAAAATGATGTTGTCCAGATTCTTTGCATAGGTGATGCCCACATAGCGCTGGGCCACCATGGCTGTCCCGTCACCGGAATCATAGATCTGCTGGATGTAACTGAATCCAAAACCGGCATTGGTGGTGATAAAATCATTTTTCCATCCGGCGGTACGAAGGTTGATGGGATTGTTAAAGGGGAAAGCCGCAGCGAAATCAATCTGGCTGATGGTGGAGCCATCGTCAAAATTGGAAAAACCTCCACCAGGCTGGGAGTAGGACATCATCGCATCCGCCGATTTTAAATGGGCAAGAGCGGCGGGATTGTAATACATCGCCTCCACCCCTTCCCAAGTTGTACCCAGAGAGTTGGACATTGCTTTCCCCCGGGTGGACTGCCGGAATTCCTCAAACCAGGAAAAAGAGGAGGAAAACGGCAGAAATAATGCCATAATAATTGCAGACACCAAAAAAAGAGAATATCGGCTTTGTTTGTTCATGTTTGCTCCACACATTTTTTTCAAAATATCTGACGAATCCTGAAAATTTATTACAACATTTTTTTCTTTTCTATTGGTAAATTATTCTGGACAGTACGTTTCCGCTAAATAGTCCATTGTATGGGAATGATTACCTGGAGAAATAGTTTTCTTTTTACCGCCATGGTGGGGATTATAATATTTTCCCGATGGATACCCCATCCAGCCAACGTGACTCCTATGGTCGCACTCTTTCTTTTTGCAACGGCGTTCCGGAAGGGCATCTATGCCTTTCTGATCCCGGTGGCGGGAATGGCCCTTTCTGATATCTTTCTGGGGTACTCCACCATCAGCTTTTATGTGTATGGATCTTTTCTCCTGATTTACCTGACCGGGTTTACGCTCAGAGCCAAAAAATCCTTTATGAAAATCACAGTGGTGACTCTTGCCTCGTCCACTCTGTTTTTTTTGATAACCAATTTT
Organism: Leptospira biflexa; assembly: GCA_020720785.1. Taxonomy (GTDB): domain Bacteria; phylum Spirochaetota; class Leptospiria; order Turneriellales; family DYLW01; genus DYLW01. Next base: position 4,228 of record DYOA01000004.1, read on the forward strand.
GGGGTGTGGTTGCACTATCCTTTATATGAAAAAACCGCCGCCGGATTGATCTTGTGCTATACCATGGCCCTCCCGTTTTTCCGGAATGCTGTTCTGGGAGATCTGATTTATACCTATGCCGTCTTCGCGGTAGCCCGGTATGGTCTGGAACCGTTATCTGCCACGTTCGATGAATTTAGAAACCTTTCTTATTCAGGAAAAAATATCCTAACCGTGTAAAACCACATTCAGCGTATAAGACGGTTTGCCCACTGGCATTTTATTTCCCATATTTGCGAAAATGTGGGATCGTATGGTACGTGCCAGGTTTTCCTGTATGGGTATATCCACCAAGGTGTTTTTCGCGGGATCAAAATAGTGAAAATGATCCTGGGTGTTAGAGTCATAAAAAGTGAGGGATGGATTAATGGTGATCATCTGAAGAATCCCAATCTCCACAAAGAGGGACAGGTTATTGTAAATGGTTGCCCTGGATACAATCTCTAACTTTTTGTTTACCTTTTTAATAATATTTTCCGCTGTAAAATGATCCGCTTTTCTGGTAATGGAATACGCCATTTCCACCCGCTGGTCTGTGGGGGATACCCCACGCCCCCTAAAAAAATCCACAATCTCCCGTCTGTTCGTAAAAATCATAATCCCTCCATCCAAAGATGGTGAGAATTTAGATTGAATCCAAAGAAAAGTCAATATGCCTGTGGTACCAAAAAAACGCAAATCTAATGGGTATGTCTTCCATTAATAATGTAAATACGGGAATAATGTAAAATTTTTTACAGTAAAAACTCTTCCAGAGCCGATGCGTAGCGTTTCTGGAGAAAGCGTTTATGGCGGTAAAGCCTTATGGAATCGATAAGGCCGGTTCCCCATATTACCTGTATTTTATTTCTTAAGTTGTCCCATCGACCGGGAATGGGAGAAAAGAAACTCCGGAAAGAAATTTCCTTTTCCATCAGTTTCTGGCTGCCCATGGAATCCCCCACAATCTTGATGATGGCCACCGGATGGGTAAATCCCGCCCGATGGATCAAATCCAGAAAGAGGGCTCCTTCCATATCTATGGCATGGGCATGGAAACGAGTGGCAATATCTTCCTTATCTTCATCCCGGAAGACGGTGCGGGAGGAGGTATACAGTACGGTATTTTTTAACTCCGGGCTAATGGGAAGGGGAAAAACGGTTCCGTTCTTATCCCGGACTTCTGTTATCCGGAGGATATCCCCGTTTCTGTACCAGGGTTTGGCCGCACCGGCAAATCCAATATTGATGATGCTTTCCCAGGGATGGGAATTCACCCATCGGACGAACTGGGATTTTTTGGGAATACCCGGACGGGTCAGATACAGGGAGACCGGCTTTCCGGCAAAGACCCCATAATAAGCTGCCATCCCCTGGGTTTTCCGGTATTCCAAAGTGGGGATGATTTCCCGGACTTCATCATAAAGAGCGGAGACAATACCAATCATGAATGTTGGGTAATCCAGGATTCAATTTCTTCAATAATTTTATGTCCCAGTCTTTCTTTGGGTTCCGTTTTCCAGACCTGGCTTGTTCCATCTTTACGGAAAACCGTAAGCTGGTTTGTGTCTGTCCCAAAGCCTGCGTTTTTTGCGGTGACATCGTTCAAAAATATCATCTCCAGGGATTTTTTGACCAGCTTTTCTTTGGCATAACTTTCTGTATCGTTGGTTTCTGCGGCAAAACCGATGAGATAAACCCCTTTCAGCTTTTCTGACTGGATTTTTTCATGGGATGTTTTGAGGATATCCGGATTGGGAATAAGTTCAATGGCAGGAACATCTTTTTTCTTTATTTTCTGGTCATAACGGATGACTGGTCGGTAGTCCGCCGGTGCGGCAGCCATGATGAGGATAGTATTTTCTTTTAAATTATCCAGAACAGCGTCCAGCATATCTTGGGTGGATACCACGGAGATATTCTTTTTTACCCCCTTCACGGTGCGGTACTGCACATTCACAGGACCGGAAATATAAGTTACACGGTAACCCTTGTTCGCCCCGGCACGGGCAATGTAATATCCCATACGGCCGGTGGATGGGTTGCTCAGAAAACGGATGGGATCAATAAACTCCCGGGTGGGACCGGACGTAACCACCAGATGGAGGCGATTGGGCAGCTTATCCTTCATTGGGGAAACCTTTATAGAATTTTTTTCACGTCTTCCGGAGGCCTTCCCAGAACAGCCCGCTGGCCTTTGATGACGATGGGTCTTTCAATGAGTATGGGGTATTTATGCAGATATTCCAGAAGTTTTTCATCGGATAAATCCTTGTTTTTTAAACCAAGATTTTTGTAAAGTGGCTCCGATTTCCGGAAAATATCCCGTGCCCGCTTCCCCATTTTACGCAGAACTTCCGCAAGTTCCTCCGGGGTGGGGGGATCATCCAGATAATGACGAATATCCGGCTCAATTCCCTTGTCTCTGATGATCTGGAGGGTCTCTCTGCTTTTTCGGCAGCGCGGATTATAGTAAATCAATATTTTTGAACTCATAACCAATCGACTCTACAAATGACAGACATTCTGTCAAGCCATTTTTAAGTGTAAAATGGAATAAGTCCCGGTTTATCAAAGTATTTCCAATGAAGCAAATTTGACCAGAAATTTTTTGGCCTGTCCGCTTTTGAAATGGATATGCACCTTTGCGGCATCCCCGCTGCCTTCCACAGTCAAGACGGTTCCTGTCCCAAAAGCGGGATGTTTGACCCGTACCCCTTTTTTCAGTGCCGAACCGGAGTTTGTACCGGAGGATATCCCCACCGTATTCGGGAAAGATTTTTTCTCCGGAATGGGGGCACGTTTGGGGGTGGAATACGATCCGGAATAACCGCCGTTGGAATAGTCTCCCGGATAATATCCGGAGGATTTTTTTCTTTCCGCTTCAAATACTTCCAGATTGGTCAATCCAATTTCCGCCAGAAACACAGAGGGGGACATGGTCTCCACTCCGGAGAATTTCATACGGGTGCGGGCACGGGTCATATAAAGACGGTTTTTTGCACGGGTGATGGCCACATAGGCCAGCCGTCGCTCTTCATCGAGGCGTCCTTCCTGCAGAGCAAAAAAGTGCGGAAACATGGTATCTTCCATACCGGAAAGAATCACGGTATCAAATTCCAACCCCTTTGCGTTGTGGATGGTCATCAGATGTACTCCGCTGCGGTCTTGTTCATTCATTTCCTGTGCACTGGAGAAAAGAGATATTTCCTGGAGAAAACCATCCAGACGCCCGTCCGGATGGGTCATCTGGTAGTTGATCAGGGAACTTTTTAACTCCATCACATGGTCCATCCGGGACGATCCCAGGAGTTTGTCTTCTTCTTCCCAGGCGTTTTTTAATCCGCTGCGAATCATGATATCTTCAAATAGAAGAGCCAGATCCGGGGATTTCCGGGCTTTGTTGTGCAGATCATCCATCCAGTTTCCCAGTTCTTTCAGAGTGCCAATGGCTTTGGGTGGAATGGATGGTATCCTTTCCGCATTGGTGAGGAGGGATACAAACGAAGAGATGGAGCTGTTTTCTCTGGCCATTTCATACCGGTGCTGGAGGATTTTCGCCACCGTTTTATCCCCAATTCCACGCACTGGGGTGTTCACCACGCGGGTGAAGGCCATTTCATTGAAGGGATTGGCAATGAGCTGGAGGTATGCCATCATATCCTTAATTTCCGCCCGGGCGAAGAAGGAAATGCTGCCATAGACCATGTAAGGGATTTTTGCATTCAGAAGGGATTCCTCTATCAATCTGGACTGGGAATTGGTCCGGTATAAAACGGCAATGTGATCGTATTTTCCGCCCCGGGCTTCCTCCCGGATAATCTGCACAATCCGTTCCGCTTCATCCCTGTCCTTATCTTCCACATATAAACGGGATATAAAAGAACTGCTTTTCCCTGACCACAGCGTTTTTTCCATACGTCCCTCATTATTGGAAATGACCCGGTTGGCCAGATTCAGAATATGGATGGTACTGCGGTAATTTTCTTCCAGCTTGATCACCTTTGCATCCGGAAATTGATCCCGGAAATTCAGGATATTCTGGACATCCGCACCCCGCCAGCCGTAAATCGCCTGGTCATCGTCTCCCACCACACAGAGGTTACGGCTCTGGCCGGACAGCAGGGAAATAAGCTTATACTGGGCATAGTTGGTGTCCTGGTACTCATCCACCAGGAAATAACGATAACGGCGGGATATTTCTTCCAGAGTTTCCGGATGGGTTTCAAATATTTTGACGGGAAGATAAATTAAATCACCAAAATCCACCGCACGGGACTCTTTTTTTGACATCTCATAAAGGTGGTACACTTCCGGCAGAATATCCGCATACTCCATTTCCTCCAGGCCGGGATCTTCTCTGAGCTGCTCCGGGGAAACCAAATCATTTTTCAGGCTTGAAATTTTCTGGGTAAAATATTTGATCTGGGTCTTGGTGAATTTCTCGTTGGAGACTTTGCCCAGAGCCAGCTCCATAGATTTATGCGTGTCCAGATCATCCCAGATGGTAAACTCCGCCGGATATTGGATTTTTTCCGCCAGCTTCCGCAGAAAAAAAAGGCCCAGAGCATGGTACGTGCGGATGACCACCGAAGATGCCTCCGGACCGCATAAAGAAAGGGCACGGCCAGCCATTTCTGAAGCGGCTTTGTTGGTGAAGGTAACCGCGACTATCTTATATGGTGGTACTTTTTTCTGGTGGATGAGATAGGCAATTTTATGGACAATAGTCCGGGTCTTTCCGCTCCCGGCTCCCGCTAACACCAGAATGGGGCCATCGGCCGTCTGGACCGCGTCCTTCTGTGGTTCATTTAATTTTTCAAAAATACCTTCGCTGAAGGAGGGTGATTCCGTTTTGCCGGAGGAGGGGAATGAGTCCATCGGGTCAGTTCTGATTTTTGTACTGTCCCATCAAAGATTTTTTGCTTTCCGGCAGGTTTTTGCGTTCCAGTTTCCCCTGGTGAACGCCCTGGGCATCTATATCCATATCCCGTTTTGCTCCTCCAAATGCCATTACTGTGATTTTTATTCCAGCGTTCCGGGGGGATCCATTCCGGAGCAGGAAACCCTGGACAGCATGAAAAGGGAGCTGGAAAGCAAAATAGCCTATCTCCAGCCATCCTGGGTGCCCGTCACCGCATATTTTGGGGGAGGGACCCCATCCGTGGTATCCGGGGATTTTGTCCGGGAAATGATTTCCCTGCTTGGTTTTTATCTGCATTCGTTTCACCAATCGGTGCGGGAGATAACGGTGGAGGCAAATCCGGAAAGTCTGGACGCCGCCAAAGTGGAATCCTGGCGGAAAGCCGGTGTCAACCGGGTACACCTGGGCGTGCAGACCCTCAACCCCCGGCTTTTGGAATATCTGGGACGCAGAGGCAGTCCGGAATCGGCACAGACCGCCTTGTCTCTCCTGCGGGATTCCGGCCTGCACAACTACGGAGCAGATCTGATCTATGGAATCTATTCCCAGACCCGGCGGGATCTGGACGCCATCCTGGATCTGTTTTTCGCATATAATGTCCGCCACATTTCTGCATACGTTCTCACCTTGCATGAAGGAACCCGGCTTTATACGGACATCCAAAGGGGAATCAAAAAAGCCGCCAGCCCGCACCGGGATTATTTCCATGACCGCTATCTGGAAAAAAAACTGGCCGATGTTGGGTTCCAGAGGTATGAAATCTCCAATTATGCAAAGCCGGGGTTTGCATCTCTCCATAACATCCTCTATTGGAAATACCGCCCATACATAGGGCTGGGAGCGGGGGCACACTCCTTTCTGCCTCCGTTCCGCTTTGCCGGAAAAAAGAATAACCGCCGGCATCCGGAAACGGAAACCGATTTTTTTTCCCGGGAAAACGAAGATCCCCGGAATATGCACATTGGACTTTACCGCTATCTGAATTACCAGAGCTTTTCTGCTTTCCGGAGTCTGACCCCCGCCCAAAGAAATGCCATCGCAGTTAAAATGAAATCCCTGGAAGCACGGGGGATGCTGGAACTGTTTCCCCATGGTTTTCGTGTGACCCCCTCCGGTGCGATGTTCAATGATCCACTGCTGGCGGAGATGATGGATTGATGGAACCATCGGAATGGCCATATCCCCGTAAAAAAAGAATGGACTTTACAGACAGAATCTGAATAATTCCAAAAAAGATTGAGAGAAAATATGAAAAATAATAAAAGATGGATTTTGATCCTCACGTTTGTGGTGTCCTTTATATCCGTTTTTTCCATGGGAGACCCCTCGGAAAAAAAATGGAATGATGGCCGGGAAGAAAATAATAGTTCCGGAGCAATCCGGCTGGATGATTTCCAGAAAACCATTCTGGAGCGGCATAATTATTACCGGGGAATAGCGGGTATTCCACTGATGAAATGGAACCCAGGGATTGCCCAAAACGCACAAAAATGGGCCAAGCAGTTGAAGGGCAGAGGCTGTAAAATGGCCCATTCCAGCCATTCCTTCCGGGGGGATGTGGCCGGGCACAGCTATCTGGGGGAAAACCTTTACTGGGCTTGGTCATCGGCTACTGTTACCCCGGATGCCTCCCGTGCACAGAATTCCGTGGATTCCTGGTATTCAGAAATCGCGGATTTTCAGTATTCGGCAAAGGGGACAAATTGTCCGCTCCGGGGAAAGAAGGGAATGATTGGCCATTTTACCCAGCTCATGTGGGATAAATCCGTGGAATTAGGTTGTGCCCATGCGGTTTGTGGTGGAACTTCTCTGGTCATTGTCTGCCAGTATGGACCGGGAGGAAATTTCAATATGCACGTGAACCCGCCATTTCCTCCGGACGCAGCGGAAAGGTTGAATAAAGATCCGGTGAACCAGCCGTTCGGTGGATTACCCCGTTGTGATTCCAAATAAAAACCGGTTTTCATAGGGATAAAGCATTTATGTGTGATACCTTTGTCGCAACACCAACCGGAAAAGCATCCATGCTTTTTGGTAAAAATTCGGACAGAGAGCCCAATGAGGCACAGGCCATTGTCCGGATCCCGGCCATGGATCACGATGAGAAAGAACTGCGGGTAACCCATCTGTCCATCCCCCAGGTGTCCCATACGCATGAAATTATTATCTCCCGTCCGTTCCAGATGTGGGGGGCGGAGATGGGAGCCAATGAGCATGGACTGGTTATTGGAAATGAGGCTATTTTTTCCAAGGTTGCCATAAAAAAACCCAATACGGAATTAACCGGAATGGATATTCTGCGACTGGCACTTGAGAGAACAAAAGATGCGGAAAACGCAGTGGAGCTGATCATCGGCTTGATCCGGGATTACGGCCAGAATGGATGGGGTGGATATACGGACAAATCCCTGTACTACCACAATGGCTTCCTCCTTGCGGATAGAAAGGAAGCCTATGTCCTGGAAACCGTGGGCAAGGAATGGGCACTGGAAAAAGTAAAAGGATTCCGTTCCATATCCAATGCAATTTCTATTGGGGAAAAGTTTGACCGCTCCAGTCCTGGACTGATAGAAAATGCCCGGAGAAACGGATGGGTCAAAAGGGGGGAGAGATTTCATTTTGGTAAAGCGTATTCGGATTGGTTTTTCACATCCATGGCCAAAGGCAGAATCCGCCAGCAGACGACCACAAAAACCGGGAAATCCTGTGCCATTCTGGGGCCATCCCAGGCTTTTGGCATTTTGCGTGGACATGGGGTTGCCCCGGACGGTGCATTTGCAGAATATGATATGTCATCTGTTTGCCTGCATGCTCAGGGTCTGCTTACCCCCAGCCAGACCACTGGCTCCATGGTAGCAGAAATCCCGGAAAAGGATAATCCCATTATCTGGCTCACCGGTACGGCGGCTCCCTGTCTTTCTCTTTATAAACCATTCTTCTTTGGCACGGATGTTCTGAATGCGGAAAATTTTGATCAGCCGGGTGCCGTTATGGACACTTCCCTCTGGTGGAGCCATGAAAAATTTCACCGGACTGCCCTGCAAAGAAAAGTGGATATGGCGTCCGTCAAAAAAGACCAGAAAAATTTTGAAAATAAATATTTGTTCCAAGTGGGGGAAATTTCCCGTTCTTCAGAAAAAATACGTGGCGATTTTTCCCGGAAAGCCCTTGCGGAAGCGGAAAATTTGGAAAATGGATGGGCAAAAAAGCTGAAAAAGTCCGCACGGGGAAAGCAATCCATTTTTTACCGTTGGAACTGGAGCCGATGGAATAGGAAAGCGGAGATGTCTTTTCGAGAACCGTAGTATGAACAAAAATCCTAATAATAAGAGAATACGGAAAGACGCCATCCGTTCCTATAGAAAATATATGGCAAAATTTAAGGAACGGTATTATTCCCGGTTGGGAATGAATATTGTCATGGGGGAACGAAGTGGGATTTATTTCCGGGATATGTCCGGTAAAAGATATATCAATTGCCATTCCAACGGGGGAGTTTTTAATCTGGGGCACCGCCATCCGGAGATAATCCGGGCACTGGAAAATGCTCTGTCTGAGGTGGATATTGGAAACCATCATTTTATATCTGCATACCGGGGGGAATTATCCCGGATGCTGGTGGAATCCCTGCCTGCTTCCTGCGGAAAAAAATTTCGCGTGATGTATGGTTCCTCCGGCGGGGAGATTGTGGATCTGGCCTTGAAGCTGGCTCGTGGAGCCACTGGCCGGAAAAAAATCATCTCCATCAGAGGTGGGTATCATGGCCATACGGGACTGGCCCTGTCCACCGGGGATGAAAAATACCGGGACCCATTTTTTTCCTCCCAGAAGGGATTCCTGCAGATTCCCTTTGGGGATATTTCCGCAGCCGAGGATGCGCTGGATGATTCGGTGGCGGCCATAATCATGGAGAGCATTCCTGCCACCTTGGGGATGCGATTTTTTGACCTTTCCTATATCCAGAGGATTCGGGAGTGGACCCGGAAAAACGGTATACTCATGATCATGGATGAAATCCAGACCGGGCTGGGCAGAACAGGACTTTTCTGGGCTTTTGAGCATTATGGAATCTGCCCGGATATCATTGTCACCGGCAAAGGCCTTTCCGGTGGAATATATCCCCTTACCGCCGTGATCTACCGTGCTGATATGGAAACAATATTCCAGAAAGACCCCTTTATCCATATATCCACATTTGGGGGTTCGGAAGCAGGATGTATGGTTTCTTTGAAAGTTATGCATATTTCCGCCAATCCGGAATTTTTAGCCCATGTTCGGGAAATGGGGGAGTATTTTTTCCAGGAGTGGCAGGAACTCCAGAGAATATACCCTCATATTCGGGAGATACGCCAGAATGGATTATTTATGGGGATAGTGATGGATCGTCCTGCCCGTGCCTTATTTGTCCTGAGAGAATTGATGAAAGCAGGTATATTTGCTGTCTATGCCAATAATGATAAAAAAGTAATCCAGTTTCTGCCTCCGCTGACAGTGACCCGTCCGGAAGCCGATGAGATCATGAATCTGGTTTCCCGTGCCTTAAAAAATGCGGACAGTTTTCTTAACAAAATATTATTCCGGTTATTATCCGGCAGACTGGAGAGGTGACGTCAATGGTAATAAAATGTACTTCGGAGATGCAAACAAAAATATTCCAATTTGAGGAAAACATGAATCCGGCAGAACCGGAAAAAAACGGAGCAAAAATTGTGGGATACGGAGAGATGTCCACCGTCTTCCGGTTCACGGATCCATCCATGGCCGATTATGTATTTAAAAGGATGGCCGTTTTTCACTCCAAGCAGGAAATGGATGAATATGAAAAAATTTTTTATCTGTATCATGAAAAACTGAAAGAGCGGGGAATTCAAACCCCACAATACGGCAGTTGTCGCGTGGTATTGCAAAATAAAATTATTCTCTATCTAATCCAGACCGGGCAGAATAGCGAATCCATCGGTCAGAATTTTATACAGAAAGCTTCCCTTGCAGAAATAAAAGAGTTTTATAAAAAAATTCTGGAAACAATTTTTCTCTTCCAGGAAAAAAATCTCTCCGATCCAGAGTGGAACCTGGGACTGGATGGGCAGATATCGAACTGGACAAAAGATCTTTTATACATTGATACGTCCACTCCGCTGATGCAATTTCAGGGCAAAGAGCAGTTGAACGCAGAATTGTTTTTACGGATTTGTCCCAAAGCCCTGCGATGGGTTATCCGCCTTTTTTTCCTGAAAGATGTCCTCACCCGTTATTATGATATGCGATTGGTTATCATCGATTTAATCGCAAATCTGAACAAAGAGCAGCGTCCGGATTTGATTCCCATTTTTATAGAAATGAGCAACCGGTTTATGGAAGAAAGAAAAGCGGAATGGGTCATCATCACAGAAAAGGATATCCAAGCCTATTACCGGGAGGACGCCATTATCTGGCGTACATTTCTTTTCTTCAGGAAAATAGAACGCTTCCTGACGCAAATCCGTGGAGGGGTTTATCCCATGATCCTCCCCGGTAAAATAAAAAGATAGAATGCTTCGCGGGGACGGATTTTCCATTCTTCGCTCCGCTCTGGAAGCGGTTTCTCCGGAGACGGCGATCCAGAATTCCGTTAGTTTTTATCCTCATTCCGGAAAGCTGATCATTTTCGGAGAAGAAATGGATATCCGTTCTTTCCGGAAAATACATCTTATTGCGGTGGGGAAAGCTGCTCCCCGGATGGCGGATGCACTGGAAAACATTCTGGGGAATTATCTTACGGACGGCCTTGTGGTGACCAAGTACGGCCATGCCATACCGTTAAAAAAATGCCGGATAATGGAGGCCGGACACCCCATCCCGGATGAAAAATCATTAGAAGCCGGCAACCAAATCCGGGAATATTTCCAGACTGCTACATGCAAAGATCATTTAATCCTGTTTTTATTATCCGGAGGTGCATCGTCGCTTCTTTGTTCTCCGGCGGAGGGGATATCATTGGAAGAAATCCGGGCAATGAACCAGGCTCTGCTTTCCTGCGGAGCGGATATCCATGAGGTTAATACCATCCGCCGGCAGGTTTCTGCCATAAAGGGTGGTAAACTTCTTGCGGATAAGGGCGGAGCGGCTGTGGTTACGCTGGCTATTTCCGATGTAGTGGGGGACCGTCCGGAGTCCATCGGTTCCGGCCCCACAGTTCCGGATCCCACCACTTTTGCGGATGCCATGGAGATCATTTCCAAATATTCTCTGGCAGATATGCTGCCGGATTCCATGATAAGGCACATCGGTCAGGGATACCAACGGGAAAACAATAACCTCGGGAAAATTGCTTCACCGCCGGAATCCCTGCATTTCCATATTATTCTGAATAATGAGACTGGTCTCCGGGCAGCAAAGCTTGCAGCTGAAAATCTGGGATACTCCACCCGGATTTTGTCCACCCGCCAAACCGGTATTCTGGCCGATTGTGCAGCAACATTTCATAAATCCATAAGGAATGCTGAACCAGGAAAGATTTGTCTTCTTTCCGGTGGGGAATGTACCGTAAAGCTTCCGCCCAATCCAGGAAAAGGGGGCCGTAACCAGTATTTTACCTGGGAAATGCGGGGTTTGCTGGCGGAATATCTGCGTCCTTTCTGGTTTGCCAGCATCGGAACCGATGGGACAGATGGCCCCACGGACGCTGCTGGTGCCTGGCTGGACAGGCAGATTCTGCGGGATTATGAAAACATCCGGAGAGAGGAACGTTATTCTCCAAGGGTAATCAATCAAACAATGAATTTTTATCCGTTATGGGATAGACTGGGCAATCTAATCCGCACCGGTCCCACAGGAACCAATGTGATGGACGTCCAGATATTTCTTTCCGATTTTCGCACAGAAGACATTTCCGGAAAATAAAAACATTTTCCCCAAAAAAAAACTTGCCGGGGGGAAAGGAAATTGTTATTCTAAGCCAAAATCAATTTGGTTTCAACTAAGGAGAAAGTATGAGTTTCGTCAGAAAAAAAATGGTCTCTCTGGGACTGGTTCTTTTAATGAGTTTTGGTTTGTTTTCCTGCTATGGTTCTTTCAGCCTCACCCGGAGAATCTATAACTGGAATGGTACGCTGGGGAATAAATACGTGAACACGGTAGTATTCTGGGCTCTTCTGATCGTGCCGGTCTATGAAATCACCGGTGTTGTGGATTTCTGGGTATTAAATACCTTGGAATTCTGGACAGGGACAAACCCCATGGCCATGAAGAAAGGGGAAACGGAAACCCAGATTGTTGAAAAAGACGGGAAAATCTATCGTATGGTTGCCAGCAAAGATAGAATGGATATTACAGTGTCAGAAAAAGAAGGCAATACCGTGCGGAAATTCACCCTGCTTTATGACAGAGAAACCAATACCTGGAATAAAGTGGAAAATGGAGAAACCATCGTCCTGGCCAGAATGTCTGAAGACGGAAAAATGTTTGCCCTCGCAAACGAAAAAATCTGATCCCATCGTTGCAGCAAAAGCTGTCCCGGGCGGGGTGGCTTTTGCTCATCGTAACAATTCTCGACCATAGTTAAAAATTGTAAACATTAAGGAATAATGATAATGATAAAAGCAGAAATCCGTATTGTTATGGGCAGTGAGTCCGATTGGGCGGTGATGAAAGAGGCGTCCGCTCTTCTAAAAGAGATGAATATTCCCCATGAAAGCGTGGTATATTCCGCTCACCGGACTCCGGAGGAATTATTCTCATATATGGAAGAAGCGGAACAAAACGGAACCCGCATTTACATTGCCGCCGCCGGGATGGCCGCCCATCTCCCCGGGGTAATGGCCTCCAAAACCATCCTGCCCATTCTGGGTGTCCCCATGGCGTCCGGAGCATTACAGGGAGTGGACGCACTGCTTTCCATTGTCCAGATGCCGCCGGGAATTCCGGTGGGAACCCTGGGCATTGGGGCATCCGGAGCCAAAAATGCGGCTCTTCTGGCTGTATCCATCCTCGCGTTGGAGAATGCCACTTACAGTGAAAAACTGCGGGAATTCCGGAAAAAACAGAAAGAAAAAGTGCTGTCTGCCCGTTTAACCTGAATTCTTTGCCAGAAATTCCTTCCGGGCAGGGAATTCCTTACGATAGCGATTCTGTTCTTCAAAATCCAAGGTAAAGGATGATATCGTCGTTTTCTTTTTCAGATTGACGATAATATCCCCACGGGCATCCACCACCATTGAATGTCCGCCGGACTCTCCCTGGAGGGAATTTGCGGATACCAGAAACGTCTGATTTTCCAGGGCTCTGGCTTTTGCCAGCAACGTATAATGTTCCAGCCGGCTGGATGGCCACTGCATGGGCAGGAGAAACAGATCGGCATTCTGACGGGTATATTCCCGGAAGACCTCCGGAAAGCGCAGATCGTAGCAGATGGCCATTCCCACGCGGATTCCTTCAAATAAAAAAACGCTGCCCGGTGATCCCGGCTGGATAAATTTATCTTCTCCCAGAACAGAAATAATATTTTGTTTGGCGTAGCGGTGGATTATTTCTCCTGACCGGTCAATGAAAATTCCCTGATTGAAGATTTTCCCGGAAGGGGTATCCCGTAGAAAGAGGGACCCTGCCACCGCAATGGAATATTCCTGGGCATTCTCCTGCATAACATCCAGAACTAACCGGTTTTCCTCAACCGTTTGCTCCAGCTTCCCGAATTGGAAGCCGGAACTGAATGCTTCCGGGAGCAGGAGGAGATCACTGCTGTGGGATGCCTTTCTAATCATCCACCGCAGTCTTTCCCGGGGATACGAGCTAAGCTGTGCAATGGATATTCGTATATTTTTGCTTTTATTTTGTTTTAGCAACATACATTCCCGTCCAGTCTTTGTCCGGCGGATTATTGATAAAATCATCACAGCGCTGGATAAACACATCGGACGCAAGATCATCCTTCAGAATGGTCTTTGCTTTGGTAAACCCGGCTTTAGCATCCTTGAAATTTCTCTCCAGATATTGCTTCAGAGCTTTTTCATAGATCTCCCGATGACTGCCCCGCTGGTCATCCAATTGCCCTTTTTCTGAGATTAATTCATAGATTTTAATACCCTTGGACTTTCCTTTTACCGCGACAATGTCCAGAAAGCGGGTTTCCATCTGGTTTTTTACATCATTATAAGTATTTTCTCCCAGAATGATGGTGGTGCCATAGGTTTTATTGATCCCTTCCAATCGGCTGGCCAGATTGACCGCATCACCAATGACGGTATAGTTCATCCTTTTCTCATAACCCATATTTCCCACAATAATATCGCCCGTGTTCAAACCGATGCGGGAATAAAAATCCGGCTTCCCCTGCGATGTCCATATTGCGGAAAGCTCTTTGAGTCGTTTCTGGTAGGCAAGGGCGGCTTTTGCTCCTTGCAGGGCATGGTCCGGAAATTCCACCGGAGCTCCCCAGAACGCCATGACCGCATCTCCAATGTATTTATCCACCGTTCCTTTATTGTCCATGATGATCTGGCTCATCTCGCCCAGATATTCCCCCAGAAATTCCACCAGAACTTCCGGTGGAAGTTTTTCGGATATGGTGGTAAAACCGGCAATGTCAGAAAAGAACACGGTCAGGTTTTTTTTCTCACCGCCCAGCGAAGCTTCCTTATTCAGGCTGATGAGTTCCTTCACCAGATCCGATGGAACATATTTTTTAAAGGATCGCAAACCTGACCGCATGTTGTCAATGGCCACAGACATATCATCCACCTCCTTCATAATGGAACCAATGTGGGGGGATGGTTCCAGTTCAAAATCCCGGATTTTTTCTGTGGCAGCGGCCAGCTCAACCAGAGGTTCGGATATTTTGCGGGAAAGCTTCATCGCTATGAAAATTGTGAGGATCACAAAAAATGCAGCCAGTCCATACAACACAATATTATTTCTGGTGAAGGAGGAAAAATAGTCCCGGTATGGAATGATGATGGCCACATACCCTTCCTTTCCGTTCCCCATCGCCAGAGGCTCATAAATGGCAATGTATTTTCTGTATTTATGCCAGTAGTCAAAATGATCAAATTTTCTTTTGAATAATTTCCGGTCTTTCTTCTTTTCATTTTTTTCAAATTTCAGGAAGGACTCCGCCAGCAGGCCATCCTCCATTTTCCCAATGAAGATTTTTTTATTTGCATAGGCATCCGGTAGAATTTCTCCGTTTTTCCTTTCCGAGGATGCCATGATGGTGTATTTGTCATTCAGCACAAAAATTTTTCCATTGGGGCTGACTTCCACGCCGTCGATGGCCTTTCTGAGGTATTCAGGGGAATAAATTTTCGTTTTATCTGCCTGGATTTTATCCATGACGTGATCCGTCACCTTGCGGGAGAGGGTTTCAATTACCCAGTTGATGGAATTTCTATAGAATGTTGCGGAAACGGATAGAATCGTTAACGATGTGGCCAGAATCAGAATGGTTAAAAGGGCAACCAGGCTGATTCGTATGGATACTTTTTTTGATTTCATTTGATGCTCCTGTCGTTTATTGAAGGCATCCTGTCCATGCGGGATATTTTGTAAATAAAAGTTTATCTTTTTCCTTCATTGGAGGATGGAATATTGAATTGTAATTGTACATTTTCTCTATTCTGGATTACAATGGAATTAGAATTAATATGCGTATAAAAGAATAAATTAGAATCCTCCTTGATTTAATTTGGAACATCCCATCCCAAAAAATATTGGACACGACCAGTGGCTGGTGGAAATTGACTCATAGATCGTAAATCATGCTTTTTTTGGGAGGGGGATTATGGAGATTTTTATTATCATGCTGGTTGTCCTGTTTGCTCTGGGAGCCATGGATCTTCTTGTGGGTGTGGCCAATGATGCGGTGAACTTCACCAATTCAGCGGTGGGCTCCAAAGCAGCCAAAACCAAGTACATTATGGCCATTGCCGGAGTGGGGATTATCATCGGAGCCTTATCCGCTGGCGGAATGATGGAAATTGCCAGAAAAGGTATTTTTCATCCGGACGGATTCACCCTTCTTCAGTTAATGTATATTTTTCTTGCGGTGATGCTGACAGATATTATTCTACTGGATCTCTATAATACCCTGGGGCTTCCCACTTCCACAACTGTCTCCTTGGTCTTTGAGCTTCTGGGCTCTGCCCTTGTCCTGGCTCTGTTGAAAGAAGGGAGTTATGATAAAGCCATCCAGCTCATCAATACAGCCAGTGCCTTCCGCATCATCAGTGGGATTGTTTTATCTGTGGTGATCGCTTTTACGGTGGGAGTGATTGTCCAGTACATTATCCGGTTTATTTTTACATTTGATTACGAGAAAAAGATGAAAATATACGGAGGGGTCTTCTCCGGGGTTGCTCTGACAGGAATAACTTTTTTTATCTTCATTAAAGGCCTCAAAGGGGCCGGTTTTATCACCAGTGATATAAAAGCCTGGGTGGGGGATCATAACCAGATGCTGATTTTAGGAAGCTTTCTATTCTGGACGGCTCTTTTCCAGTTTTTTATTATTAAAAACTTTGCGGTTTTGAAGGCTATTGTACTGGTGGGAACCGGTGCACTCGCCATGGCTTTTGCCAGCAATGACTTGGTGAACTTCATAGGAGTTCCCATCGCTGGTTACAATACATTCCAAATTTTTTCACAGTCCAAGGATGCTTCTCTCTCCGGAGCTGCTCTGGCCGGGAATATTCCTCCGGATAACTTTCTGCTTCTGATCGCGGCAATTGTCATGATTCTGACTCTGTATTTTTCCAAAAAAGCCCGGACAGTCACCAAAACGGAGGTGAGTCTGGGATCCCAGGAGGAAGCAGTGGAATTATTCTCCAACGCGAACCCCATTGCCCGTAGTTTTATCCAGATGGTGGTGGGGGTGATGGACTACATAGGGAGATTTATTCCGGAAGGAGTAAAAACCTTTGTGAATACCAGATTTGATGTGGATGCCGCGAATAAGGGATACGGGAGTCGTCGCTTTGAGGACGCGGAAGCCTTCGACTTACTCCGGGCATCCGTCAATATTATGACAGCCAGCATTTTAATCATGGTGGGAACATCCATGAAGCTGCCTCTTTCCACAACATTTGTTACTTTCATGGTGGCGATGGGGACTTCCCTTTCTGACCGGGCATGGGGAAAGGACAATGCCGTGGCACGGGTCAGTGGGGTGCTTGCTGTCATTGGCGGATGGTTTCTGACCGCAGTCATTGCATCCCTTACTGCGGGTTTTGTGGTTACCCTTTTGTTTTTTGGAGGGGTTTATTCCCTTCTGGGAATTATCCCTTTTGCCATCTACCTGCTCTTTGTATTTAAAAAAGTTCACGTAAAAAGAGAGGAAGAATATGCGGAGAGATTAAAAGAGCTCATACAGTATAAAGAACATCCGGAAAAAGCCTTTGAGATGATCTGGGGAAATGTTCATTCCATTCTCCAAAACGTGAACGATGAAATGATGGATATAATCAAATATTATGAAACCGGAAAGGCAGGCAAGCTGAACCACATCCACCACAGAATGAATAAAATTCTTAATGCCCATAATCCGGCCATCCAGCATATCATTGAACTGGCGAATAAACACTTTGGCGAAAAAGACCTGATATATATTCCTTATATGACCAAATCCTATACTGATGTAAAATATGTTATTGAGAATATCCGCAAGATCACCCATACAGCTTATGAAAAAATAATGACCTACCACACCGGTTTATCCAGGAAAGAAGCGGAGGATATTGAGGAAATTGCAAAAATATCCAGGGAGATTATCAAGCAGCTTTCCGTTTCTTTACCGGAAACCCTGAAAAATGCAGATAAAATCAAAAATCTGATAAAGAAAGCCCACTCGGTCCGGGAGGAAATCTCCCAGTCCCAGATTAAGAGAATCAAACAGAAAAAGAGCAAGGTAAATGCCAGTATTTCTTACCTGATTATTCTGGATGAGTTTGGAGATCTCATAGAAAATCTGGATAACCTGCTGGATAATATCAAAAAGATGAAGAATTTGATTAATCAGCTGATCTAATGTTTTTTAGGGATTGGGGGCGGAGTGGTTTAATTTATAGATATCTTTCTGGATGAATACATCCAGAATGGTACGGTCTATGTGGTTTCTCTCTGCTTCTTCTTTCAGTATATCCAGGGATTCTTCTCTGGATATCGCCTTTTTATAAGGACGATCTGTGGCGGTGAGAGCGTCGTAGATGTCCGCTATTGCCATGATTCTGGCCTGAATGGGGATGTCTTTGGCTGTTAATTGCCTTGGGTAGCCGGTCCCATCCAGTTTTTCGTGATGCCCATAGGCAATTTCCGGAACATTTTCCAGATCTCTGGTCCAGGGTATCTGGATTAAAAAATTATACGAATGGGTAACATGACTTTCAATTTCCACTCTTTCTTCTTCATCCAGAGAACCTCTTCTGACACTCAGGCGGAGTGCTTCATTCTCTGTGAGCAGCTGTATGGGATTTCCGTTAATGGGAACTCTAATCCTGGATATACTCTGTAAAAAATCAAAATCTCCCTCCTCCAGTATGGTAGGTTCGTTCACAGCATAAATAGAATGAAGCATTCTTTTTATTTTCTTCTTTTCTTCCAGAAATTTATTTTTTTCTTCCTGCAAAACCTTCAGATAATTGCTCCCCTTTCTGGTTTTCAGGAGGTAAGCCTTTTTATAGAATTCCGCTTCCATCCGCTTGGCGTAATAGCGGAATTTCCATTCAATGTTATTCAGCTCATGATCATAAAGCTTTTTGGATTTGGTAAGAACTTTTTCCCGGACACCCACCTTCCCAAAATCATGGAGGAGGGCGGCATACCGGATCTCGCGGATCTGGTTTCTGGAAAATTCCACATCCCGGAAATGAGGTTGACTGCATTCAGAAATGGCTTTAGCTGTTTCGACTGTGTATAAAGCCACTCTGTCTGAATGACCACGGGTAGTGGGATCCCGTTGTTCAATGGCTTTTACGGATGCCCGGACAAAACCTTCAAAGAGCTTATGAATATCATTAATCAGAAGATTATTTTCAATAGCCACAGCCGCCTGTCCGGCCAGAGCTCCAACCAGATCCAAAGATTCCCGGGAAAACGGAATTACCAGATCTGTTTTCATCTGCTCAGGAGTTAATTTTTGGTTGAGATTTCGTTTTCTGTTCACCATTTGGATGACACCGGTGATGTCGTTCCGGTGGTTTTTCATGGGGACAACCAGCATAGATTTTGTATGATAATTATGCACTTTGTCAAATTCATCGTTAAAGGAATAAGCCGTGTTTTCCGGTAGCCGATACACATTGTCAATCATCAGGATTTCTCCGGTCAGGGCCACATAACCGGCAATAGATTCATCATTGATTTCCAGAAGAAATTCATCAGCGGAGAGATTCAGGGAAGACCGCTTGAATCGAAGGCGGGTAACTTTTTTTCTATCTGTTATTTTTTCTGTGAGGTAAAGCGATCCCCCATCCGCATTTGTCAGGGAAATGGAATATTTCAGAATCAGATCAATCAGAACATCCAGATCTTTTTCCTGGGAGAGCATTTTCCCCACGTGGAGTATTTTCTGGAGTTCATCCTGTTTTTTCCCCAGCGATAGCTCCAGTTGCATGATATCGTTTTTTAACCTTTGCCGGGCTTCTATGGAAGATAGTATTTTTTCGACCGAACACCCCGGGCTGTCCAATGGGATCACCGCTTCTATAATTTCATCCGGAAAATCCGAAAGCAAGGCACTGTTCACCGTATTACCAAATAACAGCAAGGAAAATTTAAACTCTGTATACTGAAAAACCCAGTTCAGAATTTTTTCTTTATTGGATAATAAAAAATCCATAGCTATGGCAAGGATGATATGGGTTCTTTTCGATTTGAATGGGAAATTATTTCCCGCAATCATGGATTCAAAGTCATGAAATGAAATAATATCCCATTCATTGGTATTTAAACCAATTTGCTCCGGAGAATCGAAGGATGTTACAATAATAGAGATTTTTTTGGATTCTGAAGTCCCCGGCATGTTTACCCTGTCGCCTCAAAGCGTTCTCTTGCAGTCTTGTATTCCTGGGTAAGAGGTATCTCGACCTTGGCGATGGTAATATCCTTATAATTGGATCGGAGGGTGAACAAATGCGGATCAATTCCCTGTGCTTTTAAAAGCATGGTGATGAGCACAATTCCCATTCCGGCTCCCTCGGAAGAGTCTCCACCGGCAATATAAAATTCAGCAATGTTATCATACTCCATGGCTGTCTGGAATTTCTGGCGTATCCGCACATCTTCTTTTTCAGAAATGGGGCGGTTATTGATCACTTCAATAAGCAGTCGCTGGGGGTTATAATTGAAGGATATATCCACATAAAGACCCATAATCTCAGCCTTTTTTCCATACTCCAGAATCCATGCTTCCGTCAGATTGGTTTTGAAATGGTTCATACCGGAGGCATAGTCTTTATCATTGTCCATACTGATACCCAATTCTTCAAACAGCACCTGCTTGATATTGGCTTTTGCTCCGTTGATGGAAAGCTCCTTTAGGGCAGTGTACACAGGCCCAATGATGTCCAATCGGTCATATTTGCTCAAAATGGTTTCTGTTATATAACTCATGGTACCTTCGGTTTCAGAGATAACCGCATAGGCCCTGATTTTAATTGGCCGTTCCTGTGCAATTGCCTGGTCAATCTGCACCTTCAAAGATTCTTCCATCGACGTAAAAATATGTTATCAGAATCCTATGTCAACCCTTTTTGATACTTCTTCTTTTTAATTCTGCCAGGGAATACTCGCAGCCACAGTACTTCTGGCGGTAATATCCATATTCCCGGGATAACTCTATACTTTTTTTATAACCATTATTCTCTTTGAAATTGATTTTCTGGAAGCCGGGGAATCCTGAACCAATACGGAATATGGTTTCCGTATTCTTAAATGGACTTATGGTCAGCGATGTGGTGAACTCCGGTATGCCCAACGTCATTGCCAGTGCATGGGCTTTGCTAAACGTATACTGAAAACAAACATCACATCGTTTTCCGCCCTCCGGCTCCATGTAAAATGGGCTGGTAAGGTTTAACCATTCATTATGTCCATAATTGTCCACAACCAACGGGACGGAATGACGCTCTGCCAATTGCTGTACATATTCCAGTCGTTTATAATATTCGGTTTCCGGGTAGATATTGGCATTGGAATAAAACAGGGTAATACCGGTATAGCCCAATTCCTGTAGCTTTAGGATGGACCAGGTGGCACAGGGGGCACAGCAGACATGCAACAGGATTGGGCCGGAATCCATTTTAATAATTCCAGGCGAAGCTTTTCAGGATGGTAGCACTGAATTTTTCTCCTGATATATTCAAATCATCCAGTGCAAAAACATAGTTTTCCGGCGGGAGGCTGTTGATAATTTCTTTGGAAAGGATATCCCGGTTGACATTGATAAATCCAAGCGAGTTCCGGAGAATTTTTTTATATGCATGAAACAGATTCCGCATAACATGAAGAGTTGCCGTAATATCATTTTCAAAAGACGCATTGGAAACCAAACCATTCCGGAATAGCAGTTCATAAGCATAGATATGATTGTCGGAGTTTATTATGGGTTGCCTTCCGATATTGATATTATTTGTATGCATTAAGCGTAGATGGAATGGTTTTATCAGAAGGAAAGCTTTTTTTATGGACTACCAAAGCCGATAATTAAGGATAGTTAAGAGGTAGAATGAATCGCGATAAAACTTACATACAATTATGGTTATTTGGAGCATTTCTGATGCCACCCATGGCTTGGTTGCTATTGGCATGGTTTGCGGAAATATGGAGTTTTTCAGAAATGCTGGAGATTGTTTTTTATCCTGTGATCTGGATATATGTGGCCGTTTATCTTACCTTTGTGGCCATTGGAATTCGCTGGAAACTGGGAATTATCCAGAAATGGTTTCTGAACACATGGGAAGAAAATTTAGCACCAGCCCAGAAGCAGATATCGTCGCTGGTTATGTTTTTTTCCATCAATATAATTCTGTATATATTAATTGGCCCTAAACTGGTTACCCATCATGTGGATTTTCTGACAGAACGGGAATTCTGGCTGGCAGAAGCTACGGGGCTTCCCATTATATTCCTGTTTGCCGCACCGTTTTTTATTCAATATCTGAAGAATATTGAATTATGGACCAAACCCATCCCATTATCCCAGAGGTATCCATTTATTTCTCTGAGAAACAAAATGGCCATGACTCTGGGGTTTACCACGGTGGGTGTCATTTTTTTAATCAGTTTGTTCACCATTTCCATAATAAACGCTCATGCAGGGGATTCCGGTGAACAGATTTTTCAGCGAATGCTGATCAAGGATATGGTCGCGTCTGTCATTTCCATTTCCATTATGTTTCTGAATTTATTTTTAATCATACGTTCAGTGAATCGACCGGTTTCCCAGGTAAACCAGATGCTGAATACCATGCTCAAAAACATCGGGGAAGGTCAGGCAGATTTAACTGTGAATATTGATGTGGAAAGCCGCAATGAGATTGGGATGTTCACCCGGAAACTCAATGAATTTGTATTAATACTGCGTACCATGATAAATATCATCAAAACCAATGCAAACAGTCTGAGCCGGGCATCCGATAATCTGATGCAGGTATCTTCTGGCGTATCAGAATCATCGGAGAGCATGATTACAGAAGCACAATCCGTAGCTAGTGCCACAGAAGAAATGAGTATGAATATGAATACGATGGCTTCCACCACAGAAGAAATGAGCGTCAATATTGCCTCCGTTGCCACAGCAGCCGAGCAGATGTCCCAGAATATGAGTAATATTTCCCGGACGGCGGAAGGGATGACCCGGAATATGGATTCCATTTCCAAAAATTCAGAAAACAGCTCCCAGATATCCGGTATTGCCGTAAATTACACAAAAAATGCATCCACTTCCATGGATACTCTGGGACTCGCAGCAGATGAAATTGGGGAAGTGACAAACGTTATCAAGAAAATTGCAGAAAAAACAAATTTACTGGCGTTAAACGCGACCATTGAGGCTGCCTCCGCAGGAGAAGCCGGAAAAGGATTTGGGGTGGTAGCCATTGAAATCAAGGAACTGGCCAACCAGAGTGCCGTCGCAGCGGAGGATATTGCCAAAAAAATTAACGATGTGCAGAAAAGCACCCGTAGTGCAGTGGAAATCATACGGGAGGTTTCTGAAATTGTGGGTAAATTGAACCATGCTTCCAAAAGCATCAATGATTCTGTTTTGAGCCAGACTTCCTCCATGGAAAGCATTTCCATTAATCTCGCGGAGGCAAATAAAGGAATCGGGAATATCGCCAAATCCGCTCAGGAGTTGACCTTTGGGGCCAATGAATTGTCAAAGAATGCTGGTGAAGCAGCTCGGGGAACGGACAATGTTTCCAAGAGCATGTCATCGGTGAACGGTAAAATAAACCAGAATAAAGATATTTCCAATAAAGTTAATTCCTCTGCCCATGAATTGTTTAATATATCTGAGGATTTAAGAAAGACAGTGGAACAGTTTATTGTGGATCAGGAGGAACAGAAACGAATCAATCCGAATAGTTTTGAAAAAGAAGAGATAGATTTTTTTATCAGTAACCACATCAACCAGGGACGGGCATTAACCGAAATGCTGAAAACCGGGGCAGTTTTTTCCCCCACATCTCATGAAGAATGCATTCTGGGAAAATGGTACTCCGGAGAGGGGAAAAACCTGTATGGCAATCTGGTAGAGTTTATGGGCATTGATGACCCGCATCGCAAATTGCATGAGATTGTATTACGGATTCATACTCTGTTCCAGGAAAACCGCAAAGATGAAGCAAGCCGTTTGATGTCGCACTGGGAAGAACTATCCCACAACCTTACCCAAAGGCTGAATGAATTAAAAAAAGCAATCATGAAGCTGGGAGAAAAAAATGTTTGGTAAAGATAAACTGGATTATATCCGGGAAAGAATTGTCCAGAAAGCAAAAGAGGCCGGCTATGAACTGAATCCCCAGGAGAATGCGTCTCTCCACGGATCCAATCCGGAGTTGTTGTTCCAGTTATTGGAAAAATTAATATCCCGAACAATAAAAAACCGTATTGAAGATGCCCCCATGGCATTTATTAAAAAGCTGTTCCAATTGGAGCAAGATAAGAAAATATACAATTCCTCAGATTTTGATCTTTATGCGATGAATTCTGGGGACCTTTACGAGAAAATGGAATTCCTGAATAAGATAAAAAACATTGAAGTTAAATTCTGGAAATCCCTTTCCGATCTGTTTCCATCGGCGGTGTTTGTGGTGGCACCGGACAGAAAATTCAAATATTTTAACAAACAGTTTGAATTATTGACGCAGTGGAATGCGGAAGCCATCTGGGGGGTTACAGGAGCCTATGAAATATTCTGGCCAGAGGATCCCAAAAACTGTCCGGTCTGTAAAATCGTCCGGTATTTTGATCATGAAGCCCGCAAGTCAGGAATGGAAGAAACCAAAATTAGAACAAAAGATGGTGGCATTATTCCCGTCTCTCTTTATGTCATTCCCGTTTATGAGGAAGACGGGGCTCTCATCCATACTTTTGGGATTGTCCAGAGCCGGTTAGAGGAATTTAGAAGAAGATCGGATTACCTGAATAGGGAAATTGAGCCCATTATTGATTCCCTGAGTAAAATTGCCAATAAAAATATCACAGAAAAAATTACCATGCTCCGTGATAATGAACTCAAAAGCCTGGAGGACCCCATAAATACCATCATTGAAAATCTGCATGGAATTCTCACATTCATCGCGGATTCTTCAGTTGAGGCCGTCCAGTCTTCCGAATCCATCAAGCACATTCTGGACGGATTCAATAAATGGCACAAAAGTACTTTCAAGACAGAGCAGGATGAATTACTGGAAATATCCCGTAAAATGGAAACATCCACCGGACGGATTGAGCAGATTATTAATCTGATCCAGACCATTGCTGACCAGACCAACCTGCTATCATTGAATGCATCCATTGTGGCCAACAAGGCGGGTGAGCACGGGCGGGGTTTTGCTGTGGTGGCTTCCGAAGTACGGCAGTTGGCTCAAAAAAGCTATGAGGCCACCAATGAAGTGGCTGGGATTATTGATGAAATAAAAACAAATACCAGAAATATGGCGGATAAGGTAAATATTGCGAATATTGAAAGCAACCACTTGAACGATTATATCCTGAATATTTATGACCATTTTAATAAAATAGAAAGTTCTCTGATAAATCTGAATGACAAAATGAAGGAATTTACTATTTAACATGATTGACTCAGACATGATATCGGATTTTGTGGAAGAATCCCGCGAACTCTTGGATTCCACGGAAGAGTTTTTTCTGGAGCTGGAAAAAAATCCGGACGCAGAAAAAATCAATACGCTTTTCCGTGCCGTGCACACCATAAAAGGGACGTCCGGCTTTCTGGGATTGGAAAACATTGGAAAGCTTTCCCATACCATGGAAAATATTATGGCAAAAATCCGGGACGGCAGTATGAAACCGGATGCTATTATCATTGATGCACTTCTCCAGGGTAATGATCTTCTGAAAGATATGATAAGGAATGTCTCTGAAAGCGACCAGAAGGACATTTCCGGAATAGTCCGGATAATGACGGATATTCTGGAAAATAAAAAGCCGGCTTCTTCTTCCACCCAGGAAAAACCAGAAAAAAAGATTCCGGAGGAAAATAAAACACTGCAGCGTGATAACCAATTTCCAAAGGAACAATCTTCCATGGATGTTCCGGAAGAACTGCTGGATGAGTTTATTTTTGAGGCCGGAAAGTATCTGACCAATCTGGAAGAGATTATTGACAACTGGGACATCCATAATGCCATCACGCAGGAATCTCTTCTCTCCGGTTTGCATGCTTTGAATGCTCTGAAGAGCAGTGCAGAATTTATTGGTTTGGGACATATATCCTTGATTGCGGAATTTGGGGAATCCCTTCTTCAGGAGATAAACCGTGAAAATTCACTGTTTATTGCCTATAATAATTATCTTTTTATGATAAAGGATAAAATGCAGACATATCTGGACAACATTAATGAGGCGGATCAGGAGGATGCCCGGAGTTTCATCCAGATTATCCGGGAAGCTATCAGCGGGGACAGCCAGGGGAATATTAAAAAAAATGAACATAAAGTAGCCTCTGGGGATACCGTAAATAAAAATGAAAATGCCCTGAAGTCAGAAATGGAGATAAATGACTCCATTCGTATTCATTTATCCATTGTGGACAGACTGATGCGCCTGGCCGGAGAACTGGTATTAATACGGAACCAGCAATTAATCTCATTTCAAAATATTAACTCTGGTTCACGGGAAATTGTCCAGCGGCTGGATGGGGTGACCTCGGAAATACAGGAAACCATAATGAAAACCCGTCTCCAGCCAATTGGGAACATAGTAAACAAATTTCCCCGTTTTATCCGGGAGTTGAATAAGAAGTTGGAGAAAAAAATTGAGATGGAAATAACTGGTGCGGAAGTGGAGCTTGACCGTACCATCATAGAATCTCTGGCGGCTCCTCTTACCCACCTGATTCGAAATTCCGCTGACCATGGTATTGAGCTTCCTCAGGAGAGAATTCGGGCAGGAAAAAGGGAAACCGGTCTGATCTCCATTTTTGCATACCATGAGGGCGGATTAATTCATATTAAAATCACCGATGACGGACGGGGAATGAATCTTCAGAAAATAAAGCAAAAGGCTATTGAATCCGGAATTGTCAATGAAAATGAATTAGCAGTATGGTCAGAAAATGAAATTATCAATCTGGTTATGCGGCCTGGATTCTCCACTGCAGAGAAAGTCAGTGATGTTTCCGGAAGAGGGGTGGGTATGGATGTGGTGAAATCTTCCATTGAACGGCTGAATGGGAGCATAGAAATCAAATCCATGGAAAACGTCGGATCCGAAATTCTGATTAAACTGCCGTTAACTCTTGCTATCATTCCTTCCCTGATTGTTATCTCCGGAGATTACCGCTATGCGATTCCCCAGGTGAATCTGGAAGAGCTGGTAACCATTGGACAGAATGCGACCTCCCGAGTGGAAACCACACAGGATCAGGAAGTATTCCGGTTACGGGATTTTCTTTTGCCTGTTGTCCGCCTGGATGAATTGCTGGGTTCCCCGGAACCGATGAATCGTGAGACGAAGATGGATATTCTGATGAAATATGCCCTGCACCGGGAAAAGGAAACCCGGAATCTGGCTGTGCTGGTGGCCGGGAATAAAAAGTACGGAATGATCATAGACCAGGTACTGGGAACGGAAGAGATTGTTGTAAAACCCATGCATAACGCATTAAAACATTTGAAAGTATATTCCGGTGCCACTATCTTAGGGGACGGGAAGATAGCCCTGATTCTGGATGCAGAAGGCATTGGGAATCATTACGGTGTGAACTACAATGTGAAGATGAAGGAAAAGGAATACATCAATGAAAATTCCATTAATGAATCTGTCCTCATATTCCGTTATGGGGAAAAAGAACAATTTGGTTTATCCCTGCATCTGATTTCCCGTATAAAAGAAATTTCAGCCCATGACATCCAGAAAGTGGGAAATGATGAATATGTCCATTTTGATAATAAAAGCAATAAAATAATTCGGCTGGATTCCTATCTGCCCATAGATCCCATTGTTGCCACAGAATATTATTATATTATTTTATTTAAACACATAAATAAACCCGCCGGTATAATAATTTCAGAGCTGATTGATATCCGGGACATTGCTATCATTCTGGATGAAGTGTCTTATAAAAAGGACGGGGTTTTGGGGACTTCCATTATAAATGACAAAATTACCATTTTTCCGGATATCTACAGGGTTATGGAACTGGCCGAACCGGAATGGTTTTCCCAAAAAGAAAAGAAATATTTATACGCGGATAAAAAAGCACTGGTTGTGGATGATTCGTCCATTTTCCGTTCCATGATATCCAAATACCTGCGGGAAGAGAAATTCCTTGTTACCACAGCCACCGATGGAAAAGACGCCCTTCAGAAATGGAAAACCGGGAAATTTGATTTAATCATCAGCGACCTGGAAATGCCTGTAATGGATGGTTTTGGGTGGATCGCGGAAGTGAGAAACCTGAAAGATGGAAAAGATATTCCCGCTATCGCTCTGTCCTCTCTGAACAAAGAGGATATTATAGAAAAAGCAAAATCGGCCGGTTTTGACAGATATGAAATCAAAATTGAACGTGAGCATTTTATACAGACCGTATACTCCGTAATGGAAGAATTCTATGGTTAATGCGAAGAACCAGTATATCTCCTTCTGGATTGGTGGAAGATTCTTTGGATGCACTATTCTGGATGTAAAAGAAATCAATTCAGAGTTTCACATTACTCCCATTTTTCATGCACCGGAAAGTATGCTGGGTTATGTTAATTTGCGAGGTCAGATTTGTCTGATCATAAATCTGAATCCAGTTCTGGGAATTCGCGATGTTTCCATTGATGAGAAAAGAAAAGAAAATGGCAGGCTGATTATTTTCAAGGAATCCACGGGAGAATCCTTTGGCATTTTTGTGGATAAAGTGGGGGATGTGCTTTCTGTGGAACCGGAAGATATTGAGGAATTTTCTGCTTTCCGACAGGATAGCAACGAAGAAAATCTGAAAAACTCCAAAGTCATTGGCGGCATTACTAGGTTGAAAAATGATTTAATGGTTATTATCAACGCACGGGAAATAATTGAAGACGGGAGAGGAAATGAAAGCCATAATAGTGGATGATTCCATCATTTTTAGAAAGCAGATTCTGGAAATATTCTATTCCATAGCGGATATTGAAGTAATCCAGTCCTATTGGAACGGCAAAGGACTGGTGGAATACCTAACAAGAGATGAGACAATTATCCCGGATCTGGTTACTCTGGATGTGGAGATGCCGGAAATGGACGGAATTGAGACCATGAAAGCAATATCCTCATTGCGGAAAATTAATCCTGCCTTGAAGAAAATGAAAGTACTAATGGTCAGCTCCATTACCAGAGATGGAGCCCAGGCTACCATTGCGGCCCTCCAGAACGGAGCATTTGATTTTATCCTCAAACCATCCAATGTACCGGACCCAAAGAAAGAACTCCGGATTTTACTGGAAGAAAAAATAAAATTAATGCGGGAAGAATCAACATCATCTTCCGAAATAAAAAAACGACAGAAAAATCCTGATAAATTAAGAAAACCGGAGGTGGTGGCCATTGGGGTGTCCACGGGGGGGCCCGCTGCATTAAAAAAACTTCTACCGGAATTATGTGAAAAAATGGATTTACCAGTTCTTGTGGTACAGCACATGCCACTGGAATTCACGGAATCTCTGGCTCAGAGTCTGGATAAATATACCCGGCATAACGTGTTGGTGGGCCAGCACGGCATGAAGATAGAAAAAAATCATGTATATATCGCTCCGGGCGGATCTCACATGCTGGCCAGGAAAGGGACGAATTCCAAGAGTATTGTTATCAACGAAAATCCACCGGAAAACGGTTGCCGTCCTTCTGTGGATCCGTTATTCCGTTCCGTTGCCGAATCCTATGAGGGGAAATCGGTGGCTGTGGTGCTTACGGGTATGGGGTCGGATGGTTCCCGTTCCCTGGGGACACTTGCCCGGGCAGGTTCGGTTATTATTGCACAGGACCAGGAAACCAGTGTGGTCTGGGGAATGCCCGGCAATGCAGTCTCCACAGGATTTGTGGACCGGGTACTTCCATTGGAAAAAATTTCCGAACAAATTATGGAATACATCAATGAATGACCAAACAGTAACGGAATTGACTTTCTATCGTATCAGAGACCGAATCCATGAAATCAGCGGTATATTTCTGGGATATGAGAAAGAATATCTGTTGCGGCAGCGGTTATCCGGCATCATCCGGGATAAAAATCTGGAAAATTTTGAAGCCCTTGCCGATTACCTGGAAAAAAATAATCCAAACGGATGGAAAAACGATGTTATTTCCGCTATCACCGTGAATGAAACGTCCTTTTTCCGGGATTCCCATCCGTTTATGAACCTGCAAAAACTTGTACAGAATGAATTCCCGGGCAGGGCATTGCGTATATTGAGCATTGGATGTGCCAATGGACAGGAGCCGGTGAGCATATCCATCGCATTGCAGGAATGCAATACCAATTGCGGGATTTCCTATCGCATTTATGGAGTGGATATTGATATAAAAGTCATCGAAGCTGCACGGAAAAACATATACAGGAAGGAAGAAATTCTCCGGGGAGTACCACCTTCTTTCCGGGAAAAATATTTTGTGCAGAATCCGGGGGGAGATTATTCCGCATCCGATGGAATTTTCTATTGGATACAGTATCATACGGAAAATATCGTCCATGGATTGGAACATTCCATTGAGAAAGAATATGATATTGTTTTTCTGCGGAATGTATTGATTTACTTTAAACCGGAGACCAGGGAAAGAGTATTGCAGTATGTGCATTCTATAATGGCTAAAGGCTCTTTTCTGATACTGGGAGCTTCAGAAAATATATTTGGGTATAATCATTTGTTCGCCAGCGTAATTTACGATAAAAGCATTTTTTACAGGAAATTATATGAGTAAAGTTCATTTTATCAGTCAGGAAGCTCTGTTTTCCAAAATGATATCGGTCTATTTTTCCAGACGAGGCCTGGAATTTTCCAGTTCCCCATCCATCGATTCTTCCATGCCCGCCAGCGATTACCTGATGATTGACCTTCCGTATACCGAACCGGATCCGGGCGTAAAAAGTGAGCTACGCCGGATGAAGGAGAAGGGAATGGTAATCCTGTTTCTGGAGGATAAATACTCGCCGGAAAAAAGCCAGTTTTTTGCGGAATGCGGTGTTGTCAAAGAAAGAGATTTAAAGGTTCTTGATGATATTATCCTTATGATACAGGAAAATTCCACCCAACCCGCCCCTGCCGAACAGGAACCGATGACCGAACCCGGTCCCGTGGAAAATGTGTCCCCATCTCCGGAAATAGTTTCTCCGCCGGAAACGGAGGAAAATCCGGAGCAGGATTCTCTCTCTCTCCAGGAAACCGATACCCCCCCAGCTTCTTTCTCCAGCCTGGGGATGGAGGCATCGGAAAATGTGGATATAAAAATCCTTATTGCCGATGATGCCAATGCAATACGCAACTTTGTGAAAAAAATTCTGGTTGCACACGGCTATGAAGTGGAAGCCTTTGAAAATGGACGGTTGCTGGTGGATTATATAGAGAACCATGGGCGGGGGGACTTGATTCTTCTGGATAACCAGATGCCAGTCATGGACGGAATAGAGACATTAAAATACTTAAAGAATAATAGAGAATTCCGGGAAATTCCCGTCCTTTTTCTTTCTGCCATTAAAGAGAAAGAAACCGTCGTTAAAGCCTTGGAAATGGGAGCAGATGACTACATGGAAAAACCGTTTCATAATAATGAATTTTTGGCCCGCATCAAAGTACACGTCCGCATTGAGACATTGAAACGAAGCATTCTGGAAAAAAACCGCCTGATTGAATTGGAGAAAGAAAAAGCTGATAAACTTCTGTTGAATACCCTGCCCAAAAAAATCGTGGAAGATTTAAAAAGGGAAGGGCGTACCTATCCGGAAACCTTTGATAACGTAACGGTCTATTTTTCCGATATAGCCGGCTTCACTGTCCAGTCCTCACGCCTTGAGCCTGCTTATCTTATCAATGAACTGAATGATATTTTTACCAATTTTGATAACATAATGGAGAAAAATTCCTGCGAACGGATAAAAACCATCGGAGATGCATATATGGCCGTCTGCGGTATGCCCATCCCCAACCAAAATCATGCGGAAAATATGCTCACTTCCTCCATTGAAATTATTGATTATTTGGAAAAGCGCAATCTGACTTCACAGGTCCAGTGGAAAATCCGGATTGGTATTCACACAGGAAGAGTGACTGGCGGGGTGGTGGGCATTAAAAAATATATTTACGATGTTTTTGGGGATACCATCAATACGGCATCCCGGATGGAATCCAATTCCGAACCCATGAGGATTAATATATCCCCCACAACCTATGAACTTCTGAAAGATACGTTCCCTTTCATGGAAAGAGAAGCCAGAGAAGTAAAGGGCAAGGGTCTTATGAAAATGTATTTTTACGGGGAGCAACCGGATATGGAGATGACACTTATACGGGAAACCCCGGCAGAAACAACGCCGAAAGAAATCATTCCATCCAGCGGTCGTATCCGGGAGCCGGAAATTATTCCTCCGATAAAGGCCATTTTATCGGAAGAAGATTATGGGATTTTATTCGCATATTATAAATCCAAAGAATTGGATAAAGCAATCGAAATTATAGAAGCCCATCCAGCAGAAGCTCAGGAGATGAAGACGCTGAAATTGTATGGCTGGATCTATTACGCATTAAAAGAATATTCTCTGGCTGCGGCAATCTGGGAAAGAGCTCTGGAAATAAATCCGGAGCAGCCAAAGCTGAAAAAAAACCTGGATACCCTGAAAGAATTTCTCCGGAAAATCGGATGATCTTTCATTAATATTTTTTGACAGCTTGACAAACCAAAAAAATCTGGTTAGGGTAACCATTATGAAAAATGTTAAAAAAATTGTTTTATCATACTCCGGCGGTCTGGACACATCTGTCATACTACACTGGCTTAAAAAAGAATATCAGGCGGAGGTGATAGCTTTCTGTGCAGACATTGGCCAGAAGGAAGAGATGGATGGACTGGAAGAAAAAGCCCTGAAAACCGGTGCATCCAAACTGTATCTTCTGGACCTGAAAGAAGAATTTGCACGGGATTATGTATATCCCATCATCCGTGCATCCGCTGTATATGAAATGCGGTATTTACTGGGAACTTCCATCGCCCGTCCTTTGATTGCCCAGAAGCAGATTGAGATTGTCCAGAAAGAAGGGGCAGACGCTGTTTCCCACGGGGCCACCGGGAAAGGAAATGACCAGGTACGGTTTGAATTTACCTTCCATGCTCTTATGCCGGGTATCCATGTTATAGTGCCCTGGCGCACGTGGAATTTCACCGGGAGAGAAGATTTGATTGCGTATGCCCACAAGGAAAACATACCGGTAAAGGCATCCGTGCAAAAACCGTATTCCATTGACCAGAATTTACTGCACACATCCTATGAGGGCGGCATTCTGGAGGATCCCTATCTGGAACCGGATGAATCCATGTTTCTCACCACAAAATCATTGAAAGAAGCAAAAAGTGAACCGGAATACATAGAAATAGAATTTGAAAGAGGAAACGCCGTAAAATTGAACGGCCAGAGTAAAAGCCCTGCGGACATGATCTTAACTTTGAATAAAATTGGGGGGGAACATGGTATTGGCCGGGTGGATATTGTGGAAAACCGTCTGGTGGGTATCAAATCCAGAGGCGTGTATGAAACTCCCGGAGGAACCATCCTGCATATTGCCCACAGGGATCTGGAAGCCATTACCTTGGAAAAAAATCTACAGCATTTAAAAGATGAAATTTCCATGCGATATGCCCGCCTGGTTTACAACGGCGAATGGTTCAGCCCGGAAAGAGAGGCTCTCCAGAAATTTGTGGATGATACCCAGAGAACCGTTAATGGAACAGTGAGAATCCAGTTGTTCAAGGGAAACGCAAGAGTGGTGGGAAGAAAATCTCCCAATTCGTTGTACCTTACCAAGCTGGCCTCGTTTGAAGATGACGTAAATGAGAAAATTTATGACCAGTCAGATGCAGAGGGGTTTATCCGTCTGTTCAGTTTGCCTGTGAAATACGGATATACCCAGTACAAAAAATTTCAATAAAATGGCCTTAAAAAACCAGGAATTCCTGTCTCCCATGGGATGGTACCGGATCGAGTACCCGCCCACCTGGGAGGTGGAAGTCATTGAGGGAATCCCCTCCTTTTTCGATGGGCTTTTTTCCAAGGGCGGGGTTTTTCAGATATTTGCTGTCCGCATTCCGGAGATAGGGAAAGCCAATCCGGAAATATTAAAAAAAGCTCCTTATCTGAATGGGGAAAATGTTGTGGAAAAAATGGAAGCATTTCTGGAACACCAAGGATCGGGAGCATATGTGGAATCCATCCAGAGTTACACAAAGGATAATTCTCTGGTGTCCGTTTGTGAATGGAAAAAAGAGGATACTTTTTATTTTGGTTCCATGATGGAAAGCTACCAGAAATTTATTCTTGCTCTATATAACTCCCCTTATGTCCCGGATGCGGAAGAAGCAGGGATCATTGGTGGGATGGTTCGTTCGCTGGAAATTTATCCGGATTAAACCCTATTGTTCAAACTGCATACTGTATAATTTTTTATATTTACCGGATTTTTTGAGAAGCTGATCATGAGTGCCCGTCTCAATGATCCGGCCATCGTCCAGAACCAGTATTTTATCTGAGCTGAAAATGGTGGAAAGCCGGTGGGCAATCACAAAAGTGGTGCGGTCTCTCATCAGAGTTTCCAGTGCTTTCTGCACCAAACGTTCCGATTGAGTATCCAGTGCGGAGGTGGCTTCGTCCAGAATCAGGATTTCCGGATTTTTCAGAAGGGCACGGGCTATGGATAGTCGCTGTCTCTGTCCTCCGGATAGCATAAGCCCACGCTCACCAATGTAAGTATCATATTGGTCCGGGAGTTTGTCAATGAATTCATCGGCAAAAGCCATGTTCGCAGCCTCCTTCACTTTATCAAAAGGTATAGATTTATTCCCATAAGCAATATTATCCCTGATGGTCCCATTAAAGAGAAAAATATCCTGTGTTACCACGCCAATTTTTGAACGCAGATTTTCTATGCTCAGATTTTTGATATTAACCCCATCAATAACAATTTCCCCTTCCTGCGGATCGTAGAATCTTGGAATCAGATCCACCAAGGTGGACTTACCGGCACCGGAATGCCCCACAAGGGCAAATGTCTTCCCAATGGGCAAAGTG
The DNA here is from genome assembly GCA_020720785.1 of Leptospira biflexa. Taxonomy (GTDB): domain Bacteria; phylum Spirochaetota; class Leptospiria; order Turneriellales; family DYLW01; genus DYLW01. The sequence goes on from DYOA01000004.1 coordinate 39,123, forward strand.
AAATCTATATTTTTAAGGACATATTCTTCTGTCTCCGGATACCGGAAACTGACATTTCTGAAGTCTATTTTTTCTGTGAGCTTACCCAGTAAAACCGGATTTTTTGCATGTTCAATCTCTTCTTTTCTGTCAATGATTTCAAAGATCCGGTCTCCGGCGGAACTAGCACGATTGACCACATTTACCCAGCTTGCCATCTGTTTAATGGGACTCATAAGAATAATCAGAGTGAATAAAAACGTAAAAAAACTTCCCATACTGAATTCCCCTTCCATGATCCGGAATCCTCCATAGACCAGAAGGATGACAATAATCAGAGAGGTGGCCAGTTCCACAATAGAGGGTCCAATTACATGGTTCAGACGGTATCGGAAATTTTCCCGGTAAAGGCTGTTATTGATTTGCCGGAACTGTTCCTTTTCATAGGGTTCCATCCCAAATGCCCGGATGACCCGGATTCCAGAAATTACTTCCTGCAGATGGCCATTGAGATCCGCTAACCGGCTTTGTTCATTGGTGGTGATGGACTTGATTTTCTTGGAGAAATAATTTACCGGCCAGAGCAGGACCGGCACCCCAATGAAAACCATAAGCAGAAGCTTGTAACTGATCAGAGCCAATATCCCCACATGGGTTACGATAATAAAAAAGTTATTAATGGAAATCTGGAGTTCATGGGAAATGGAATCAGAGACAATGGTCACATCATTGATAATACGGCTCATCAGAATTCCGGTTTTTTCCCTGACAAAGTGAGAAATGGGCAGATGGATCATTTTTAGATATAAATCATCTCTTAAATCACGAACAGCCATCAGGCCTGTGGATGTGATATAATAGACAGTACCCAATATGGATAATAAACGTAAAAAATATATGGGGATGATACCAATCCCAATATAAACCAGCAAATGGACCGGTTTGATGCCTCCGGCAAGGTCATTAATCCATAATTTTAAATAAGAGTATATTCGGAACACCCGGGATTCCAGTGTGTTTTTCCTCTGCACCGGTTTATCCTTCCATTCTTCCCTGATCTTCTGGAAATCATTTTTCAATTCCCCATTGGCGGGGTTTTTGTTTATCACAGACTCGATGATTTCTGTCTGTTCCGCCTCCACAAGGGCTTGGATATTCTCTTTTTCTATACGCAATTGGAAGGGTTTATCTTTGGATTCCGCCAGCACTTCAAAAATAGGTTTTAACGCTGTGAGGCTGATTCCATTAAAGATGGACGCGGAAAACGAAAAAAATAAACCCAGAATAAACCTTTTTTTATATTTAGTGGCATATTGCAAAATTCTTCTGAATGAACTCATGGTATTCCTTTGAGTGGCAGGATGCGTATTCAGCACAGGATGAAAAGGGTTATTTCTGTTATCGTTTTTACAGAGAAGATTGAATAAAATGTTTACATTTCCATTTTTGTTTTAAAATAGATCATGGATTTTTTTATTGACACTGCGGATCTGGACGAAATCCGCAAAGCAAAGGATTATGGAATACTGGATGGGGTTACCACTAACCCTTCGCTGATTGCGAAAACCGGGAAACCCTTTAAAAAGGTGATCGCGGAAATTGCCACCCTGGTACCCGGGGATGTTTCCGCAGAAGTTTTGTCTCTGGATTTGGATGGAATTCTGCGGGAGGGCAGGGAGTTAGCCAAAATTGCCGGCAATATTGTCATAAAAGTGCCACTTATTGCGGAGGGGATTAAAGCAGTCAAAATATTTTCCGGGGAAGGCATCAAAACAAATGTTACCCTGTGCTTTTCTTCCATGCAGGCACTTTTGGCAGCCAAAGCCGGTGCCACCTATATTTCTCCTTTTGTGGGGAGACTGGACGATATTTCCCATGACGGTATGGAATTGATACAGGAAATTGTCACCATATACCAAAATTATGATTATTCCACAAAGGTGCTGGCTGCCAGCATCCGCCATCCCATCCATCTTAAAACAGCAGCGTTAATGGGAGCAGATGTGGCCACTATCCCTTTCAAGGTTTTTGATATGCTGGTCAAACACCCGCTCACAGATAAAGGGCTGGAACAATTTATTGAAGATTCCAAAAAGTTCCATTGGGATTGATGGAATATGTCCCGAATTATTTCCATATTAAACCAGAAGGGTGGGGTGGGTAAGACCACCACCGCACTGCACCTGGCCTATGGTTTTGCCCTGGATTATCCGGATAGAAAAATCATGCTGGTGGATATGGATTCCCAATGCAATGCGAGCAGCATTTTTGTGGATAATTCCAGCTACACAAGGGAAAATTCAGTCTACGGCATACTGGAAAAAAAAGAAATCCATGGAAATGCCATTTTTGACACTCCGCTGGAGAATTTATTCATCCTTCCCTCGCATTTATCCCTGATTGAGATGGAGAACCAGCTCACCACATCCATTGATGGATTTTTCCGGCTGTCCGATGCGCTAAAACCTTTAAAGAATGAATATGAATATATTTTTATTGACTGCCCTCCCAATCTTTCAGCCATAACCATTAACGCTATGGTTTCTTCTCATGATATTATTGTGCCTCTCCAAACCTCCAAGTTTTCCATTGACGGAATCCGGTTTATTGCCAATGCGGTACAAAGCGTTAAAGATCGTTATAACCCATATCTAAAAATTTTAGGGGCACTGCTAACTTTTTTTGATCCCCGGACAACCATTGCCGCTGCGATGGTCCCAGAGATCAGAAAACACATTCCAGTATTCCAAACATATATTTCTAAATCGGTGGCGGTGGAAGAGGCACACCTTATGAAAAAAACCCTCTTTGACTATGCCCCCGGCAGTAAGGTTGCAAAACAGTATGACCAATTGATAAAGGAGATTCAAAATGTTTACAGATGAAAATAAAAAAAAGGGATTCAACAAAAAAGATATGATTTCCAGTGCTGTTAAAAAGGAACTGTCAGAATCCGCCATTGACCGCAAAAAAGATTCCTATGGTTTAAAGGCAGCCGATGGGTCAGGACAGCATAGCGAAATGATGTCTTATGGGAATCACATAAAAGATGAAATACACGGAAGAAAGAATATTGCGTTTTCCGGGATTTTCATTCTATTCCTGATTGGCCTCGCAGCGTATTTCCTGTTCTTTAATCCATTCTGGGCGGGGAAAAAAACACCCATTTTGCTTTCTTCCACTCCAATAACGTCCAATGATCTGGATATGCTGGCCCAAAAAGAGAATCTTGTATTCCACATAAATAAACCGGTATATGTATATTATAACTGGGAAAAAAATCCTGTAAACAAGGAAATAACCATAGCAATTTACGAAATCATGGCAAAACCAAAAGCGGGAAACAACAAATTGCGGGAAATGGTCGCAGAGAATACTTACGAATTGAATAATCCCAAATTTGACCATATATATACCCTTTTTCAGAGTGATTTTTTTGTCCGCAGTGGGGAGTATGAAATACAGATAAAAGAAGGACAGACCATACTGGAAGCAAAAAAATTCAGATTAACGGATAAGTGATCATACGGAATAAAATAAAAACCAACCATTTTTTTCCATGGTTCTGATCTGCCTCCCCTCATTTTCCGAAAGGGTTGCCAACCAGGTCAAGAAAGATTCTGAAACATTCCTGTATATTCCGGATAACACCCATTGCCCGGAAATACTCAGGTAATTCCGGAAGACTTCCCGGTTGCTCTGGAAAACCCCGGGAAGAATGTTTGCGACAAACAGGTCAATATGCTTGATTCCTGGCTTTTTTCCCAACCAGGAAAAGTCATCTTTGTAAAAGTACAATTGATCCCACGGTAATTTTTTATTGCTTGCATTGTGGAAATCCGCGTTAATTCCTTTATTCTGTTCAGAGGCCTCATAGGAAAGTTCTTCAATATCTATTCCATGAACGTTATCCGCACCCAGAATCAGGGAAGCGATGGATAAAATACCGGATCCGCAACCCATGTCAATAACTGACATACCCGGACGAACGTGATCTTCCAGATATTCCATCATCAATTGTGTAGTTTCATGCTGGCCAGTGCCAAAGGCAAAAGCCGGATTGATGATGATTATATTCGGATAATATGGATTTTCTTCCGGCATGTTTTTCAGAGAGGGTACCAGGAGAAAGGATTTTCCCACGGGAAAGGGGTGCAGGGATAATTCCAGTTTTGCCAGAATATCCGCCGTTTTAATAATCTGGTGGTGGTATTCATAGTCCGTTATTTCCAGAAATTCCATAGCCATGACCACCACACTCGTTACCGGGTATTCTTCCCGGAAAGCAAACTGGAGCCATGTATCATCGTTATCCAGATTATTGGTTTTTCCTTCCTCGTACAAAGTTTCTGCTGAAGATATGGCCCCTGACCGTAGAAAAAAATCGGTAACGGTATCTGATTTATCTTTGGGAACTTTTAAATCAAGTTGCAGAAATTTTTCCATTTATTCTCCAATATAAAGTCTATTCATTCTTTGTCTGGTAGGGCAGATATACAGAAATGGATGTGCTACCTGGTCTGGAAAAAACATGTATAAATCCTTTATGCTTTTCGATGATTTTTTTCACAATACCAAGCCCCAGACCGGTGCCTTCCCCCGGAGCCTTGGTAGTAAAAAACGGATCAAATATTTTTTCCTGTATACTTTCCGGGATGCCTTTGCCGGAATCTGTAATGGATATTCTTGCGTAAGGATATTTACCCTGGGTATCCGGATAGATGATTTTTTCCAGCGATTCTCCAATAAAAACGGATCCGGGAATGGGTTGGGTTTTTGCATATACCATTTCTGTTTTTAATTCAATGGACCCATCGTGACCCATTGCATGGATGGAATTGTTAATCAGATTTGTCCAAATCTGGTTTAATTCCCCTGGATTGGCTTCAATATTGGGAAGGTCAGCATAGTTTCGGATCACATCGATGCCTTTTTTTAGCTGGTTATGCAGAATGATAACGGTATTTTCCAGTCCGTCCCGGATGTCTGTGGGTTCATACAGGCTTTGGTCCAGGTGGGAATAGTATTTCAATGCTTTGATAATGCTGGAAATTGCCTTAATCCCGTAACCGGCATTATCCAGATTCTGTTTTAAGCGGATGATATTTTTCAATATGGTAAAAAAATTATCGTCCATATTTAAAATTGCATCGGATTCCTCCATGAGGTTATTATCAATGATAAATTTTGCCCTGCTTTCCGCTTCATCTCTGGGCAGAATTTTTTCCAATTGAATTTTCTGCGTAAGTTTTTTTGTCTCCAGAAATCGGAGGGACGAATTCATCGTATTTTTTTCTATTCCGGTTAATACCCGGGAGGTCAGTTTTTCCAGGATACTATTCTGGATACGGACGTTTTCTGACCGATGGATATCATCCGGTGAATTCAGTAAACCCAAAATACGAAAAATAAATTGGTCCAGGTTTTCCATTATGTTAACGATGGCACCATTAATCACACCGGAAGGAGTATTGATTTCGTGAGCGATCCCTGCAACCATGACCCCTAAGCTGGCCATTTTTTCGTTGTGTATCAGTAAACCCTGGGCTTCTTCCAGCTCTTCTGTTCTCTCCTTCACTTTTTCTTCCAGATTTTCATTCAGGGCGGTTATTCTTTCATATAAAATGGTATTGGAAAGGGTTATGGAAGTTATATGGCGGATTTCATTCAGGAAGATAATCTCATCCTCTGTGAAATCCAGCCCGTTGATTTTTCTGCCTGCATACAGAATTGCCAGAAGATTTTTATTCAGATTGAAAGGTACAAAAACCTGCGATGCCGTCCGATCAAAAAAATCAAGAGCTTCTTTTCTAATGCTGCGGAATTTTTCTTCCGTGTCAAAATCTGTCCGGGTAAAAATCCTGTCCTGCTCGCTCATCCATAAAATGATTTCATCAAAGACCCGGAATTGTAGGGATTCCGAGGGATTTACCATTTTCATGGGGGAAAACGATCCCAGGGAATCATGCCAGACAAGCACATCAATATGTTCAGTCTCAAAAAGACGGTTGACAATCTCCATTCCTGTCTCAATCACTTTCCGGGTGGAGAGCAGCTTGATGATCCGGCTCTGGTACTCCTCCAGCAAATTTCCAGTTAATCTCTTTTTTATTAACTTACGATTCCGCAAATAATTCATTCCCCAGAAAGACAGGGAAGCAGACAGGAGATAGGAAAACAATATCAACAGGAAATAATTTTCCACGGGGATTAACCCCCATTGATGCAGAAAATATAGTAAAATTATTATGATAAGAGGAAATATGAATAGGAACGCAGACGTTAAAAAAGCCGCAATGGAGAATTCAATTTTTTTCAATGGCATTCAGAAGATAATCCAGAGCGGTTTTGGGGTTACCATCCAGCAGGTGCATCAGGGATAAATCAAACCAATCTTTTTTGTTTTTCTGTTTTTTGTTCTCTGCCATTTTCTTCCTGGTTTGGATATTTTCTTTGATTTCCCTTGCGGAATCACTGTCCAGCATTTCATAGATTTTCTGCAGTTTGGGATCTTTTTCTGCGATAGCTTTCAACGCATGGATGGATTCCTTTTCATTGTTTTTTTTCAGAAAAATGCTGCTTTTCAACTTCTGCATCAGAATATCCTGAGGATAATCATTCAGGATTCGTTCAATAAACCGCAATGCCATCACATCATTTTCCCGCTCATAATAAAGCACTGCAAGGGAGGAGAGGGCAGCTTTGTTTTTGGAGTCCAAGGAGAGTACATTTTTTATGTAAATCTCCGCCTTATCCAGTTCTCCCAGCTTGGAATAGGTATACCCCAGAAGCAAATGGGCCGGTAAAAAACGTGCATCCTTTTTCAGTAGTGAGTGGAGAATATCCCTTGCATCAGTATATTTTTCTTCCTTGAAATAAACCGAGGCAAGATTGTAATACGCCCTCGGATCCGGTTTGGAGGCGATTGCTTTCTGGTAGCAGTATTTTGCTTTATCCGGTTTTCCTGTCTTGGAATAGATGGCCCCGGCATTCAACCAGGAATCAAAAAAATGTGTATCCAATTGCAGTGTCATTCGATAATACTCCAGTGCCTTTTTATAATTTCCGGAATTCTCTTCCTGCATTGCTTTCTGGAACAAAAGGCCAATTGTTTGCCTTTTTCTTGCTTCCTCATTTCCGGGATCTATTCTCATGGCATCCTTTGTATTTTCGGCATTTTTTTGCGTTTGGTCAATACTTTTCTGTCTGAAGATTATTTGTCCAGAATATTATTTAATCCCAGAAATATCTTCTTGATGTAAAACGGCATATCGGCATAATAGAACCTGCGATGAAAATCTCCATTCTGGCGGGATTCAATTACGGCGTAGATTTCCTCCATTGGCAAAAGAAGATTATTCCTCAGGCCTCGTTTGAAAATCATGATGACGATGAAAAGAATTATTGACATGAAGGCAATTCCCCATGCCCCCGTGTTTCCCAATTGGCGTGCCCGGTGATCTGCTCTGATCATGGCTGATCGGTTGAGATTGGCAAGACTGCGGATGCTCTCCACGGTAATCTTTAATGCAACCGGATCTCCCTGGAAAGCAGAATGATAATTCCTCTCAATGCTATCCAAAAAATACTGTTCTTTTATTTCTGTTATGTTTCCTCGTGCACTTTGGTAAGCCAATTGGAAATCATTCAAAGATTGATTATCTTCCTTCGTGAGATTCCTGGTTGCAATGGAGGAGAGCATGGATTCCACTGCTTTCAGGGATTTATCATTCTGATCCAGAATTATTTCAATAGCAGGGGCCATGCGCTGGAAAAGCCAGATGGCACCAAAAGCCATGGTCAGATTTAGACCGATAATAATCCATGTTCCTGTCAACAAAGAATGAAATGGTTTCATTTTTCAAATCCTTTCATTAACGCAGCAAGTGACTTTTCCGAGGAAACGATAATCATGTTATCATCCACCGTCAGTGGAAGGGATGGAGAAGGCTGGATAATGGTTTGTGCATTTTTTTTCCGGACACCAGCCACAATGACTCCGTATCGCCTAGGAAGCTCCAGGTCAATCAGGGTCTTCCCAATCATGGAAGGCTGGATTTCAATCTCCGTTAACTGTAAATCCGAATTCAGGGGATGATCCACGATGATATTCCGGAAAAGAAGTTTATTCGCAAATTTATTACCATATTCCAATTCCGGATTCACCACAAGATGGGCACCCACCAGTTTCAGGATCCGGCGATGGATGGCATCACTGGCACGGGAGACAATGTAAGGGTTGCCCATTTGGCGTAATAGAGCGGTGGTGATGATGGAAGCCTCTTTGGAGTCATCCCCTATAGCACAGAGGGCAAAATCCCTTTTCCCTGGCCGAAGTCTTGCCAGCTCTTCCTCATCGGTGGCATCCATAACAATGGCCTCTTCCACAAAAAGGGAAGCATCATCCACCAGGGATTTTTTGGGATCGATGGCAATGACTTCAACACCTTTTTCACTGAGAGATTTGGCAACAGAGAGCCCAAATTGACCTAATCCGATAATTAACGCCTGTTTATTCATTGAATTTTCTCCTTGAGTGGTTATGAAAAGGGTATTTCCGCATTCGGATATCGGGATTTTCTGGTATCCGGTTGATCGCTTAAAAACATAAAAAGTGTCAGTGTCCCAATCCTGCCAATGAACATGGTGGCAATAATAATCAGCTTACCCATCTCATCCAGTTTGGCGGTGGCTCCCATGGATAACCCCACCGTTCCCATCGCGGAGGTTACCTCAAAGATGATTTCCTTTCCGGAAACGGACTGGGTGGTTAACAGCATCACGGACATGACAAACCAGATGATAAAACCAGAAAGAAAAATGGTGACGGCTTTGATTATATATGTATTTCGTATGCGGGCACCGTATAGAATGACATCATCCCTATTGGATATTTTAAACCAGAAGGTGGAAAGCAGGATTGTTGCCGTCATCGTTTTGATACCGCCCGCTGTCCCCCCCGGGCTGCCTCCAATGAACATAAGAACCAAAATGATCATATAGGTTGGATTGAGGATTTTGCTCATATCAATGGAATTAAAGCCTGCTGTACGGGTGGTTACAGACTGGAACCATGCATTATGGATTTTCCCCCAAACGCTGAATCCGGAGAGCGTGTGATCCCATTCAAAGAGCAACACCATGATAAAGCCTGTAAAAAGAAGAACCAGGGTTGCTGTAAAAATAATTTTATCTGCGGCAGGAATGCTTTCTTTCCGGAAGAGTTTTCCCAGAGATATTGTGGTTGCCGGAGCCAATCCCCCAAAAATGATTAATGTGGATACTGAATGGAGGAGGGCAGGATTATCCTGATAGGAAATCAGGCTATCGCTTTGGAGGGCAAATCCTGCGTTACAAAATGCAGAAACGGAGGTAAAAAAACCACGCCAGATTGCCTGAAAAAGGGTATCTCCTTCGCCCAGAAAAAGAAATGTTAGAAATACCGCACCTGTCAGCTCAATGAAAAATGTGACCTTGAAAATATTGTAAAGGGAATTAAAAATGCTTTGCCTGTCCAGATTGGAAAGTGCGGAAATCATTCTTTCATGCTTAACGCTGATTCGGTAACCCAGGATATGCAGGGAAACAGTGGCAATGCCCATGATGCCCAGACCTCCTGCCTGTATTAGCAGCAGAATAAAGAATTGCCCCCAGAAAGTAAAATCCCGGGGAGTATCCAGTATGGTAAGGCCGGTAACACATACAGCACTCACGGATGTGAAAATGGCATCCACTATGCTTATATTTCCATGTGCAGAGGAAAAAGGAAGTCTTAATAAAAATGTCCCGATGAGTGACAAGAAAATAAATGTCATTATAAGAATTTTTGCGGGATTGTTAAAAAAAATACTGTACCAGGGAGCTGATGAATCCGAGTCCTGTCCTTTCCGGATCAATAAATATAGCTCTGAAATTAATGATACCAGAAAGACCAGGAGGGAATGCAAATAAAAAATTCCCACAATGGAAAAAAGAAAAGAGAGTATGGTAATCAATTTGTCCAATCCACGGCAGCATTTCAACCGCAAAGTTTTTAAAAACAGGTAAAAAAATATATGGACGTTGACAGCAAGTGCAAAAAAGATCCATTGAAAATAAATGGAATCGCGTATTCCCCATGAGGAGTGCACCACTAAAAAGAATAGAGCTGATATTAAAGAACCAGTTGCCCTTTGCCTGGTTCTGGCTTCATGGGTATCTGCTTTTGGGTGATGGGTAATCTCATAGTCCAGAATCAGAAACAGAATCCCCGTAAGGATGGCAGATAAAAATAGAAAATTGAAAGGGTCTCGGATCATCAGTGAGCCGGAGACAGAGAAGGATATTACCACAGATAAAAACCCAGCCAGTTTGAAACCTTTTTTTTGCCTTGCAATCATTGCGGATGAAAGCAGCATCAGAAACGAAGAGAAAAATCCCAGAATGGGTTTCCACAATGGCAGAACGCCGTCAGAATAATCCCAGAGCAGGAATGTCAATGGCAATAACGAAAAATTCAAAACCATGCTTTCTCTGCTCAGATCAGAAAAAAGAAAACGAAAAGGAATGTTAGGATCAATTCTGTCCGTCTCTCTTTGTTTTCCAAACATATTATGAAGTCACCATTTTTCCGGATAATGAATAATGCCGATACAGCTTGGCAAGTTTTATAAAAATACAAAATGCCCATAAAATATTGACGGCATGTTTCCGAATGAAACAGAATCCTTATGGGTAAAACACTTTTCCAGAAATTATGGGACTCACATGTCATTGATATCCGGAACAATCCCGCCGCTCCGGATGCTTCTGAAGATAAAAACCTGTTATATATTGACCTGCATCTGGTTCATGAAGTGACCTCTCCCCAGGCCTTTGAAGGGTTGCGAATGGCTGGACGCAAAGTGAGGAAACCGGAAAATACTTTCGCTACCATGGATCATAATGTCCCCACCATAGACCGGGATAAACCGGTAAAAGACCCCATCAGCAAAAAACAGATGGAAACCCTGAAAACCAATTGTGATGCCTTTGGGGTTACCCTGTACGATCTGGATTCATACGATCAGGGTATTGTACATGTCATTGGCCCGGAACAGGGAATTACCCAGCCGGGAAAAACCATCGTGTGCGGGGATTCCCATACTTCCACCCATGGAGCCTTTGGTGCATTAGCCTTTGGAATAGGGACATCCGAGGTGGAGCATGTCCTGGCCACACAGACTCTTATTCAATCCAAAGCCAAAACCATGAAAGTGGAATTCCGGGGAAAATTGCCTGCCGGGGTGTATGCGAAAGATATGATCCTTGCCCTGATCGGAAAAATCGGGACAGACGGAGCCACCGGATACGCTCTGGAATACACAGGAGAAACCGTACGGGAGCTTTCCATGGAAGGAAGGATGACTCTCTGCAATATGAGTATTGAAGCAGGTGCCCGTGCCGGTATGGTGGGTGTGGACGAGAAAACCATTGATTATCTCCAAAATCGGCCGTATTCTCCCAAAAACTATGAGGCTGCTGCCCAATATTGGAGACAATTTGTCTCCGATGAGGATGCGGTTTTTGATCGAGAAATCGTTATCGATGTGGAAAAACTTTCCCCGCAGGTAACCTGGGGAACCTCTCCGGGAATGGTTTTGTCCATCCATGACCTCATTCCAGATCCGGAAAAAGAGACTAATCCCACAGTTCAGAAGGGCTACAGGAAGGCACTGGAGTATATGGATCTGAAACCTCATGCCAGAATAAAGGATATTTTTCTGGATAAAATATTCATCGGCTCCTGCACAAATTCCCGGATTGAAGATCTGAGGGAGGCAGCGTCCGTCATCCAGGGCAGAAAAAAAGCCCCCAGTATTAAACAGGTCTATGTGGTGCCCGGAAGCCACAGGATAAAAGACCAGGCGGAGGCGGAAGGTCTCCATAAAATTTTCATAGAAGCCGGATTTGAATGGAGAGAGCCCGGATGCTCCATGTGCCTGGCCATGAATGATGATGTACTGGAGCCCGGGGAAAGATGTGCATCCACCTCCAACCGAAATTTTGAAGGAAGACAGGGGAAGGGGAGCCGGACCCATCTGGTCTCTCCGGTTATGGCCGCATTAGCCGCAATCCACGGTCATTTTGTGGATCCATCCGATGATTCCCAGATCAATAAGAAAGGATAAATCATGAAACCATTTGAAAAAATCACATCCAATATTTGCCCACTGGACATGCCCAATATTGACACGGACCAGATCATACCCAAGCAGTTTCTGAAGCGCATTGAGAGATCCGGTTTTGGCCAGTTCCTGTTCTATGACTGGAGATTCCGGAATGGAAATACGGAAAATACGGAATTCAATATGAACAAACCGGAGTATAAGGGAGCACAGATTCTTTTAACGGAAGATAATTTTGGATGCGGTTCCTCCCGTGAGCACGCACCCTGGGCATTGGAGGATTACGGCATTAAGGTTATTCTCTCCCCTTCCTTTGCGGATATATTTCATAATAACTGTTTCCAGAATGGAATTCTCCCCATCCGTCTGGATAAGGAAATCATCCTGAATCTTTTCAAGGCTGCCTTTGCCCATCCCATGGAAAAATATACCGTGGATCTGGAGAAAAATGAGATTCTCGTGGAAGGGGAAAATTCCCGGAAGATACTGGGGAATTCCATTTCCTTTTCGTTGGATCCGGGCAAAAAAGAAAAACTGCTCAAAGGTCTGGATGATATTGGATGGACCTTACAGTTCCTGTCAGAAATTGAAAAACATGAGAAGAGCAGGGTGACGTTTAGCGAAAGCCATCATCAGCGAACGTAAGAATCGCCGTCTTTACGCAGAACAATCCGGTTTTCCGATTCCAGGTCGTGGATGGTATCCAAGACGGTATTTCTTGCAGTTTCCACTTCAGAGATGGGAATTCTGTCCAGACGGTCCATTTCATCGATGATATCCGCAGATCGATTAATGGAAATACTGGAGAGAATATGGCGACGCAGCGTTTCTCCGGAACCCTTCAACGCTTTTGCCCATATTTCATAGGATGACAGTCTCTCCATCAATACGCGGACTTCTTTCTGCTCCAGATTGATAATATCCGCAAAAGTAAACAATTGGGAACGGATTCTTTCCGCCATGGAATCATCTTCTGTGCGAATGCTTTCCAGAATGGTTTCCTCTTTAGCGGAGTCCACATATTTCAGAATTTCCGCCAGCCGGTTTTCTCCATCAATTTCATAAAATTTATCTTCGGAAAAGGAGTCCAGCTTTTTCTTCAGAGACTGGTACACCGCATACAGGACTTCCGGAAGAACATCCGTGGACTTGGCAATACGGTAGGACACTTTCGCGGCATACTCCCTGTCAAATTCCTTGATGACGGCTGCCGCGAATGGGGGTTTTAACTGGGATAAAACGATTGCAGCCGTCTGGGGGAGCTCAGAGGAAAGAATATGGGCAAGGTCTTCTGGAGGATAATCCGATAACTTTTTAAAGTAATCATGGACTTTGGACTTTTCTATCTTATCTATGTATTTCTGTGATTTTTCTTTTCCCAGGGTTTTTTCCAGCCAGGCAATGGCGGTGTCTTTACCGCCGGTGCTTTCCATCTGGGCTTTTCTCAGGGTATCCCGGAATTCCTTTAAAAGAGTTTCTTTTTCCTCGGCGTTTATGACAGAAATCTCAGCGATTTCCACTGCCAGCTTTTCAATGTATTTTTCATCCAGATGCTTGAGAATATTGGAAGCGTTTTCTTTCCCCAGGGCAAGTAGTAGTTTTGCTGCCTTCTGGCTGCCCTTTTCCATTCGTTATTTTAATTTTTCAATGCTTCTTCTTCTGTTTCATGGATTTCAAACATATCCATCAATTCCACCACTTCAAATATTTTTCTCACTGCGGGATTCAGATTGGAAAGCTTAAGGGATTTTCCGGCGGATTTGAGAACTCTCATGGTAGCAACCAGAACCCTGAGACCGCTGGAAGACATGTATTCCACATCCACCAAGTTGATGATCAGATTTTTGGACGGATTTTCATCCAGAATTTTATTGATTTCTTTTTCCACATCTCCGCTGGCATGAACATCCAGTCTTCCCTTGAGATATACAACAATGTTATCGCCTGCTTCTTTTTTTGTTACCATATGCCAATCATATCACCTTTTATTGGGTGTAAACATTTATTTGATGCGGATAATCATTAATGTGAAATCATCAAACTGTGGTTCGGTTCCGCAGAATTCCAGGACATCCGCATACACCTTTTCCGTAATGGTAGCGACGGAAACGTCCCGATTTTGATACAGAATATCCAGAAACCTGTCCATCCCGTATTCTTCGTTCTGGGGATTAATACTTTCCACCACTCCGTCCGTGTACAGAACCAGGATGTCTCCGGATTCCATTCCAATACTCTTTTCCTCATAAACGTGTCCTTCCGAGGAAGGCAGAATACCCAGAGGCTTTCCTTTCGCACTCAGATACACCGGTTCGTTGCTACCGTTTTTCAGAAGTATCTGGCGGTTATGGCCGGCGGAAGAATAGGACAGAGTTTTGGCCGGTGCATCGTATGACGTCAGAAACATTGTGACAAACATACCGCCTTCACTGTTTTGGTAAATCAATTCATTGGCCATTTTCAAGATAAGGGATGGCAGCTTCTCTGTCTGGAACACCGTTCGGACGATGGAGCTGGCCAGTGCCATGAAAAGTGCTGCGGGAAGACTTTTTCCGGATACGTCGGCAATGGAGAAGTGCGAAGTTCCTTCCGGATTAATATTAAAGTCATAAAAATCACCGCCCATGGTTTTTGCGGGCTGGTAATAATGGGCCAAATCCAGAAGCGGGTTGTCCACCTTTGTCCGGGGGAGAATGGCACGCTGGATATGGGAGGTTATCTGGAGTTCTTTTTCATAGGCCTTTTTCTCCAGCATTTCATTGACCATACTGTAGTTGGATATTGCCTGGGAAAGCTGGGTACTCAAGGTGATCAGAAGTCTCAGATTGCTTTTCTGGTAAGAATGCACGGAATCTTTTTTGGAGAGATTCACAATCCCAAACGGTTTATCCCCCAGGCTCAGATAATAAATAATGCAATTCCCATTATTATAGCGATTGGCATCAAAAAAACGGGAGTATTTTGTGGAACGCAGATCATTGGTAAAAAAGGATTTCCGGCTTTTGAAAACCTCCCCGGACAGATTATTATCCAGTTGTATTTCACTATGGAGTGCTTCCGCTGGTAATCCAAAAGCATAACGGATGATGAGTTTATCTTTTTTCTCATCATAGAGCAAAATCGAGATGGTAAAAGGATCAAACTGTTCGATGAGTAAATCCAGATAGGATTGCAAAATATTATCCACAGAGAAAGTTCGGGTGATCTGCTGGCTGAATTTATGCAGACCGGAAAGTTCGGAAATCCGTTTTTGTAAATTCCGGTTGGATACCTTCAAAGATTCAATCAAGTCCCGGTTGTGGATGGCGAGGGCGGCCTGTTCGGAAAAGGTGATAAACCTCTGGAGGTCTTTCTTTTTGAAGTTCATCCGCCCAACGGTGTTGATTGCCTCCAGAACCCCAATCATTTCATTTTTTACCATCAGCGGTGTGGCAATCAGGTTTCTGGTTACGTAGTGACTGGCTTCGTCCACATTTTTAAAATGCCGGGAATCACTCTGGACATCATTGACAATTTCAGCTTTCCGGTTTAACGCTACCTCTCCGGCAATCCCTTTCCCAATGGGGATAGTCATCTTTTTCAACGCTTCGTCTTTTTCCCCGGATACCACAGAAAAAATCAGGTTCTCTTTCTTCTCATCCAGTAACATCAGACTGGAGCCTTCTGTTTTTAGTACCATTTTACTGGATTCCATAATGGAACCCAGCAGATGATGAATATCGATGGAGGCATTAATCATCCGTGAAAGCTTGATAATTTCCGATACCATGGTGTCGTAATCCACCAATTCTTTCTGGCTGGAGAAAAAACGCTGGATCACCGGAAGAATCGCAGCCAGATCCATCACCAGTTGCGAGTCATCCGTATAATAGAGGTTACTCATAAAATCCCCGGTGACTTTAGCGGCAACCTGGACAATTTTACGGTCATTCAAGGTGAAATACCTTGAATCCAGTTTATCCCGGAACGTAATCTGACCAATTCGTTTTTTTCCGCCAAAAAGAGGATAAACCAGATAAGACCGGGGTGCTTTTTCCTCATTGTTTTCCAACCCAGGTTCATTTTCATTAATCTGCAGATAAGAGTCTTTTTTTTCTGATTCCCGGAAAACACATTTATCAAAATCATCCTGAACGTATGCAGGAAACAAAAATGATATGGGCTTTTCTTTTGTGTTAAGGCTTATTTTTATATTGGAAACTTTGATCAGATGAAAAAAAGTAGCTCCCAGTCTTTTCAGGAAATATCGGTTACTTTTTTTCAGCAGCACCCCTCTATGGATGCAGGCTTTCCCATTCTGGATAATGATTATCGGTTTCATATACAATGCTATCTGTTATTCAATCTTTGTTCAATAAATTTTCCGGTGGATTTATCTTTCCGCATTTTGCCTTCCATATTTCCAAATTTTGTTTTCAATTTTTCCTCATAGGTTTTCACATGGGCTTCCTGCCGTATTATTTCCTTGTCCAGAGCCAGTATCCTGGTTTTATTGGCGTCAATCTGGGAAGAAATAATCCCACGGGTAAACTGGATATAGGGCTCCAAAAATTCATGGGAGGAAAACGCAAAACCGGAATCAATGACTCTGTCCGAATTGGAGTCCAGCCCGAAGAATTCTTTAACAGCAGTGGGATTTTCCATCACCATGGAGATCAATTTTCCTTCATCCAGAATCAGATACCCTTGGGAGATGTTTTTCCACTCCGCTCCCACTTCTCCGGTTGTAATCCCGATAAAAGGAAGGGATTTAATGTAGGGTTCCCGGAGAGCGGGGTAGGAGTCTGCAACCCGGAATTTCAATCCATTGACCAGACTGCGGATGGCGGAATTGCCCACCAGAATACCGGATTCCTGTTTCATTTTATCATATTCTCCAACCGCTTTAATTTCCGATGTTTTTGTCAGCTCATGGGAAAGTTTCAATAATTCATTATACGCCTCGATAAACTCTTTTACCTGAGTGACAGAGTCAACCGGATTTTTTGTGACTTTCACAAGTATTTCCTGGGGGGTGGGGGCAATCAGGTTTATGTTGGCACCCTTGATTAAATCTTCAATGGCCAGATTTCCTTTTCTTTCCACAGGAATTCCATCCAGTTCCAAGGAGGCATTGGAAGCTTCCTGGATAATATTCCTAAACTGTTCTTTCTGGCCGGCTATGTTTGGCTTCTCTTTATCTGTTTTTTCTGGTTCAGGGATTATTTCATAGACCCATTTGGCATTGAAGAAAGTAACATTCATATTCTGTGTATAGAAATCCATTTTCTTTATATTTGCATCCACGGGAATTTGAATTAGCTTATCTTTTCCTTTCAGAGATATCTTCAATGGACCGTTCTGGAGACCCTCCGTTTTTTTCCCATCTTTGGAATCTGGCTGCGGAGATGGAGTTGGGGGATTAGCGGCTCCGGAGGGGGATTCCGGAAAATGAAGGATAACCCCATAATCCTTTTCTTCTTCCCGGACTGTTTTATGCTCTCTTTCTCTTTCAATGTTGTAGGTATGAATTTCATTTCCCTGGATATTCAACGTATCCACCGGTCCGTCTGCAATTTTATCCGGAGCGTTATCCTTTTCCTCCGGAGGGGTGGGGACCATGTCATGTTCCAGATTCAGGGCCTTCAATTTCTTTTTCTCCTGCACGGGTGGTGCCTGGTCAAATCTCCGGGCAGATTCACCGGAGATGGTAAATCCTTTTTTATCTTCCCTTAATTGGAACGGCCCATCTTTTACCACGGAAAAATTTTCCAGCCCAAAGAGAATATCACTATAATCTTCTTTCATTTCTCCTGAGCTTTTATCTTCCGGCTTTCCGTCCGGTTTATCTGTCCCGGCCAAACCTTTGATCAAACCGGCTTTTTTCAGAATCCCGTCCGGATCCTCCATCTTCAGGAGAGCTTCTTCTCCTTCTTTGACAGTCTCCGCAACCAAAAGAGCATTATCCGCATCCGGACGAATATATTTCACCGTTAAAAAATCAGAATAGTATTCATTGATAAAATCTGCCAGATTCTCCAGCTTTCCACCGGAAAATCGTTTTTCCCGTCCATTAATGGATATTTTCCCGGCAGGAAACACCTGGGACGTTTTCACCGCATCGGATTTGAAAACCAGCTTTTTGGCCAATTGGTGGATTTTTAAACGATATTCACCGGATGTGGCGTTTTTTGCGGAGGATCCGGATGCAAACCCTTCTTTGGAGAACTCCAGTTTTTTGGATTCAAAAGAGGCTTCAAATCCATATAGCTTTTTGAGTCTGTCCTGGAGTCTTTTTGTATATTTCCGTAATTCCTCCAGAGCGGCATTCTTTGCCCGTAGCTCTGCCTGTTCGCGTTCCATACGCCGCTGGGGAATGCGTTCAATGGCCACCAGATCATTGATAACTTTCTGGGTATCCATTCCAGAGGGCGAATTGGGTATATAACTGGGTGCCGGCATATTGTTTCCGTAAATTTAGCAGATAACCCTCATAAAGCCAAAAAAAAGAAGAGATGGTTATCTTTTTTCTTTTTCTATATCGGCCAATGGGGAAAAACCAACAGAACTTTATCTATTATGAGACATAATCTCCCTTATGTAAAGTGATTCTGTAAAGTAAATCTGTTAAGCGATTACACATTGGTTCTCTTTCCTGCTTTCATGATCCGGAAACTGCGGATTTCCCGGAAAAGCAGAAAAAAAACTTGCCGTTGTGCATAAAAACCCGGATTGGTATTTGCGTGACTTAAAAATTAACCTTGGAGAAAAAATTTATGAAATCAGTTACAAAAGCATTGTTTGTTCTACTGTTTTCCGTATCTGCTACGTTTGCCTTTGCTCCGGCAGACTATGCAGATAAGGACACAATTTTTTATGCAGAAATTGACAGCTATTCCTCGTTGCTGAAAAAGACGCAGACATTTTACCTGAACCTCAGGAACCCCGCCGGAAAGAATGAATTGGAAATGGTCAAAACCGAGTTCAAACAGAATATGGGAATTGACATCCTGGATGAAAAAGCCGTTGCCGCGTTTGGGGTGGATGTGACCCAACCCATCGCCGTGGGGGTTACTATGGCAGATCCCCAGATGCAGCAGGGAAAAGTGCACATTTGGATTCCTTCCGGTAATTCAGCTAGACTATACCAGAATGTTCTGAAAATGCTGGCAGCAAAAGACGCATCGGTGAGGCAATACGATGAAGGTGCACAGGCTTCCTTCACAGAATTGAAATCCAATGAGCTCATAGAAATTGGCCAGGGCGAGGTTTTTATTGCCAGAGGAAGGGATTTTATCTATATCACCACCGATCAGACAGCGGCAAACAATCCGTCCAAAGCAGGCGATTCCCTTGCCGGAACCGAGAAATACAAACTTCTGAAAGATCATTACGCTAAATCAGATAAAACGGGGATTTATCTCATTGACTATTCTCTGGTTACCACGGCGGCTTTGAGCCAGTATGCCCTGATGTACGGAGATGCGGGGAATGAAATTGAAAAAGAATATCTGGAGGAAATTAAGGAAAATTTAATTTCCATTGGAGGAAAACTGGATATCCGTCCCAAAAGCTTTAACATCCAGTTTACTTATTTTTATAAAGAGGGCTATTTACAGGATATGACTAAAATGATGCCCAAACTGCTAAAAAATACTTCCAATCCAACCTCAATAGATTTTTTCAATGGAAATCCCATAGCATATTTTTCCCTCAAAATGAACCTTCCGGAGTTCTATAACGTTATGAAGGGAATGCAGCCCACCATCGCAACAAGCATCGCAGAAATGAACCAGGGATTTTCCGAGGATACTGGTCTGGACATTGAAACCGATGTGATCAACGGCTTCACCGGACGGGGATCGATGCTTCTGGTATCTCTGCCACCAGAAAAACGCCTTCAGGATTTTAACGCCTGGAATGGGGCAATGGCAGTGGGAATCACACCAGGATCCGGGGATAAATTCAACAAAATAATCCTGGCCCTCCAGAAAAAAAATGATAACCCGAATATGACCATTAAATCCCAGAAGCTGGATAATGATGTTACTCTTTGGGCTTTTGTTACGAAAATGAATCCGGAATCAGAAGCCACAGAAGAAGCGTCACCCAAAAAATCGGCAAAGAAAAACACTGTGTATGTTTATGTTAAATCGGATGAAATAGTCATCGCTCCCAAAATGAACGCATGGATTACCAAACCGGCAAGCAAAATTCATTTAATAAAAAAACTGGTAAAGGGAAATGAAAGCAATACTCCCGGAATTTTTTATGTGGATGTAAGCTCCGTTTCAAAATACATGAAGACCACCTCTTATGGAATGATGATGGGCATGTATCTTGCTTATATCCAGAACGTGAAAGATGTTTACATGATATCATCCACAGAGGAAAACATCACAGTTTCTGATTTCATGATCAGACTTAAATGAGCCCGGATTCCCCTGAAACTGACCTCCAGAAAGATGTTAACTCAATAAGGTTAAAAATTTTTCTGGAGGTTTTTCAGGAGGAATATGGTCATAATATACTTTCAGAAGATATTGAAAATTTTTCCTCACAATATAAAAAACTCCTGCGTGATATTAAAGATGCAAAATGGATCCAATCAGAAACCGAGCTGTCCATTATCTCTTATTTTTGCAATAAATTTAATAATTGGGAAATAATCCGTAAAGTGGGGAAAGACTGTCTCTCTACTGCCTTTGAGTATCTCCTCCCTGCCCTCCCCCCCCGGATCACAAATACGGAAATTATCTACAGAATTCCCAATGCACTTTCCCTTTTCCTGACATACATCAATATCAGAATAGAAAAAAAGGAAACGGATGTGTACTGGATTTATTTAAACCATACAAATCCGCAAGGCTGGAACCCGGCGGATATATATTTTCTGGAAGGTGTTGTAACCCGCCTGTTTGAATCCCTGAAAAGCGGACCAATTCTCTTAAAAATGGAAAAATGCCCTGAAACGGTGATCCCATATCTGGTTAAAGGGGATATCATAAATTCGGAAAACCCCGCAGAATGTGCTCTGAGGTTATCCATACCTCCGGATAGCCAGGCCGGTCCTTCGGATAATCATGCCTTCAGCACCTATGATGCCTATATTTCATCGGTCCTGAACCGCTCTTCCCAGCTTTTGCAGGATAAAAAAGAGCTTCTGACCGCCGTGGAATATCTCCAACTGGCCAATGACAAACTGGAGAATGAGTTGATTTCCAACAAAAAAGAACTCCAGATGGCACGCAGTATCCAGAAAGGGTTTGTCCCCAAACGTATTCCAGACTGGAAAGGGCTTCAATTCTGGATTAAATTCTATCCCCTTCAGGAAGTGAGCGGAGATTTTTATGATTACATCCAACATGAAGGCGATAAAATCGGGATTCTGGTCGCGGATGTTTCCGGGCATGGAGTGCCGGCAGCCCTGATCAGTGCAATCGCCAAACTTTCCTTTCAGAATCATGTCTTATCCTCCCCGTCCGAAGTATTTTCCAAAGTCAACCTGGACATCCTGCGATATGTGAAACGGGAGGGTTATATTACCGGCACCTATTTTATTGTGGATAATCATTATAACATTACGTATAGCCTGGCAGGTTCGCCACGTCCCTTTTTATACCGGAAAAAATCGGATGAGGTGATCCGGTTGCCTGGTAGCGGTACCATTCTGGGAATGTTTCCGGATGCCAATGAGCTTTACATGGACCAGCGGACGCACATGGAACCGGGAGACAAACTTTTTTTATTCACAGATGGCCTGGTGGAAGCCATTAATTCCCAGAATGAAATCATGGGGGACGAGAAACTCATTGAGTATATCCAGGAAACATCCGGAATGGACATCCAGGACACTTCCAACCACATCATGAAAAGGTACCATGAATACCTTCTGGGCTCCGAACCCCATGACGATCTGACATTTCTTACAATCATGGCCAGTGAACGAATCGGGGAATTTGATCAATTAATGAAAGAAACCAGAGAATTTATCCGGAAAAAGGATTATGAAAAAACGATCCATTCCCTGCGGGAAGCGGTGGCTATTTTTCCCCAGAATGCGTCCACACTTTTCCTCCTGGGGAAGTTCCTTGTTTTATTCGGCAAGCACGATGAAGCAATGAAAATTCTGACCGAGTATAATTATCTCCAACCCTATAATGCGGACGCATATACCCTTCTGGCACAATGCCATTACAAACAGGAAAACTACCGGATGGCCCTGGATGACATAAAAAGATCTCTGAGCCTGAGATCAGATAATCCCAACGCCATGTATCTGATGGTAAAAATCTATTCTGCCCTGGGTGACCATAACTCCGCTTTCACCACTTTTACTGCTCTGGAGTTTTTAAAGCCGGGCCATAGAAAAATACTTGAACTAAGAGAAAAATTTTTCGAAGAGAGTCCATGAAAGAATTTATTATTCAGCTTTTCTCCGGACGGAATTCCACTTTTATGCAGGTCCTGTATTCCATTTTAATAATCATGGTCTTTCTTTTGATGGGGAAAATAATTAATAGAATTTTCCTGAAAAGAATCAACGGCGTTTTATACCGTATTTTATGGAAGAGAATTTTATCCTATTTTCTGTTTATCCTTCTCCTTTTGTTTCTGATTCCCTATTGGCTGCCCTCCCTCCGGACATTTTCTGCCTTTCTGGGGTTAATCGGCACTGGTATTCTTCTGGTGAACAAGGAAATCATCATGAATATGACCGGATGGATGTATATTGTCATCCGCCAACCGTTTAAAATAGCCAATAGAATCCAGATTGGGGAATTTAACGGAGATGTCATCGATATCCGTATACTGGAAACAACCATTATGGAAGCCCGCAAAAGAGAAAAGGGCGGGAATTCCACGGGAAGGGTTCTGCATATCCCCAATATGCTTTTTTTAACCATGCCGATGGCAAATTCCAGCAAAGAATTTATGTTTAACTGGAATGAGCTGGAAATCCATCTCAATCCGGATTCCAACTGGAAAAAAGCTAAAAATATTCTGCAGAAAATTGCCGATAATCACATTGAAAAACTATCCATGACATCAAATAAATTAAAGAATTTTCACAGTGAATATGCCATGTTCCTGGATAATGTCCGTTCTGAAATATATGTGGAGATGCGTGAAGATCATATTGTTTTAATTCTCCGTTATCTCATTGAACCCCGCAATGCGGGAAAAATAAACAGCTATCTTTGGGAGAATATACTCGATAGCTTTCATGGTCACAAAGACATTATATTTTACAGGAAATAATCATGAATAAATTAAAGAAAATGCTCCTGTCCATGGAACTGGAAGAAGAAATGCGGGAAGATTCTGACGATGAAGTTATTATTCTCAGTGATAATCTTCAGGAAGCACTGGAAGTGGGCTCCAAGGAATTAAATACGGATATCGCTGGCCTGGACTATGAAATAATGGAGAAAGGGCATCCCGGCATTTTTGGATGGGGTAGAATTCCCTATAAAATCCATATCCGTCGAATGGTAGAAGACAACCGCTGGAAAGATCTGGATGATCTCCATGTTTCGCTGGATTACGGTTCGTCCTCCGGCTCTTACGATGAAAACGCAAAGATAGCCATTAATGGTGATGCAAAAATACGGATTTATAAACAGGGAGTATTTCTAAAAATCCTCAACCCACGGGGTGACGGCAAAAAAATTCCGGTGGAAAGAGTCATGGAAAAAATCATCCGTGCCGGTGTTCTTAACTATGAAAAGAGCATTGTGGAAAAGGAAGTTAAACACCCTTCTGAAAATTATATCAAAATCGGGCCTTGGGTTCCCAAACCGGAGGCAGATTCCACTCTGGCGGTGGAAGTTTCACCGGATGAGATGAAAGCATTTATTACCATATCCTCTCCCCGCCCGGGGGGCAAACATTTGACATTTAAGGACATAAAAGCAGCCCTGAACGCCTCCAATGTGGTGGATGAAATTATGGAAGAGGATATTGAGGATGCTCTGGAGAATGAAAAATATTCCCAAACCATTGTGGCGGCATCCGGTATCCGTCCCCAGAATGGCTCCGATGGTTTTATTGATTATAAGGTGAGGATTGATAAAACCATTGAATTCAAGGAAGATGAGAGAACCGGAAAGGTGGACTTCCTGAAAAAAGATCTGGTGGAAAATGTGGTTCAGGGACAGATTCTGGCTGAACTCATGCCGGCGGAAAAAGGTGTGGAGGGACATACCGTCACAGGAAAAATTATGCCAGCCAAAGACGGTGCCCCCACTACGCTGAAGCCAGGAAAAGGAACTCTGGTTTCCGAGGACGGTAAAACCCTCCAGGCCGAGATCAACGGACAGGTGGTATTCATTGCCGGAAAGATCAATGTGGAAGAAGTGTACACCGTGGGCGGAGACGTGGGTCTGGAAACCGGAAATCTCATGTTCATCGGCTCCATTAATATCCGGGGCAGCGTGGATGACAATATGAATGTGAAAGCCGCCGGAAATATCACCGTGGGCGGTAACGTCCAGAAATCCCTGATTGAAGCGGAAGGCGATATTATTGTCAAACAGGGTATTCTGGGAAGAGACGGAGCCCATATTGAATCCACATCAGGCTCTTTGTTTGCAAAATTTATCCAGAACGCCACCATCAGCGTGGATAAAGATGTTGTCGTGGAAGAAGCAATTATGCACTCCAAAATTGACGCAGGCAGGAAGGTCATTGCAAACGGAAGGAGAGCCCAGATTGTGGGGGGAGAAGTCATGGTGGGGGAAGAAATCCGGGTAAAACAATTAGGGGCACAGGCTTCCACTCCAACCATGATAGTGGTGGGAACCAATCCCAAAATACTCCAGCAGATAAATTCCTTGAGCGAAATTGAAAAAGACGCTGTCACCAAATTACAAAAAGTGGAAAAAAACATTAAAACCCTTTACCAGCAAAAGGAAACCCAACCGGAGACATTCAATTCAGAAAAAGAGGAGATCCTGGCAAAGCAGCTTTCTTTCCAGGATACCATCACGGAAAGAGTCCAGGATGTCCAGAATGAGAAACTGCAGCTTTCTGAATATCTGGAAGTCCTTTCTGCCGGAGGAAAGGTGCATGTGGAAAAAACCCTATTTCCCGGTGTCACCATTGAAATCAACGGAGCCAAGTTTGAGGTAAAAGATGAATACAACCATGTTACCCTGATGGAAGAAAATGGAAATATCAAAATTGTTCCTTACCAGGAAGACGCAAATGAAGTAAAAGACTGGAGAAAATCAAGGAGGAAGAGATGAAACCCCTGGACCTGCAGGTAAATATGAACTCCCTCCTGAGATACTCTCAGGATCAGGGAGTGGAGAATATTCGCGGAGTTGTCCACCAGATGGAGATAGATGAAAAAGCCATTCTGGATGCCCGAAAAGCAAATGAAAAAATTAATGAAAATGAGGAATCAGAAAAATCTCTCTGGGATAAAGACCATTCGGACAATATGCATAAAAAGAATAAAAATAATTCCCGTGGGCATTCTTCCTCATCCGGAGACGTGGATAAAGAAACCGGGGATTCCAACGGTAAAACCGGTCACCGGGATTTTTTTGCCTGAAAATTATTCCGGGCATATTGCAGCAGAAATTCAGTATCATTTTTCTCCGGATGGTTCATCACAAAATCCAGTGCGTTCTGTAAAATCATTCCAATTTCTTTGCCCTCCCATCCCTGCATCCTGAGATCATTTCCATCCAAAGCCAGATGCTTCATCAGATAGGGCTCATTTTTCTGTTTAATCACTTTATATTTCTGCAATACCATTTTGAAAAATATTTTTAGGGCAATTCCTCGTTTGTCCTCCGGCAAGTCCAATGGGAAAACGGAAGGATAATAACGCAGCCAGAAACGCACATAGATCCGACCTTCTTTTGATTCCATCAGATACATATTTTTTTTCAGAAGTAAGACCATATCTGTGTCCATGGATAATTTCTCAGGAGGATTATCGCTGATATAATCCATCCATTTTTTATCCGGTGGATATCTCAGAATGAGCTCTACGGTTTTGGAAACAAACGCCGATGTTTTATGCCGGGCCAGGTATTTTTTTATTTCCGGGTATGGGATTAAATACGCGGCATATTCATGATAATACAGAAGTGAATAAAAATAGACCAGCCTTTTTCCCGGAATAATCCGGATATCCTCCAGAAAAACCGGCCAGGATGCATAAATTCTTTCCAGTTCCGGAAAGAAAATCCGCAGAATTCCGGTCTGCCGCATGCACTCCAGAAAATTCCCAAAGTGGGTTGCGTTCATAGCTTTCTGGATTTCATCGCCCACTCGTTCCGGGGCCACTTTCGCAATCACTTCCAGATTCCGGTTCACCGCCGGAGTGATTCCGGAATCCATCCGTAATCCCAGAGAAGCTGCGAACCGGCATCCCCGGATGGGACGCAGCCCATCTTCCCGGAATCTCTCCCTTGCATCCCCAATGGTACGCAGGATTCTGTTATCCAGATCCCCCAACCCGCCAATATAATCGATAATTGTCTTTTTTCCCGGATCATAGAGCAGTCCGTTGATGGTGAAATCCCTTCTCTGGACATCCTCCCTGGCGGATTTTCCCCAGATAACGGAGTCAGGATGTCTTCCATCAGAATACGCGGACTCACTCCGGTATGTGGTGATTTCCACATTTATGCCATTGTGCATCGTAAGAATGGTGCCGAATTTCTCGCCCAGAGGAACATGGCGGGGGAACAATTTCTTAATATCCTCCGGGCGGGCATTGGTGGTGACATCCAGATCATGGATTCTTTTTCCGTATGTTAAATCCCGGACAGTCCCGCCCACAAGAAAGCATTCAAATCCGGCTGAAGTTAATGAATGGTATATTTTTTGGATGACCTGCCCATGACGTTCCGGCATCTGGGAAAGAAGATCCATTTCTTTTAACAAAGGAGTCATGATCCATGAATCCATTGCGGGTTGATTCCGGATGCCAGGACGTATAAAACTACATAGCGGAGTGTTTTACCCAGTGCCAGAAAAAATACAAATTTATGGAACCGGTATCCCACTAATCCCGCTGCTGCGGTCACCGGATCCCCAATTACCGGCAGAAAGGAAAAGAAAATGGCAATGCCGCCGTATTGATCAATTCTCTGACGGGCTTTTTCCAGCGTTGCATCGCTGAAACCTGTGAAACGGTTTTTCAATAACTGCCGGAATTTTCTGCCCAGAAAATAGTTGAAGCCCCCACCCAGAATGTTCCCGGCAGATGCGACCGCCACTATAAATAATCCGGAATACTGTCCATAGTAATCCATAGATGCCAGATAGACAAAATATATTTCCGATCCTCCGGGCAGCAGTGTGGCACTCAGAAAAGATAAATAAAATAAATGCAGGCCTCCCATTCGTCATATCCCCAATCGTCGTTTTTCAAATCCGGAGTTCACCTTCACCGGCGTCATCCGGGAAGTCTGGTAAACCCGTTGCCATACGTTTTGGGTTTCCATGCACATATAATGGTAAACTCCGGGAAGATATTTATCCAGATATCCTGCCATTTTTTTATACACCCCCACCCTGATACCGGAAAGGAACCGGTATTTGTAATCCTCTGAAAGCAGCATTTCCCCGGAGGTTAAAGTACTCTGCGGCTTATGGATTTTCAGGACTTCCCGGAAACCCACAGAATAGCGGAAAACCCCCAGGGAAATCCACCGGATTTTTTCCATATCCACCATCCGGGCAATTGTTTGGATAATATCTTCATAATCTTTTTCCCAACCTTCGTAATAAAAAATCGGATCAAAATGAAACCCAAGCTGGAATCCAACCATCGAGGTAGCCCGTGCCGCCTCCAGGCGTTCCTCCAGAGAGGAAGCACCGGCTTCGTGTTCGTCCACAATTTTCTGCGGATTCAGCGTCCATGAAATCACCACATTGGCCGGATTTTCCCGCAACAGATGATCAACCTCCGCCGATTTGGTTTTCAGCTCCAGAGTCGCGTTGGATTTCATAGTAAAAAAATCTATCAGAATGCGGTTGTATCCCAGAATAGGGTCCAAAGCGATGGAATCAATATACTCCCCGGTACCAATGCGGTAATGGAATCCCGGTTTAGACTCCAGGAACCGGTCCAGCTCCGTAAGAAGATCCTGCACATTGGTATGAGCAGTCATAAACGGATGCTTTGCGTAGGACTGGAGAAAACAATAGGCACAATCAAAAGGACATCCAATACCAATATTCAGAACATGGTACATACAGCAAACAACCCCTTCCGATCCTGGGCAAGAGGAAAGAAATTTCCCCTTGTAGCGGTGCAGCAGAAGGATGTCTTTATCATAGTAGGAATATTTGTCCTGGTATTTCCGGATAAACTCAGCATGATCAGGGATATAATGAATTTCGGTATCCATATTATGCTCCCGGACGAAGTCCAGAACATTCCGAGTAATAGCATCCCCGGCGGAATCTTCTTCAATGAAAATTTTTCTTAACCTGATATGATCCTGCATGAAAAGCTATTTCCTGTCCAGATGTTTTCTGATTTTTCTCTTGATGATGTTCAGCCTGTGATAGAATGTTCCCCTGGAGATACCCAGCTCCAGGCAAATATCCTTTATTTTTTTCCGCTCATAAAAAAAAGAAAAAACAATAAAATACTCTTTGGATGATAGAGAACTTAATGCCTGGGTGACCATCATTTTATTATCATCTTCATGGCCATCCGTAACAGATATTTCTTCCATGGACTTTAATGGTGTCGTTTCCTCCCGGGAGCCTCTGGCCAGCTTCACGGAGGCTTTTTTGGCCTTTCTGTAAAAAATGGTATTCAACCAGATGGATAGATTTTTCTCCGGATTATAGGATACAAAAAATCGGAATACATCCAGCCAGCCTTCCTGAAGAGTATCCGCCATGACCTCATTCCGGAAATACAAAATGGGAGCAATGATTTTTACCATCGATGGGTTATGCTCATGATACATTTCCTGGAAAAACGAATCCACGTCCCTGCGTTCCGCATTGGATAGGGAACTTTTCTTCAGATAAGACTGGATTTCCTGAATTTTTTCTAAATTTTGCGTTCCCATATAAAAAAATCGGACCACCCTGCCGTACGATATATGAACCTCGGGTTAAAGTGGGTTCCACCACCGTCGTAGCTATTTTCAAGGTTTCCCTTTACTTTGGCCACAGCGAAATATCTGGATCCCATATTTTTTATGTTGGTTCACAAAACCCGTTACGTGCAGCGCAGTGCCGATAATCCAAATACGATATGATTCCCAGAAATTCCAGAATTTTTTTATATTTGACCAATTTTTTGGTCAATTTCTGAAAGTATTTTTTCCAAATCGGCCTCTGACGGGGCCACGCCATGCCATTTGGGGTTATTTTCCATAAAGGAGACCTCACTGCCCAGAACAGTATGAAAAAGAATGATAACTGGCTTCCGGGGGTTATCCAGGGATTTCCGGAAACTTTCCTGGATGGAGGCGATATCATTTCCCCGGCCTTGAATGACATCCCAGCCAAAGGACAGAAACTTGGCACGTAAATCTTTCAGGTCCATCACAGTGCTGGTTCTGCCATCAATCTGGATGTCATTTCTGTCCACGAACGGGAAGAGATTATCAATTTTATGATGGGATACAGCCATCGCAGCTTCCCAGCTCATGCCTTCCTGGAGCTCACCATCGGACATGCCCAGAAAAATCTTCGCGTTGTTGTTTTGAAGCCTCAGGGAAAGGGCCAGACCGCCGGCGTTGGAAAGCCCCTGACCCAGTGAACCACTGGAATTTTCCACCTCCGGCAGATAAACCGTACTGGGATGCCCCTGCAGACGGCTTCCCAGATGCCGGAACTGCAACAACTCCTCCAGAGGAATGATCCCTGCCCTGGCCATGGCTGCATAACGAACCGGACTCACATGGCCGTTGCTGATGAGCACCCGGTTGCGATTATTGTTCTTTAAATCCCAGTCAGAAGCATTCAGAATAGAAAAAAATAAAACAGAATAAATGTCACTCAGTCCGATGGAACCGCCCGGATGGCCAGATTTGGCCGCATAGATCATGATAGCAATATCTTTTTTAATCCGATAGGAAAGATATTTCAAATCTTTATCGCTTCTTTCCGTATTATTTTTACGGACAATTTCATCTGCCCGATTGTCCTGCAGCAATTCCAGTA
Source organism: Leptospira biflexa (assembly GCA_020720785.1). Taxonomy (GTDB): domain Bacteria; phylum Spirochaetota; class Leptospiria; order Turneriellales; family DYLW01; genus DYLW01. Next base: position 69,386 of record DYOA01000004.1, read on the forward strand.
ACGGTTTCATGCGTCAGGAATCCAGCCGGAAACACTCCGGCAAGCTTCTTTCGGTTTGCCCCACGCCACCGGGATGCAGTCCCACCTCATGGACCGGTAAGTGCGTATTCCAGAACATCCCGGCTGGTTTTAATTTCTTTGTTGGAAGCCCCGCGTGGGTTATAAAAATTCCCGTCCTTTTTCAGAAGCGGATGGAGGAACGCATGAAGGATGGGGTATTTTTCATCCGTGGGAAAATCCAGCACCACCACCGGTTTGGGTCCGGTGAATCCCCGGTAAAACGCTGCCGCAAACTGGAGCTGATTATACATGGATTCATAACTGTCCACTCCAGTATAGGGGACATTAGACCATTTTTTGCCAGGATGGTATCCGGACGCGAAAAGAAACACGGTCTCCCCTCTGTATTCGGAAAAATTCTTTTCCATATAATCCGTTATCGCATGGGCATCCACCCGTTCTTTCCGGATGTCCAGAAAATGCTGCCATTCTCCGGAGGTATTGATGCCAAAAACTATTTTTTTGTCCAGATTTCTAATGGGGTAGCCATAGGCGACGTTCAGGCCCAGAATCTGGTTTTTAACGGAGCGGGCATCTTCCCAGGCCAATACGTTATTTCCCGAAACCGGGCGGAGCACCAGGGACAGTCCATTTTCAGGGACTTTTTTTTCCCAGTCTGCCAATGCGGTGAAAATAGTACCGGCAAAATTCCGCAATGGCACATATTTATTCCCCGGTTCATCTCCGGTAATGGCGGCGGAAGAAATGGTAAAATATTTGGGGGAGGAACCATGATTTTTCAGGATATCCCAGGTTATCTGCATCTGGGAGCGGATGGCCCGCTGCATGGGTTCTGTGGTTTGGGAATATACCATTCTTTGACCGTTATGGGAATCCATCCACTGGACCAGAATGGGACGGGAGTAACGGATACCGGAATCAAAGAGGCCGGAAAAATACTCCCGCATGGTAGCCAGGATTTCCGGATTTTCCTTAAACCCAGAATCCAGCCACTCCAGGGAGGAAATCTCCACCACTGAATGATCCACTTGCTGGTTTTTATAAAACATGGTATCCAGGGTATAATATTTTTCAGAATACCGGTTAGCATTGGTCGCAGAATAAGCAAATGTTACATGCAGGGGCGATGGATGCAGGTTCTGTATGGTAATTTCCAGGGATGGTTTTTCCCTTCTCTGGTACCAGGAAACTGCCGCCAGCAGTAGCAATAAAAACGTCACAAGAGACAGAATCACAGAAATGGTTTTTCGCATAGGACTTGATAAAAAAGGAATTGTACTCTGAAAACATTTTTTTATTACCGACTCATGATAAAATTATCCACCCGCTTCCGGAAAATAACGGCACGTTTATTTATTTTCGCGTTTCCCTTTCTGCCAGCCCTTGCGGTTCCCCCGGACGTACAGATTTGCCTCCATCCTGGAGAAGGAGCCCAATTGAGGCAGGCGGATGGGAAGGAGATTCCTTATACCATAATGAAAAAAGATAAGGAACTGACCCAAATCCGGTTTTCCGGGGTTTACGCTAACCATACCATTGCATTCCAGGTCGCAGATAAAAACCGATCTTTTGTTTTTAATCCGGAGGCATACCGCAAAGTCCATGGGGATGGGAATCCCCCTCTCATCCAAATCCCACAGGAAAATCCCTGTCTGGACTTTTCCCATACTCTGGCCACGGGGAAGCTGCCCAAAAGCATCCGTTTCACTGATGAAAATACCATCGCCGTCCCTCTTTTATATGATGCCGGTGTGGATATGATCCAAACCCACACCGGAGCAAGACACCGGCTCCAGGTTCCCGCCCGCTATACCGCAAATAAAAAATTTGGTTTTGTGGAGACCTGGATTGTCCCCCGCTCCGGGCAGACGGAACTGTGGGTATCACAGATGTCCACCGGTCTGGTCCATGTTTTCAATCCGGAAACCCATGCATATATGAAAACCATTCCGGTGAAATCTTCCATGCCAAAAATACTCTATTCCATGGATAACTCTCCCTATCTTTACGTAACCAACTGGAGCGGAAAAAACATATCGGTTTTGTCCAAAGATACATACAGCTTTCTATGGCACTTGCCTGCTTTGGGTCATCCCCGGGGAATTGCCCTTTCCGGTGATAAAAAATATCTGTATATTGCCCAGTATGGCAAAAACTCGGATGAAGACCAGAAAGGAAAACTGGTCAGATTCAACATGATAACAAAAAAATTTGACGGAGAAGCCGGCACTCCGGGAAGCCAGAGACATATTGTGGTGGATGAGGAAAGAAATATTGCGTTCATTTCCAATATGGCCCATTCCATGGTCGAGGTCATTGACCTGAACAAATTCCAGAGTATAGCCAAAATTCCCGTTTATCATAAGCCCAATACGATTGTTTTATCCAAGGATAAAAAAACCCTTTTTGTATCCTGCCGGGGACCCAATAATCCCAAAGGATATACCGAACCCGGGCTGGAGTTGGGGAGGTTGTACTTCGTCAACACATCGGATTTTTCCGTAAAAGGACATATCCAAGGGGGAAATCAGCCCACCGGACTGGATATTTCCCCGGATAACCGCTATCTGGCTTCCTCTGATTTTCTGGATAACCGCATCCGGATTTATAAAATCAAACCGGGATGCGGTGCACAAGATTAGATCTGGCTTTCAAACTCTTTCATGAAGGACACCAGAGCCTGGGCTCCTTCCATGGGATGGGCATTATAGATGCTGGCCCGTATTCCCCCCACAGAGCGGTGGCCTTTGAGCCCAATCAATCCTTTCTGGGTGGCACGCTCCACAAAGTTTTTTTCCAGGGCTTCATCATTATTCACCCGGAAAACCACATTCATGTTGGAGCGGTCTTCTTTGGCCACCGGGCTGGTATAGACAGAAGAACTGTCTATGGCGTCATAGATCATCTGGGCTTTTTTCTGGTTATTTTTGGCCATGCTTTCCAGTCCGCCCTGCTTCTGTACCCATTCAAAAACCAGATTCACCATATAGATTCCAAACGTGGGCGGGGTATTATACAGTGACTTTTCAGGTGCATGGGTCCGATACTGGAGCATGGTGGGCAGGGATTCCGGAGCCCTTTCCATCAGATCTTTCCGGAGAATGACCACCACCAGACCGGAAGGCCCAATATTTTTCTGGGCTCCGGCGTAAATGGCACCAAAACGGTTCACATCCACGGGACAGCATAGAATATCGCTGGACATATCCGCCACCAGAGGAACACTTCCAGTGGATGGGAAGGATTTGAACTGGGTACCAAAGATGGTGTTATTGGAAGTAACATGAACATAGGACGCGTCTCCACTGAATTTGAGATTATCTTTGGGGATATAGGAAAAATTCTTATCTTCCGATGACGCCACAATATTTGCGATGGATACCTTTTTAATCTCTTTCAGGGCTTTCTTGCTCCAGGCTCCGGTAACAATAATGTCCACCGGTAACTCTTTTACCGCCAGATTCATGGGAATCATGGCAAACTGGAGGGACGCCCCGCCCTGCAGAAAAAGGACTTCATAATCGGCGGAAATTCCCATAATGGCCCGCAGGCGGTCCTGGGCCTCATCATTTATTTTTGTGAATTCCTTGGACCGATGGCTGATTTCCATCACGGACATACCCGTTCCGGCAAAATCCAGAAGTTCCCTCTGGGCTTTTTCCAGTACTTCCAGCGGCAAAACAGCCGGGCCGGCATTAAAATTGTAAACTCTGTTCATTGTCCTGAATTGATTCTTTATTTACCGCTTCAAGAATTTATTTATGGATTGAATCGCTTATGGATATTGACCGTATGCGGATTTTTATTCTGGCTCAGGGCATTGCCTGGATTCTGCTGGCCGGTTTCCTTTTTCTGGGGCTATCCCCGGAAAAAACCCAGGGGAATATCCATAGACTTTTTTATTTCCATGTGGCTGCCGCATGGACTGCGTTTGCGGGATTTTTTCTCAGTTTCATCCATTCCGGATGGTTTTTTTTCCGCCATAAAGATCTTCCCTCCCTCCGGAGCGGATACCGGAAAATCCACCGCTTCAATCTGGTGTCTGTTGCGTTCACACTCATGGCACTGTTCCTGGGTATGTTCTGGGCAAAAGCCGTATGGGGAGTTTTCTGGAACTGGCAGGATGCCCGTCTGGTCACCTTTTCCCTGATGCTGGGTTCCTATCTGGTATTTTTTCTTCTGGGGAAAAGCATCCCCCAAGGGGAGGACAGGTATAAAACGGGACACATCTGGAATATTCTGGCTTTTGCCAATATCCCGCTGGTTTATTTTTCCGTGAAAATATGGAATTCCTCCATCCACCCGGTAGTGGCCAAATCCGGATCTTCCATAGAAATGAATATGGCCGGGGTGCTCATGGGCTCGGTGGTGATGCACCACACCCTTTATTTTCTATTCTACCATTTTTTAAGAATCACGGAGAATCCCCATGAAATTTAATTTTCTTCCGGACAGGATACTTCCATCGGCCATTGCTTTTATATTTCTGATATGGCCCACCCTGGCCATGCCGGTTTTTTCCGCCCCTTCCAGCCAGAATCCCCTGGCGGAGGATATATTGAAGAAGAAATCCTGCATTACTCTGGAGGAAAGAACCCTGCTGGAGCAGCATTTCCGACAGAAAGCGGAAAAAAAAGCGGGAGAAAGCCTGGGGTATCTCATGGCCGGCTTTTTCTTCTATTTTTTTATCCAGACTCTTTTTATGCTTTTCCTCTATAACCGCAGTAAAAAAATGAAACAGAATGAAAATAGGAGTGATGGCAGACACTCACAATAATCGGGAAGCCACCCGGAAAGCACTGGAATTGTTCCGTTCCCAAGGGATTGTGACCATCCTCCATGCCGGTGATCTGGAAGATCCCTCCATGCTGGAATATTTTCAGGATTTTAATCTGTACCTGGCTCGGGGAAATACGGATCTACTTTATCAGGAAATCAACCGGAAACTGACAGAAATGGGAAAAAATCCCATGCAAACTTTCCATGAGCTGAAACTGGATGGTAAGAATTTTCTGCTTATCCATGGGGATGATGCGATTTTCTTCCGGCAAGCGGTCGCATCCGGAGCCTATCATTATATCATCAAAGGCCATACCCATTTTACTGAAGATTATGTGCGGAACAATATCCGGGTGCTGAATCCCGGTGCCCTTTTCCGGGCCGATGAATTTACCATTGGGATTCTGGACATTCCGGAAAATTCCTGGAGATTGTTCAAAATTTCTTAAAGCAGATATTCCAGAATGGAGGACAACTCCCGAAGTTCATTTTTCCGGTTATAAGGTTTTATGGAAAAAATCCGTGGATCCTCCGGATACAGCCGGATGCGGGGGTCAGATTGGAGTAGCTCCTGGAATACTTTCAGATTCATCTTCGTTTCAGGAGAGACGGTCACCATATAAACATCCTCCTTTTTTTCCACCCGGTCAAAGCGGGCTTCCCCGGACAGGACACGGATCATTTCCAAGAAGAAAATATTTTCCATAAGCTCATCCAATCGGCCAAATCTGTCTTCCATCTCCTTTTTCAGGGATTCCAGATCCACCCTGGTTTTACAGCGGGACATCTTTTTATAAATTTCCATTTTCTGCCGTGTATCCGTGACCATGGTGTCCGGGATGTAGTAATCATGAGGGATGACAATATTCGCTTCATAATTTTCCAATGGCTTATTTTGCATTACTGACAATTTTTCATTCAGCATATCCAGATACATTTCAAAACCAACATTCATTATGTCTCCACTCTGCTCTCTCCCAAGAATATTCCCGGCTCCCCGAATCTCCATATCTCTCAGAGCAATCCTGAAGCCGGAACCCAGGTCATCGTATTCCTGTATGGTATTCAGTCGTTTCTGGCTGATCTCTGATATGGCTTTCTGCGGGGAGTAGAAAAAATAGGCATGGGCCACCCTGTCTGACCGCCCCACCCGCCCCTTGAGCTGGTACAACTGGCTCAGCCCGAAAGCGTCCGCATTCAATACCACCAGAGTGTTCACGTTGGGAATATCAATCCCGCTTTCTATGATGGTGGTGGTGAGAAGAATATCAAACTGATGGTTGTAAAACTGAACCAGAATCTCCTCAATCTGGTCATCATCCATCTGTCCATGCAACACATTCAGGGAGGCGGCGGGATACAGGGAACGAATCCGGGAGGCCACCAGGTCAATGGTCATCACTTTGTTGTGCAGAATATAAATCTGTCCTCGCCGGTTCAGTTCATTCCGGATGGCTTCCCGCAACAGGTCATCATTCTCCTCTGTAACATAAGTTTCAATTTTCCTGCGGTTTCCAGGCGGGGTTTCAATGAGACTCAGATCCCGCAAACCAGCCAGGGACAGATGCAGAGTCCGGGGTATGGGGGTGGCCGTGAGCGTGAGGCAGTCCACATTGTTTTTCATTTTCTTGATCTGTTCTTTCTGTTTCACCCCGAATCTCTGTTCCTCATCAATAACCAGAAGACCCAGATCTTTATACTCAATTTTTTCAGAAAGAAGAGCATGGGTACCAATGATAATATCCACATTTCCCTCTTTGATCTGCTCTAATGTTTTTTTGATTTCCATGGGTGTCTTGAACCGGCTCACGAAATCCGTATTCACAGAAAATTCTTTTAAACGGGCGGAAAAGGTATTATAATGCTGGAGCGTTAGGACGGTGGTGGGACAGAGAAAAGCCACCTGCTTACCACTCATCACGGCCTTAAATGCGGCACGGATGGCCACTTCTGTTTTTCCAAAACCCACATCGCCACAAACCAGTCTGTCCATGGGTTTGGGACTTTCCATATCTTTTTTCACCTCATGAATAGCCATGATCTGGTGGTCTGTTTCCTCATAAGGAAAGGAAGCTTCAAATTCTTCCTGAAAAATATTATCCGGCTTGAAAGAAAAACCCCGGGCATTCTCCCGTTCCGCATATATATCCAGAAGCTCCTCAGCCAGTTTTTCAATATTCTCACTGACCTTCTTCCTGGTTTTTTCCCAGGAGGATTTTTTACCCAGATAATCCAGGCGAATATTATCCACAGATCCAATATAGCGATGGACATATTTTAACTGCTCCAACGGAACATACAATTTATCCTCGTCCGCATACGCCAGAATCAGGAAATCTCTTTCATAACCGCCGGCCTTCATGCGTTTTATGCCGGCAAAACGCCCCACCCCGTAATTGATATGAACAATATAATCCCCTTCGTTAATATCCAGATAGCTTTCTATGATTTCCGTATTGGTTTTCTGGATTTTCCGAAAATGGGTCTTTTTCCCAAAAATATCCATGTCTGTGAATACGTCCGTATTTTTGGATGAGAATCCCCCCCTTAATCCGCTGGGAAAAAGCAGGATGGATTTATCCCCGTTCGATGTGGTGTTGTTTTCAAAAATATGCTGCATTCTTTCCAGCTGGGCGCTATTGGCAGAAGTGAAATATTTCTTCCTTTTTAGCATTTCCACATCGTCACAGTAATCCAGAAAATCCGTGACCTTCCCTTTAAATTTCTTTTGCTCCCGTACCGGCACCCGGATTGCATCTTTTGATGGAGACAGAAGCCCCATAACATGGGATCTATCCAGAATTCTTTCCATTTCGCTTTCCGTCAGAAACATTTTCTCCACCGGAGCCCGGAGAATACCATGGGATTTTTCATAGAAAAGATTGACTTCTTCCATCAGAATCCGTGTTTTTTTTAGTATGCCCTCCTTGTCCGGAACAACCAGGCAATAAGAATTTGGCAAATAATCCGCGAAAGGAACGGTGTTCTGGACCAGTGCAAACACATCCCATAAGCCCTGGGGAGAAGATCCGGGATTTTTCAGAAAAGCAGGGATTTCCAGTTCCGGAGATTTTTTTGCCATGGATACCAGAGCCTTGATTTCTTCTGACGAAAGATAAATATCCCGCCGGGGGAAAATTTTAATTTCCTTTATTTTTTCAATGGAAAGCTGGTTGTACACATTAAAAAACCGGATAGTATCAATCTCATCCCCAAAAAATTCCAGCCGAACCGGATTTTCATAGGATGGGCAGAACACATCCAGAATTCCCCCTTTGAGGGAATACTCCCCCGGAATCTCCACAATATCGGAACGGACATAGCCCATGGATTCCAGATAGGTCAGAATTTCCGGACGGGGAATGCTCTGCCCGTTATCCAGCTTGAGGATTTTACTGGTCAGTTTATCTTTATCCGGAACACGCAGAATAAAACCCGGCAGGGAAGCTACCACAATCTGCCTGGAAAACCCGCTGGAATTGAGGGAGGACAGGGTGCGGGAGCGTTCCGCTTCCAGGGTCTTATCCGGTTTCAGATAATGGAACGGCATCATTCCCCAACCCGGAAAATAAAAAATCCCCAACCGGGAAGGGGAAAAACCAAATGCATTCTGAAATACGGACGATTCCACGGACAAGGCCAGCTCACGAATAATCTCATAAAAAGAAGACGCATCGGAATCTGTTTCCAGGAGCACCACATAATCGCCCGGATCCCGGAGGGCTTTCAGAAACAGAAAAACCGGCAGAAATTCCGGATGGATACCGGCATAATCACAGTTTTTTTCCGTTCCGGCCACTAGGTTTTCCGCCACTAAGTCCAGTATCATTTTTTCCAGGATTTTATTTTCTGTTGTCATTTTTCCACCGGCTCACTTTTTTCTATAATAATTTCTCAGGTATGGAATATCTCTTTCCAGTTTAATTTTCTTATGAGAAACCTTATTTCTCAGATATTCATAGGCGGCCACCGCCACGGAATTGGAAAGATTCATGGAACGGACTTCCCCCCACATGGGAATTCGGACAGAGGTTTGGGCATAATCCCGTAGCAACCGGGGCGGAAGACCATGCCCTTCATTTCCAAATATCAGAATATCATTATCTGAAAACGGGAACTCCCAGAGATGGCTTTCCCCTTCCTTGGAAAACACCACCAGCCGGGATTTGGGATTTGCCAAAATAAAATCTTTCCAGCGGGGATATATTTCCAGATGCAGATGTTCCCAGTAATCAATCCCCGCCCGCCTCAGACTTTTGTCATCCATCCGGAAAGCCGGATTTCCAATGATGCTCAGCTTGCCATGGATTCCCACGCACAAACGGACAATATTTCCGGTGTTCGGCGGAATCTGTGGTTTATACAGGGCAATATGAACTGAATCATGAAAAACGGACATTTTACTTTTGACTTATTATTATTTTTTTGTTTACAGTGCGAAAAACATAGTCAGGTAGTCAATCGACTCTTGCAGTATTTACTGTTGGATATTAATTAGTTATAGATAAAACAGGAGAAGAAAATGTCAAAAGTAGTGAGCGTAAACAAAGACGATTGTACAAGTTGTAATCTGTGCGTGGACACGGTTCCCAAATATTTCCGTTTGGATGCGGATGATTTGGCAGAAAGCCATAACGACGGTGGAGATGTGAATGCAGCAGCCGTAGCGGACGGGGACATTTCCTCCGTACAGGAAGCCATTGATTCCTGTCCTGCTGAATGTATTGTCTGGAAGTAATTCTGTGAAAACCGGCCTCGTGCCGGTTTTTTTTATATAATCTCCATATAACTGAATATTTCTGGTTTGAATGTGATGTAGATAACGTTGCTGTGATCTTTTTGTACATTCAAAAGATTTTTATTCTTCAATTCCAGAATGGTATGGTTTGCGTCTTTTTTATCAATTCCGGCGTTCTGGAAAATATGGTCCAGAAAATTCAGATAATTAATAATCAGAAAATCGTTTTCCTTTTGCTTTTTTCCCTCTCGTTGCCAGAACAAAGCCAGCTCTTTGAGAAGACGGGTCTCCTTACTGAACGATAACAGCTCTCCAATTTTTTGATCCGCCCGGTAGAGCCTTTCTGACATGGTTTTGATCATAGTCAGGGCAAAATCCTGGTTTTGTTCAATCATAAAATGGAATGAGGTTTTCTTAAAAGTGAGAATTTCAGATTTTTCCATCACGGTAGCAGTGGCCGATCTTTTTTTATCCGTGAACATGGACATTTCCCCAAAGAAATCCCCTGCCTTTAAGGTAGCCAGAATGGTTTCCGCGTTTTTTGCCTTTTTGCTGATTTTCACCGAACCAGTCTGGATGATAAAAAGCTCATCCCCTTCATCCCCTTCGCGGAATAAAACCATTCCAGCCTGGTATATGCCACCAAACTTCTTATTGAGATCCTGCATGGTCTAACCCGGTGGCCAGCCAATCCTTCTTCCGCCCAGTAAATGGAAATGAAGATGACCCACAGACTGGCCTCCGTTTTCTCCAATGTTGTTCACAATCCGGTAACCTTCCCCATCGATTTTTTCCTGACGGGCAATTTCCTTAGCCGCCAGAAGAATCTGACCCAGAAGCTGCGGATCTTCCGCTTCATTCAAGGACGGAATATGGTTTTTGGGTATTATCAGAATATGGGTGGGAGCCACCGGGGCAATATCCCGGAACGCAAGGATTGTCTCACTCTCCCAGACAATATCCGCCGGTATTTCCTTTCTGGCAATACGGCAAAATAAACATTCCTGCATGGGGCATTCTCTTCGATGAGAGACGCCCGGCAACTATTTTTTGGATTTGTCGACCCCCCTACTTTCCCAATATATCAGAAAGGGCTTCCTCCAGATGCGGAAACTGAAAAGTAAACCCATCCTGCAGAAGATGCTCCGGAAGAACAAACTGATCCGCCAGTAAAAGTTCCTTTCCCATTTCTCCCAGAAAGGTTTTTGCCACAAATTCCGGAAACGGAAGAAAGCTGGGACGGTGCAGGATTTTTCCAATGGCGGTGGCAATCTCCCGGGAGTTTGCGGGGTTGGGGGCAGTCAGATTATAGATTCCGGAAGACTTTTTATTCTCCATCAGGAACAGGATCCCATCCCTTACATCATCAACATGAATCCAGGAAATATACTGCTTCCCTGAACCAAAAGGCCCGCCCGCGAAAAAACGGTAGGGAAGAATCATTTTGGAAAGCATACCACCGTCTTTCCCCAATACCCCGCCAATGCGCAGGATTACTTTTCTTGTTTTGGGGACGGTTTTTTCCGTGGCTTTTTCCCAGGCATCACAGACCATGGCCAGGAACCCCTCCCCACGGGCAGATTTTTCTGTGAAGAGGGTTCCCGGGGAAGACCCATAGTATCCCACTGCGGAGGAGGAAAGAAAAACCTCCGGCTTTCCGGAGGAATGCGCAATGGAATTTGCCAGAAACGTGGTCATTTTTACGCGGGAATCCAAAATCTTTTTCTTTTTTTCCGCGTTCCAGTATCCGGAGGCAATACTTTCTCCGGACAGATTAATCACCGCATAAAAATCGGATAAATCCATATAAGGATTTTCCGGTTCCCAGGCCATGGCCTCAATCCTGGAACCCAGGAAGGATTTTGCTTTGTACGGATTTCTGGATAATACGGTGACGGAATATTTCTCCGTCAGTTTTTCCACCAAACGCATCCCAATGAAGCCTGTGGCCCCGGCAATGAACACTTTTTTCATACGAACAATTTAGCTTTTAAAACACCCAGCGTCTAATAATAACCGGCATTTACAGATTTGTGGTCTTCTTTTCCGCTTCTTTTTCTGCTTCTCTGGCTTCTCTCTCCAGGTCTTTCATTCCAGGAAAATTTTCCGATTGCTCAAAGCCTTCATCGAACATTTTTTCCACATCATGCACTTTCCCATCAGGGAAGGCAATCCAGAAAAATGCTGCCAGGGCAATCGCAGAAACAGAATCCATAATCCCAGCAATCACCAGTATCCGGTTTTTCTTCTCATTTCCCAGAGAAACCATGCTACCCAGCAATCCGGTTGCCCCCAGAACCATACCAACCACCAGCAGCACCTTCATCTGCATCACATACCCCATTACGGAAACAGCAAGGGCAAGACCGCCCAAGATAATAGATTTCATAGTACCTCCTTAATGATAATAATAATTCATGTATTGGCACCCGCCCAGTTTTCCTGACAATTCTCAAACCGGGTGGTTTCTTCCATCAGGGAATCCATCAAGGTATCCAGCCTCTCGATTGCCCGGTCGATGGTTTGCTTCCGGACAATCAGCGGAGGAGCCAGCCGCAGAACGTTATTCCCAGCCCGGCCAATGACCAGATTCTTCTCCAATGCCTTTTTTACCACGTTCCGGGCTTCCATTCTCTCCGGCAGGACAATGCCAATCAAAAGCCCCATTCCCCGGATATTCCGGATGATTTCCGGATATTTTTTTGCCAGCTTTTGGAGTTCTCCCATCAAATACTGCGACATTTCTGCCACATTCTCCAGAATTTTTCCGGATTCTATGGTACGGATGACTTCATAGCCCACGGCGGTTCCCAGATGATTCCCCCCAAACGTACTGCCATGGGCACCGGAACCCAGTACCTTTGTGAATTTTTCTGCTACCACTGCCGCACCAATGGGAAACCCTCCTCCCAGGCCTTTTGCAATGGTGAGCATATCCGGAACAATCCCATAATGCTGGTAGGTAAAATATTTTCCTGTGCGCCCCATCCCGGTCTGGATTTCATCCAGAGTAAACATGGCATTGAATTCATCCGCAATGTCCCGGGCAAGCTGGAGGTATTCCCGATCCAGCGGAAGTATGCCCCCTTCCCCCTGTATGGGTTCCATGATAATGCCACACACTCTGGAATCTACTGCGGCCATCAGGTAATCCTTATCATTGGCTTCAATATAGATCATTTCCGGAACAATGGGACCAAAGCCATCATGGATCTTCCCCTGGCCGGTCATGGACATGGCACCAAAGGTTCTTCCATGAAAACTGTTTTCCAAGGCCACAATTCTGTTTTTTTGGGGATCCACAGACTGCCCGTGAGCCCGCATGATTTTCAATGCGGCTTCATTGGCCTCCGTACCGCTATTGGCAAAAAATACCTTTCCGGGAAATGTGATCTCCACCAGAGCTCTGGCAAGCATGGCCTGGTTCTGGGAAAAAAATATATTGGAGGTATGCCACAGACGGTCTGCCTGGGATGCGAGAGTTTCAATCAAATCCGGGTGGGAATGTCCCAAGGAGTTCACGGCAATACCGGAAAGAAAATCAATATACTCTATACCTTCTGTATCATAAAGGAATTCTCCGGAGCCATACTGGAACGCAACTGGCATCCTTGCATACACAGGAAGAACATATTTTTCATCCAGCTTGCGGATCTCCTCAAAGGACATGGGCTGGGATGGGTCATAATCACTATGGACATGGGTATGTTCCTCGCTGTCCTTCTCATAGGATTCCAGCACAAACTCATTATCTTTTTCCAGACTTTTATCTTCACTGGGTGTCCAGACATCGTTACTCATAAGAAAATATTAAAACCGGAGTTCGCCTGACAAGGCTTTTATTTCATTTGATTTTTGACTGAAGATATTTTATGGCTGTGAGCATGATGTAATCCCGGAATGCTTTTTTGTTGGTTATATCCGCGTATTTGGCGGAGACAGACATGGACATGGCCATATTGGAAAGCTCTCTCTGGATAAACTGGGTGGAAACTGCACGGGACTTCATGAGAATCTTGAAATTATCCGCTGATCGTTTTTCAATGGCCTTATCCACTTTATCTCTGACAATTTCCCTCACTTCTCCTATTTTCTGGTTCCACTCCGCTTCCAGAGAAGATAATGAGGCCTTGCTATTGGAGGAGGGCTGGATGGTGTTCTGGATAACCTGGAGAAATTCAGAAATTTCTTTTTTCCTTTTGGATGAGGAATCCTCTTTTACCTCTGCATCCGGAGAGGACATCGCATTTCCGCCACCCTCTCCGGCTTCTTCCGGCAATTCGGTGGTAACGGACGGACTGAACAAACTCACCAAAAATAACAGGACACGCGTGAGAAAAAAGCGGTATACCGCCGGCTGTGCCCCGTAAGCACTGCGGTACAGATTCAGCCGATCCAGCTCCAGAATCTGGTACGTGGGACGCAGGATTTGATTCTTTCCGGGAACAAAATAGATATCCATGATGGACTTCCCTTCTTTGATTTCCATACCCTGGCTCTCCATTATGGCGTTATAAATGATAGGGGAATTATCCAAATATGTCCGGAGTACTTTGAATTTTTTTTCCAGAATTTTCAGGATGGTATCATCAAAGGCCAGATCATTACTCATTTCTGATTCGGTGCGAAATTCCACAAAACGGTTTTTCCAGCGGTTCTTTAATTGGGAGGATATTTCCAGTGAGGCATCCAGCCGCATGTTTTCCAAAACATTCAGAATGTTTTCCCGGGTCACCAGAAACACTGTCCCATCCAGAGAGACCAGCTTAATCAAGGGAGGCAGGAGTCCGGAAGAATTTTCCCCATCGCTGAACACGGAATACTCATGGATGACCTCATCAATCAAATCCGCAAACTGGTTGGGGGAATAATTTTTTCCAAATTCCGCAGTATCTGTCTTTTTTCCATGGAGACTCCCATCCCTTAATTCCTGTAATTCTTTGGCTGTAATGGTCCCATCCAGATTTTTTATTGTATTCAGGATGGTTTTTTTATCATTTTTTTTATTTTCTTCCTGTTCTTTTTCTTTGCCCTCATTCTGCTCCGCTTCTTTGTAATATTTCAATAAATAGATGGCAGTATGGGGCTGTTTGACCTTTTCATCATCGCGGTCATTTTTAAGAACACTCAAAATGGTCTCAATGGCATGAATGAAGAAAGCCGGATTCTCTCTTTCTTCCTGATAGAAAATCTTTTTTACTCTTTCCGCGTCGATGGTTTTTTCCGGTAAAATTCCTTTCAGAAGACGGGCCACATCCTCCAGAGCTTTTGTTTTTTGCCCCGGATACAGATAAAACCCGATTTTTCTTAATACAATGGGCAGGAGGCTGTATAAAAAATCCGGAGGGACCAGAACATGAGACGAGGTTTCTGCAATGTTTATTCTCACTATTTTCCTGGTCTCATAGGCCTCTTCCAGCCTCATTCTGGAAATATCCGATGCCGGGAGATTAAAAATATTTGCCATGGGGATTTTTAAGGGAAAATTACTCTCATCCGGAAATGGCATTGCTGGTTCCTTCTGGAGTTTCTGGTAGTATTCATTGAGCATATTTTTTTCTGACTCCAGAAATTCCACGGTTTTGAGCGTTTCTCCCTCATAGACCACATCACACATTTTCCGTTTCTGCAGATAACCCAGCACATTGCCCAGTGCCCTCCGGATATTCTGGGCATGCCGGAAATTGGAATAATTATTATCGTCCGCCCATTTTGTCAGAGCATTGATGAAATTCTCCACTTTTACTTTGGGTTCTTCTTTCTGCTCCACATATTTGAATAACCGGGTCACCAGCAGGACATTATTTCTGTCCGTAATTCCCAGGTTTGCCAGCATATCTGTAACCTGCTCATTGCTGAATTTGATATAATATGGTATATTCGCGGATCCCACAAGTCAAAGTATAAAATAAAATCACCTTATCAAACCATTTATTCCCATTTATCCACCGAATATCCTTATAATACAGATTAAATTAACTATTTTTTCCAAAAACTGATTTTTTTTAAAGGAAATTCTTATTTACGGGAAAAAATGAACAATATTTTTTCATATATAAGTAAAACTATAATAAAGCGAGGATAAAAATGGAAAACAAAATAATGTTGCATGTACGCCTGGTGGCCTGTGCCAACCATAAACTGAGGACAATGGATCCGACGAATATGAATCTGTCTGTGGATTTATTTCTGGACGCATTGGAGAGCGGAAAGCTTACTTCTTTTCTCACCACTCCCGGATATACAATTCTGGCCGGCGGGAAAAAAATTGCGAAAATCCCTTTTGTCTCCGGTCAGAATTACAAAAACACTGTCCGGATTCAACTGGCCATTTTTCAGAGAATGCGTAAATTCATTTCCCATGGTTTTCAGGTTTCCTGGATCATACAGGAATCCATATACTACCACACAAAGTATCTGGAAAACGCCCAAACCCGGGCGGCATAGGTAAAAAAAACCGGATGTTCATCCGATACTTATGTATGGCTAACATCCGGTACCGTTATATTTTTGACAATATTTCCAATGAAAAAACAGGTAAGAAAATCTTTGATGTGGAACTGGATGAAATTACATTATCCTTTATCCCCAATCTCACCGAACAAAACCAGACACCGGATTGGGTGAGGCTGGATTTTGCCCGCTGTGAAAACTGCCCTCTGGATCCGGCTTTCCATGAATTCTGTCCCATCGCCCTGAATATGAGGTGCCT
Source organism: Leptospira biflexa (assembly GCA_020720785.1). Classification (GTDB taxonomy): domain Bacteria; phylum Spirochaetota; class Leptospiria; order Turneriellales; family DYLW01; genus DYLW01. The sequence goes on from DYOA01000004.1 coordinate 85,636, forward strand.
GATTGAATCCTTTAAAAATGATATTTCCTATTCCCCAACTCTGATAACCGTGGAAAGCGAAGAGAGAATTTACCAGAAAAATACCACTCTCCAAGAGGGATTAAATTCCATATTCGGGATCATCATGGCCACCAGCAACTGTCCCATTATGAATTTCCTGAAACCCATGGCCCGGTTTCATCTTCCGTTTGCCAGTATGGATGAGACCACATACCGTTCCATTTCCACTTATCTTCTGGTGGAATATTTCCGCAGGGAGGAAAATTCAGATTATGAAATGAACCTTGACAGTCTGGAGAAAAATTATTCCAATGTGCAGATCCTGAACCGGGGGTTTTCCAAGCGGCTTTTTGAAATCACCCGGGGCATGGGCGATGCGGAACGCAATGCAGTAACGTTATTGAATATGTTTGCACAGATGATCAGCATGGAAATAAAGAATAATATTGCCGGTCTGCGGGCATTGTTTACCCTTCCCCGTTAAGAGCAGACATCCGGCTCCGGAGGGAATTCATGCAATCTTTTTATAAATAGTAACACCATCCATGTTTTCCAAATCATAAGGTTCGCCGTCAAAAATGGGATTACCGTCATATAACAGAATAAAATATTTATCTTTGACACTTTCCTCAATGCAGAATTCCAGAGAATAATCCAGGGTCGCAAAACCTGAAAGGGATTTTATTTCTTCTTCCTCGGATTCGGCATCGGTTTCTTCCATCTCTTCCGGTTCCAATCCAGCCAAATCGTCCCATTCAATTCGTCCCGGATGAAACAAATTTGCATAATGATCAATTTCTTTCCAGGTTTCTTTTCCTGCCTGCATAATATTGGGATATATGGAATAGCGATCATGGAATTTAACCGCATGTGCATGGATTGTATCGTCCCAGAAAATATAATCTTCAATAAAGCAAATCATCTTTTTTACATTTTTTCCCATTATTTATTCCTCATTTTACGGTCAGAATCCGCTTCTGCGATATTCTTCCCTTGTCCGGGAAGGTGTCAATCATTTTTATTATATTTTTCATGGAAATAATGACCATTCTAAAATACAATCACCGGTAATTATTTTCGGTGGACGGATACTTCATTGCCAAAACGGATTTCATAGAAGAATAATATTTTCAGGACCCGTATCGAATGGGCACTGCCATTAATGGATACCATATATTTTTAATTCTTGATAAATACTTTTAATTAAATTAAAATGCTTATCTTTTGTCCAGATTGAAATACTATGTTTTATTGCAAGATAAGACAAAGCCGCATCCTGAAAAGGAATACTTATACCATTCATTTTCAGTTTTTTCAACAGCTTACCAATTTGTATCCACAA